>NZ_JBSFVD010000007.1:20429-267969 GCF_053592135.1 Streptomyces sp. NPDC002784 | reverse complement strand
CGCCGCCAACGCCTCCGGCAGCAGGCGAACCCGGCGTCGCCCGCGGCATGCACCCCGGCGGCAGGGCGGGGGCCACGTGGTCGCCCACGGCCTGCGCCCCTGGCGAGGGGCCTGACGGCAGTTGCAACCTGCGGCCCGGCCGGGGCCACGGCGTCCGACGCCGCCAACGCCTCCGGCAGCAGGCGAACCCGGCGTCGCCCGCGGCATGCACCCCGGCGGCAGGGCGGGGGCCACGTGGTCGCCCACGGCCTGCACCCCCGGCGAGGGGCCTGACTGCAGTTGCAACCTGCGGCCCGGCCGGGGCCACGTCGTCCGACGCCGCCAACGCCTCCGGCAGCAGGCGAACCCGGCGTCGCCCGCGGCATGCACCCCGGCGGCGGGACCGGGGGCACGTGGTCGGCCGCGGCCTGCGCACTCCGGCGAGAGGTACAGCTGCGGTCTCAGTCATGGCTTCCGTCGCGGAGTTGCCCGGCACACCTGGACGTACATCCAGGCTCCGGGCGTCGGACCAGCCGCGGTGGGCGGGGTGTGTTCAGTCCGTGGCCATGTCTTCCGGGGAGGAGTGGGCCAGGGACGCCAGCGTGGCGAGGGCCGAGGTGAGGGTTTCCAGGTGTGGCGTGGCCAGGCCCAGGCGGATGGCGTTCGGGGCGTGGGCGTCGCCCACCGTGAAGGCCGCGGCGGGCGGGACGCCGATGCCGTAGCGCGCGGCGGCCGCCACGAAGGTGTCGGCGCGCCAGGGGCGGGGCAGCCGCCACCAGCACTGGTAGGAGCGGGAGTCCGTGCGCAGAGAGAACCCGGCCAGTTGCCGGGCCGCGAGTTCCTGGCGGGCCGCGGCGTCCTTCTGCTTGGCCCGCACGAGCCGCCGTACGACCCCCTCGCGCTGCCAGCGGGCGGCAGCCTCAAGGTTGAAGTGCTGGGCGGTCCAGCCGCCGGAGCGCAGCGCCGCGGCGAGGTCGCCGAGCAGGGGCGCGGGGGCCACCGTGAAACCGAGCGAGAGGCCGGGAGCGATCCGTTTGGAGAGGCTGTCGACGAGGACCGTCCGCTCGGGCACCAGGGCGGCCAGCGGGGGCAGTTCGTCGCGCAGGAAGGCCCAGATGGTGTCCTCGATCAGCGGGAGGTCCAGCCGTCGGAGCAGCTCGGCAAGCTCTTCCGCGCGAGAGGCGGGGATGGTGAGGGACAGCGGGTTGTGGAGGACGGGCTGGGCGTACACGGCATGCAGGGGGCCCGCCCGGTGGGCCTCCGCCACCGCTTCCGGGACCAGTCCGTCGTCGTCCATGGCGAGCGGGACGAGCGTGATGCCGAGCCGGCCCGCGATGGCCTTGACCACGGGGTAGGTCAGCTCCTCGACGCCGAGACGCGCCCCGGGCGGGACCAGGGCCGCGAAGACCGCGCAGAGCGCCTGGCGGCCGTTCCCGGCGAACAGCACCCGCGCGGGATCGGGGCGCCAGCCGCCCCGGGTGAGCAGATCGGCGGCCGCCTCGCGCACCGCGGGATCACCGGCCGGGCCGGCCGGGCGCAGGGCGTGGTGGAAGGCGTCGGTGCGCAGCAGGCCCTCCAGGCCGGCCGCGAGGAGAGCGGACTGCTCGGGTACGACCGGGTAGTTGAACTCCAGGTCGATCCGGCTGCCGGCGGGTTCCCCGAGGGCGGGCGGGTCGGTGGGCGCGGCGGCGCGGACGAAGGTGCCGCGGCCGACCTCCCCGACGGTCAGTCCGCGCCGGCCGAGTTCCTGGTAGACGCGGGTGGCGGTGGAGTTGGCGATGCCGTACCGGCGGGCGAAGGCGCGCTGCGGGGGGAGCCGGTCGCCCGGCTTGAGGGCGCCGGACCTGATCTCGGCGGCCACCTGGTCGGCGACGCTCCGGTAGTCCCGCACGATCACTCCTCCCCTGAGGTCATGGCCCCACCCAACCACAGGATTGCACCGAGGGCAATATCCCCATTGCGCCGAGGCAACCCCCGCTTCCTATGCTCGGTGCATTGCCTCTGCGGCCTGCGAACGGGGAGTTGTCATGGTCGATGCGAGCGGAGTCCTCGGTGTGTTCGTCGTGGCCCTCGGCATGGTGCTCACGCCGGGACCGAACATGCTGTACCTCGTCTCCCGCAGCATCACCCAGGGCAGACGCGCCGGAGTGATCTCCCTCGGCGGAGTCGCCGTCGGCTTCCTCGTCTATCTGACCGCCGCGAACCTGGGCCTCTCGGTCGTCTTCCTCGCGGTCCCCCAGCTGTACGTCGCCGTGAAGCTGGCCGGCGCCTGCTACCTCGGCTGGCTCGCCTGGAGCGCGCTGAAGCCGGGCGGAATCTCGGTGTTCGCACCGAAGGACATACCGCCGGACTCACCGCGCCGGCTGTTCACGATGGGTCTGGTGACGAACCTGCTCAACCCGAAGATCGCCATCATGTACCTGTCCCTGATCCCCCAGTTCATCGACCTGGAGGCCGGCCATGTGCTGCTCCAGGGCCTGCTGCTGGGCTCGGTGCAGATCGTGGTCGCCGTCACGGTCAACCTCTCCATCGTGCTGGCGGCCGGGACCATCGCCGTGTTCCTGGCCCGGCGCCCCGGCTGGCTGAGGGCGCAGCGCTATGTGATGGGCACGGTGCTCGGAGGGCTCGCGGTGTCCCTCGCCGTCGACACCTCCGGCCCCGCGAAGGCGAGCTGACGGCGCCACAGCCCCTCCGTCCGCCCCCTGCAGCCGCCACACCCGTACCGCCCGGCCGCCACATCCGTCCCGCCCGGCCCCGCCGCCCCAACTTCCCGGAATCCGGGCGCGGCCGGGAACCCGCCCCCACCCCCGCTCGTCCAACACCCGAGCTGTCGGAGAGTCACCACGGTGCGGTGTCGGCCTCGCTGCTGGCTGCGAACGCTGACCCACCCTTCCGCCGCGCCGCGGCCGGCAGCCTCTCCGCCATCGGCGCGCCCCCCTCCACAGCGCCGATGGCGGACCCTCATTCCCGGACGGCGGACGGTGCCCGGGTTAATGTGCACTCCCTTGACTGGCAGAAACTTCCCGGATATTGGTGACTTCTCGGAAGTTTCTTTCAGCGGAACCCCGCTGAAACTGCTTCAGCGGATCACCTCCGGAAGGAGCGCACGTTGCCCTCCAGACGCACCGTCCTCGCCGCCACCGCGGGAGTCACCGCCACGCTCGCCCTGGGCGGGACGGCTCACGCGGACGACAAGAAGCTCCGCTCCCTCATCTCCCGTATGACCCTTGAGGAGAAGGTCGGCCAGCTCTTCGTGATGCGGGTCTACGGCCACTCCGCCACCGCCCCCGACCAGGCCGACATCGACGCCAACCTCAAGGAGATCGGCGTCCGCACGGCCGCCGAGCTGATCGCCAAGTACCGCGTGGGCGGCATCATCTACTTCGCCTGGGCGCACAACACCCGCGATCCGCACCAGATCGCCGACCTGTCCAACGGCATCCAGAAGGCGTCCCTGGAACTCCCGCGCGGGCTGCCCGTCCTGGTCTCCACCGACCAGGAGCACGGCATAGTCGCCCGCGTGGGCAAGCCGGCCACCCTCTTCCCGGGCGCGATGGCCATCGGCGCGAGCGGCTCGCGCGCCGACGCCCGCACCCTCGGCCGGATCGCCGGGAAGGAACTGCGCGCCCTGGGCATCCGGCAGGACTACGCGCCCGTCGCCGACGTGAACGTCAACCCGGCCAACCCGGTCATCGGCGTGCGCTCCTTCGGCTCGGACCCGGCCGCGGTGTCCCGGCTGGTCGCCGCCGAGGTCGCCGGCTTCCAGCGGTCCTCGGTCGCGGCGACCGCGAAGCACTTCCCCGGGCACGGCGACACCGCCGTCGACAGCCACTACGGCTTCCCGGTCATCACCCACACCCGCGCGCAGTGGGACGAGCTGGACGCGCCCCCGTTCCGCGCCGCGATCGAGGCGGGCATCGACTCGATCATGACCGCGCACATCATGGTCCCGGCGCTCGACGACTCCGGCGACCCGGCCACCCTCTCCCGCCCGATCCTCACCGGCATCCTGCGCGAGGAGCTGGGCTACGACGGGGTCGTGGTCACCGACTCGCTGGGCATGGAGGGCGTCCGCACGAAGTACGGCGACGACCGGGTCCCGGTGCTGGCGCTGAAGGCGGGCGTGGACCAGCTCCTCAACCCGCCGAACCTGGACGTCGCCTGGAACGCCGTACTGACGGCGGTGCGGGACGGGGAGCTGACCGAGGCACGGCTCGACGAGTCGATCCTGCGGGTGCTGCGGCTGAAGGCGAAGCTGGGGCTCTTCGGCGACCCGTACGTCGGCCACCGTGCCGTGGACCGCACGGTCGGGATCCCGGCCCACCTGGCGGCGGCCGACCGCATCGCCGACCGGACGACGACCCTGCTGGTGAACGAGGGCGGCCTGCTGCCGCTCTCCCCGGCCGACGTGCCGAGGCTGCTGGTGGTCGGCGCCGACCCGGCGTCCCCGTCCGGCACCACGGGCCCGCCGACGGGCGTCCTCGCCACCGCGCTGACCGAGCTGGGCTTCACGGCGACCCCGCTGTCCACCGGCACCGCCCCGTCGGCCACGACCATCGCGCGTGCGGTGGCGGCGGCCGGGGACGCGGACGCGATCGTGGTGGGGACGTACAACGTGACGGCGACGAGCGCGCAGAAGACGCTGGTGGCCCAGTTGCTGGCCACGGGGAAGCCGGTGGTGGCGGTGGCGATCCGCAATCCGTACGACGTGGCGCACCTGCCCGCCGTGCGCGGGTACCTGGCCTCCTACTCCTGGACCGATGTCGAACTGCGGGCGGCCGCCCGGGTGATCGCGGGTGCGGTGGCACCGAGTGGCCGCCTTCCGGTGCCGGTGCAGCGGGCGGACGATCCGGCCCGGGTGCTGTATCCGGTAGGGCACGGGCTGTCGTATCCGGCGTAGCGCCGGTTACGTCCGGGCCCCGGTGGACGCCCCCCAACGGGCCCGAAGCGACCCCTGCGTCTGGCGTGCGCCCGCTGCGGCGGGCCACGCTGGACCCGGGGGAACCGGGGGGAGCGCGATGCGTGGGAGACGTGCCGTGGGGGCGGCGTTGCTGGTGGCGCTGTGGGTGACGGGCTGCCAGTCGGAGGGAGGGCAGGCCCGGCTCGACGAACCGGCGACACCGTCACCGGCGCGGACCCGCCCCTCGGGCTACGGCACGGTGTTCCTCGGGGCCGACGAGTGCAGTTCCTTCGGCACGACCAGCTTCACCGAGGTGCCGTGCGGCGGGGAGCGGGCGGCGGCCCGGGTGACGGCCCGCCACGACGGCACGGTGGGCGACGGCCCCCCGTGTCCCGCCACCACGGACTTCGTCCTGCACATCAGCGAGCAGAGCCCCTCGGACGAGGACGGCGACGGCGCCGTCCCCCAGGGCTACGCCTGCATGCGCAACCTCGCCCCACCACACCCCGGCGACCCGGGCGCCGGAGGCGGCCCCCGCACGATCGTCGGCGACTGCGTCTACGACTCCGGCGGCCACCAGGTCCGCGAGACGCCCTGCGACGGCACAGCCGAGAAGAAGCCCGAGTACAAGGTCGTGAAGGCGGTGGGGACACGCGCCGAGTGCCCGGTGTCGACGGCCCTGTACGTCCAGCTCGGCGGCGACCGGCCGGTGGGCTGCGCCCGCTCGCTGTGACGGCGGGCCGCCGAGGGCAGCCCGCCGTCAGTACAACACCGTCCAGATCAGGGACCGTTACGGACGCAGTGTCCGCTCCACCCCCCGCTTGTCCAGCTTCGCGTCGAACTTCGCCAGCGGCTTCGCCGTCGACGGGTTCGACCGGACCGAGGCGGAGGCCACGCCCGCCCACTCCAGGATCTTCGCCGTCGCCAGGGCCTTCTCGGAGTCCACCAGGCCCGCTACCCGCGCGCCGTGGTTGGCGCCGGGGGCGGTGAAGACGTACGAGTCACTCGCGCCCTTGCCGAGGCGGAACGGCTCCGCGCCCCACGGGTCGTTCTCGCCGTAGACGAAGAGCATCTGCCGGGCGTTGGCGCGGACCCAGCTGTCCACGTCCCGCATGACCCACGGCTGGAACCGCATCTCGATGTCCCGCGGCACGAAGTACCGGGGCGGCAGGTAGCCGTAGCGGATGTACTTCCGCTCGATGTGCGGGAACCCGATCGTGGGGGCGCCCAGTTGGGTGCCCGCCTGGTAGTAGTACGGCGTGTACGGCTCCAGGCCCTGGTCGGTGTAGAAGGAGAAGCCCGCGATGGTGTCGATGGAGGTCCAGATCTCCTCGTCCGTCGCGTTCTTCGCGTCCGCCGGGATCGTGTCGCAGTCCGAGAGCAGGCTGTACTGCCAGAAGCCCCAGACGTAATCGAGGACGGTCGCCTCGTACGCCTTGTCCAGGCTGCCCACCGTGTTGAACGTGTAGCCGTTCTCGGCCGCGTACGCCGCGTACCGCTGCTCCAGCGGCTCCCGGCGCACCAGGGCCTCGCGCTGCACGCCGTTCAGGCGGTCCCGGCACTCCTCGGTGCCGACGTTCGCGAAGAACTCGTCGTAGGCCGAGTCCTCCCGGTTCACCACGTCGTTGGGGGCGACGTAGGCGACGACGGCGTCCATGTCACGCGGGTAGAAGCGCTCGTAGTACGTGGCGGTCATGCCGCCCTTCGAGCCGCCCGTCGACAGCCACTTCTCGGTGTAGAGCGGCTTCAGCGCCTTGAAGATGCGGTGCTGGTCGGTCGCCGCCTGCCAGATGTCCAGCTTCGTCCAGTCGGCCGGGGCCGGCCGGGACGGCGTGAAGTAGCGGTACTCCATGGAGATCTGGTTGCCGTCCACGATCTGCGTCGGCTCGCGCCGGCTCGGGGTCGTGGAGACGTTGTAGCCGCCGGTGTAGAAGACCGTCGGCCGGCTGACGTCCTTGTGCAGCACGGTGATCCGCTGCTGGAACGTGCCCTTGGCCGGGTTCCGGTGGTCGACCGGCTGGGTGTAGTTGAGCACGAAGAAGCGGTAGCCGGTGTACGGCTTCTCCTCGACCAGGCTCATGCCCGCAATCGCGAGCAGCCGGTCCTTGATGTCGGTGGCCTCCGGCTGGGCGGCGGTGGCCGACCCCGCCGTGCTCAACGTGCCTATGAGCACCGTGAGCGCCAGCAGCCATCTGAGCGCCTTGCGCATGCACCCTCCCCTGTGAGTCAGATGTGCGCCCGGAAGCTATCGGAGCAACTGACGATCACACCAGAGGAGTTACCGACAAACCCGGTCCCGGGATGCATCGGTTCAGCAAAGTATCCAGCCGGAACTGACCGATCCACCGCCCACCCGGCCGGTCACCTGCACACAGCGTTGGCCCGCGTAGACGGAGACCGTGCGCGTCTTGCGCCGGTGTTTGCCCTGGTACTTCACCGGGTTGTGGCCGCGCGCCCGCACACTCACCGCCATCGTCCGCTTCGGCCCGGGGTTCTTGGCGAGGGTGAAGGCGCACACCGTGCCGCCGCTTCGGTAGACCTGCACCGAAACCGTGGAGAACGGCACCGTCCGGACCTTGCGCCCCGGGCACGACGTCCCGGCGGCCTGCGACTCGCCCGGCGCCGCGACGGCCAGCAGCCCGGACGCGGTCAGCACGGCCAGCGCCGCCCCCGCCCGTCGGCGTATCGCACCACTGTCCACGGTGTCGTCCTCCCCGTACCCCGGCGATGAGCGTACTGGTGTACGGACGCCCGGCGTACGCCGAACGGTTGCGCGACGACCGTCACGCGAGCTCCGCGCCGACCGGCTCACCGACGAAAGTGCGCCACAGTTCGGCGTACCGTCCGCCGAGCGCCAGCAGCTCGTCGTGGGTGCCGTCCTCGGCGACGCGGCCGTCGGCCATCACCACGACCCGGTCCGCGCGGGCGGCCGTCGTCAGCCGGTGGGCGACCACCAGGGTGGTACGGCGTCCCGCCAGCCGGTCCGTCGCCTGGTTGACCTGGGCCTCGGTGGCCAGGTCCAGGGCGGCCGTCGCCTCGTCGAGGAGCAGGATGTCGGGGTCGACGAGTTCGGCGCGGGCGAGGGCGATCAGCTGGCGCTGGCCGGCCGAGAGGTTGCGGCCGCGCTCGGCGACCTCATGGAGGTACCCGCCGTCGAGGGTGGCGATCATCTCGTGGGCGCCCACCGCCCGGGCCGCGGCCTCGACCTCGGCGTCCGTGGCGTCCGGGCGGCCGTAGGCGATGGCGTCGCGGACGGTGCCCTGGAAGAGGTACGCCTCCTGCGGGACCACGCCGAGCCGGTGCCGGTACGCCGTCATGTCCAGGGCGCGCAGATCCGTGCCGTCGACGGTGACCCGGCCGCCGGTCGGGTCGTAGAAGCGGGCGACCAGCTTGACCAGGGTCGACTTGCCGGCGCCGGTCTCGCCGACGAAGGCGACGGTCTGGCCGGCCGGGATGCGCAGGTCGACGTCGGACAGGGCCTCGGCGGCACCGTCGGAGGAGTCGTAGGCGAAGCGCACGCCCTCGAAGGCGATCTCGCCGCGCAGGGAGGGCACGTCGAGCGGTTCGTCGGCGGACTTGGTGGACGTCGGCTCCCGCAGCAGCTCCTGGATGCGGCCCAGCGAGACGGTGGCCTGCTGGTAGCCGTCGAAGACCTGGGAGAGCTGCTGGACCGGGGCGAAGAACAGGTCGATGTAGAGCAGGTACGCCACCAGCGCCCCGGTCGTCAGCGTGGCGTCGTCGATCCGGCGCCCGCCCACGATCAGCACCGCCGCCACGGCCACCGACGACAGGAACTGCACGAAGGGGAAGTAGACCGAGATCAGCCACTGGCCCCGGATACGGGCCTGCCGGTAGCTGTCGCTGCGCTCGGCGAACCGCGCGCCGCCGTCCCGCTCGCGCCGGAACGCCTGCACGATCCGGAGCCCGGACACCGACTCCTGGAGGTCGGCGTTGACCGCCGACACCCGCTCACGGGCCAGTTCGTACGCCTTCACGCTCGCCCGGCGGAAGAAGAACGTGGCGATGATCAGCGGCGGCAGCGTCGCGAAGACGAGCAGCGCCAGCTCCAGGTCGATCACCAGCAGCGCGACCATGATGCCGAAGAACGTGACGACCGAGACGAACGCGGTGACCAGACCGGTCTGCAGGAAGGTCGACAGGGCGTCGACGTCCGTCGTCATCCGGGTCATGATCCGGCCGGTCAGCTCGCGTTCGTAGTAGTCGAGTCCGAGCCGCTGCAGCTGGGCGAAGATCTTCAGACGCAGGGCGTACAGCACCCGCTCACCGGTGCGCCCGGTCATCAGGGTCTCCCCCACCTGCGCCGTCCACTGCACGGTCACCGCGAGCAGCGCGAGCAGGGAGGCCACCCAGACCGCGCCGAGGGCGGCCTCGGAGACCCCGCTGTCGATGCCGTGCCGGATCAGGACCGGGAGCAGCAGCCCGCTGCCCGCGTCGACGGCGACCAGGGCGAGGCTGGCCAGCAGGGGCAGGCCGAAGCCGCGCAGCAGGCGCCGCAGGCCGTAGGACTCCTCCGGGGTGACCGCGCGGGCCTCGTCGATGTCCGGGACGTCCTCGGCCGGAGGCAGCGCCTCGACCTCGGCGAGGAGTTCCGGGGTGGCCGGGGCGCCGTCCGTCGCGTGGTCGCGCGGGGTGCGCTCGGCCGCCCACAGCCGGGGGGTGATGCCGCGCTCGGCGTCGAACTCGGCGTCCAGCTCGGCCCGGACGGAGGTGTCCTCCTCCTGGGGGCCGGCGGGCGGGGTGTGGCCCGGGGAGACGCCGCCCAGCTCGTCGGGGTCGGTGAGCAGGCGCCGGTACAGGGCCGAGCGCTCCTGGAGCTCCTCGTGGGTGCCGAGGTCGGCGAGCCGGCCGTCGTCGAGGACGGCGATGCGGTCGGCGAGGTTCAGGGTGGAGCGGCGGTGGGCGATCAGCAGGGTGGTGCGGCCCTCCATGACCTGGGCCAGCGCCTCGTGGATCTCGTGTTCCACGCGGGCGTCCACGGCGGAGGTGGCGTCGTCGAGGACCAGCAGGCGGGGGTCGGTGAGGATCGCGCGGGCGAGGGCGACGCGCTGGCGCTGGCCGCCGGAGAGGGTCAGGCCGTGCTCGCCGACCTTGGTGTCGTAGCCCTCGGGCAGCTCGGCGATGAAGCGGTCCGCCTGCGCGGCGCGGGCGGCCTGCTCGATCTGCTCCTGGGTGGCGTCGGGGCGGCCGTAGGCGATGTTGCTGCGGACGGTGTCGGAGAAGAGGAAGGAGTCCTCGGGGACCAGGCCGATCGCGGCCCTCAGCGAGTCCAGGGTGAGTTCGCGGACGTCGTGGCCGCCGATGAGGACGGCGCCGTGGGTGACGTCGTAGAAGCGCGGCAGGAGCAGCGAGACGGTGGACTTGCCGGAGCCGGAGGAGCCGACGACGGCGAGGGTCTCGCCGGGGCGGATCCGGAAGCTGAGGCCGTCGAGCACCCTGCGGCCGTCCTCGTAGCCGAAGGAGACGTCGTCGAACTCGACCGTCGCCGGGGCGTCGGCCGGGAGCTCCTTGGTGCCGTCCCGCATGGACGGCTCGGTGTCGATCAGTTCGAGCACCCGCTCGGTACCGGCGCGGGCCTGCTGGCCGAAGGTGAGGACCATGGCGAGCATGCGGACCGGGCCGACGAGCTGGGCGAGGTAGGCCGAGAAGGCGACGAACGTGCCGAGGGTGATGTGTCCGCGTACGGCGAGCCAGCCGCCGAGGGCGAGCATGGCGACCTGGCCGAGGGCGGGGACGGCCTGGAGCGCGGGGGTGTACTTCGCGTTGAACCGGATGGTGCGCAGCCGCCCGGCGAACAGCCGCCGGCTGACGTCCCGGAGCTTGCCGGTCTCCTGCTCCTCCTGCCCGAAGCCCTTGACCACGCGGACCCCGCTGACGGCGCCGTCGACGACGCCCGCGACGGCCGCCGCCTGGGCCTGGGCGTACCAGGTGGCGGGGTGCAGCTTGCTGCGGCTGCGCCGGGCGATCCACCACAGGGCGGGAGCCACGGCGAGCGCGACGGCGGTGAGCGGCAGCGACAGCCAGGCCATCACGATCAGGGAGACGAAGAACAGGGCGAAGTTCCCGATGGTCATCGGGAGCATGAAGAGCAGGCCCTGGATCAGCTGCAGGTCGCTGGTCGCCCGTCCGACGACCTGCCCGGTGGACAGCTCGTCCTGCCGCCGCCCGTCGAGGCGGGTGATGGTCCCGAACATCGCGGTGCGCAGGTCGTGCTGGACGTCGAGGGCGAGGCGCCCGCCGTAGTAGCGGCGGATGTACGTGAACACGTAGACGAGGACGGCCGCGCCGATCAGCAGCCCCGCCCACGTCGCCATGGAGCGGCTCTCGTCGCCGATCACGTCATCGATGATCACCTTGGTGATCAACGGCACCAGCGCCATGACGGCCATGCCGAGCAGGGAGGACCCGAGGGCGAGGACGACGTCCTTCGGATAGCGCCAGGCATACCCCCACAGTCTCCGCGCCCATCCCTGCCCCGCTGCCACGTCCGGCTTCCCCGTCTGATCGTCCACGACAAGCCCCAACGTGTTCCGCCCCGGATTTCATCCCGGGATGAGCAGCAGCGCACTGGATCACTGCAGCAGGCGCTGTTCCTTCGCCACCGCCACCGCGCCCGCCCTGGTGTCCACGCCGAGTTTGTCGTAGATGCGGCCCAGGTGGGTCTTGACCGTGGCCTCGCTGATGAACAGGGCCTTGGCGATCTCGCGGTTGCCGAGGCCCTGGGAGAGCCTGCCGAGGATCTCGCGCTCGCGGTCGGTCAGGGTGGGGCGCGGGTTGCGGAGGTTGGCCATGACCCGGCCCGCGACCGGCGCGGAGAGCGTGGTGCGGCCCTGCGCGGCGGCGTGGATCGCGGCGAAGAGCTCGTCCGGCCGCTCGGCCTTCAGCAGGTAGCCGGTGGCGCCCGCCTCGATGGCGCGGGTGATGTCGGCGTCGGTGTCGTACGTGGTGAGCACCAGCACGTGCGGGCCGCCGCCCGGCGCCGAGGTGAGCCGGCGGGTGACCTCCACGCCGTCGATCCCGGCTCCGAGCTGGAGGTCCATCAGCACCACGTCCGGGTCGAGCCGCGCGGCCAGCGCCAGCGCCTCCTCGCCGGTACCGGCCTCCCCGACGACCTCGATGCCGGAGGCGCTGTCGAGCAGGGCGAGCAGTCCGGCGCGGACGACGGCGTGGTCGTCGCAGAGCAGGATGCGTACGGTCATCGGGGGTTCTCCAGGGGGATCGCGGCGGACAGGACCGTGCCCTCGCCGGGCGCCGACTCCACGGCCAGGGTGCCGCCGAGCCGGCGGACCCGGGCCCGGATCGCGGGCAGGCCGTGGCCGCGCCCGCCGGAGGGGGCGTCCGGGAGCGCCGCCGCGTCGAAGCCGTGGCCGTCGTCGGCGACGTCCAGGACGGCCTGGTCGTCGAGGAGGGTGAGGGTGAGCGCGGCGGCGGAGGCCCCGGAGTGCTCCCGTACGTTCGCCAGGGCGCCCTGCGCGATCCGCAGCAGCGCGGACTGGACCCGGTCGGGGAGCTCCGGCGCGCGGGCCTTCACGGGGTCGGACTCCCAGACCCGGTCGGCGGCCTGCAGCAGCATCTGCTGGCTGGACAGGCCCTGGGCGAGGGTGTCGTGGATCTCCATGGCGAGCCGCTGGCGCTCGGCGAGGGTGCCCTCGCGGCGTTCGGTGGCGGCCAGTTCCCGGCGGGTGCGGACCAGGTCGTCGATCAGCGCGCGCTGCCGGGCCGCCTGCCGGCGCAGCTGCACGAAGATCGCGGTGGCGAAACCGGCGACGGCCGCCGGGCCGACCACCAGGTCGAGGTCGAAACGGGGGGCGAGCTGCAGCTGGGCGACGATCACGAACCCGGTGAGCACGGCGACCAGGACGTACGCGGCGCCGGGCGGAAGGTGGCGCAGGGCGACGTAGAAGAGGGGGACGGCGACCCAGGCGGAGCTGGGCGCGAGGGCGACCAGGACCATCCATACGGCGACGACGGCGCCGAGCCACAGCAGGCGGGGCGGGGTGGGCCGGGCGACCACCCGGCCCGGCCGGTCGCCGAACCGCCCCATGACGTACAGCACCGCCAGCACCGCGGCCAGCGCGATCACCCAGGGGGCGCGGGGCTCGTCGCCGTGCCGCTGGAGATAGCGGGCCATGGCGGTGCCCAGGAGGAGGAGGAAGGTGGCGTGCATGACGGCGGCGAGCCAGCGGGCGTCGGGGTCGCCCGGTACCGCGCTCCCGTCCTCCTGCCGTGCTGGCCGCATAACGCCGGACCGCCTTTCCGCTGTACTCCCGCTGTGAACCGGACCTCGTGAACCGGACCTCGTGACCCGGACCTCGTGAACTGGACCTCGTGAACTGGACAAACACCTCCAGTGTCCCCCGCACCGCGGCCCTGGGGGTCAACCGTTCGGATGACCCCGGCGTCAGCCGTCCCGCTCCCCGGGAGCAGCCGGAACGCCGACGGGTGTGCCCCGGATCCGGGCCCAGGCTGGATACCGCAAGCACGTATCGCCCTCCCCGTCGATCACAGGAGTTGCCGAGCCATGAAGAAGTTCTCCCGTCGTGCCCGTGTCGCCACCGGCGGCGCCGTCCTCGCCGCCGTCGCCGCCGGCACCTTCGGTACCGTCTCCGCCAACGCCTCCGCGCCCCAGGCCGCGCAGGCCCGGCCCGCCGCGGTGAAGTCCTCGGACACCTTCACCTCCACCCACCTGTCGGTCTCGGCGGCGACCGAGGCGGCCGAGGCCGTGCTGGACGCCGCGAAGAAGGAGAACCAGCGGGTATCCGTCGCGGTGGTCGACCGCAACGGCAACACCCTGGTCACCCTGCGGGGCGACGGCGCGGGCCCGCAGTCGTACGAGTCGGCGGTGAAGAAGGCGTTCACCTCGGTGTCCTGGAACGCGCCCACCTCCGAGCTGGCGAAGCGGCTGGAGACCACGCCCAACCTCAAGGACATCCCCGGCACCCTGTTCCTCGGCGGCGGTGTCCCGGTCACCGCGAACAACGCGCCGATCGCGGGCATCGGTGTCGCGGGCGCGCCCTCCGGCGACCTGGACGAGAAGTTCGCCCGGGCCGGCGTCGCCGCCCTGGACTGAGCGCCCCTTCCGGGTACCGCAGTGAAGCGCCTGCTGCCGGCCGCGCTGGCCGTCGCCCTGCTCACCGGGTGCGCGGCGACGCGGGCCGGCTCGCCACCCACCGCCCCGACACGTGCCGAGAGCGCCACGCGCGCCCCGACACCGGCCGAGACCGCCGCGCCCGCCCCGCCGCGCCCCGGGGCCGCCACCACCGCCGTGGCCGGGCTCCTGGTCGCCGACTTCGGCGCCGACACCGTCACCTTCGTCGACCCGGACCAGGGCCCCACCGGCTCCGTGCGGGCCGGGACCGCTCCCTACGGGCTGGTGGTGGGGGCGGACGGGCGGGCCTGGGTCGCCACGGCGGAAGGGGTCGCGGTCGTCGACACCCGGACCCGTGAGCGCCTGGCCCTGGTCCGGTACGCGACGCGGGACCTCGGCGCCCCGGCCCACGGCGAGTACCGCGGCGGCGGCATGGGCATCGCGCTGGCCCCCGACAGCGAGCACCTCTACGTCGGTGTCCACGTGCCGGACGGCGACGGGGTGCTGGAGGTCATCGACACCCGCACCCTGAAGGTCACCGGCACCGCGGACACCGGCCGCCGCCCCTTCGACGTCGACGTCTCCCCGGACGGACGGCACGTCTACGCCACCGGCCACGACTCCTTCGACGTCACCGTCGTCGACACGGCCACGCTTCACACGCGCCGTGTCGAGGTCGCGCCCTACGGCACGGAAGGCGGCCTCGGCTCCTGGCTCAAGCCGCACTACGCGGCCGTACGGCCGTCCGACGGCCGGCTGTTGCTGCCCTTCGAGGGCGAGAAGCTGGTCGTCCTCGACCCGGTCAGCGGCCGCTCGACGGTTCAGCGGATGACCGCCCGCACCCATCAGCACGGGACCACCGTCACCGCCGACGGCACGCTGCTCGTCGTGGGCACGGGCGCGGTGGGCGGGGACGGCCGGGGGCCCTCCCTGACCGTCCGGCGCCCGGACGGCCGGGAGAAGGTCATCCCGCTCGACGGCCCCCACGAGGACGTCGTGGCCGACGGCCGCACGGCCTACGTCACCGGCGGCTTCACCCGCGACGGCTACTGGAACGGCCTCACCGTCGTGGACCTCGGCACCGGGGACACCCGTCGGCTGCCCGCCGGGGAGCGGCCGTTGGGGATCGCCGTACTGCCGGGCTAGACGCGCACCCGCAGGAAGTAGAACCGGGTCGTCTGGGCCGGGTTCTGGTTGTCGTCGCCGGCCAGCAGGACCTTCAGCGCGCCGCCCTTCGCGCGGCCCGTGACCGTCATGGCCTCGATGTTGTCGAGCAGCGGATTGGGCTGCGGCTGCTTCGCCGTGGCGCCGAGGTCGGGGCAGGCGGCGAGGTCGGCCAGCAGCGTCTTCCTGATCAGCCGTACGCCGTCCTGGCCGGTGAGGTTCTCGGTGCCGGAGGTGTCGCTCGCCCGGCGCGGGTCGGCGAGGTAGAGGCGGACGGTGTTGCCGACGCCGGCGGTGAAGCCGCGCTCCAGGACCAGGAGCCGGCCGTCGGACAGCGCGGTGACCTCCGGGACGCCGAGGCCGGTGTCGGCGCGGTAGCCGTACTGGGCGGCGAGCACGAAGGCGCCCTGGTGCCGGTCCCAGGTCTGGAAGCGGACGAGGCCGGCCGAGTCGCCGGACAGGGCGTACTCCATGGACGCGAGCAGCCCGCCGCGGAACCGGGTCAGGCCCTCGAACGTGCCGTTGGGCACGGCCCGTCCGGCCGGGGCGACCCGGAGCGCGTCCGGCACCGGGAGCCGGTCCAGGATCGTTCCGTCGGCGGCGTGGCGCCGGACGGCCGGTTCCCCCTCGGTGCTGATCAGCCGCGTGCCGTCGCGGTCCACGACCAGGCCCTCGGAGTCCAGGGCGGCGCCGTTCTCGTCGGCGAGCGGGACGACGGAGCGCGGCGCGAGCGTCCTCGCGTCCAGGGAGAACAGCGCGGAACGGTCGGACACGGCGGCGAGCGAACCGTCCCGGTCCACCGCGAGCGCGGAGAAGTTGCCCACGTGCGTGCCCTGGTACGTCGTCTTGTCGAGCGCGTCGGAGAAGCGGTCGACGGAGACGTACGGCGAACAGGTGTGGTGCTGCGGGCCGGCCGCGGAGGAGGGGCCGGCGGCGGTCAGGCAGGTGGCCGCCGCCAGGGCCGCGGTGGCGGTGGAGAGTACGGTTCGCATGCGCATGGGCGTCACCGTAGGGCGGGTCGGTGAAGGGCGGGAGACCGCCAGGAGTCAACTCGCGGCGAGATCGCGGTGGATGACCTTGGCGACGCCCTGGATGGTGGTGATGCCGTAGTTCATCGTGCTGTTGCCGTGGGTCAGGACGGTGATCATGTAGTCGCGGCCGCCGCCCTTGAAGGTGCCGACACTGTGCACCCGCCAGCCGCGGGTGGCCCGCTGCAGCCAGCCGTTCTTGACGTGCACGATGACGTCGGAGGGCGCTCCGTAGGGGGTGCCCCAGCGCTGGGACGAGATCACGTCGCCCATCAGCTTGCGGACGTACCAGCGGGAGTCGTCGGTGAGCACGGCGTTCCTCGCGGTGAGCAGCTTCATCAGCTTCTGCTCGTCGGTGACGGTGATCTGGGTCAGGCCCCAGTAGCCGTTGGCACCGGGCTTGGTCTGGGTCATGCCCGCCGCGGCGAGGAAGTTCTTCACCTTGGTGACGCCGAGCTGCTTCCACAGGGTGGTGGTGGAGGCGTTGTCCGACTTGGTGATCATGGCCGTGGCGAGGGACTTCTCCCGGCTGGTGAGGGCCCGGCCGGTCTTCTGCGCGTCCCACAGCAGGGTGGCGAGGACGGTGACCTTGACGACGCTGGCGGAGTCGTAGGCGGTGCCGGCGCGCAGGGTGCAGGTGGTCTTGGTGGACCGGTCGTACAGTCCGACGGCGATGGTGCCCTTACGGGTCGCCAGCGCGGCGGTGATGTCCTTCCTCAGCTTCTCGGCGAGCCCGGCCTTGGCGGACGTGCAGCCCACGGCGGGCGGGGTCGCGGCGGTCGCGGGGGTGACGGCGGCCACACACGCGAGAAGCGCCCCGCCCGCCACCCATCGGGCACGTCTGGATATGGGGTGAGTCATGCCCTGCGTGACTCATGGACCCGGGGCAATGGTTGTAGGCGTTGGGCAATGGTTGTACGAACCGTTACCGCGGCGTGGCGAAACGGCGACTCTGATGGCGTCCCGCACGTTCTGGGTGCTGTGCGGCGTGGGCGCCCAGCTGCCCTGGCCGCCTGTGGCGCCTGCCAGGCGGTCGCGGTGGCGGCGGTGCTGTGGCCCGGCGCGGAGGCGGGCTCGCGCGAGATCACCGAGGGGCACGAGAGCGCGACCGTGTCCGTCCTGTGCCTGCTGTGGATCGTCGGCGTGTTCCCCACCGGGGCGGTGCTGATGCTGACCGGCCACGACACCGACGGAACCGAGTTCCAGGCCGTGTTCCTGGGCGGCACCGCCTTCATGCTGTCGTCGATCGCGGGCCTGATCACCGCGGTGGCCCTCGCGGGCCGCGTGCGCCCGAGCGATGAGGCCGGCGGCGCGCCCGGTGTGTCCGGCCTGCCCGACATCGACGACGGAGGCGGTGGCGGCGGGGACTGAGGGCCAGGTCACCGGCCGGGGCGCCCTCGCGGGCTGACTCGCGTGGACACGCCCCGGTTTGCCGTTTCAGGTCACCCAATGGACACGCGACGTCCATTTACACCGCCGCATGTCCATGTCACTCTCCCAAGTGCCGCCTCCATTCAACCCGCGTAGATGGGACTCCCCCTCATGCTGGCGACACGCATACGCCGCTGGAAGCCGTTGGCCCTCGCCACCGCCACCGTCCTGGTCGGACTCAGCGCCCCCGCCCTCACCGCGACCCCCGCCGCGGCCACGACCACCGCTTACGACAGCACGTACTACAAGAACGCCGTCGGCAAGTCCGGTACGAGCCTCAAGAGCGCGCTGCACACCATCATCAGCCCCCAGACGAAGCTGTCGTACTCCGCCGTCTGGGAGGCGCTGAAGGTCACCGACCAGGACCCGAACAACAGCAACAACGTGAAGCTGCTGTACTCGGGCATCTCCCGCAGCAAGTCGCTCAACGGCGGCAGCACCGGCAACTGGAACCGCGAGCACGTGTGGGCGCAGTCCCACGGCGACTTCGGCACCTCCGCCGGCCCCGGCACCGACCTGCACCATCTGCGCCCCGAGGACGTGCAGGTCAACAGCGTCCGCGGCAACAAGGACTTCGACAACGGCGGCAGCGGCTTCACCAACTCCGGCGGCAGCCTGACCGACTCCAACTCCTTCGAGCCCCGCGACGCCGTCAAGGGCGACGTGGCCCGCATGATCCTCTACATGGCCGTCCGCTACGAGGGCACCGACAGCTGGCCCGACCTGGAGCCCAACGACACCGTCACCAACGGCAGCGTGCCCTACCACGGCCGGCTGTCGGTCCTGAAGGCCTGGAACGACGAGGACCCGCCGGACGCCTTCGAGGAGCGCCGCAACCAGCTCATCTACACCAACTACCAGGGCAACCGGAACCCGTTCATCGACCACCCGGAGTGGGTCGAGGCGATCTGGTAGGTCACCCTCCGAGGTGCGTGGGCGCGAACATGCGCAGCACCGCCGGGAGCACGACCACCGAAGGGCCGGGCGCGGAGAGCGCCTTGGCCAGGTCCGCCTCCAGTGTCTCCGGGGTGGTCCGCACCCCGGGGACGCCGAAGGACTCGGCCAGCGCCACGTAGTCCGGGCGGGTCAGCTCGGTCGCCGTGGGCCGGCCGAACGCGTCCGTCATGTACTCGCGCAGGATGCCGTAACCGCCGTCGTCGACGATCAGCCAGGTGACGTTCAGGTCGTACTGGCGGGCCGTAGCCAGCTCCGCGATGGAGTACAGCGCCCCGCCGTCGCCCGAGACGGCGAGCACCGGGTGGGTCGGGTCGGCCGCCGCCGCGCCCAGCGCCGCCGGGAAGCCGTAGCCGAGGCCGCCGGCGCCCTGGGCGGAGTGCATCCGGTTCGGGCCCTTGGCGTCGAAGGCCGACCAGGCCCAGTACGCCAGGATCGTCATGTCCCAGAAGGACGGCGAGTCGGCGGGCAGGGCGTTGCGGACGGAGGCCAGTACCTGCTGTTCCAGGGTGAGTTCCTGGGCGGCGATGCGCTCGCCGACCCTGGCGAGCAGCGCCCGCACCCGGTCGGGCGCCGAGGGGTCGGTGCGCTCCGACACCGTCTCCAACAGCGCCTGCAGCGCGAGCCGGGCGTCCGCGTGGATGCCGAGCGCCGGATGGTTGGACTCCAGCTTGCCGAGGTCCGCCTCGATCTGGACGACCCGGCCGCGCGGCTTGAACGTGTGGTAGTTCGAGGAGAGTTCGCCCAGTCCCGAGCCGACCACCAGCAGGACGTCCGCGTCCTCCAGGAAGTCCGTCGTGTACCGGTCCTCGATCCAGGACTGCAGGGACAGCGGATGCGTCCACGGGAAGGCGCCCTTGCCGCCGGGCGTGGTGACCACGGGGGCCTGCAACACCTCCGCCAGCCGCCGCAGCTTGCCGCTCGCGTCCGCCCGTACGACTCCCCCGCCCGCGATGATCGCCGGCCGGGCCGCCTTCGACAGCAAGTCGGCCGCCACCGCCGTCAGTTCGGGCCGCGGCGGCAGCTCCTCGGGGAAGGCGTCGCCGCCCGTCACCACCGGAATCGCCGTCTGGGCGAGCAGCACGTCCTGCGGGATCTCCACCCACACCGGCCCGTGCGGGGCGGTCAGCGCCGACTTCCAGGCCGCCTCGACCGCGGACGCGATCTGGGACTGGGTGCGCACGGTGTGCACGGACTTCACCACGCCCCGGAACGAGGCCGCCTGGTCGGGGAGTTCGTGCAGATAGCCGTGGCGTCCGCCGCCCAGACCCGCGGTGGGGACCTGGCTGCTGATCGCCAGCACCGGCGCCGAGGCGGCCGCCGCCTCCTGCAGCGCCGCCAGCGAGGTCAGCGCGCCGGGGCCGGTCGACAGCAGCAGCGGCGCCGCCTCCCCGGTGATCCGGCCGTAGGCGTCCGCCGCGAACCCGGCGTTGTTCTCCACGCGCAGGCCCACGTAGCGCAGGTCCGAGCGGCTCAGCGCGTCGAACATGCCGAGCGCGTGCTGGCCGGGGAGGCCGAAGACGGTGGTCGCCCCGAGCGCGGCCAGCGTCTCCACGACCAGGTCTCCGCCGTTGCGTCCGGGGGGAGGGTTCAGCGCGGCCTCCGTCTGGGCGGCGGTGGGGCGGAGTACCAGGTCGTGGTCGTGAGTCACTTCGCGCGGGCCTCTGCAATCTGGCGGGACATGATGGTGGTCAGTTCGTACGCCGTGTGGGACGCGGCCACCGACGTGATCTCGGCGTGATCGTACGCGGGCGCCACCTCGACGACGTCCGCCGAGACGAGGTGGCAGGAGGCGAGTCCGCGCAGGATCTCCAGCAGCTCGCGGGAGGTCATGCCGCCCGCCTCGGGGGTGCCGGTGCCGGGCGCGTGCGCCGGGTCCAGGCAGTCGATGTCGATGGAGATGTACAGCGGGCGGTCGCCGATGCGCTGGCGCAGCTGGTCGGCGATCTCGTCGGCGCCCCGGCGGTAGACGTCGGCGGAGGTGACGATGCCGAAGCCCATCTTCTCGTCGTCGGTGAGGTCCTGCTTGCCGTACAGCGGACCGCGGGTGCCGACGTGCGAGAGGGCCGAGGTGTCGAGGATGCCCTCCTCCACCGCGCGCCGGAACGGCGTGCCGTGCGTGTACTCGGCGCCGAAGTAGGTGTCCCAGGTGTCGAGGTGGGCGTCGAAGTGGAGCAGGGCGACGGGCCCGTGCTTCTTGGCGACGGACCGCAGCAGCGGCAGCGCGATGGTGTGGTCGCCGCCCAGGGTCATCAGCCGGGCGCCGGTGCCGAGCAGGTCGTCGGCGGCGGCCTCGACGGTCTCGACGGCCTCGTTGATGTTGAACGGGTTCACCGCGATGTCGCCGCCGTCGGCGACCTGGGCCAGCGCGAACGGGGACGCGTCCTGCGCGGGGTTGTAGGGGCGCAGCAGCCGCGACGCCTCGCGGATGGCGTTGCCGCCGAAGCGGGCGCCGGGCCGGTAGGAGACACCCGAGTCGAAGGGCACGCCGATCACGGCGACGTCGGCGGTGCCGACCTCGTCCAGGCGCGGCAGCCGGGCGAAGGTCGCGGGTCCGGCGTAGCGCGGGATGCGCGAGGAGTCGACGGGGCCACGGGGCGTCTCGTTGCTGCTCATGGGGAACTGCCTTCTTTCCTACGCTTCGTCGCGTATGTGCATGTGTCTACGACTCTACTGGTGAGCCGGGGCGGGTTCGGACACGAGTTCGGGGGTCCGGCCGGCGAGGCGTTCGCGCCAGGCGGCGAGGACGGCCGCGTCGGTGGGCTTCGTCATCAAGGAGACGGCGAGGTAGGCCGCGAGGGAAGACAGCAGGCCGTAGTAGACGGGTTCGTTGGCCAGGATGCCGTGGGTCGCCATCAGGCCGACGACCGCGACTCCGCCGACGATCACCGCGGCGAGGGCGCCCTGCGCGGTGCCGCGCTTCCACAGCAGCCCGCCGAGGATCGGCACGAGCAGTCCGCCGACGAGGAGGTTGTAGGCGACGGTCAGCGCCTCGACGACGTTGTTCAGCACGATGGCCGTGGCGATCACCGCGACACCCATGATCAGGATGAAGGCGCGGTTGCCCCGGACCTCGTCGTGCTCCTCGGCGGATCCCTTCGCCAGGCCCCGCAGCCGGGACCAGATGTCGTTGTTGGCGACGGTGGCGCAGGCGATGAGGGCGCCGGAGGACGTGGACATCACGGCGGCCAGGGCGGCGGCCAGCACCAGGCCCCGCACACCCATGGGCAGCTCGTCCTTGACGATGGTGGCGAAGGCGTCGTCGGCGTTGGCCAGGTTCGGGTAGAGCACCTTGGCGGCGGTGCCGATGACGGCGCCGGCGAGGGCGTAGACGAGACAGTAGGTACCGGCGACCGTGCCGCCCCACCGGGCGGTCCGGTCACTGCGGGCGGTGAAGACGCGCTGCCAGATGTCCTGCCCGATGAGCATGCCGAACGTGTAGATGAGCACGTACGTGAAGATCGTCTCGCCGCCGATGCCCAGCGGGTCGAAGTACTCCGTGGGCAGCTGGGCCTTCATCTCGCTGAACCCGCCGGCCTTGACGACGGCGATGGGCAGCAGCAGGAGCAGGACGCCGATGGTCTTGACGACGAACTGCACCATGTCGGTGAGGGTGATCGACCACATGCCGCCGAGCGTGGAGTAGGCGACGACGATCGAGCCGCCGAGGACGATCGCGAGCGTGCGGTTCATGTCGAAGAGCACGTCGAAGATCGTGGCGTAGGCGATCGTCGAGGTGACGGCGAGCATGAGGGTGTACGCCCACATGACGACACCCGAGATGACCCCGGCCCGGCCGCCGTAGCGCAGGTCGAGCATCTCGGAGACGGTGTAGACCTTCAGCCGGGCGATCCGGGCGGAGAAGAAGACGGAGAGGGCGAGCAGCCCGAGGCCGATGGTGAAGACCATCCAGGCGCCGGAGAGCCCGTACTGGTAGCCCAGGCCGACCCCGCCGATGGTGGACGCGCCGCCGAGGACGATGGCGGCCATGGTCCCGGAGTACATGGCCGGGCCGAGCCGGCGCCCGGCGACCAGGAACTCGCTCTTGGACTTGGCGCGGCGCATGCCCCACCAGCCCATGGCCAGCATGCCGGCCAGATAGACGACGATCACTGTGTAGTCGACGGCCATGGTGGGGCCTCCTTCGCACATCCCGGTGGCGTGTCGTGCAGATACGTGGGGGTGGGGACGTCGGCAGCGGCTCGCGGGGACATCCGCCCGTACCCGCGGCTGCCGGTCGGGACCGACACTAGGTGGCCGGAAAGCGACTGCGAAGTGTACGTTTCATCCATTGCGGCCGTACGGAGTGGAGGGAACGCACACCATGCCGGACCCGTCCGTCCCACCCACCCCGGCGGTGCCGCTGTCGGCGCTGCTGGCCCGCGAGGACCTGGCGCTGCGGCAGATCGCGGGCCCGACGGATCCGGACCTCGTGATCCACTGGGCGCACACGTCGGAGATGGCGGACCCGTACCCCTATCTGCTGGGCGGGGAGCTGCTGCTCACGGCGGGCGTCCACATCCCCGAGGCGGCGGGCTCGGGCACGTACTTCGACGACTACGTCTCGCGGATTCTGCAGGCGGGCGGCACGGCCCTCGGCTTCGGCCTGGCGCCGGTCCACGACACGGTGCCGCGCGCCCTGGTGGCGGCCTGCGAGTCCTACGGCCTGCCGCTCCTGGAGGTCCCGCCCCGGACGACGTTCTCCGGCGTGGCACGGGCGGTCTGGCAGCTCATGGCCCAGGCCCGGCTGGCCGAACTGCGCCGGGTGACGGAGGCCCAGCAGAGCCTGGCCGCGGCGGCGTCCCGCCCGGACCCGGTGCGCGCGGTACTGCGGCAGCTGGCCCAGCGGGTGGGGGGCTGGGCGGCCCTGTACGGCCCCGAGGGCACCGTGATCGCGTCGGCGGGCCGCGGGGCGGGGGCGGAGGCGGAAGGGGCGCTGGCGGATCTGGCGGAGGTGGTACGCCCCCGGAGCGCGGCCCCGACGGACTCGGCCCCAGCCACGGGCGCCCCATCGGGCACAGCCGCAGCCGGCCGCGCCGTAGGGGCCCCGCCCCACGAGCGCGCCCAAGCGGCACCCACCCCATCCGGAACAGCCACAGCCAGCCACGCCCCCGGCACAGCGCCCCGCGAGCAGGGGCAAGCGGTGCCTACCGCCACCGCCGCCACGTCTGCCCGGAGCAGTGCCGCTCCCCCGACCGCAGCCCCGCCCCGCGAGCAGGGGCAAGCGGCCCCTGCCTCCGTCACGCCCAACCGCAGCGCTCCCGCCCCCTCCGCCACAGCCCCGGCCGGTGGTGCCGGGGCACCACCCCGCGAGCAGGGGCAAGCGGCGCCTACCGCCACCTACGCCACAGCCCCAGGCAGCCGCACCCCCGCCGCAACCCCCCGCGAGCGCGGGCAAGCCGCACCCGCCCCAACCCCCGCCGCATCCCCGGGCAGCCGCGCCCCCGGGGCGGCGCCCCGTGAGCGTGGGCAGGCGGCCCCCACCTCCGCCACACCCGCCCGCAGCGGTACCGCACCCTCCACCACAGCCCCAGGCAGCCGCACCCCCGCCGCAACCCCGCCCGGCCGTGCCCCCGGCGCGGCGCCCACCCCCACCCCCGCCTCCGCCACCGACACCGTCGCCGGCACCCACCTCGCCGCCTACGCGCTGGCGCCCTCCCACGGCTTCGTCCTCGGTGTGGCCGCACCCCGGCGGGACCCCGCCGACCACACCATCGCCTCCGTCGCCGCCGTACTCCTCTCCCTGCTCACCGGGGAGCAGCAGAGCGGCACCGGAGCGGCCCGTACCTCCGCGCTCGTGCGGCTCCTCCTCGGCGCCGCCCCCGAAGCCGTCGCCCCCCTCCTGGGCACCGCCCCCTGGCTCGTCGTGCACGCCCGCCCCGACTCCCCCGCCTCCCCCGCCGCTCCCGACCCGGTGGCCGCCTCCGCGCTCGGAGCCGCCCTCGGCTCCCCCCTCGTCGACCTCGCCGGGGACGTCGTACGCGTCCTCGTCCCCGCCGCCCGCGAACCGGCCCCCCAGCCCGGCTGGACCCTCGGTGTCAGCGACCCGGCCACCCCCGCCGAGTGGCCCGCCGCGGACACCCGGGCCGCCCGCGCGCTCGCCCGCGCCCGCGCCACCCGCGCCCCGCTGGTCCGCCACGGCGCCCGCCCCGGCCTCGCCGACCTCGTGCCGCACGACGAGGCCGAGGCCCACGCCCGTGCCCTCCTCGCACCGATCGCGCACCCGCCGGCGCTCGTCGACACGCTCCGCACCTGGCTCTCCCTGCACGGAAGTTGGGACCGGACCGCGGTCGCCCTCGCCGTGCACCGCAACACCGTCCGCCAGCGCATCGCCCGCTGCGCGGCCCTGCTCGGCGCCGATCTCGACGACCCGGACGTCCGCATGGAGCTGTGGTTCGCGCTGCGGCAGTGACCCGCGTCCCAGCGTCCGGGACACCCGGCGCGTCCCCGGGGGTCTGCCCCACAATGGGACACATGCCGATACCCGGGACACCCAGCCGAGCCGAGCTCGTCGAACACCTCGTCAGAACCCGTATCGCGGGCGACGTAGCCACTCCCCGCGAGAACAACCTCTCCCATTACCGCAAGCTCGCGAACGGCGACCGCAACTTCTGGCTCGGCCTGGAGCTGGGTGACCGCTGGACCGACGAGCAGGACGTGCTCGCGGTGATGGCGGAGCGGGTCGGGGTGAACGACGACCCCGAGTACCGGTACGGCCAGGACACCATCGACCCCGAACTGACGGTCGCCGCGCTGGAGCGGATGGCGGGCCGGCTGCGCAAGGCGGCCGACGGCGGCCAGCGGGTGCTGTTCGCCACCGGCCACCCCGGCGGCCTGCTCGACGTGCACCGCGCCACCGCCGCCGCCCTGCGCACGGCCGGCTGCGACATCGTGGTGATCCCCGACGGGCTCCGGACGGACGAGGGGTACGTCATGCAGTTCGCGGACGTGGCGATGCTGGAGCACGGCGCCACGCTGTGGCACACCCACTCCGGGGAGCCGATGAAGGCCATCCTCACGGCCCTGGAGCGGCACGGCAGCCCGCTGCCTGACCTGGTCGTCGCCGACCACGGCTGGGCGGGGTACGCGGGACAGCACGGCGTCGACTCGGTCGGTTACGCCGACTCCAACGACCCGGCCCTCTTCCTCGCCGAGTCGGAGGGCACCGTCCAGGTGACGGTGCCCCTCGACGACCACGTGGTCAGCCCCCGCTACTACGACCCGATGACGGCGTACCTGCTGGCGGAGGCGGGACTGGCGTAGGGCTCGGGTCCGGGAGGGCGGTCAGGTCCGGGGGGCGCGGACCACGCCCTCCTGGATGACCGAGACGGCCAGGCGGCCGTCCTGGGTGTAGATGCGGGCCTGGCCCAGGCCGCGGCCGCCGGAGGCCGACGGGGAGTGCTGGTCGTACAGCAGCCACTCGTCGGCGCGGAACGGCCGGTGGAACCACATCGCGTGGTCCAGCGAGGCGCCGACCACGTCGCCGACGGCCCAGCCGCCCCGGCCGTGCGCGAGCAGGACCGAGTCCAGCAGCGTCATGTCGGAGACGTACGTGGCGAGGACGACGTGCATCAGGGGGTCGTCGACCTCGCTGTCGAGCTTGCCGTTGGTGCGGAACCAGACCTGGGAGTGCGGTTCGCGCGGCTCGCCGAACCGCCCGAAGGGGGGCTCGTCGACGTAGCGCACGTCCACGGCGGCGCGGGCCTCCAGGAACTTCTCCAGGATGCCGCGGTCGAGATGGCCGTACCCCGTCAGCCGCTCCTCGGAGGTGGGGAGCGTGGCGGGGTCGGGGGCGCCGGGCATCGGGGCCTGGTGCTCGAAGCCCTGCTCCGGGCGCTGGAAGGACGCGGACAGGGCGAAGATCGGCTGCCCGTGCTGGACGGCGACCACCCGGCGGGCCGTGAAGGACCGGCCGTCGTTCATGCGGTCGACGGTGTAGACGATGGGCGCGCCGGGGTCGCCGATGCGCAGGAAGTACGCGTGCAGGGAATGGGCGAGCCGGTCCTGGGGGACCGTCCGCCCGGCGGCGACGAGCGCCTGGGCCGCGACCTGCCCGCCGAACACGCGCGGGACGACGGCGGACCGGGACTGGCCGCGGAAGATGTTCTCCTCGATCTGCTCCAGGTCGAGCAGATCGAGGAGATCCTGTAGTGCCTGGCTCATGTGAAGGTTGTACCGGCCGGTAATGTCCGGGACCTTACAGACCCATGTCCTTCGCGATGATCGTCTTCATGATCTCGCTGGTGCCGCCGTAGATCCGGTTGACCCGGTTGTCCGCGTACAGGCGGGCGATCGGGTACTCGTTCATGAAGCCGTAGCCGCCGTGCAGCTGGAGGCAGCGGTCGATGACGCGGTGCGCGACCTCGGTGCAGAACAGCTTGGCGCTGGCGGCCTCGGCCGCGGTCAGCTCACCGGCGTCCAGCGCCTCCAGGGCGCGGTCGGCGACGGCCTCGGCCGCGTCCACCTCGGCCTTGCAGGCGGCCAGCTCGAACTTGGTGTTCTGGAACGCGGCGACCGGCTTGCCGAAGACCGTGCGCTCGGTGACGTACTGCTGGGCGAACCGGACGGCGGCCTTGGCCTGCGCGTAGGCGCCGTAGGCGATGCCCCAGCGCTCGGAGGGGAGGTTGCTGCCGAGGTAGGAGAAGCCCCGGTTCTCCTCGCCCATCAGGTCCTCGGCCGGCACCTTCACGTCGACGAACGCCAGCTCGGCGGTGTCGGAGGTGCGCAGGCCCAGCTTGTCGAGCTTGCGGCCGATGGAGTAGCCCTCGGACTTGGTGTCCACGGCGAACAGGGAGATGCCGTAGCGGCGGTCCTCGGCGGTGGGCGCGGCGGTGCGGGCGCAGACGATCACGCGGTCGGCGTGGACGCCGCCGGTGATGAAGGTCTTGGAGCCGTTGAGGACGTAGTGGGTGCCGTCCTCGGAGAGCTTGGCGGTGGTCTTCATGCCCGCGAGGTCGGAGCCGGTGCCCGGCTCGGTCATCGCCAGCGCCCACATCTCCTCGCCGGAGACGAACTTGGGCAGGTAGCGCTTCTTCTGCTCGTCGGTGGCGAGCGACTTGATGTACGGCAGGGCGAGCAGCACGTGCACCCCGGAGCCGCCGAACTGGACGCCCGCGCGGGCGGTCTCCTCGTAGAGGACGGCCTCGAACTTGTGGGTGTCCAGACCCGCGCCGCCGAACTCCTCGGGCACGTTGATGCCGAAGACGCCCAGCTCGCCGAGCTGGTAGTAGAAGTCGCGGGGCGCCTGGCCCGCCGCGAACCACTCGTCGTACACCGGTACGACCTCGGCCTCGATGAAGGCGCGGATGGTCTCCCGGAACGCCTCGTGATCCTCGTTGAACACCGTACGGCGCACGGCCGCCACCTCCACCTGTGTCTAAGCGCTTGCTCACCTACCGTACCGGCGAGTATGAACACCCGTCCAGAGGAGCGGCCCCGTAACGCTCGTCACGCCTCCCCGCCCGCCGCGCCGAACGCCCCCCGGGCCATCCGGTGCAGCAGCCCGGCCGTCACCCCGCGCCCCGGCAGCGCGCCCGGCCGCCCCAGATGCGGCGTGGAGTTCAGCAGGCCGAAGACCGAGTGGACGGCCGAGCGGGCGGTGGGCTCGGTGAGCGCCGGGTAGACCTTGCGGACCACGTCCACCCACAGCTCGACGTACTGCCGCTGGAGCTGGCGGACCAGCTTGCGGTCGCTGTCGCGCAGGCGGTCCAGCTCGCGGTCGTGCAGGGTGATCAGGGGACGGTCGTCGAGCGCGAAGTCGATGTGGCCCTCGATGAGGGAGTCCAGGATCTCGTCGGGACCCCCGCCGTCGGCCTCCGCCAGGCGCCGCCTGGCCCCGGTCAGCAGCTGACCGCTGATGCCCACCAGCAGCTCCGCGAGCATCGCGTCCTTGCCCGCGAAGTGCCGGTAGAGGCCGGGGCCGCTGATGCCCACGGCGGCGCCTATCTCGTCGACCCCCACGCCGTGGAAGCCGCGTTCGGCGAACAGCCGCGCGGCCTCCTTGAGGATCTGCTCACGACGGGTGGGTGCGTCGGTTCTGGTGGCCATGCGCCAATTCTAGACAGGGAGGTTAGCGGTCGTTAACCTGAAGGAAATGCGTTAACGCTCATTAACAAGGTGAGGGGACCGCAGGATGCATGAGGCACCCGAGCTGACGAGTGCGGCAGATCCCGCGTCGGAGGCCTGGAAGGCCAATGAGGAGGCGCAGCTCGCGCTGGTGGAGGAGCTGCGCGCCAAGCTCGCCGCCGCCCGTGAGGGCGGTGGGGAGAAGGCGCGCGCCCGGCACACCGCGCGCGGCAAGCTGCTGCCCCGGGACCGGGTGGACACCCTGCTCGACCCGGGCTCGCCCTTCCTGGAGCTGGCGCCCCTCGCGGCCGACGGCATGTACGACGGACAGGCCCCGGCGGCGGGGGTGATCGCCGGGATCGGCCGGGTCAGCGGGCGCGAGTGCGTGATCGTCGCCAATGACGCCACCGTCAAGGGCGGCACCTACTACCCGATGACGGTGAAGAAGCATCTGCGGGCGCAGGAGGTGGCCCTGGAGAACCGGCTGCCCTGTCTGTACCTCGTCGACTCCGGCGGCGCCTTCCTGCCCCTGCAGGACGAGGTCTTCCCCGACCGCGACCACTTCGGGCGGATCTTCTACAACCAGGCCCGGATGTCCGGCGCGGGCATCCCGCAGATCGCGGCCGTCCTCGGCTCCTGCACGGCGGGCGGGGCGTACGTCCCCGCGATGAGCGACGAGGCCGTCATCGTCCGCAACCAGGGCACGATCTTCCTCGGCGGCCCCCCGCTGGTGAAGGCCGCCACCGGTGAGGTCGTCACCGCCGAGGAGCTAGGCGGCGGCGAGGTCCACGCGCGGGTGTCGGGCGTGACCGACCATCTCGCGGAGGACGACGCGCACGCCCTGCGGATCGTCCGGAACATCGTCGGCACCCTCCCCGCGCGCGCGGCGCTCCCCTGGCAGGTGCGGCCGGCCGCCGAGCCCAAGGTCGACCCCTACGGCCTGTACGGCGCGGTGCCCGCGGACCCCCGCACGCCCTACGACGTCCGCGAGATCATCGCGCGCGTGGTCGACGGCTCCCGGTTCGCGGAGTTCAAGTCCGAGTTCGGGCAGACCCTGGTCACCGGCTTCGCCCGGATCCACGGCCACCCGGTCGGCATCGTCGCCAACAACGGCATCCTGTTCTCCGAGTCCGCCCAGAAGGGCGCCCACTTCATCGAGCTGTGCGACCAGCGCGGGATCCCGCTGGTGTTCCTGCAGAACATCTCCGGGTTCATGGTCGGCCGGGACTACGAGGCGGGCGGCATCGCCAAGCACGGCGCCAAGATGGTGACGGCGGTGGCGACGACCCGCGTGCCGAAGCTGACGGTCGTGGTGGGCGGTTCCTACGGCGCCGGGAACTACTCCATGTGCGGCCGGGCCTACTCGCCCCGCTTCCTGTGGATGTGGCCGGGCGCCAAGATCTCCGTCATGGGCGGCGAGCAGGCGTCCTCGGTCCTCGCCACCGTCAAGCGCGACCAGCTGGAGGGGCGCGGCGAGCAGTGGCCGGCCGAGGAGGAAGAGGCGTTCAAGGCGCCGATCCGCGCCCAGTACGAGCGTCAGGGCAACGCCTACTACGCCACGGCCCGCCTCTGGGACGACGGAGTGATCGACCCGCTGGAGACCCGGCAGGTGCTGGGCCTGGCACTGACGGCCTGCGCCAACGCGCCCCTGGGTGACCCCCAGTTCGGCGTCTTCCGGATGTGAGGGGCATTTACCGATGACCATGTTCGACACAGTCCTCGTGGCCAACCGGGGCGAGATCGCGGTCCGCGTCATCCGCACCCTGCGCACCCTGGGCGTCCGCTCGGTCGCCGTCTTCTCCGACGCCGACGCCGACGCGCGGCACGTCCGGGAGGCCGACACGGCGGTCCGGATCGGGCCGGCGCCGGCGCCGGCGAGCTATCTGTCCGCGGAGCGCATCCTCGACGCCGCCGCCCGCACCGGCGCCCAGGCCGTCCACCCCGGCTACGGCTTCCTCGCCGAGAACGCCGACTTCGCGCGGGCGTGCGCCGCGGCGGGCCTGGTCTTCATCGGGCCGCCGGCCGAGGCGATCGCCCTGATGGGCGACAAGATCCGCGCCAAGGAGACCGTGCAGGCGGCCGGCGTCCCCGTCGTCCCCGGCGGACGCGACCCCGAACTGGCGCGGGCGGCCCGGGAGCTGGGCGCTCCGGTGCTGCTGAAGCCGAGCGCGGGCGGCGGCGGCAAGGGCATGCGCCTGGTGCGGGACCTCTCCGTGCTGGAGGAGGAGATCGCGGCGGCCCGGCGCGAGGCCGCGGCCTCCTTCGGCGACGACACGCTCCTGGTCGAGCGGTGGATCGACCGGCCCCGGCACATCGAGATCCAGGTGCTGGCGGACGGCCACGGCCAGGTCGTCCACCTCGGCGAGCGCGAGTGCTCCCTCCAGCGGCGCCACCAGAAGATCATCGAGGAGGCGCCGAGCGTCCTGCTGGACGAGGAGACCCGGGCGGCGATGGGCGAGGCGGCCGTGCAGGCGGCCCGCTCCTGCGGCTACCGGGGCGCGGGCACGGTGGAGTTCATCGTCCCCGGCGGCGACCCCTCCGCGTACTGCTTCATGGAGATGAACACCCGCCTCCAGGTGGAGCACCCGGTCACCGAGCTGATCACCGGCATCGACCTGGTGGAGTGGCAGCTGCGGGTCGCGGCCGGGGAGAGGCTCGCCTTCACCCAGGACGACATCACGCTCACCGGGCACGCGGTCGAGGCCCGTCTCTGCGCGGAAGACCCCGCCCGCGGGTTCCTCCCCTCGGGCGGCACCGTGCTGCGCCTGCGCGAGCCGCAGGGCGACGGCGTGCGCACGGACTCCGGGCTCACCGAGGGCACCGAGGTCGGCAGCCTGTACGACCCGATGCTGTCCAAGGTCATCGCCTACGGCCCCGACCGCGCGACCGCGCTGCGCAAGCTCAGGGCGGCCCTCGCGGAGACGGTGACGCTGGGGGTGCAGACCAACGCCGGGTTCCTGCGGCGGCTGCTGGCCCATCCGGCGGTGGTGGCCGGTGAGCTGGACACCGGTCTGGTCGAGCGGGACGCCGACGGGCTGGTCCCGGCCGACGTGCCCGAGGATGTGTACGAGGCGGCGGCCGCCGTACGCCTGGCGGCGCTGCGGCCCGAGGGCGAGGGGTGGACGGACCCCTTCTCGGTGCCGAGCGGCTGGCGCCTCGGCGGTACGCCCAAGCCCCTCGCCTTCCCCCTGCGAGTGGCCGGTGGTGACCCCGTCGAGTACGTCCCGCGAGGCACCCACACCGTCACCGGCGACCGGGTCTCCGTCACCCTCGACGGCGTCCGGCACACCTTCCACCGCGCCGCCGACTGGATCGGCCGGGACGGCGACGCCTGGCACGTGCGCGACCACGACCCGGTCGCCGCGTCCCTGACCCGCGCCGCCCACTCCGGCGCCGACTCGCTCACCGCGCCCATGCCCGGCACGGTGACGGTGGTGAAGGTCGCCGTCGGGGACGAGGTGAGCGCCGGTCAGAGCCTGCTGGTGGTGGAGGCGATGAAGATGGAGCACGTCATCGCCGCCCCGCACGCCGGCACGGTCGCCGAACTGGACGTCTCGCCCGGCACCACGGTCGCCATGGACCAGGTGCTGGCCGTGATCGCACCGCACGAGGAGGCGGCCCGGTGACCCTCCCGATGGCGGTCCCCGAACCCGGTCTGCCCGCCTGTGTCCGCATCCACGAGGTCGGCGCCCGGGACGGACTGCAGAACGAGAAGGCGACCGTTCCCACCGACGCGAAGGCGGAGTTCATCCGGCGTCTCGCCGACGCGGGCCTCACCACCATCGAGGCCACCAGCTTCGTCCACCCCAAGTGGGTGCCCCAACTCTCCGACGCGGAGGACCTGTTCCCCCGGGTGAGCCACCTCCCGGTGGACCTTCCCGTCCTGGTCCCCAACGAGCACGGACTGGACCGCGCCCTGGCCCTCGGAGCCCGGCGCGTCGCCGTCTTCGCCAGCGCCACCGAGTCGTTCGCGAAGGCCAACCTCAACCGCACGGTCGAGCAGGCCCTGGCGATGTTCGAGCCGGTCGTCGCGCGCGCGAAGGCCGAGGGCGTGCACGTGCGCGGCTATCTCTCCATGTGCTTCGGCGACCCGTGGGAGGGCCCGGTCCCCGTCGCGCGGGTCGTCGACGTCTGCCACGCCCTCCTCGGCATGGGCTGCGACGAACTGAGCCTGGGCGACACGATCGGCGTGGCCACACCCGGTCACGTCCGGGCCCTGCTGGCCGAACTGACCGGGCGCGGCACGCCCGTCGACCGGCTCGCCGTCCACTTCCACGACACCTACGGCCAGGCCCTCGCCAACACCTACGCCGCCCTCCAGCACGGCGTCACCACCGTCGACGCCTCCGCCGGCGGCCTCGGCGGCTGCCCCTACGCGAAGTCCGCCACCGGCAACCTCGCCACCGAAGACCTCGTGTGGATGCTGCACGGCCTCGGCATCGACACCGGGGTCGACCTCGGCCGTCTCGCCGCCACAAGCGAGTGGATGGCCGGCCGACTGGGCCGCCCCAGCCCGTCCCGCACCGTACGAGCCCTCTCCCACAAGGAGTGACCCCGATGGACCACAAGCTCTCCCCCGAGCTCGAAGAACTGCGCCGCACGGTCGCGGAGTTCGCGCACGACGTCGTGGCGCCGAAGATCGGCGACCTGTACGAGCGCCATGAGTTCCCGTACGAGATCGTGCGCGAGATGGGCCGCATGGGCCTGTTCGGACTGCCGTTCCCCGAGGAGTACGGCGGCATGGGCGGGGACTACCTCGCGCTGGGCATCGCCCTGGAGGAGCTGGCCCGCGTCGACTCCTCGGTGGCCATCACCCTGGAGGCGGGCGTCTCGCTGGGCGCGATGCCGATCCATCTGTTCGGCACCGAGGAGCAGAAGCGCCAGTGGCTGCCCCGGCTGTGCTCGGGCGAGATCCTCGGCGCCTTCGGGCTGACCGAGCCGGACGGCGGCACCGACGCGGGCGCGACCCGGACCACGGCCCAGCTGGACCCGGAGACCGACGAATGGGTGATCAACGGCACGAAGTGCTTCATCACCAACTCCGGTACGGACATCACCGGTCTGGTCACCGTCACGGCGGTCACCGACCGCGGGCCGGCGGACGGCGCCCCGCTGATCTCGTCGATCATCGTCCCCTCGGGCACCCCGGGCTTCACGGTGGCCCCCGCGTACTCCAAGGTCGGCTGGAACGCCTCCGACACCCGTGAGCTGTCCTTCGCCGACGTCCGCGTCCCGCGGGCCAATCTGCTGGGCACCCAGGGCCGCGGCTACGCCCAGTTCCTGCGCATCCTCGACGAGGGCCGGGTGGCGATCGCGGCGCTGGCGACGGGCCTGGCCCAGGGCTGCGTGGACGAGTCGGTCCGGTACGCCAAGGAGCGGCACGCCTTCGGCCGTCCGATCGGCGCCAACCAGGCCGTCCAGTTCAAGCTCGCGGACATGGAGATGCGGGCGCACACGGCCCGGCTGGCCTGGCGGGACGCGGCGAGCCGGCTGGTGGCGGGCGAGCCGTTCAAGAAGGAGGCGGCGCTGGCCAAGCTCTACTCCTCCACGATCGCGGTGGACAACGCCCGCGACGCCACCCAGATCCACGGCGGTTACGGCTTTATGAACGAGTACCCGGTGGCCCGGATGTGGCGCGACTCCAAGATCCTGGAGATCGGCGAGGGCACGAGCGAGGTCCAGCGGATGCTGATCGCCCGGGAACTGGGGCTGCCGAGCTGACAACGGCCTTCGCCGGCCCCCGAGTTGGACCCCCGAGCAGCTCACGGGCGGGACGCTGCGGGGGCCCACCCCTGGACAATTGATGAGGTTAGGCTAACCTACCTTCGAATTGTCCGGCGAAGATCGCCCCGTTCGAAAGCAGCGTACCCATGTCCCACGCCAGCGCCACCCACCTCACCCGCCGTGGCATCCTCGCCGCGGGCGGCGCCCTCGGCCTCGGTGCCGTGCTCGCGGCCTGCGGCGACGACGACACCAAAAGCGGTGGCTCTGACCAGGAGACGGCCGCCGCGAAGTCCGGCCCGTGGTCCTTCAAGGACGACCGCGGCACGACCGTGAAGCTCGACAAGGCGCCGGCGAACACCGTCGCGTTCACCGGTGTCGCCGCCGCCCTCTTCGACTACGGCATCCAGGTCAAGGGCGTCTTCGGCCCGACCACCACCCCGGACGGCAAGCCCGACGTCCAGGCCGGCGACCTCGACGTCAGCAAGGTCACCGTGCTCGGCAACGAGTGGGGCAAGCTCAACATCGAGAAGTACGCGGCCCTCTCCCCCGACGTCCTCATCACCACGACGTTCGACGACGCCGGCACCCTGTGGTCGGTGCCCGTCGAGTCCGCGGACAAGATCGCCAAGCTCGCCCCGAGCGTCGCGATCTCCGTCTTCGACCGCCAGCTCACCGAGCCGCTGCAGCGCATGTGGGAGCTGGCCGAGTCGCTGGGCGCGGACATGAAGTCCACCGAGATCGCCGAGTCCAAGAAGAAGTTCGAGACCGCCGCGGCCCGGCTGCGCGCCGCCGCCAAGGCCAAGCCCGAGATCAAGGTGATGGCCGGCTCCGCCGCGGAGAGCATCTTCTACGTCTCCGGCACCAACTTCTCCATCGACCTGGAGTACTTCAAGTCCCTCGGCGTGAACTTCGTCGAGCCCTCGGAGAAGGCGAAGGCCGAGAGCGCCGGCTGGTACGAGGCGCTCAGCTGGGAGAACGTCGACAAGTACGACGCCGACATCATCCTGATGGACGACCGCTCCTCCACGATCCAGCCCGCGGACATCACCGAGGCGACCTGGAAGAAGCTGCCCGCCGTCAAGGCCGGCCAGGTCATCCCGCGCTCGCCGGAGCCGATCCTGTCGTACGACAAGTGCACGCCGCTGCTCGACAACCTGGCCGAGGCCATCGAGAACGCGAAGAAGGTCAGCTGACCTCCCGGACGGTCGCCCCCTGACGCTCACCCAGGAGCCTCCATGAGCACGGCCGTAGCCGTCGATTTCCGTTTCTTCTCTCTTCAGGTCGTACGGACTCGGCGGCTCGGTCCGTCTCTGGTCCGGGTGACGTTCGGCGGACCGGAGCTGAGCGACTTCCGCTCCGACGGCCGCGATCAGTCGCTGTCGCTGTTCCTGCCGCACCCGGGGCAGGAAGAGCCCGTCGTCCCCGTCGAACTCGGCGACGGATGGTGGCAGGGCTGGCGCGACCTGCCGGACGACGTACGGGCCGTGATGCGCTCGTACACCCTGCGCGAGCTGCGGCGGGACCCGGACGAGATCGACATCGACTTCGTGCTGCACGAGCCCGCCGGGCCCGCCTCCCGATGGGCCTCGCGGGCCGCCGCCGGGGACCGCGTCCTGCTCATCGGGCCCGCGGTCGCCGACAACCGGGCCATCCGGTTCCGGCCGCCCGCGGACACCGACCTCATGGTGCTGTGGGGTGACGAGACCGCCGTACCGGCCGTCTGCGCCATCGTCGAGTCGCTGCCGGCCGGCACCCGGGCCCGGGTCTGGCTGGAGGTGCGGCACTCCGGGGACATCCAGGAGCCGGCGACCCGGGCGGACGCCGAGATCGTCTGGCTGGTCCGCAGCGACCAGGGCGCCGAGGGCTCCCCCATGGCCCTCGACGCCCTGCGCGGGACCGAACTCCCGGCCGCCGTGCACCCGTACGTCTGGATCGCGGGCGAGTCAGGGTGCGTGAAGGCGCTGCGCCGGCACTTCGTCGGGGAGCGCGGCATCGACCGGCGCCGGGTCACCTTCGTCGGCTACTGGCGGCGCGGTCTGACGGAGGAACAGCTGCGGGAGCTGGGCGAGTGATGCGACGGAAGTGACCACCGTCACGGAAGGGGTTGGGTTCCGGCCGCCTGACGCACGATGAAATTAGGTTAGGCTTACCTAAGTTGATCGACCTTCTCGTCCCCTCCCCACTCCCCTTCGCCTCGTCCCGCACGGACTTCCCCTCGGAGGACCCCCCATGCGCTCGCACCTGCTCAATGACACGACCGCGGAGCAGTACCGCAGCTCCGTGACCGAAGGAATCGAGCGGGTGGCCGCCAAAATCGCCGCCACCGAACGTCCGTTCACCGGCGTCACGGTCGACGCCCTCGCCCCCACCATCGACGCGATCGACCTCGACAAGCCGCTGCTCGACACCGCGGCGGCCCTCGACGAGCTGGAGGACGTCTACCTCCGCGACGCGGTCTACTTCCACCACCCGCGCTATCTCGCCCACCTCAACTGCCCGGTCGTCATCCCGGCGGTGCTCGGCGAGGCGATCCTGTCCGCGGTCAACTCCTCCCTGGACACCTGGGACCAGTCGGCCGGCGGCACCCTGATCGAGCGCAAGCTCATCGACTGGACGACCGCCCGGATCGGCCTCGGCCCGGCCGCCGACGGCGTGTTCACCTCCGGCGGCACCCAGTCCAACCTCCAGGCGCTGCTGCTGGCCCGCGAGGAGGCCAAGGCCGAGTCCCTCGACACCCTGCGCATCTTCGCCTCCGAGGTCAGCCACTTCAGCGTCAAGAAGTCGGCCAAACTCCTCGGCCTGAGCGCGGACTCGGTGGTCTCCGTCCCCGTCGACCACGACAAGCGCATGCAGACCGTCGCCCTCGCCCGGGAGCTGGAGCGCTGCAAGCGGGACGGCCTGGTCCCGATGGCCGTCGTCGCCACCGCCGGCACCACCGACTTCGGCTCCATCGACCCGCTGCCCGAGATCGCCGAGCTGTGCGAGCAGTACGGCACCTGGATGCACGTGGACGCCGCCTACGGCTGCGGACTGCTCGCCTCCGTGAAGTACCGGGACCGGATCGACGGCATCGAGCGCGCCGACTCCGTCACCGTCGACTACCACAAGTCCTTCTTCCAGCCGGTGAGTTCCTCCGCCGTCCTGGTCCGGGACGCGGCCACCCTGCGCCACGCCACCTACCACGCGGAGTACCTCAACCCGCGCCGGATGGTGCAGGAACGTATCCCCAACCAGGTCGACAAGTCCCTCCAGACCACCCGCCGCTTCGACGCGCTGAAGCTGTGGATGACCCTGCGCGTGATGGGCGCCGACGGCATCGGCCAGCTCTTCGACGAGGTCGTCGACCTGACCGCCGAGGGCTGGAAACTGCTGGCCGCCGACCCGCGCTTCGACGTCGTGGTCGAACCCAGCCTGTCCACCCTGGTGTTCCGCTACATCCCGGCCGCGGTGACCGACCCGGCCGAGATCGACCGCGCCAACCTCTACGCCCGCAAGGCCCTGTTCGCCTCCGGTGCCGCCGTCGTCGCGGGCACCAAGGTCGGCGGCCGCCACTACCTGAAGTTCACCCTGCTCAACCCCGAGACCACGACGGATGACATCACCGCCGTCCTCGACCTGATCGCCGGCCACGCCGAGCAGTACCTGGGAGAGTCCCTTGACCGCGCTTCCTGAACCCACGCACACGACCTACGACTTCGTGGGCATCGGGCTCGGCCCCTTCAACCTCGGCCTGGCCTGCCTCACCGAGCCCATCGACGAACTCGACGGTGTCTTCCTGGAGTCCAAGCCCGACTTCGAGTGGCACGCGGGCATGTTCCTGGACGGCGCCCATCTGCAGACCCCGTTCATGTCGGACCTGGTCACCCTCGCCGACCCGACCTCGCCGTACTCCTTCCTCAACTACCTGAAGGAGAAGGGCCGGCTGTACTCGTTCTACATCCGCGAGAACTTCTACCCGCTGCGGGTCGAGTACGACGACTACTGCCGCTGGGCCGCGAACAAGCTGAGCAGCGTCCGCTTCTCCACGACGGTCGCCGAGGTGACGTACGAGGACGAGCTCTACGTCGTGCGGACCACCGCCGGGGACACCTACCGCGCCCGGCACCTCGTCCTGGGCACCGGCACCTCCCCGCACTACCCGGAGGCGGTGCGCGGCCTCGGCGGCGGCTTCTTCCACAACTCCCGCTACGTGCAGAACAAGGCGGAGCTGCAGAAGAAGGAGTCGATCACGATCGTCGGCTCCGGCCAGTCCGCCGCCGAGATCTACTACGACCTCCTCACCGAGATCGACGTGCACGGCTACCGGCTGAACTGGGTGACCCGCTCCCCGCGCTTCTTCCCGCTGGAGTACACCAAGCTCACGCTGGAGATGACCTCGCCGGAGTACATCGACTACTACCGCGCGCTGCCGGAGGCCACCCGCTACCGCCTCACCGCCCAGCAGAAGGGCCTGTTCAAGGGCATCGACGGCGATCTCATCAACGAGATCTTCGATCTGCTGTACCAGAAGAACCTCGGCGGCCCGGTGCCCACCCGGCTGCTCACCAACTCCTCGCTGGAAGCGGCCCGTTACGAGAACGGCACCTACACGCTCTCCTTCCACCAGCAGGAGCAGGAGAAGGACTACGAGCTCCAGACGCAGGGCCTGGTGCTGGCCACCGGCTACGCGTACACCGAGCCGGAGTTCCTGAAGCCGGTGAGCGACCGCCTCGTGCGCGACTCACGGGGCAACTTCGACGTCGCCCGCAACTACGCCATCGATGTGACGGGCCGGGGTGTGTTCCTCCAGAACGCCGGCGTGCACACCCACAGCATCACCAGCCCCGACCTGGGGATGGGCGCCTACCGCAACAGCTTCATCATCAGTGAGCTGCTCGGCAGCGAGTACTACCCGGTCGAGAAGACCATCGCGTTCCAGGAGTTTGCCGTATGACCTTCACCTTCCGCACGCTCGACCCCCTCAAGGACGCCGAGCTGCTGCACCGCTGGGTCACGCACCCCAAGGCCGCCTTCTGGATGATGCAGGACGCGAGACTGGAGGACGTCGAGCGCGCCTACATGGAGATCGCCGCCGACGAGCACCACCACGCCCTGCTGGGCCTGAAGGACGGCGAACCCGCCTTCCTGATGGAGAAGTACGACCCCGCCCACCGCGAACTGGTCGGCCTGTACGAGCCGCGGCCGGGCGACGTCGGCATGCACTTCCTGACGCCCCCCACCGACACCCCCGTGCACGGCTTCACCCGCTCCGTCATCACCGCCGTCATGGCGCACCTCTTCGAGGACCCGGCGGTCCAGCGGGTCGTGGTCGAGCCGGACATCGCCAACAAGGCCGTCCACGCGCTCAACGAGGCCGTCGGGTTCGTGCCCTCCCACGAGATCCAGAAGCCGGAGAAGAAGGCGCTGCTGAGCTTCTGCACCCGGGAGCAGTTCCTGCTCGCCACGGGGGCGACCGCATGACCCTCGCCGACTCCGTGGCCCACCTCTCCCCCGAACGCTGGGAGCGGGCCAACCGCCTCCTCGTCCGCAAGGCGCTCGCCGAGTTCGCCCACGAGCGGCTGATCACGCCCGAGGCCACCGCCGACGGCGGCTTCGAGGTCCGCGGCGACGACGGTCTGACCCGGTACCGGTTCACCGCCGTCCGCCGCGCCCTGGACCACTGGCAGGTCGACGCCGACTCGATCTCCCGGCACCGGGACGGCGCCGAACTGCCGCTGGCCGCACTGGACTTCTTCATCGAGCTGAAGCAGGCGCTCGGCCTGAGCGACGCCATCCTGCCGGTCTACCTGGAGGAGATCTCCTCCACCCTCTCCGGCATCTGCTTCAAGCTCACCAAGCCGCAGGTCCCGGCCGCCGAGCTGGCCCGGAGCGGCTTCCAGGCCATCGAGACCGGGATGACCGAGGGCCACCCCTGCTTCGTCGCCAACAACGGCCGGCTCGGCTTCGGCATCCACGAGTACCTGTCGTACGCCCCCGAGACCGCGAGCCCGATCCGGCTGGTCTGGCTGGCGGCGCACCGGTCGCGGGCCGCGTTCACGGCCGGCGTCGGCCTGGAGTACGAGTCCTTCATCCGGGACGAGCTGGGCGAGGACACCGTCGAGCGGTTCCACGGCATCCTGCGCGAGCAGGACCTGGACCCCGCCGACTACTTCCTCATCCCCGTCCACCCCTGGCAGTGGTGGAACAAGCTGACGGTCACCTTCGCCGCCGAGGTCGCCCGGGGGCACCTGGTGTGCCTGGGCGAGGGCGACGACGAGTACCTGGCCCAGCAGTCCATCCGGACCTTCTTCAACACCTCCAGCCCCGAGAAGCACTACGTGAAGACGGCCCTGTCCGTCATCAACATGGGCTTCATGCGCGGCCTGTCGGCGGCCTACATGGAGGCGACCCCGGCCATCAACGACTGGCTCGCCCAGCTCATCGAGAACGACCCGGTGCTCAAGGAGACGGGCCTGACGATCATCCGCGAGCGCGCGGCGGTCGGCTACCGGCACCTGGAGTACGAGGCGGCGACGGACCGCTACTCGCCGTACCGCAAGATGCTGGCCGCGCTGTGGCGGGAGAGCCCCGTCCCCTCCCTCCGGGACGGCGAGACGCTGGCCACCATGGCCTCCCTCGTCCACGTCGACCACGAGGGCACGTCCTTCGCGACCGCCCTGATCGAGCAGTCGGGGCTGGCGCCGGTGGAGTGGCTGCGCCGCTACCTGACGGCGTACTTCACCCCGCTGCTGCACAGCTTCTACGCCTACGACCTCGTCTTCATGCCGCACGGCGAGAACGTGATCCTGGTGCTGAAGGACGGTGTCGTCCAGCGCGCGATCTACAAGGACATCGCCGAGGAGATCGCGGTCATGGACCCGGACGCGGTGCTGCCGCCGACGGTGGAGCGGCTGCGTGTGGACGTCCCCGAGGACACGAAACTGCTGTCGATCTTCACGGACGTCTTCGACTGCTACTTCCGCTTCCTCGCCGCGAACCTCGCCACCGAGGGCGTCCTCACGGAGGACGACTTCTGGCGCACGGTCGCGGAGGTCACGCGCGCGTACCAGGCGACGGTGCCGGAACTGGCGGACAAGTTCCGCCAGTACGACATGTTCGCCCCCGAGTTCGCCCTCTCCTGCCTCAACCGCCTCCAGCTCCGCAACAACCAGCAGATGGTGGACCTGGCAGACCCAGCAGGCGCCCTGCAACTGATCGGCACGCTACGGAACCCCATAGCAGGGTTCTGACAAGGCCAGACGGGTGCCTCAGGAGCACGGTCCTCCTGAGGCACCCGTCAGCACAAACCCACCCAGGGGCGCGGGGCTGTATCAATTTGCGGCTCCGCCGCGTGGGCGCGATCAACCCCCACCGCCCCGCACCCGACTCACAACCAAGGCACCTGAGGCGACCGGTAATACCCAATACCGAGCGCCTCCCACCGCGGAGCCTGCGCAGCAAGCCGAACCTTGTACGCGTCCCAGTCACGCGCCTCCGCCGGAGACCACCCCAACTCGGCCACCCCGACGACCCGCGGGAACGCCATGTACTCGATGTCCTCGGACGTCCGCAGCGTCTCGCTCCACAACGGCGCCTCGACCCCCCGCACCGCCGACTCGGGCACCCCCGCCAGATAGGTCCCGGGATCCCAGTCGTAGGACCGCCGCACCTCGACGTACCCCGCCCAGGACAGCCCCAGCGGAGTCCTCTCGTCGTACTTCATGTCGAGGTAGATCCGGTCGGCCGGCGAGAGGATCAGCCCCGTCCCGCCCCGCGCCGCCGCGGCGACCTGCTCCTTCTCCTGCGCACTGGTGCCGTCGAGCCCCCAGTACTGAGCGAGCGCCCCCTTCGCGGGCGAGGCCCCGGTCAGCTGGTGCCAGCCGATGACCGTCTTGCCGTACTTGGCGACGACGGGCTGCACCCGGTCCATGAACTTCACGTAGTCGGCGTGCGGCGTGGAGTGCGCCTCGTCCCCGCCGATGTGCAGATAGCGGCCCGGCGTGATCGCGGCGAGCTCCCGGATCACGTCGTCCACGAAGTCGTACGTGAGCTCCTTGCCGACGCACAGCGAGCTGAAGCCGACCTCGATGCCGGTGTAGAGCGGGGGCGCGACCCCGTCGCAGTTCAGCTCGGCGTACGAGGCCAGCGCCGCGTTGGTGTGGCCCGGCATGTCGATCTCGGGGACGACCTCCAGGTGCCGGGAGGCGGCGTAGCGGACGATCTCCTGGTAGTCGTCCTTGGTGTAGTAGCCCCCGGGGCCCCCGCCGACCTGCGTGGAGCCGCCGTACGTCGCGAGCCGCGGCCAGGAGTCGATGGCGATCCGCCAGCCCTGGTCGTCGCTCAGGTGCAGGTGCAGCTTGTTGAACTTGTACAGCGCCAACTGGTCGACGTACCGCTTGACCTGGTCGACGGAGAAGAAGTGCCGGGAGACGTCGAGCATCGCGCCGCGCCAGCCGTAGCGCGGGGTGTCCTTGATCGTGCCGCCCGCGACCAGCCAGGGGCCGGGCTGCGCGGAGTCCTTCTCCACGGCGGCCGGGAGGAGCTGGCGCAGGGTCTGGACGCCGTGGAAGAGCCCGGCGGGCCTGGCGGCCGTGATGACGACACCGCGGCGGTCGCTGTCGAGGCGGTAGCCCTCCGCGCCGAACGACCCCTTGGCGAGCCGCAGTCGGATGCCGCCGCCGTGGGTGGTGACCGGCAGGCGGTAGCCGGTGGAGGGCCGCAGGAGGTCCGCGAGGTACTCCCCGACCCGGCGCACCTCGCGCGAGTCGTCGACCCGGATCCGGGTGCCGTCGGTGATGCGGTACGGGGAACCGCCCGGCGCGACGGAGGCCGGGGCGGGCACGACCCGGTCGAGCGGGATCGCGGTCGGCCCCGGCCCCGGGGGCACCGCGCCGGTGGCGGAGACGCCGGCCGCCGCGACGAGCAGCAGCGAGCCGAGAAGGCGAAGCGTTCTGTGGCGCTGCCTCACAGTCGGTCCCTTCGGTGAGCTCCGATAGGTACAGACCACTCTCTCGCGAGACCGGTGAAACAATCACCCCCATGGCGGAAATCATCCAGAAGGACGGCACCTGGGTCTTCGACGGGGACGCGCTGCGGCTGACGCCCGGCCGGGACAAGAACGTCAGCCTTTTCCGCAAGACCCTCGGTGAACTCGTCGTCCCCCTGGGGGCGTTGGCGGGCATCTCGTTCGAGCAGGGCAAGAAGGCGGGGCGGCTCAGACTGCGGCTGCGCGACGGCGCCGACCCCCTGCTGCACGCCTCGGGCGGCCGGCTCACCGAGCCGCACGACCCCTATCAGCTGATCGTGGAGTCCGACCGCTACGGCGTCGCCGAGTACTTCACGGACGAGGTGCGCAACGCCCTGCTGCTGGACCAGGTTCCGGCCGACCCGGTGGACGCGTACCTGCTGCCGGGCCCGTCGGTGCCGCTCTCCGTCTCCGCCGGCGACGGCACGGCGAGCTTCGACGGCGAGCGGATCCGGCTGGAGTGGAACTGGAAGACGGAGGACGCCAAGGCCGCGGCGGGGGCCCGCGTCCTCAGCCTCACCGACGTCATCGCCGTCGAGTGGCATCCCGCGGTGGGCCTGGAGAACGGCCACCTCCGCTTCACCGTGCGCAACGCCCCGACCAAGGCCCCGCCGAAGTACGACCCGAACGCCGTGGAGCTGTGGGGCTTCAAGAAGGACCCGCTGATGGCCCTGGTCGCCGCGGCCGTCCAGGCCCGGCTCCCGCACCCGGCGGCGGCCGACGTACGGCGGCCGGACCCGGAGGACGCCCGCCCCCCGCTGCCGGCCGCCGCCGAGGACGACCACGACGCGTTGCTGCGACGGCTGCGCGAGCTGGGCGAGCTGCACCGCACGGGCGTCCTGACGGACGAGGAGTTCACCCTGGCGAAACAGGCGATTCTGAAGCGAATGTGACACCTCTCCACAGCCCACTGACATGCTCGTGCCCGAAATCGGGCAGGTTTCTTGCGAAAGAACGGTCGGTACCCCAGGATCTACCGGGTGCACGACGAACTTGTTGATCATCTGACGCGGTCCACGCCCCTCAGCCGGGGCGAGGCGCTGCGTGTGATCCAGGACGTGCTCGCCTACTTCGACGAGACGACCGAGGAGTACGTCCGTCGCCGCCACCGCGAACTCCAGGCCCAGGGCCTGGTGAACGCGACGATCTTCGAACGGATCGAGGCGGACCTGAAATACCGGGCGGTGGCACCGCCGGAGCTCACCCTCCGGCAGCTGCGCCGGATCGTCTACGGCTAGGAATACCCATACATGTGCGGAATCGTCGGTTACATCGGCAAGCGTGACGTGGCCCCGCTACTGCTGGAGGGCCTCCAGCGCCTGGAGTACCGCGGCTACGACTCGGCGGGCATCGCGGTGACCTCGCCCAAGAGCAGCGGCCTGAAGACGGTCAAGGCCAAGGGCCGGGTCCGTGACCTGGAGGCCAAGGTCCCGGCCCGCTTCAAGGGCACCACCGGTATCGCCCACACCCGCTGGGCCACCCACGGCGCCCCCTCCGACGTCAACGCCCACCCGCACCTGGACGCCGAGGGCAAGGTCGCCGTCGTCCACAACGGCATCATCGACAACGCCTCCGACCTGCGCCGCAAGCTGGAGGCGGACGGCGTCGAGTTCCTCTCCGAGACCGACACCGAGGTCCTCGTCCACCTCATCTCCCGCGCGCAGGGCGAGAAGCTGGAGGACAAGGTCCGCGAGACCCTCCGGCTGATCGAGGGCACCTACGGCATCGCCGTCCTGCACGCCGACTTCCCGGACCGCATCGTCGTCGCCCGCAACGGCTCCCCGGTCGTCCTCGGCATCGGCGAGAAGGAGATGTTCGTCGCCTCGGACATCGCCGCGCTGGTCGCCCACACGCGGCAGATAGTGACTCTCGACGACGGCGAGATGGCCACCCTCAAGGCCGACGACTTCCGCACCTACACCACCGAGGGCACGCGCACGACGTCCGAGCCCACCACCGTCGAGTGGGAGGCCGCCTCCTACGACATGGGCGGCCACGACACGTACATGCACAAGGAGATCCACGAGCAGGCCGACGCCGTGGACCGCGTGCTGCGCGGCCGGATCGACGACCGCTTCTCCACCGTGCACCTCGGCGGTCTCAACCTGGACGCCCGCGAGGCCCGCCGGATCCGCCGCGTGAAGATCCTCGGCTGCGGCACCTCGTACCACGCGGGCATGATCGGCGCCCAGATGATCGAGGAGCTGGCCCGGATCCCCGCGGACGCCGAGCCCGCCTCGGAGTTCCGCTACCGCAACGCGGTCGTGGACCCCGACACCCTCTACATCGCGGTCTCCCAGTCCGGTGAGACCTACGACGTCCTCGCGGCCGTCCAGGAGCTCAAGCGCAAGGGCGCCCGGGTCCTCGGCATCGTCAACGTCGTCGGCTCGGCCATCGCCCGTGAGGCGGACGGCGGCATCTACGTGCACGCCGGCCCCGAGGTCTGCGTGGTGTCCACCAAGTGCTTCACCAACACCACGGTCGCCTTCGCCCTGCTCGCCCTGCACCTGGGCCGCACCCGTGACCTCTCGGTCCGCGACGGCAAGCGGATCATCGCGGGCCTGCGCAAGCTCCCCGCCCAGATCGCCGAGATGCTGGAGCAGGAGGACGAGATCAAGAAGCTGGCCGAGGAGTACGCCGAGGCCCGCTCGATGCTCTTCATCGGCCGGGTCCGCGGCTACCCGGTGGCCCGTGAGGCCTCGCTGAAGCTGAAGGAGGTCTCCTACATCCACGCGGAGGCCTACCCCGCCTCCGAGCTCAAGCACGGTCCGCTGGCCCTGATCGAGCCGGCCCTGCCCACGGTGGCGATCGTCCCCGACGACGACCTGCTGGAGAAGAACCGCGCGGCCATGGAGGAGATCAAGGCCCGCAGCGGCAAGATCCTGGCGGTGGCCCACCAGCCCCAGGAGAAGGCCGACCAGACGATCCTGGTCCCGAAGAACGAGGACGAGCTGGACCCGATCCTGATGGGCATCCCGCTCCAACTCCTCGCCTACCACACGGCCCTGGCCCTGGGCCGGGACATCGACAAGCCGCGGAACCTCGCGAAGTCGGTGACGGTCGAGTAGCCGGCACCCCCAGGAACGGCCCCCCGCGTGTTGCCACCCATCACGCGGGGGGCCGTCCCCTTCGCCGGGGAGCCGCCCACCCCCCGGCCTGCGCAGCTGGCCGGTAGCCGTCACAACCCCGGCCGGCGGCACGCGCGTACTGGCCATATGCCCTTCACAAAGGCACAAACACCTTTGTGCGGCAGTGGATTCATGCATCCAGGAGGGGGAGGGGGCGCGCCGAGGACGCATCTCGTCCCGGGCGAACGGGAGTTACGGGATGACGACGACGGGCCGCTGCGCCCGCTTGGCGAGCCGCCCCGCGACGGACCCGAAGATCCGCCCCACGATGCCGTGCGTGGAGCCCACCACGATCGCGTCCGCCTCGTACTCGCGGCCCACCTCTTCGAGTTCGTGGCAGATGTCACCGCCGCGCTCGACGAGGATCCACGGCACCTCGGCCAGATAGTCCGCGCAGGCCAGCTCGAGCCCCAGCACCTCGGTGCGGTGGTCGGGGACGTCCACGAAGACCGGCGGCTCGCAGCCGGCCCACACCGTGGTGGGCAGCCGGTTGGCGACATGCACGATGATCAGGGCCGAGCCGGAGCGATGGGCCATGCCGATGGCGTAGGCGAGGGCGCGCTCACTGGAGGTCGAGCCGTCGAAGCCGACCACGACGCCGTGCTTGAAGGCGGGGTCGCAGGAGTGACGTGGCTCTTCCGCCGCCAGGGGCTCGGCCGCCGTGGGATCGGCGACGGGCCGCTTGCGGTCCGCGGGTTCGAAGAATTCGTGACCGGCCATGGCTGTCTCGGCGTTGTGATCCTTGTGTGGGTGGGATGACAGGGTGCGGCGGAGCTGTGTCCGGGAATCATCTTCCCAACCCCATACCCCCAAGGGTACGGCGGCACGCCTCCTTAGCCCAGATCCCGCGATGTGCTCCGCGGGGGTTCCAGGGAGCATGCACGAGGGTGTGCCCGTAACGCAATGGTTGCTGCGCTGTACAGGCGGTTTGCACAGGATGCCCGCGCGAGGCGGGTGACCCGCCTCCTGGCGGGCCGCACAGTGACCGACCGCCCGACCACGCGTTGATCTCCGTGAGCCACCGACACCGGGAGCACGCCATGGCCGGACAGCAGCACCAGGACAGCACCACCGACGTGGTCCGCTGGGCGGCCTTCTCCTGCGTCCTCGTCCCCGTCGTGCTCCTCTGGTACGGCACCTCCCTGGCCGGCGCCACCGGCACCGCGTTGGGTCTGGCCGCCGTCACCGCGGTCTGCCGGGTCCTGCTGCGCCGGTCCGAGCGGGGCGCGGCCCGCTCGCTCGCCGAGGACCACGACGTCTCGCCCGCCGAGGAACACGCCTCGCTCGCGCTCCGTCGCGGGCGCCACCACCGGAGCGGAACGGGCGCACACCGGGGCGGACGTCACTCCGGGGGAAATACACCGGGCGGTTGACCGGTTTCTATGCCCTCGGGCGCTTCTTTTCAGCCAACTTCCGGCCACCGGGCATCTCTTGCCCGAACCACCCCCCAACCCCCGTTCGACCTGCACGAAAAGGGTGTCGGGGGTGCGGCGCACCCTACGTGGATTGGCCACTGCGACGAGGCGCACTTCCCTGCACGGCCCGCGAGTGCAACGCTTCGTGATCGAATGCTTCACGCCAAGTTGCCAAGTCGACAATGTGCCGAGTGGCGAACCGGCCACTCCGGCGCGAGGCGACACAGTAGATTCGATCTTGACTGTCTACGGCGGGGGACTCGTGCAGGACCGAGGGGAAACGTGCAGGAGCGACACAACCGAGGAGCCGCGACCACCGAGGGGGGCTTAGCAGTATGAGCCACGACTCCACCGCCGCGCCGGAAGCCGCGGCCCGGAAACTCTCCGGGCGACGCCGCAAGGAGATCGTCGCGGTGCTGCTGTTCAGCGGCGGCCCCATCTTCGAGAGTTCCATACCGCTGTCGGTGTTCGGAATCGACCGCCAGGACGCCGGCGTGCCGCGCTACCGTCTGCTGGTCTGTGCCGGCGAAGAGGGTCCGCTGCGGACCACCGGGGGCCTGGAACTCAGCGCACCACATGGCCTGGAGGCGATCTCGCGGGCGGGCACGGTCGTCGTGCCGGCCTGGCGTTCGATCACCTCGCCGCCGCCGGACGACGCGCTCGACGCGCTGCGCCGGGCCCACGAGGAGGGCGCCCGCATCGTAGGGCTGTGCACCGGCGCCTTCGTCCTCGCGGCGGCGGGCCTGCTGGACGGCCGCCCCGCGACCACCCACTGGATGTACGCACCGACGCTGGCCAAGCGCTATCCGTCGGTGCATGTGGATCCCAGAGAGCTGTTCGTCGACGACGGAGACGTACTGACCTCCGCCGGTACGGCGGCCGGAATCGATCTCTGTCTCCACATCGTGCGGACGGACCACGGCAACGAGGCGGCCGGTGCGCTGGCTCGCCGCCTGGTCGTCCCCCCGCGCCGGACGGGAGGCCAGGAACGCTACCTGGACCGCTCTTTACCGGAGGAGATCGGCGCCGACCCGCTCGCCGAGGTCGTCGCCTGGGCGCTGGAGCATCTCCACGAGCAGTTCGACGTGGAGACGCTGGCCGCGCGGGCGTACATGTCGCGCCGCACCTTCGACCGGCGCTTCCGCTCGCTGACCGGGTCGGCCCCGCTGCAGTGGCTGATCACCCAGCGGGTGCTCCAGGCACAGCGTCTGCTGGAGACGTCCGACTACTCGGTGGACGAGGTCGCGGGCCGCTGCGGCTTCCGCTCGCCGGTGGCGCTGCGCGGGCACTTCCGCCGCCAGCTGGGCTCGTCCCCGGCGGCGTACCGGGCGGCGTACCGGGCCCGTCGCCCGCAGGCCGAACGGCCGACGGCGGACCCCGACACCGCCCCCGGCCCGATGCCCACGCTCCATCCGGAGCCCGGCCCGGTCCCGCTCCAGGCCCGCCGCTCCCCGAGCACGGTGGGCCAGGCGCTGGCGACGGCGTCCTCGGACAACGGCCGGGACGCCTACGCGGCGCGGGCGAGCCTGCCGGGGCAGCGCAGCGCGACCTGAGCCGACGTGACGGACAGCACGCCGGACGGGCCCACCGGCCCGTCCGGCGTTCGCGTGCGCGCCCCCGGCGGTGACACGGGGTGCTGCAAAAGCCGACGTCAGCTTTAGGGTGGTCGCATGAACGATCGCATGGTGTGGATCGACTGCGAGATGACCGGCCTCTCGCTGTCCGACGACGCGCTCATCGAGGTTGCCGCCCTCGTCACCGACTCCGAGCTGAACATCCTCGGCGACGGTGTGGACATCGTCATCCGGCCGCCGGATGCGGCCCTGGAGACGATGCCGGAAGTGGTGCGTCAGATGCACACCGCGTCCGGGCTCCTCGACGAACTCGCCGGCGGTACGACGCTGGCGGAGGCCGAGGCCCAGGTCCTGGCGTACGTACGCGAACACGTCAAGGAAGCGGGCAAGGCCCCGCTGTGCGGCAACTCCGTCGGCACCGACCGCGGATTCCTGCTGCGGGACATGCCGACGCTGGAGGACTACCTCCACTACCGGATCGTGGACGTCTCCAGCATCAAGGAGCTCGCCCGCCGCTGGTACCCGCGCGCCTACTTCAACAGCCCGGAGAAGAACGGCAACCACCGCGCCCTCGCCGACATCCGCGAGTCCATCGCGGAACTGCGCTACTACCGCGAGGCCGTCTTCGTGCCCCAGCCGGGGCCGGACTCCGAGACCGCCAGAACGATCGCCGCGAAGCACGTTCTGCCTGCTCAGTAGCGCCGGGAAGGGCCCGCACCAGGGCCCCCGGAAAAGCCGGGCGCGAGCACCCCTTCGGACCCTGTACACTTTTTCTCGGCCGGTCGGTGAACCACCAGGGAAACCGCCGGTCATGGTGGGTGTAGCTCAGCTGGTAGAGCACCTGGTTGTGGTCCAGGATGCCGCGGGTTCGAGTCCCGTCACTCACCCTGAGTGATCAGCCGGTGACCTTCAGAGGTCACCGGCTGATTGCGTTCCCGGGGGAGGCGTAGGGTCGGGTCATGAGCCGGTTCTGAGGCTTGGGAGGCTCGTCATGGGGGCGCGGCGGATTCATCGGTGGCGGCTGCTGACCTGGCTGGTCCTGACGTTCAACCTCGTCATGCTGCTGTGGCTCGTGGTCGCGCTGGACGCGGTCGAGGGGGAGGCCAACAACCCCTCCAGCCCCACCGGCACCTGGCTGGTCACCGGCGTCTGGCTGACCGGCGCGGTCCTGCTCGGCGCCGCCTGGCTGGTCACCCACCACACGGAACACCCGGGACGTCGCCCCCGCCGGGGTCGGCACCGCTGAGACGCTCAGGACGACGCCCGCTCCTCCAGCTCGGTGGCCAGCACCACCTGCCGTCGCTCCAGACCCCGGGAGACCGCCGGGCGCCGGTCGGCGATCTCCTCCAGCAGCAGGTCGATCATCCTGCGGCCCATCTCCTCGATCGGCTGGCGCACGCTGGTCAGCGGGGGTTCCATGTGCCGGGCGATGGCCGAGTCGTCGTAGCCGACCAGCGCCACGTCCTCCGGGATACGGCGGCCCTCCTCCCGCAGCACCTGCCGGGCGCCCGCCGCCATGACGTCCGAGCCGGCGAAGACGGCGTCCAGGCCGGGCCGGCGCTCCAGCAGCGCGGCCATCGCACGCCGGCCGCCGTCCTCGGTGAAGTCGCCCGGCTCGATCAGCCGCTCGTCCACCGTCTGGCCCGCGTCCCGCAGGGCATCGCGGTAGCCGTCGACGCGGCGCTGGGCGCCGTACACGTCGAGGCGGCCGGTGATGTGGGCTATCTCGTGGCGCCCCCGGGAGATCAGATGCTCCACGGCCTGGCGGGCTCCGCCGTAGTTGTCGGAGTCCACCGAGGTGAGCGTCTCCGCCGCGGATCTCGGGCCGCTGATCACGGCCGGTATCTCCAGCTGGGCCAGCAGATCGGGCAGCGGGTCGTCGGCGTGCACCGAGACCAGCAGCACCCCGTCGACCCGGTGCGCGGCGAGGTACTGGGCGAGCCGCCGCCGCTCGCGGTCGCTGCCCGCGAAGATCAGCAGCAACTGCATCTCGGTGTCGGACAGTTCGGCCCCGACGCCCTTGAGGATGTCGGAGAAGTACGGCTCCGCGAAGAACCGGGTCTCCGGCTCGGGCACGACGAGGGCGATGGCGTCGGTGCGGTTGGCGGCGAGGGCACGGGCCGCGGTGTTCGGGACGTAACCGAGCTCGGCGACGGCCGCCTCCACGGCGGCGCGGGTGGCGTCACTGACCCGGGGCGAACCGTTGATCACCCGGGACACCGTCCCGCGACCGACGCCGGCCCGCGCGGCGACCTCTTCGAGAGTAGGCCGCCCGCCACTCCGCCCCCGCGCACCGTGGCTTGCCATGGGCTCCGCCTTTCGCCGTCGTCTTGTCGCTGGCCTGGAATTTAACAGCCCCGTCCCCGGTCGTGACCGTGCACCGGACGGGCTGCCCGAAGCCGATCGGCGGCGGGAAGCCGGTGGCCGCGCTTCCCGTGCGGCGCCCACGTCCCCCAGTTAACGTCCCGATAACTGAACGCATCTCTGCGCCCCCACGCCCTTGACACCCCCGCCCGGACCGACGACTCTTCAACACATCACTTGTGGGAGCGCTCCCACAGTACCTGACACATACACATCCCGCACGTTCCCCGCCCGAGCCGCAGCGAGAACTAACGGGCCCAACAGTGCAGTTGGCCGGGGGGTCGGCACGTCAGGGCAACAGGAGGACGCAATGCGAGCATCTACCCGAATCCGCCGCAAGGCGGTAGTCCTCGCGGCGGTCGCGTCGCTGGGCACCGGGCTGCTGGCCGGCTGTGCCGACGACGGCAACGACGACGACAGCTCGTCGACCGAGGGCGGTGGCGGCAAGACCAAGATCACCCTTGGTCTGTTCGGCACCGCCGGATTCGAGGAGTCCGGGCTGTACAAGGAGTACGAGAAGCTCCACCCGGACATCGACATCGAGCAGACGGTCGTGGAGCGCAACGAGAACTACTACCCGGCGCTGCTCAACCACCTCACCACCAACAGCGGCCTCCAGGACATCCAGATGGTCGAGGTCGGCAACATCGCCGAGATCGTCCAGACCCAGTCGGACAAGCTGCTCGACCTGTCGAAGTACGGCAAGAAGAGCGACTATCTGGAATGGAAGTGGCAGCAGGCGACCACGCCCGAGGGCCAGACGATCGGGGTCGGCACCGACATCGGCCCGATGGCCATCTGCTACCGCAAGGACCTCTTCGAGAAGGCCGGTCTGCCCACCGACCGCGAGGAGGTGGGCAAGCTGTGGGAGGGCAGCTGGGAGAAGTTCGTCGACGTCGGCAAGCAGTACCAGGAGAAGGCCGGCAAGGGCACCACCTTCCTGGACTCCCCCGGCGGTCTGCTCCAGGCGATCCTCAGTGGTGAGAAGGAGCGGTTCTACGACTCCTCCGGCGAGGTCATCTACAAGACGAACCCGGCCGTGAAGGACGCCTTCGACCTCACCGCCGAGGCGGCCGAGGCCGGGCTGATCGGCAACCAGACGCAGTTCCAGCCCGCCTGGGACACCACGATCGCCAACAGCAAGTTCGCCGCGATGTCCTGCCCGCCGTGGATGCTCGGCTACATCAAGGGCAAGTCGAAGCCCGACGCGGCCGGCAAGTGGGACATCGCCCAGGCGCCGCAGTCCGGCAACTGGGGCGGTTCCTTCCTGACCGTGCCCAAGTCCGGCAAGAACGCGGAGGAGGCGGCGAAGCTGGCCGCCTGGCTGACCGCCCCCGAGCAGCAGGCCAAGCTCTTCGGTGTGCAGGGCAGCTTCCCGTCCACCCCGGCCGCGTACGAGTCGGCCGAGGTGACGAGCGCCAAGAACGACATGACCGGTGACGCGCCGATCGGCACGATCTTCGCGCAGGCCGCCGAGAACATCCCCGTCCAGACCATCGGCCCGAAGGACCAGATCATCCAGCAGGGCCTGACCGACAACGGTGTGGTTCTCGTGACCCAGGGCAAGTCGCCCAAGGAGGCATGGGACAACGCCGTCAAGACCATCGACAACGCCCTGGACCAGTGACCCGTATGACCACTGGGCACGACACCGCCGCCGCGTCCCCCCTCAAGGAGGGGGGCGCGGCCCCGGGCCGCCCGTCCGGCGGCGGTCCGGTGACCGAGCAGGAGCTGCGGCGCCGCAAGCGGCTGTCCCGCCGCTGGCAGCGGGACGTGCGGTGGAGCCCGTACGCCTTCGTCTCGCCGTTCTTCCTGCTGTTCCTCGCCTTCGGCCTGTTCCCGCTGCTGTACACGGGCTGGGCCTCGCTGCACCAGGTGGAGCTGACCGCGCCGACCGACATGAACTGGGTCGGAATGCGCAACTACACCCGGATCTTCGACGACGACTTCTTCTGGAACGCCGCCCAGAACACGCTGACCATCGGCATCATCTCGACCGTTCCGCAGCTGCTGATGGCGATGGGCATCGCGCACATCCTCAACTACAAGCTGCGCGCCTCGACCTTCTACCGGGTCGCCATGCTGGCGCCGTACGCGACCTCGATCGCCGCCGCCTCGCTGGTCTTCGTGCTGCTCTTCGGCCGCGACTACGGCATGATCAACTGGGCGCTCGGTGCGGTCGGGATCGACAACATCGACTGGCAGAACGACAAGTGGGCCTCGCAGATCGCGGTCTCCACGATCGTCATCTGGCGCTGGACCGGCTACAACGCGCTGATCTACCTGGCCGCGATGCAGGCGATCCCGCAGGATCTGTACGAGTCGGCCGCGCTGGACGGGGCGAGCCGCTGGCAGCAGTTCCTCCATGTCACGCTGCCCTCGCTGCGCCCGACGATCCTGTTCACCGTCGTCGTGTCGACCATCGGTGCCTCCCAGGTCTTCGGCGAGCCGCTGCTGTTCGACGCGAACAAGGGCGCCTCGGGCGGATCCCAGCACCAGTTCCAGACGCTCGGCCTGTATCTGTACGAGCAGGGCTGGGTGAACCAGCATCTGGGCCGTGCCTCCGCCATCGCCTGGACGATGTTCCTGATCCTCATCCTGGTCGGGATCATCAACTACGTCATCTCGCGCCGGCTGCGCGCCAGTAGTTAGGAGACCGGCCGTGACGACGACCTTGACGAAACCCGAGGCTCCGCAGGAGCGCCGACGTGTGCGAGGGCCGAAGGCGGCACGGGCCGGCGGGACCCTGCACGCGGGACCGATCGCGTACGTGATCCTCGCGTTGTTCACCATCGGCTCGCTGTTCCCGCTGGTGTGGACGGCGATCGCCGCCTCCCGCGACAACCAGCGGCTGGCCGAGACGCCGCCGCCGTTCTGGTTCGGCGGGAACCTCTTCGACAACCTCGATCTCGCCTGGAACGACGCCAACCTGGGCGAGGCGTTCCTCAACACCACCTTCGTGGCGGGGGTGTCGGCGGTGACGATCGTGTTCCTGTCGACGATCGCCGGGTTCGCCTTCGCCAAACTGCGCTTCAAGGGCCGTAACGCGATGATGCTGATCGTGATCGGCACGATGATGGTGCCGCCGCAGCTCAGCGTGATCCCGCTGTACATGATGGTCGCCGAACTCGACTGGTCCGACCAGCTGCAGGCGGTCATCCTGCCCTCCCTGGTGAGCGCGTTCGGTGTGTTCTTCATGCGGCAGTACCTGATCCAGGCGCTGCCCGACGAGATCATTGAGGCGGCGCGGGTGGACGGCGCGAGCAGCTGGCGCGTGATCTGGCACGTGGTGTTCCCCGCGGCCCGGCCCGCGATGGCGGTGCTGGGGATGCTGATGTTCGTGCAGACCTGGAACGACTTCCTCTGGCCCTTCCTGGTGCTCACCCAGAACGGCAATCCGACCGTGCAGGTGGCGGTCGCGGGCCTGGGCCGCGGCTATACGCCGGACCAGTCCCTGATCATGGCGGGCGCGCTGCTGGGCACGCTGCCGCTGCTGCTCGTCTTCGCGATCTTCGGCAAGCAGATCGTCGGCGGCATCATGCAGGGCGCGGTCAAGGGCTGACGCCGCCGTACCGCCCCCGCTGCCCGGGGGCCGGGTCATCGCCGCTCCGGCCCCTGCTGCCCGCCTCCTCCCCTCTTCCCCTACCCGTAGGTCTCCACGGCCTTCGATGGGAGCGCTTTCATGTCTGAGTCCGTACAGCCGGCGACCCCGGTGACCTTTCCACCCGCCTTCCTCTGGGGGGCAGCCACCTCCGCGTACCAGATCGAGGGGGCGGTGCGCGAGGACGGCCGTACCCCCTCGATCTGGGACACCTTCAGCCATACGCCGGGCAAGACGGCGGGGGGTGAGACCGGTGACATCGCTGTCGACCACTACCACCGCTTCCGCGACGACGTGGCGCTGATGGCCGAACTGGGCCTGACCGCGTACCGCTTCTCGGTCTCCTGGTCGCGGGTGCAGCCGACCGGCCGGGGCCCGGCCGTGCAGCGGGGTCTGGACTTCTACCGCAATCTGGTGGACGAGCTGCTGGCGCACGGCATCAAGCCGGCCGTCACGCTCTACCACTGGGATCTGCCGCAGGAGCTGGAGGACGCGGGCGGCTGGCCGGAGCGGGACACGGCCTACCGGTTCGCCGAGTACGCGCAGATCGTCGGGGAGGCGCTCGGCGACCGGGTGGAGCAGTGGATCACGCTCAACGAGCCGTGGTGCAGCGCGTTCCTGGGGTACGCCTCGGGCGTGCACGCGCCCGGCCGGACCGACCCGGCGGCCTCGCTGCGCGCCGCGCACCACCTGAACCTGGCGCACGGCCTGGGGACTTCGGCCCTGCGCTCGGCGATGCCGGCCCGCAACTCGGTGGCGGTGAGCCTGAACTCCTCGGTGGTCCGGGCGGTTTCGGACGCCCCGGCGGACCTGGCGGCCCGGCAGCGGATCGACGACCTGGCCAACGGCGTCTTCCACGGCCCGATGCTGCAGGGCGCCTACCCGCAGTCGCTGCTGACGGCGACGCAGTCGCTGACGGACTGGTCGTTCGTCGAGGACGGCGATCTGGCGCTGATCCACCAGCCGCTGGACGCGCTGGGCCTCAACTACTACACGCCGACGCTGGTGTCGGCCGCCGCGTCGGCCCCCGCGGGTCCGCGGGCGGACGGTCACGGGGCGAGCGCGCACTCCCCGTGGCCGGCCGCGGAGGACGTCGCGTTCCACCAGACCCCGGGCGAGCGCACCGAGATGGGCTGGACGATCGACCCGACCGGCCTGCACGACCTGATCATGCGCTACGCCCGGCTGGCCCCCGGTCTGCCGCTGTACGTCACGGAGAACGGCGCGGCCTACGACGACAAGCCCGAGCCCGACGGCACCGTCCACGACCCGGAGCGGATCGCCTACCTCCACGGCCACCTCTGCGCGGTCCGCCGCGCCATCGAGGACGGCGCGGACGTGCGCGGCTACTACCTGTGGTCCCTGATGGACAACTTCGAGTGGTCCTACGGCTACAGCAAGCGCTTCGGCGCGGTGTACGTCGACTACACGACCCTGGAGCGGACCCCGAAGTCGAGTGCCCTGTGGTACGGGCAGGCGGCTCGGTCGGGGGCGCTGCCGGAGGTGGAGTCGGTCTGACGGGGGGCGGGGCGCGGCGCTTTACGGGGGGCGCCGCGCCCCGGTGTCTTCCGGCTGCTTGCCCGGCTACTTGTAGGCCGCGAACGCCTTGGCGAAGGCGTTCTTGTCCTGGTCGACGGAGCTGCAGGTCGGGTCGGCCGCCGGCTTCGGGCCGCCGGGGCAGGCCTTGTCGCGGGTCGCCGACCACATGGACAGCCAGCCGAGGCCCTTGGCCTTGGCGAAGTTCACCAGCTGGGTGGCGTCCTCGACCGTGAAGATCTCCGTGACGACGTCGTTGACGCCGATCATCGGGGTGACCGCGACGGTCTTCCAGGCGGCGCTGTCGGAGAGGCCGAGGACGCCCTTGACCTGCGCCTGGGTGGCGGTGGCGGCCTGCTCGGCGTAGGTGCCCATGTCGCCGCTGTAGGCGGGGCCGTAGTCCATCGCCATGATGTTGACGGCGTCGATGCCCACCCCGTTCTCCCTGGCGTCGGCCAGCAGGTCCACGCCGGGCTGGGTCAGGCCCTCCGGCATCACCGGGAGGGTGAAGGAGACGTCCAGGCCGGGGTGGGCCTTCTGGAGCTTGGCGATGGCCTGGGCGCGGCGGGTGTTGGCCGCGGCGTCGGGCAGCGCGCCGCCCTCGACGTCGAAGTCGACCTTGGTGAGGTCGTAGGCGTCCACGACCTTGGCGTACGCCGTCGCCAGCGCGTCCGCCGAGGAGCAGGTCGTCGCCAGTTCGCTGCCGGCCGCGCCGCCGAAGGACACCCGGACGTCGCCGCCCTTGGCGCGCAGGGCGCCGATCTGCGCGGCCACCGCGTCGCTCGCCAGGTCGGTCACCCCGCCCCACTTGGGCGTGCAGCCGCCGCCGTCGGTGACGAACGCGAGGTTGTAGTCCTTCACTCCGGTGGCCTCGGCGGTGGCGACCAGGTCGAAGGCCGGGTAGAGGGAGGTGTCGACGTACGGGGCGAATCCGGCGTTGGTCGTGGTGCCGGTGCCCGTCGACGCCGTGGGTTCGGCGGTGGGGGTGGGGGTGGCGGTCCGGGTCGGGGTGGGAGTCGGCGTCGGGGTCGGGGTCGGGGTGGGCGTCCCGGTCGGGCGGCCGGTGGGCTGCGGCGTCGCGCCCTGGTCGGCGGAGCACTTGACGCCGTCCACGAGGCAGCCGGTGGGGTCGCCGGTGCCGCTGACGACGAAACCGACGGTGACCGACTCCCCGGCCGCGAGACCGTCCTTGTCCCAGGCCGCCGGCGTCACGGTGACGCGCGCCCCGCTGACCCGGGACTCGGCGTTCCACAGCGAGCTAAGCTTCGCCCCCGCCGGCAGGTCGAAGGTGAGGGTCCAGTCGGGCTTCGCCGAGCCGGTGTCGTTGGTGACGACGTACTGCGCGGTGTAACCGGTCGACCAGTCACTGGTCCTGGTGTACGCGGCGCCCACGCCGGCCGCCTGCGCGGTGCCGGTGAGGAAGACGGCGCCGCCTCCGATCACCGCCGCGGCGACGACACCGCCTATCGCCTTGTTCCTGCCGCTGATCCTGCGTCGGTGGGTGCTCATCGCCTGCCTGCTTTCACTGCTCACGGGGGAGGGGGTGCGGCAGCACGCTAGCGGCGCGGAATCGGGCAAACGCCCTGATCGGGGCGGGGCTTGCGGATCTTAGGGCGCGCTTAAGGAAGGGATCGGGGCCGGTTAAAGGTGGAGACCAGTCGGCCGCCGCGGCGTCTGCGCACCCGGTGCCCGCGGCGCTCGGGCGCCCGCCCGTCGAGCTGGATCCAGATCCGCACCTCGGTCCCGCCGAGCACGGAGGACCCGATCCGCACGTCCCCGCCGGTCGACTCCGCGAGCCGGCGCACGATGTCCAGGCCGAGCCCGGTCGACCCGGCGCTGCCCGAGCCCCGTCCGCGGGCCATCGCCGCCTCGGGGTCGGGTATGCCTGGCCCGGCGTCCGACACCAGCACGATCACCGCGTCCTCGCCGTTGTGCACGTCGACCGCGAAGGCCGTGCCCTCGGCGGTGTGCCGGAAGACATTGCCGAGCAGGGCGTCCAGCGCGGCGGCCAGGTCGGCCCGGGCCACGGGTATGCGCACCGGCCGGTCGATCCCGGCCACCCGGACCTTGCGGCCCTCGTCCTCCGCGAGCGCCGACCAGAACGCCATCCGCTCGCGGACCACCTCGGCCGCGTCGCACCCGGCGCCCGGACCGGCCGCGGCCGTCTGCGGCTTGGCCTCCCGGGCGGTCCGGATGATGGTGTCGACCTCCCGCTCCAGCTGGGCGACGGCGGCCCGGGTCTGCTCGGCGGCGGGGCCGTCCCCGAGCGAGGCCGTGTTGAGCCGCAGCACGGTCAGCGGGGTCCGCAGCCGGTGCGACAGATCGGCGGCCAGCTCCCGCTCGTTGGCGAGCAGCTGGACGACCTGGTCGGCCATGGAGTTGAACGCGGCGGCGGCGAGCCGCAGTTCGTTCGGCCCCTCCTCCGGCACCCTCGCCCCGAGCTTGCCCTCCCCCAGTTCGTGCGCGCCCTCGACCAGGCGCTGGGCGGGCTGCACCATCCGCACGCCGAGCCGGTCGGCGACGGCGACCGAGCCGACGATCAGCGCGACCCCGACGGCGGCGAGGACCGCCCAGGCCGTCGAGACGCCGTTGCTGACCTCGGCCTCGGGGACGTAGACCTCCACGACCGCGATCTCGCCGGAGCTGAGCGCGACCGGCTGCAGGAGGGTGGAGCCGCCGGGCACCTCGGTGGTGGAGGCGCGGCCGAGCCGCCGTACGGTCGCGATGTCGTCGTCCGCGGCGCGCTGCCGGCCGATGCCGACGGCCTGCGCACCGTCGGCCGCCGGTATGTGCACGGCCATCTCCGCCTCGGAGCCGGCCGAGGCCACGACGCGTTCGAGCTGGTCGCGGTCGGTGGTGATGGACAGCGCCGGGGCGACCGCGGCGGCCTCCCGCTCGGCGTTGGAGAAGGCGCGGTCGCGGGCCATCTCCTTGATGACGAGTCCGAGCGGCACGGCGAAGGCCAGCACGACCATGGTGGTGACCGCCAGCGAGACCTTGACCAGGGCCCACCTCACAGCGGTGGCTCCAGCTTCACGCCGACCCCGCGCAGGGTGTGCAGATAGCGCGGGCTCGCGGCGGTCTCGCCGAGCTTGCGGCGCAGCCACGACAGGTGGACGTCGATGGTCTGGTCGTCGCCGTAGGACTGCTGCCACACCTCGGCGAGCAGTTCCTTGCGGGGGACGACCACTCCCGGGCGGCCGGCCAGGAAGGCGAGCAGGTCGAACTCACGGCGGGTGAGGTCGAGCCGGGCACCGTCCAGTTCGGCCTGGCGGCGCAGCGGGTCGACGGTGAGGCCGCCGACGCGCAGCACGGAGGAGGGGGCGGCCTCGGCGCCGTGGGAGCGGGCCCGGCGCAGTACGGCGGCCATCCGGGCGGACAGGTGATCGACGGAGAACGGCTTGGTCAGATAGTCGTCGGCGCCCGCGTTCAGCAGCCGGACGACCTCCGTCTCGTCGTCGCGGGCCGTGGCGATGATCACAGGCACGTCGGTGATGCCGCGCAGCATCTTCAGCGCCTCGGACCCGTCCAGATCGGGCAGACCGAGGTCCAGGATGACCACGTCGAAACGGAAATGGGCGACCTCGCGCAGCGCCTCCAGGGCGGTGCCGACACTGCGCACGGTGTGTGCGGCGTCGGTCAGATGCCGGATGAGGGCCGAGCGCACGAACTGGTCGTCCTCGACCACGAGCACACTTGCCATGCGCCGCACCGTACGCCATGCGGGCGAGCCCGGTCGGGGCCTGTGGACAACTCCCGCGCTGGGGACAACCGGGCGACACCTGTGGGACGCGTGAGGCAGTATGGCCCGCAATGCGCAGAGGACTCGTACACGTACTGGCTTGGTCGCTCGCCACGGGCGCGGCGGTCACGCTGTCGTGGTGGGGCGTGCACACGGTCATGGCGGGCACGGCCTACGACCCCCCGCGCGCCCTGCCCATCTCGGCGGGCGACGCGACGACGCAGGAGTCGAAGCCGCTGGCGTCCTCCACGCGGCGGGCGACGCCGACCGAGTCCGCCTCGCGGAAGAACCCCGCCCCGAAGCCGTCCCCCTCCGGCACGCCCCGCCCGTCCGGCCCGCCCACCACCGCCCCGGCCCCCTCCCCCACCTCCTCCGGCCAGGTCAAGAGCTACGACACCGAGGGCGGCCGGGCGGTGTTCGACCTCGGCAGGACCTCCGCGACGCTGGTGTCGGCGACGCCCGGCACGGGGTGGTCGATGCAGGTGTGGAAGACGGAGTCGTGGATCCGGGTGGAGTTCGCGCGAGGGGCGGACCGGGTGTCGGTCTTCTGCACCTGGCACGACAGCGCGCCGCGGGTGGAGATCGGGAATTACTAGGGCCTAGCGGAAGACCGATGCCGGGGGTGCCGGGGAGGCCACCGCCGCGGCGTCCGTGACGGGGGACGCGCCGCCGGTGAAGTCCGTGAGGTTCCTGCCGTGCTCGACTCGTCCCGGGTGCGGGTCCGACGCGGCGCGCCGGGTCAGTTCGGCGATCGGGAGCGGCTGGTCGGCGGCGACCAGGACGGCGTTGCCGAAGCGTTTGCCTCGCAGGACCGTGGGGTCGGCGACCAGGGCTAGCTCGGGGAAGCGGGCGGCGGCGGTGGCGATCTGGCCGCGCAGATGCGCCAGCGGCGGTCCGTCGGCGAGGTTGGCGGCGTACCAGCCGCCGGGGCGCAGGGCGCGGCGCACCTCGTCGAGGAACTCGGTGGACGTCAGATGGGCGGGGGTGCGGGCGCCGCTGAACACATCGGCGATGACGAGGTCGGCCCAGCCGTCGGGCACCTTGGCGAGCCCTTCGCGGGCGTCCGTGGAGCGCACCCGGATCCGGGCGTTGCGGTCCACCGGCAGTTCCCGGCGCACGAGTTGGACGAGCGGGGCGTCCCGCTCGACGACCTGCTGGGTGGAGCGGGGGCGGGTGGCGGCGACGTACCGGGCGAGGGTGAGGGCGCCGCCGCCGAGGTGCACGGCCTGGACGGGTCTGCCGGGCGGGGCGACGAGGTCGATGACGTGCCCGAGCCGCCGCTGGTACTCGAAGGAGAGGTAGGCCGGGTCGTCGAGGTCGACGTGCGACTGCGGCGCCCCGTCGATGAGCAGCGTCCAGGCGCGCGGCCGGTCCCGGTCGGGTATCAGCTCGGCAAGCCCTCCGTCGACGGCCTCGACGACGGCTTCGGTGGCCGCCTCGTGGCGCCTGGAGTTCTTGGACCTGCCCATTGGCCCATTATGCGGAGCGGCGGGCGGTCGTGCCCGTCACCGGCAGTTGTCCGCCGCCTCGATCAGCCGCGCGGCCTCCCCGAGCGCTGCCCGCAGCACCGCCGGATCCGTCGCGAGGTCCGCCTCGCCGGGCGGCAGCAGCCAGTCGGAGCCCGCCACCGGCGGCTCGGGAGCCAGGGTCAGCCCCCGGCCGTCGGTCTGCGTGCAGGTGCTGCCCGGCACGTCCCAGGCCGCCGCCGTCCCGGCCGGCACCACGAACCCGAGGGTGCCGCAGCCGTCGTCGTGCAGGACGGGTCCCACCGCGTCCCCCGCACCGCGCCGGAGGATGTCGACCGCCTCCAGCCCTTGCCTCGCCGGCACCGTCACCAGGTCGCAAGCCGCTCCCGTGCACGTCGGCGTGCAGGGATCGACGCTCTGTCCGGTCGCCATTCCGGCCTCCTCCACGGAACCCCTCCTCGAAACGAGCGGGTCGGGAGTCGGGCGGCTCCCGGTCCGTGTGGTTCAACGTGTCACCGCGTCAACAGCTACGGCACAAGTGCGCCGCAAAGGATGGCAGTTCATGGCAGATGCTGGATGAGATCTCCGGTTTGTAGCCAAACACTGCGTGGCGGGTCCGACACAGCAGGTACGTTCTTGCCCGCCGGACACCAGGGGCACTAAGCGAACAAACCGCCCAAGTGCCCACCGGTCCGGCATGGTTCGACGGTTCGCACGAGAGGACCCGGCCATGATGTCGTCGGAGCTGGACTCGACCCAGCCCTCAAGACCACCCCGACCGAACCTCGCGTTCCGGCAGTTGCGCGGCCGGCGCTCGCCGGCCGAGTTCGCCGCGGCGGTCCGCAGGGCCGCGCGCGAGATCGGGGAGCGCGTCAGCTGCGACGCGCGCTACGTCGGCAGGGTCGAGGCGGGCGAGATCCGGTGTCCCAACTACGCGTACGAACGGGTGTTCCTGCACATGTTCCCCGGTCGCACGCTCACCGACCTGGGCTTCGCGCCCCGCTCGTCCGTCCGCGGGCGGCGGACGCGTGAGGCCGAGGACGGGCCCCTCTCGCACCTCCCGAGCCCGGCACATGCCGCGGGTGAGACGCGGGGGGCGTACGAGCCGTATGACACGCAAGACCCGTACGACCCGCACGAGACACCCGAGGAGAGCGACGTGCTGCGTCGCGCATTCATGACCGGCGGAGGCGCCACGGTGGCCGCCGCCTCGCTCAGCCCCTTCGCGCTCGCCCTCGACGCCACGGCCGCGCAGCGTCCCGCGCGGCGGCTCGGGACGAGCGAGGTGGAGGTGGTGGAAGAAGCGGTCCGCAGAATCCGGCTGCTGGACGACCGGCACGGCGCGGACGGCCTGTACCGGCGCGCGGCGGCTCCGTTGCGCGCCGCCTACGAGCTGCTGGACGCCGGTACCACGCGGCACGCGGCGGGTGAACGGCTCCACTCGGGCGCGGGCGAGCTGGCCATCTCGGTCGGCTGGCTGGCGCACGACTCGGGCCGCTTCGACGACGCGCGGTCCCACTACGCGGAGGCGCTGGCGACCGCCCGGATGGCCGGCGACCCGGCGCTGGAGGCGCACGCCTTCTGCAACATGTCGTTCCTCGCGCGGGACGCGGGCCGCCCGCGCGAGGCGGTGCGCGCGGCGCAGGCCGCCCAACGCGTCGCCCGTCCCCTCGGCTCCGCGCGCCTGATGTCCCTGCTCGCGCTGCGCGAGGCGGGCGGCTGGGCGGGGCTCGCCGACCGCACGGGCTGCGCCCAGGCACTCGCGCGTGCCCAGGCCCTGTTCGACCGGGGCCGCTCGGACGCCGACCCCGAGTGGATGAGCTTCTACGGCGAGGCGGAGCTGGAGGGCCTGGAGGCGCAGTGCTGGTCGACGCTGGGCGACTGGCACCGGGCGGCCCGGCACGCGGGGCGCGCGGCGCACCTCCAGGACCCGCACTTCACCCGGAACACCGCCCTGTACACGGCGGAACTGGCGGACGACCTGGCGCGGGGCGGCCACCCCGACGAGGCCGCGGCGGCGGGCCTGCGCGTCCTGGAGCTCCTCAGCGAGGTCCAGTCGTCCCGGATCCAGACGATGCTGGCGGGCACGGCCCGGGTGCTCCTGCCGCACCGGCGGGCCTCGGGAGTGTCGGCGTTCCTGGAGAAGCACGCGAGCGTGCCGAGAGCGGTGTGAGCCGGGGGCTCCGTCCGGTCAGCCCGGCAGATGGCCCGTGTCGTTCCAGCTCTCCAGCGCCGGCTCGCCGTACGCCCAGCCGAGGACCGAGAGCGAGGTCGGGTTCAGCCTGATCCGGGCGGCGAAGTCCAGCGGCAGCCCCAGCCAGCGGGCGCCGATGGACCGCAGGATGTGCCCATGGGCGAAGACCAGCACGTCCCGGTCCGCGGACCGCGCCCAGGACACCACCTCGTCCGCCCGCGCGGTGACCTCGGCCAGGGACTCGCCCCCGGGGACACCGTCACGCCAGATCAGCCAGCCGGGGCGCACGGCCTGTATCTCCGCCGGGGTCATGCCTTCGTAGGCGCCGTAGTCCCACTCCATCAGCGTGTCCCACCCGGCGGCGCGCTCCCCGAACCCGGCCAGCTCGCACGTGGCACGCGCGCGTGCCAGCGGACTGGTCCGCACCTCCACCCCGGGCAGCCCGTCCAGCGGCGCCCGGTGCAGCCGCTCCCCGAGCAGCTTCGCCCCCCGCTGTCCCTCCTCCAGCAGCGGCACATCGGTCCGCCCGGTGTGCTTGCCGGACAGCGACCACTCGGTCTGTCCGTGCCGGGCCAGCAGAATGCGCGGTGCCATGGGGTGCAGAGCCTTTCCAGGAATATACGAGGCGGAACCCATCCATCATCCCGCACCCTGTGAGAGGGCAACCCGGCGGGCGATCTCTGCGTCTATCAGGGCCGGGGGCGCCCGACGGAGGCGTGCACGTACACCGTAAAGTGGCCTGTCCGGGCAACCGGCGCCACGACGACAAGGGGGAGGCGATCGGATGCCGCACGCCGAGACACCGGGCATACAGGCGGCACCGCGAAGCCGTCTGCGCTGGTGGACCGAGCTGCCGCTGATCGCATTGGTGTACGCGTGCTACTCGGCGGGCCGCCTGCTCGCCCGCGGTGATGTCACCTCGGCCGTCGACCACGGCCTGGCCATCCTGCGCATCGAGAAGGTGCTGCACCTCAACGCCGAGCACCCGCTCAACCGCCTGTTCACCCGCGAACCGTGGCTGGGTGTGCCCGCCGACTTCTGGTACGCCTCGCTGCACTACCTGATCACCCCGGTGATCCTGGTCTGGATCTTCAGGTCCCGCGCCGCGCACTACCGCGCCGCCCGCACCTGGCTGATGACCTCCACCTTCATCGGCCTGATCGGCTTCACCCTGCTGCCGACCTGCCCGCCCCGGCTGCTGTCCCCGACGCACGGCTTCGTGGACACGATGGCCCAGTACAGCTCGTACGGCTGGTGGGCGGGCGACGCCAGCGCCCCAAAGGGCCTGGGCGGTCTGACCAACCAGTACGCGGCGATGCCGAGCCTGCACTGCGGCTGGGCGCTGTGGTGCGGCGTCATGCTGTGGCGGTACGGCGGGACCCGGCTCGCCAAGGTGGCCGGTGTGGTCTACCCGCTGGTGACGGTGATCGTCGTCATGGGCACCGCCAACCACTACTTCCTGGACGCGGTCGCGGGCGCCGCGGTGATGGGCGCCGGCCTGCTGCTGACGCCGTACGTCCTGCGCTGCGCGGAGCGGGTCCGGGCGCGCTTCGAGGGCCGCGGCAGTCTGATCGCGGCCGGCTCGGCCCGGCCCGCCGCAGGGGCCTCTCCCGCCGCAGAGACCTCGATTGTCAGTGGCGGATGCCAGACTTCCGCGGGTGAGCGATTTCCACGGCAGCGCGAGTCACGGTTCGAGTCCGGAGCCGAGCCGGGTGCCTCCCCCACGGACGCGGGGGACGGCGCTGCGGCACCGGCTCGCTGAGCTGCGCGGTCCCGAGGTACCGGCCAAGGCGCTGGACGCCCGCGCCCTGGCCGCCCTCGCCGCCAACCCCGGGTGCAGACGGCGCGCCGTCCTGGACGGCGCGGGGGTGGACAAGACGGCACTGGCGAGCGCGCTGGGCGCGCCCTCGGCCTTCGGTCAGTCGCAGTTCGCCCTCACCCGGGGCAACGCCTTCGAGGCGAAGGTCAAGGCGGACGGCGGCGCGGAGCTGCTGCGTCTCGTGCACGAGAAGCTGGACCGCTCCGCCGAGCCGCCCGCGCGGGCGCAGGTGCCGGACCTGTCCGCGACCGGCCCCGAGGGCCGCGCGGCCCGCACGGCGCTGGCGCTGCGCGAGGCGGCCGGGGCGCCGGGCGCCTGGACCCTGCTGGACCACCCGATGCTCGCGCTCGACGTGGCCGGCTCCCCCGCCTTCCTGGAGCCCGACGCGGTGGTGGCGCACCCCGACGGCAGCTGGACGGTCGTGGAGATCAAGTCCTTCCCGATGCTGGACGGCTCCGCGGACCCGTCCAAGGTCGGCGCCGCGGCCCGGCAGGCGGCGGTGTACGTCCTGGCCCTGGAGCAGGTCGCCGCCCGCATCTCCCCGCCCCCGCGCGTGCGGCACCGGGTCCTGCTGGTGTGCCCCAAGGACTTCTCCAACCTCCCCACCGCCTCCGCCGTCGACATCCGCAAGCAGCGCGCGGTGACCGCGCGTCAGCTGGCCCGGCTCACCCGGATCGAGGAGATCGCCGACGCCCTCCCCGAGGGCACCTGCTTCGACCCGGAGCTGCCCGCCGCCGAGCTGACGGCCGCGGTGGAGGCCGTTCCGGCGGCGTACGCGCCCGAGTGCCTGTCCGCCTGCGAGCTGGCCTTCCACTGCCGTGACCGCTCCCGCTCGGCCGGCGCGGTCACCTCGCTGGGCCGTTCGGTCCGGGCCGAACTGGGCGGTCTGGCCACCGTCGAGGACGTCCTGGCGGCGGCCCACGGCACCGCCGGGGACCCGGCCGATCCGGCGGTGGCGGCCCTGCGCAGGGCCGCCCGGCTGCGGGCCGAGGCGCTCGGCGCCCGGGAGGCGGCCCCGTGTCCCTGATCGCCACCCTCGCCCGCCTGGAAGCGGTCAGCACCGGCCGCGCCCAGCCCTCGGCCACCGTCCGCGACCGCCGGCTCTCCGAGCGCCCGCTGGTCTTCGTGCCGCTCACCACCGCCGGTGAGGCCGGCGCCCCGCTCGGCGCCCTGGTCGGCACCGACCGGGACGCGCCCCGGCTGCTGGTCGTACCGCAACCGCGCGACCGGGACCTGCGGTTCGCGTTCCTGGCGCAGCTGGCCGATGTGGTCCTGCCGCACATCGAGGCGTACACCGAGGCCGTCGAGACCGCCGAGCGCACCGACACCGACCCGGAGACCGGCAAGCGCGTCAAGGTCGAGGTCGACCTGTGCGCGGACGCACCCCAGCTGATCGTCCCGAGCCGCGCGGGCCTGGACTTCGTACGCCTGCTCGGCCGCTCCATGCGCTTTCGCCGTACGGCGGAGCAGGACCCGGAGACGCCCTACCCCGCGCCGCCCCGGGTGCCCCTGCTCGGCCGGTGGCTGACGCACTACGGCGAGCGGTCGCGGGTGCCGGGCTCCTCGCTGCTGCTGGCGATGACCGACCTGCTGGCCCGGCACTGGGCGACCGGGCAGTCCACCCTGGAGGACCAGCATCTGGGCGCGCTGCTCGCCTGGATCGACCCGCCGGACGGCGAGTCGGGCGCCGAGGCCGCCCTGCGCGCGGAGCTCGCCCGGGACGAGCGGGGCCAGCTGTGGTGGCCGCCCGCGGGCCCGGCCACCGACCCGGCGTTCGACAACAAGCTGCTCGCCCCCGCCATCGAGCGCTACGACCGTGCCCGCACCGCGTTCGCCGCGGCGGAGGACGGTCTGCAGGCGGACACCCGCCTCGGCGCGCTGACCGACGCCGAGCGGGAGATCCGCGCCCTGGTGGAGGGCGTCACCCGGCCGACCTGGGACGCGGTGTGGCAGGGCCTGGACCTGCTGCGCACCCGGCTGCCCGAGGCCGGGCTCCACGTCGAGGAGCGGTGGACGCGCGACCGCTGGTCGTTCACCGCCCACCGGGACCGGATCACGGCCGGTGAGCCCCCGCAGCCGCGCCGCGACGACGCGGTGACCGCGGCGAACAAGCTCGCCGCGCGCGAGCGCGAGCAGGCCCGCCTGGAGGCGCAGGAGGCACTCGACGACCCGCTGGTGATGGCGGGGCGGCGGCTGGCCGGGGAGGCGTTCGCGGGCGAGGTCGTCGAGGTCGTCATGGCGTACAGCGAGGGCAAGCGGCCGAGCCCGCGCCCGCTGGTCACGGTGCGCACGGACGACCGGCCGCGGCTCGGCGAGCGGATGAAGGTGTACCGCTCGCTGGGCGGGAAGCCGCAGTCGGCGGAGTTCGTGAGCGGCGACGGCGATCTGCTGGTGCTGCGGGTCCTGGACAAGATGGGGCGCGGCAAGGAGCCCGAGGCGGGGTCCGTGCCGGAGAAGGGCGACCTGCTCTGCTTCACCCTGTTCGAGCACGAGCAGCGGGGCGGGGCGAAGCTGCCCGATCCGGAGCAGACGCCGTGGACGCACGGCGGGCCGCCCGGCGAGGCCGTACCGGAGCCCGCCGATCAGCCGACCGAGGAGGACGTCCTGTGACCGCCGTGTTCGACCCGGGTGCGGCGGCCGCGCAGGCCACCGACGCGATCCTCGCCGACACCCTGCGCGGCACGCACCGCGGGGTGGTCGTCGACTCCCCGCCCGGGGCCGGAAAGTCCACGCTGGTGGTGCGGGCGGCGCTGGAACTGGCCGACGCGGGCCGCCCGCTGATGGTCGTGGCGCAGACCAACGCCCAGGTCGACGACCTGGTCCTCCGGCTCGCCGAGAAGAACCCCGACCTGCCGGTGGGCCGGCTGCACAGCAGCGACGCCGACCCCTACGACAAGGCGCTGGACGACCTGCCGCACGTACGCAAGTCGGCGAAGGCGGCGGATCTGACCGGGCTGCCGGTGACCGTGTCCACGGCCGCGAAGTGGGCGCATGTGAAGGTCGACGAGCCGTGGCGGCACGCGATCGTGGACGAGGCGTACCAGATGCGGTCGGACGCGCTGCTGGCCGTGGCCGGGCTGTTCGAGCGGGCGCTGTTCGTGGGCGACCCGGGGCAGCTGGACCCGTTCGCGATCGTGGGCAGCGAGCAGTGGGCGGGGCTGTCGTACGACCCGTCGGCGTCCGCGGTGACCACGCTGCTCGCGCACAATCCCGAGCTGCCCCAGCACCGGCTGCCGGTGTCCTGGCGGCTGCCGGCGTCGGCGGCGCCGCTGGTCTCGGACGCGTTCTACCCGTACACGCCGTTCCGCAGCGGCACCGGCCACGACGACCGCCGCCTCGCCTTCGCCGTCCCCTCCGACGGGTCGGGCCCCGACCAGGTGATCGACGAGGCCGCCGAGGCGGGCTGGGGCCTGCTGGAACTGCCCGCGCGGCACACCCCGCGCACGGACCCGGAGGCGGTGCGGGCGGTCGCGGCGGTCGTACGGCGGCTGCTGGACCGGGGTGGCGCGGCCACCTCGGAGCGGTCCCCGGACCCGGCGCCGCTGACCGCGGAGCGGATCGCCGTCGGCACCGCGCACCGCGACCAGGCGGCGGCGGTGCGGGCGGCGCTCGCGGAACTCGGCGTGCGTGACGTCACCGTCGACACGGCGAACCGTCTTCAGGGCCGGGAGTACGACGTGACGGTGGTCCTGCATCCCCTGTCCGGCCGGCCCGACGCCACCGCGTTCCATCTGGAGACGGGCCGCCTGTGCGTGCTCGCCTCCCGCCACCGGCACGCCTGCATCGTGGTCTGCCGAGCGGGCGTGACCGACCTCCTCGACGACTACCCGTCCACGGAACCGGTCCAGCTGGGAACCCTCGTGAAGTTCCCGGACGGCTGGGAGGCGAACCACGCGGTCCTGGCCCGGCTGGCGGAACACCGGGTCCCATGGCACCCCTGACCGACACGCCCCGGCGCCGTGCGCACCGGGAAAGCGCCGGAGGCGACCCGCCCTCTTGCGCGGGCGCGGGACAATGGACGGTGGCCCGCTCCCTGGGGTCATCCGTGACGTACGAGGAGGAGAAGACATGGCGGAGCCCACGCCGCGTCGGAACGAACCGCGGCTACGCCCCGCGCCCCTGCTCTTCGAGCCCACGCAGGCGGCGGCCGACCCGGAGCACTTCTTCGACCTGGAGTCGATAGAGGACCCCCGGGCCCTGCTCGCGCGCGCGACGGAGCTGACGGTCGCCTTCCGGGCGGCGGCCGACCGTGCCGTGGAGTTCCAGGCCATCGCGGCGGCCCAGCTCGCCGACCCCCGGCGCTTCGACCGGCTGACGACCGCGGACATCGCGGAGCAGGCCGAGTGGACCGAGGACTACGCCAAGAAGATGGTCGAGTTCGGCAGAGACCTGCTGCGGGGGGCGGTCGAGGGCCGGGAGCAGATCGACCCCGTCTGAGTCGGCCCGGCATATGCCGAGCGGGCGAGATCCGGGCAAGATACCCCTTCCCTCCCCCTCCTGTCCCGATTTCCGGCAACCCTCCGGAACGGAACGCTCACGGCCGGTAGATGTATGCGCCATGAGCAGTTGCCTCGGCGCCTCGGGCGTCACCCCGGACGGAGCCGCCTGGCTGGCCTCGGCAGGAACGTATCCGCGCACCACGCTGGCGTTCTGGGAGGAGCAGCCCGACGCTCCGGTCGTCCTGCCCTGCGGTTCGGTCTTCGACGTGGTCAGCGTCCCCACGATGTTCGGGCGCCGGATGCTGGACCGGCTCTGGGACGACGGCCCCGGTTCCGGCCCGGTGGCCGTGTTCCGGGGCCGGACCCTGCTGTTCGCCGCGCCGGGCACGGCCCAGCGGTTGCCGTCGCTGCTGCGCTGGGAGGAGTTCGGGCGGACCGCGGCCGTCCCGCCCCTGCTGTGCCACGGCACCGGCGACGCGGTGACCGTCCCCGCGCCGGTCGGCACCCCCGCGCAGAGCTCCCGCTGGCTGGTGGCCCCGGACACCCGCCACCCCTGGCTTCCCGGCCCCGAGATCCTGCTCTGGGCGGCCGTCCGAGCGGCACGTGCGGCGGTGCGCATATCGATTTTTCCTCCCCCCGACCAGGATGCTAAGGTCTACGACGTCAGCAGGCGCCGCTAGCTCAGTTGGTTAGAGCAGCTGACTCTTAATCAGCGGGTCCGGGGTTCGAGTCCCTGGCGGCGCACAGACGGTGAAAGCCCCTCGCGGAAGCGGGGGGCCTTCGCATTTCCGGCACCGGCTTCCACAGCACCCCGCGGGCGGCCGGGTGTACCGGTCCCCGCAGGGGCGGCTGGGGGTCCGGGGGTTACCCCCCGGGGGACGCAGCATCAGCGGGTCTGGGGTTCGAGTCCCTGGCGGCGCACAGACGGTGAAAGCCCCTCGCGGAAGCGGGGGGCCTTCGCATTTCCGGCACCGGCTTCCACAGCACCGCACGGGCGGCCGGGTGTACCGGTCCCCTTTTCCACACCGGCTCCCTCGACTCCGCAGGGGCGGCTGGGGGTCCGGGGGTTACCCCCCGGGGGACGCAGCATCAGCGGGTCCGGGGTGCGAGTCCCTGGCGGCGCACAGACGGTGAAAGCCCCTCGCGGAAGCGGGGGGCCTTCGCATGTCCGGCACCGGCTTCCACAGCACCGCACGGGCGGCCGGGGGCGTGGAGTCCGGCGTTGCAGCCCCCGTCGGCGCACCCGCCGTACCCCCGCACCCGCCGCTACCGCGTCGCGATCCGTACCGTCCATGCCCCCGATGTCGTGCGGCCCTCCACCTCCACCCGTACTCCCTCGCCCGGCACCGTGAAGCTTTCGCCCGCGGCGATGGGGGCGTCTGCCAGGGGTGGGTAGACCGAGTTCTCCCAGCAGGCCTCCGTGTGGGGGTGGGCGTCGATCACCTCGACCGGGCCCCGGCCGGACTCCGCGCCGCTGCGGACGCGGTAGACGAGGACCCCGTCCCGGCAGGCCCCCGCGTCGTTGCCGATCCGGCCGCGCGCCTCGAAGGCGAGCGCGCTGTCCGCGCCGGTGCGTACCACCGCGAGTTTGGTGCCGCCCCCGAGCCCGAAGGCGGGAGCCCCGGCGGCGCCCGCCACCGCCACCCCCGGCCCGGCCCCGAGCGGCTCCAGGGTGAGCCGGGTGCCGGCCGGGTCCCGTACGCAGGTCACCTGGCGCGGATCCAGCCAGCCGAGCTTCCACTTGTGCCAGCCGAACAGGTCGGGGGCCAGCCCGAACTGGCTGCCCATCAGGTCCCAGTCGCCGACGTAGGTGTCCCAGTCGCCCTCGCCGTCCACCGGCCGGTGGTAGAGGTCCGGAAGATCGAAGACATGGCCCGTCTCATGGGCGAGAACCAGCCGGTCCGGCGGGTGCTGTTCGAACACCGTGACGACGCGCCGGATCTCCGTCCCGTCCGCGCGCAGCGGGGTGTCCAGGTTCACGACCTTCGTGGCGTCGGAGTCCACCCCGGGCGCGTCCGGGTCGGCGACGAAGTAGACGACGTCGTAGCGGGAGAAGTCCACCCGGCTGTCGGCGGTGGCCAGCGCGTCGCGCAGATAGGCGCCCCGGTGCACGGGCTGCCAGTCGCGCTGTATGGCGTACGCCGTCGAGGGGCGCGGCATCCGGATCCAGTCCCCGAGCGGATGCGGACGCAGCGCGAACCTGCCGTAGGAGGCCCGCTCGAAGAACCTGCTGGTGGCCGGGAAGTGGTCGGCGGTCAGCTCGGCGGGGCTGGTCAGCGGGGTGGAGTCGGGGAAGGACAGGAACACCATGACCGCGTCCAGCGAGCGGGCCGGCCGCGGATACGCGGCGTTCCAGGTGTCCAGGCCCTCCGAGTGGTGGGCGTCGGTGCGTTCGAGGGCGCAGGGCTCCGCCGAGTACGGCTCGGCGACCGAGGGGGCGGAGAGGATCGAGGTCGCGGCGAGCGCCGACATCGTGGTGAACACGGCGGCGGTGGTGCGCAGTCGGGGCCATGCGCGCAGCCGGCCCCCGAGTTCTCGGACCGTCGCACGGGTGAGTTCCCTGAGCGGGAGCTGACGCGGCACGTGGACCTCCGGGAGCGGTTCGCGGGACACCGCACCCAGCCTGTGGGAATTTGTCGTACAACGCCCTGTTTGTCTGCACCGGACGAGTGAGGGGCGCGGCGGAAAGCCGACGCCGACACCCCCGAAACGCTCACGGACCGTCACATGTGGTCGGGGGGCTGCTGAACCTGTCCAGGTGCGGGCAGAAACGAATTGTCAGATCGGCGGCTCGGTCCGGGAGACTGGACAGTGGCTGGAAGGGCCCCGACCCAGCCTCTATGATCGGCACACTTTCCTGACCCTTTTCTGTACTGTCCTGATCCTTTTCCTGCACGGATCCGGCCCGGCGGCCGCCAGGTCGGTCGGCATCCCGACGAGACCCATCCGAAGACCGAGTGCACTGCGGGAGCGAGCGGTGAGCGGAACGTCCGAAGGGCCGGCGCCCGCGGCAGATCTCATCGGGCCGGCCGTCACAGAGAGTAGTCAAGGGTCCCCTTCGCGTACCGGTCCGCACGAGCGGCCGGACGCCACGCCCTTCCGGTCCGCCTTCCACGCCGCTCCCCTGGCGATGGCCGTCGTCGACCGCGAGGGCCTGGTCACCGGCGCCAACCCGGCCCTCGGCGAGCTGCTCGGCAGGACCCCGCAGGCGCTGGCCGGAACGGTCGCCGCCGACCTGGTGGACCTGACGTCCGACGCGCGCACCTGGCACGCGTACCGCGAGGTGCTGCGCGGCCGGCAGGCCCGGCTGCGCTGCACGCGCCGGCTGAAGCACCCCGACGGGCACTGCCTGTGGGTGCAGGTCGCCATCGCGCCGCTGCCCGCCGAGGAGCGCGGCGGGGTCCTGCTGTCGGTCGCCGACATCAGCGCCCGGCGCGAACTCCAGGCCCGGCTGCGGCACTTGCAGAACCACGACCCGGTGACCCGGCTGCCCAACCGCACCCTGTTCTTCGAGCGCCTGTCGGCCGCGCTGGAGGCGGAGGCGTACCAGGAGGGCACCGGGCGGATCGGGCTGTGCTATCTCGACCTGGACGGCTTCAAGGCGGTCAACGACACCCTCGGCCACCGGGTGGGCGACCGGCTGCTGGCGGCCGTGGCCGAGCGGCTGACCCGGTGCGCGGACGAGGCGGCGTACGCCAGGGCGAGCACCCCGCTGGTGGCACGGCTCGGCGGGGACGAATTCGCCCTGCTGGTCGAGGACTCCACGGGCACCGAGCAACTCGCCGAGCTCGCCGAGTCGGTGCTCACGGCGCTCCAGGACCCCTTCGACATCTCGGGCCGGCGGCTGTCGGTGTCGGCGTCGATCGGGGTGGTGGAGCGGCATGCCGCCGGGACCAGCCCCACCGCGCTGATGCAGGCCGCCGACACCACGCTGTACTGGGCGAAGGCCGACGGCAAGGACCGCTGGACGCTGTTCGACCCCGAGCGCAACGCCCACCGCATGACCCGCCAGGCCCTCGCCTCCACGCTCCGGCCCGCCATCGAGCGCGGGGAGTTCGTGCTGGAGTACCAGCCGCTGGTGTGCATGGAGGACGGCCGGCTGCGCGGGGTGGAGGCGCTGGTGCGGTGGGATCATCCGCAGTTCGGACTGCTGACGCCGAATCGGTTCATCGGACTGGCCGAGGAGGACGGCTCGATCGTGCCGCTCGGCCGCTGGGTGCTGGCCACCGCCTGCCGCCAGGCCCGGCAGTGGCAGCTGGACCGCCCGGACGAGCCGCCGATCTTCGTCAGCGTGAACGTGGCGGTCCGTCAGGTCTGGGACTCCGACCTGGTCGCCGACGTGGCCGAGATCCTCGCGGAGACCGGCCTGGCGCCGCACCTGCTCCAGCTGGAGCTGACCGAGTCCGCGGTGATGGGCTCCGGCGGCCGGCCGCAGCAGGCGCTCCAGGCGCTCAGCGACATGGGCGTGCACATCGCGATCGACGACTTCGGCACCGGCTACTCGAACCTGGCCTACCTGAGCCGGCTTCCGGTGTCGGTGCTGAAGCTGGACGGTTCCTTCGTCAAGGGCTTCCAGTACGACGGTGAGGGCATCGCGCCGAACCCCGCCGACGAGGTCGTGGTGGAGGCGATGATCCAGCTCGCCCACCGGCTGGGGCTCACCGTGACGGCGGAGTGCGTGGAGACGTCGGCGCAGGCGTCCCGGCTACGGCGGATCGGCTGCGACACCGGCCAGGGGTGGCTGTACTCGCGGCCGGTGACGCCGGATCGTATCTCCGAGCTGCTGCGCTCGCCGGAGGTTCAGGCGACCGCCCGCAGGTCGTAGGCGTCCGCGAGGAGTTCGTAGGACCGCAGCCGCAGCTCGCCGCGGTGGGCGTGGGACGTGATCATCAACTCGTCGGCGCCGGTGCGCTTGTGGAGGTCGTCCAGGCCCGAGCGGACCTCGTCGGCGGTGCCGTGCACGATGTTGGCGCCCCAGGAGGCGATGAACTCCTCCTCCATGGCGCTGAACCGGTGCGCCTCGGCCTCCTCGGGGCTGGGGAAGAGCCCGGGCCGCCCGGTCCGCAGCCGCACCATGCTGAGCCCGGTGGCCCGCACCTGCCGCCGAGCCTCCCGCGGGTCGTCGGTGGCGAGCGCGGAGACGCCGATCAGGGCGTACGGCGCGGCCAGCACATCGGACGGCCGGAAGGACTCCCGGTAGAGATCGAGCGCCGGGATCGTGTTGTGCGCGGAGAAGTGGTGCGCGAAGGCGAAGGGCAGACCAAGGGTGCCGGCCAGCCGGGCGCTGAAGCCGGAGGAGCCGAGGAGCCAGACGGGCGGCCGGTGCGGGCTCTGCACCCCGCCGGGGGCGGTGGCCTGGACCGGGCCCGGGACGGCGTGGATGCGGCGGTAGGGGTGGCCGTCGGGGAAGTCGTCGTCGAGGAAGCGGGTGAGCTCGGCGAGCTGCTGGGGGAAGTCGTCGGCGGCTTCGTTCAGCCGGTCGGTGCGGCGCAGGGCGGCGGCCGTGGCGCCGTCCGTGCCCGGCGCCCGGCCGAGGCCGAGGTCGACCCGGCCGGGGGCGAGCGCCTCCAGGGTGCCGAACTGCTCGGCGATGACCAGGGGGGCGTGGTTGGGGAGCATGACGCCGCCGGAGCCGAGGCGGATGCGGCCGGTGTGGGCGGCGAGGTGGGCGAGGATCACGGCGGGCGAGGAGGAGGCCACGCCGGGCATGGAGTGGTGCTCGGCGATCCAGTAGCGGTGGAACCCGCGGGACTCCGTGAGGCGGGCGAGGTCGACGCTGGTGCGCAGCGCGTCGGTGGCGGTGCTGCCCGCGCCGACGGTGACCAGGTCGAGTACGGACAGGGGGACGGGGGCGGTGCCCTGTGCCGTGCCCCGGATCTCGTCTGCCGCCATGGGTGAGTGCCTCCTGAAATCGCGCCGGCGTGGTTCCTCGGGCGATAACAGGAGGCAGACTCCGCTTTATTCCCTTCCCGGCTGTCTCCCGTGCTTCTACACCTGGACGATCGGCTCCCTCGTGAACAGGGAGCCCAGTGCCGGGGCGTTCACCCTGCGGTCGGTCAGGCGCAGCGCCTCCCAGACCGTGACCTGGTTGGCCGTCAGGACCGGCTTGGACAGTTCCTTCTCCAGCGCCGGGATCAGCGCCACGGTGTGCAGTGCCGTGTCCGGGAGCAGGACCGCCTCCGCCGCCTCGTGGTCGGCCCGGCGGGCGAGGGCCAGGACCTCCTCCTCGCCCCACTGGCCCACCTCGGCCGCCGTGACGATGCCGGAACCCCGCACCGACACCACCTCCGCGCCGCCCGCCCGCAGGAACCCGGCGAACAGGTCCGTCACGTCGTCGGGGTACGTCGCCCCCACCGCCACCCGGCGCAGCCCCAGCTCCGCCAGCGCGTGCACGAAGGCGAAGGAGGTCGAGGAGGCCGGCATGCCCGCGGCCAGGGCGAGGGTGCGTACCTGCTCGTGGGCGCCCTCCCAGCCGTATACGAAGCTGCCGCTCGTGCAGGCCCAGACCACCGCCTCCGCGCCGGTCAGCCGCAGGTGCTCCACGCCCGCCGCCAGGCGGTCCGCGGAGCCCATCTCCCTGAGGGCGTCCACCCGGTGCGCGTCCTCGCCGATGTCCGTGTGCACCAGGTCAACCCGGATGTCGCTGCCCAGGAGCTGCTCGATGCGTGGATAGTCGTCCTCGGCGGAGTGGCCCGGGTAGAGGAATCCGAGTGCCGTCATGTCGAACCTTCCTGCTGCTGTTCCACGTCCGGAAGTGCGGTACCGCTGCGGGCCGCCGGATCGATCAGCGTCTGGTACGGCCCCGTGGCTCGGGTACCCAGCCGACGCAGGGCCGCCCACATCGTGACCTGGTTGGCCGAGATCACCGGTATGCGCAGTTCCGCCTCCAGTTGCGGGATCACGTCGTAGGTCGGCAGGTTGGTGCAGCTGATGAACAGGCAGTCCGTGCCGCGCCGCACCGCCCTGCGCGCCATGTCCACCACATCGCGGTAGGGCACCTTCCATATGTGCCGCGTCAGCCCCATGAACGCACACCCCGTCACCCTGACGCCCGCCTCGGCCACGTAGTCCTCCAGCGACCTGGTCACCGACACCGTGTACGGCGTCACCAGCGCCACCCGTCGCGCGCCGAGGTCGGCCAGCGCCTCCAGCAGCGCCCCCGAGGTGGTCACCGAGGGCACCGCGCCCGCCCTGGTCATCGCCTCGCACATCGCCCGCTCGCCCGCGATCCCGCCGACGAAGCTGCCCGAGGTGCAGGCGTAGGCCACCACCTCGGGGGCGATGGCGATCAGGGTGCGGACCCCCTCGGAGAGGGTCTCGTATTCGCTCACCAGCCGCGCCAGGTCCAGGCTCACCTCGACCGGCACGTACGGCGTGCGGGTCAGGTGCAGGGAGACCTCGTCCGGGATCCAGCGCCACAGTTCGCGGTCGAGGGCGAAGTCGAACGGCGCGACCACACCGACACCGCGCTGCGGCCGGGGACCGCCGAGGAAGGACACGTCCATCGCAGGCACCGCCCTCGCGAGGAGCCATGGGAACGGCGGACGGTGCGGGCGTCCGTGTTGACGAAGGTAGATTCGGGTGCGAGCGTGGTCAATCCGCGCATGTCAGACGTCCGGTTCTCAGCGAAGGAACGGCATGACCACGCCCACGCTGCTCGTCCTGGACGCCGACCCGCTCCCCCGGCTCGGACGGCTCACCGGGCGGGCGCGGATCGAGCACGCGGACCCCGCCACCCTCGCCGACCGGCTGCCGCACGCCGATGTGCTGCTGGTCTGGGACTTCACCTCGCACGCCGTACGGCACGCCTGGCCCGGTGACGGCCCCCGGCCCCGCTGGGTCCACACGGCGAGCGCGGGCGTGGACCACCTGATGTGTCCGGAACTCGCCGCCTCCGACACCGTGGTCACCAACGCCCGCGGCATCTTCGACGAGCCCATCGCCGAGTACGTCGCCGCCCTCGTCCTGGCGATGGCCAAGGACCTGCCGCGCACCCTGGAGCTCCAGGGGCAGCGGACCTGGCAGCACCGCGAGTCGCGGCGGCTGAAGGGCACCCGCGCCTGTGTCGTCGGCTCCGGGCCCATCGGGCGGGCCGTCGCCCGCACGCTCAAGGCGCTCGGCGTCGTCCCCGCGCTGGTCGGCCGAGTCCCGCGCACCGGTATCCACGGCCCCGAGGACCTGGACCGGCTGATCGCCCGCGCCGACTGGATCATCGCCGCCGCACCGCTCACCGAGCAGACCCACGGCATGTTCGGCGCGCGCCGGTTCGGCGTGATGCAGCCCTCCGCGCGGTTCATCAACGTCGGCCGGGGACAGCTCGTCGTGGAGGAGGCGCTCGTCGAGGCGCTGTCCAAGCGGTGGATCGCGGGCGCCGCGCTGGACGTCTTCGCGAACGAACCCCTCGGCGCCGACAGCCCGTTGTGGGGCCTGCCGGGACTGATCGTCTCCCCGCACATGAGCGGGGACACCATCGGCTGGCGCGACGAACTCGCCGCCCAGTTCGTGGAGTTGTACGCGCGCTGGGAGGCGGGCAGAACCCTGCCGAACGTCGTCGACAAGCAGCGCGGATACGTACCGGGACGCTGAACTTCCCACCGCTGGAGGGCGTATGACCGACCTGACCGGACTGACGGCCGTACAACTCCTCGACGGTTACCGCGCGGGCGCGTTCACTCCGGTGGACGCCACGCGTGCGGTGCTGGAGCGGGCCGAGCACATCCAGCCGGAGGTGAACGCGTTCGTGCGGATCACCGCCGAGCAGGCGCTGGCGCAGGCCCGTGCGTCGGCGGAGCGGTGGCGGCGCGGGGAGCCGGCGGGGCTGCTGGACGGGGTGCCGGTCACGGTGAAGGACATCCTGCTGATGCGGGGCGCGCCCACCCTGAAGGGGTCCAGGACCATTGCGGAGCAGGGGACCTGGGACGAGGACGCGCCGTCCGTCGCCCGGCTGCGCGCGCACGGTGCCGTCTTCGTCGGCAAGACCACCACCCCCGAGTTCGGCTGGAAGGCCGTCACCGACTCGCCCCTGACCGGGATCACCCGGCATCCGCTGGACCCGACGCGCACGACCGGCGGGTCCAGCGGCGGCGCCGCGGCGGCCGTGGCGCTCGGCGCGGGCCCGCTCGCGCTCGGCACCGACGGCGGCGGAAGCGTCCGTATCCCGGCGTCCTTCTGCGGGATCTTCGCGCTGAAGCCGACCTACGGCCGGGTGCCGCTGTATCCCGCGAGCGCGTTCGGGACGCTCGCCCACGTCGGCCCGATGACCCGGGACGCCGCCGACGCGGCGCTGCTGCTCGACGTCATCGCGGCGCCGGACTCCCGGGACTGGTCGGCGCTGGGCCCCGCGGCCGGATCGTTCCGGGACGGGCTGACCGGGGGCGTGCGCGGGCTGCGGGTGGCGTACTCGCCCTCGCTCGGCGGCCAGGTGGCGGTGCGTCCGGCGGTGGCCTCGGCGGTGCGGGGGGCGGTGGAGCGGCTCGCGGGGCTCGGCGCGTACGTCGAGGAGGCCGACCCCGATGTCACCGATCCGGTGGACGCCTTCCACACCCTGTGGTTCTGCGGCGCCGCCCGGGTCACCCAGCGTCTCGGCCCGGACCAGCGGGAACTGCTCGACCCCGGTGTGCGCGAGATCGCCGCCCTCGGCGCCCGCCGCGGCGCCCTGGACTATCTGGCCGCCGTCGACGTCCGGGCGGAACTCGGCCGCCGGATGGGCCGCTTCCACGACTCCTACGACCTGCTGGTCACCCCCACCCTGCCGATCACCGCGTTCGAGGCGGGCGCCGAGGTGCCCAAGGGCTCCGGGCACCGCCGCTGGACGGGGTGGACGCCCTTCACGTACCCCTTCAACATGACCCAGCAGCCGGCCGCCACCGTCCCCGTCGGCACCGACGGGGACGGACTGCCGGTCGGTCTTCAGCTGGTGGCCGCCCGGCACCGGGACGATCTGGTGCTGCGGGCGGCGCACGCGCTCATGTCCGGCGGAAACTGAGCGTCTCCCCCGCGGCGCCCGAGCGCCAGAGGTCGTTGCACGCGTCCGCCATCTCCGTCAGACCCTCCACGATCTGACCCCAGACGATGCCGGGCACCCAGCCCACATCGCCGTTGAGCAGCAGGTTGTTGCGTTCGTAGAACAGGGCGAGGTCGACCAGGGTGGTGCCGGGGCGGACCTCGCGGTCGTAGCCGTAGGCCTTGGTGCCCAGCTCCGCGCCCGCGAAGGCGAAGTAGCACAGGTCGCCGGGGATGGGGGTGACGGTCGGGTTCTCCAGGGGTGGCTCGGTGTGCGCGAAGGGCGGGAAGAGGGCGTAGATCTCGTTGCGGGCGTATTTGGCGTGGTAGACGTCCCCGCTGAGCGGGAGGGCGTCCCAGACGGCCGCGCAGGTGATCGGTGCGCGGTCGTCCAGGAGTTTCGCCGTGCAGTGGATGTCCCGCTTCAGGAGCGAGACCTCGATGAACCGATCAGTCATGGGAACCAGGGTGCATACATCGCATGCGCTCGGGTAGCCGCGCCGCCATGGCTCCACCACTCGAACAAGGCGAACACACAACTGGACCCACCCGCCGAACGCTGCTCGCGGGGGTGGCGGCGCTCGGTGCGCTGGGCGCGGCCGGCTGCTCACGGGTCGCCACGGCGTCCGGCGAGGACGGTGGTGACCTGCTGGAACGGCTGCGCGCCGCGGGTGTCGTACGGCTGGGCATCGCGGGTGAGATCCCGTTCGGCTACATCGACCGCAACGGTGAGCTGACCGGCGAGGCACCCGAACTGGCCAAGGTGATCTTCAAGCGGCTCGGGGTGGACCGGGTGCAGCCCGTGCCGACCGAGTTCGGCTCGCTGATCCCCGGGCTCGGCTCGCAGCAGTTCGATGTCGTCGCGGCCGGGATGTACGTCAATCCCGAGCGCTGCGAGCAGGTCATCTTCGCCGACCCCGACTACCAGATGCTCGACTCCTTCATCGTCCGCAAGGGCAATCCGAAGGGTCTGCACACCTACCGGGACGTGGTGGAGAAGAAGGCGAAGTTCGCCACCGGCACCGGTTACGCGGAGATCCAGTACGCGGTCGAGGCCGGGTACGAGCAGAGCGACATCCTCATCGTCCCGGACCAGGTCGCCGGGCTGAACGCCGTGGAGGCGGGGCGGGTCGACGTGTTCGCCGGGACCGCGCTGACCACCCGCGAGGTGGTGAAGAAGTCGAGCAAGGCCGAGGCGACCAAGGCGTTCAAGCCCATCGTCGGCGGCAAACCCCATGTCGACGGCGGCGCGTTCGCCTTCCGGCCCACCGAGACCAGGCTGCGGGACGCCTTCAACGTGGAGCTGCACAAGCTGAAGAAGAGCGGCGAACTGCTGCGCATCCTCAGGCCGTTCGGCTTCACCGAGGCGGAGATGACCGACCTGACCGCGAAGGAGCTGTGCGGCGGATGACGTCGGGACTCTGGGAACTCGTACTCAAGGGCGTCTGGGTCACCGTCCAGCTGCTGTTCTTCAGCGCGCTGCTGGCCACGGCCGTCTCGTTCGTGGTCGGCATCGCCCGCACCCACCGGCTGTGGATCGTCCGCTTCCTCGCGGGCTTCTACACCGAGGTGTTCCGCGGGACCTCCGCGCTGGTGATGATCTTCTGGGTGTTCTTCGTGCTGCCCACCGCCTTCGGCTGGCAGCTGGTGCCGATGTGGGCCGGCACGCTGGCGCTCGGCCTGACGTACGGCGCGTACGGCTCGGAGATCGTGCGCGGCGCCCTGACCGCGGTGGATCCGGCGCAGCAGGAGGGCGGTATCGCCCTCAGCTTCACGCCCTGGCAGCGGATGCGGCTGATCCTGCTGCCGCAGGCGGTGCCGGAGATGATCCCGCCCTTCTCCAACCTGCTGATCGAGCTGCTCAAGGGCACCGCGCTGGTGTCGGTCATGGGCATGGGCGATCTGGCGTTCAGCGGCAACCTGGTACGGCTCGCGCTCCAGGAGAGCGCTGAGATCTACACGTACCTGCTGCTCATCTACTTCGTGATCGCCTTCCTGCTCACCCGGGTGATGCGGGGTCTGGAGAAGCAGCTGAAGGCCGGTGTCGGCAAGCAGCCGGAGAAGCGGGTCGTCGCGCCCGAGCCGGTCGGGGGTGGTCTGTGATGGCCTGGGACTGGAACGCCGTGAGCGACTTCATGCCGCACTTCTGGGACGGGCTATGGGTCACCCTCCAGGCCCTCGCCCTCGGTTCGCTGATCTCCTTCGCCCTCGGGCTGGTGTGGGCGCTGCTGATGCGCGCGCCCAGCCGCTGGGTGCGCTGGCCGGTCGGGGCGGTCACCGAGTTCATCCGCAACACCCCCCTGCTGGTGCAGCTGTTCTTCCTCTTCTACGTGCTGCCCGAGTGGGGCCTGACCTTCTCGGCGCTGACCACCGGTGTGGTCGGCATCGGGCTGCACTACTCGACGTACACGATGCAGGTCTACCGGGCCGGCATCGAGGCGGTGCCGGTCGGCCAGTGGGAGGCCGCGACGGCGCTGAACCTGCCGCTCACCCGGACGTGGACCGCGGTGATCCTGCCGCAGGCGATCCGGCGGGTCGTGCCGGCGCTCGGCAACTACGTGATCTCCATGCTCAAGGACACGCCGCTGCTGATGGCGATCACCGTCCTCGACATGCTCGGCCAGGCCCGGCTGTTCTCCCAGGAGCAGTTCCAGTTCACCGAGCCGCTGACGGTGATCGGTGTGGCCTTCATCGTCATTTCCTATCTGGCCTCCCTTCTTCTGCGAGCCCTGGAGCGACGCCTTGTCCACTGACATCCAGCCCGGCCCCGACATGAACCCCGACGACAAGCGCGCGAACGGCGAGCTGATCCGGCTGGAGCAGGTCACCAAGCGGTTCGGCGACAACACCGTCCTCGACCACCTCGACTTCTCCGTGCAGGCGGGCAAGCACGTCACGCTGATCGGCCCCTCCGGCTCCGGCAAGACCACGATCCTGCGGCTGCTGATGACGCTGACCAAGCCCGACGAGGGCACGATCACCGTGGACGGGCAGCGGCTGTTCCCGGCGCCCGAGAAGCAGGTGCGCGAGGTCCGCAAGAAGATCGGGATGGTGTTCCAGCAGTTCAACCTGTTCCCGAACATGACGGTCCTCAGGAACATCACCGAGGCCCCGGTCACCGTGCTCGGCATGTCCAAGGACGCGGCCGAGGAGCGGGCCCGGGACCTGCTGGAGCTGGTCGGCCTCACCGAGCACCTGGACAAGCGCCCCGGGCAGCTCTCCGGCGGCCAGCAGCAGCGGGTGGCGATCGCCCGGGCACTGGCGATGCGGCCGCGGGTGCTGCTGCTGGACGAGGTGACCTCGGCGCTGGACCCGGAGCTGGTCGCGGGCGTCCTCGACGTGCTCAGGGACATCGCCCGGTCCACCGACATCACGATGCTCTGTGTGACCCATGAGATGAACTTCGCCCGGGACATCTCGGACCAGGTGCTGATGTTCGACTCCGGGCGGGTTATCGAGGCCGGCGCCCCGGAGAAGATCTTCAGCGACCCCGAGCACGACCGGACCCGGGAGTTTCTCAGCGCGGTGCTGTGAGGTGGTGCGCAGGTGATGGCGCTGTCATATGCCATGGGGTTATCGCCGCAGTTGAGGGCGTCGGATTCTCGTCAACAAGCGCTCACTACAGGCCCCTTGGCGGCTATCGTGGAGATGACTCACCGGAATCCGGCCTCACACAGCTAGCGCAGGGGGAAACACCGTGGCGCTGAAGCACGAGCCGACCGCGCCGTACCACTCGGCCCAGGACGCGTTGCGCGTCCTGGAGACCGTGGCACGGCACACCACCGGAATCACCGACGCCGAACTCGCCCGGCACACCACCCTCAGCCCCGAGCGCCTGACCAGCCTGCTGAGGATGCTGCGCCGCGAGGGGTACGTCGAGCAGATCACCGACGGCGCCTATGTCACCGGCGAGGCGCTGGCCCGGCTGGGCTCGGCGCACGACCGGGAGGCGGCCCTGCGCGAGAAGCTCCAGCGGACGCTGGACCGGCTGCGCGACTCGGTCGGCGCGGCGGTGTACATCAGCCGGTACGTCGACGGTGAGGTGAAGGTCACCCAGTACGCCGAGAGCCCGGCCGCTCCCGCGGTGAACGAGTGGGTGGACTTCCGTTTCTCCGCCCATGCGACGGCGGTCGGCAAGAGCCTGCTCACCCAGCTCGACCACAACGGCCGGCGGGACCATCTCTCGCGGCACAAGATGGCCCGGCTCACCTCGCGCACGATCACCAGTGACAAGCTCCTGCTGTCCCGGCTCGCGGCCCAGCCGCCGACGGTTCCCGTACTGGATCTGCAGGAGTACGCGGTGGGCACGGTGTGCGCCGCGGTGCCGATCACGGCGGGGGCGTCCGTGGGGTGCCTGGCTGTGTCGCTGCCGCTGGAGCACGCGCATCGGCTGCGGCAGGCGGCGGACGCGCTGAACCGGAACGCGGCGCCGGTGCTGTTGTCCCTGGCGATCTAGGCCGTCTCCCGTCCGCGGGCCGTGGGGGCTGGTCGCCAGTTCTCCGCGCCCCTGGGTGGTTCGAAGCACCCGCTCGGACCAGGTACTATTTTCTTCGTCGCCGGCCGCGAGACACCAAAACAAGCGGTTGGCGTGAGTCATGCGCCGCTAGCTCAGTTGGTTAGAGCAGCTGACTCTTAATCAGCGGGTCCGGGGTTCGAGTCCCTGGCGGCGCACAGATGACGAAGGCCCCTCGCGCGCAGCGGGGGGCCTTCACCTTTTGGCTCCCGGCCACCTCGGTGGCGCGGGGACGACTGGGGGTCCGGGGGTTACCCCCCGGGAGACGCAGCATCAGCGGGTCCGGGGTTCGAGTCCCTGGCGGCGCACAGACGGTGAAGGCCCTTCGCGAGCAGCGGGGGGCCTTCGCTTTGTCAGGGGCTCGGGGAGACGAGAGGGCCCTTCGCGTCCTCCGGGGTGAGGGGGCGGTAGGTGAGCTCGTGTGGTGGGCGCCACCACACCGGGTCCGGGCAGTGCACGCCCTGCCGTCTGAGCTGGGCTCGGTGGATCTTGTTCGTCGCGGTGACCGGCATCCGGTCCATGACCCGCACGAAACGGGGCGCCATCTTCGTCCCCAGGTCCGGCTGGGCGAGCAGGAACTCCGCGAACCCCAGCGGGTCGAAGTCCCCGGCGAGGGCCGCCATCACCTGGTCCCCGGTCACCGGGTCCGGCACCGCGTACACGGCGACGGCGCGGGCGCCCTCGTACCGGGCGAGGATGTTCTCGATCATCGCGGCGGCCAGGTTCTCCCCGTCGACCCGCAGCCGGTCGTCGGTCCGCCCGGCGAACCAGAGGTAGCCGTCCGCGTCCCGGCAGAAGAGGTCGCCGGTCCAGTACGCCCCGTCCCGCCGCCGCTCCGCCTCCGCCGCCGGATTGCGCCAGTACCCCTCGAAGGGGTTCGGCCCCCGGTTCACCAGCTCCCCTATCGCCTCGTCCCCGTTCAGCAGCCGCCCGCCCGAGTCGAACCGCGCCGCCGGCCGCTCCCGGCCCGTCTCCGGATCGAGTACGACGAGCCCGGGCCCCGCCCGCCCCACCGCCCCGGCCGGAGTCCCCGGCGACCACTGCACCGCGGCACCGCCCTCGGAGGACCCGTACCCCTCCACCAGCCGCACCCCGAACCGCCGCTCGAAGGCCGCCGCGTCCGCCCGCCCCGCCTCGGTCCCGAAGCCGAGCCGCAGCGGGTTGTCGCGGTCGTCGGAGCGCGGCTCGGTGGCGAGGAGGTACTGGACGGCCCGGCCGACGTAGGTGAAGTAGGTCGCCCCGTACGTGCGTACGTCCGCCAGGAACCCGGACGCCGAGAACCGCCGCCGCAGCGCCACGCCCGCCCCGGCCGCGAGGGCGGGGGCCCAGTCGGCGATGACGGCGTTGCCGTGGAACATCGGCATGCAGATGTAGTGGACGTCCTCGGGGCCGGTGCCGAACTGTCCGGCCAGCGACCTCCCCGCCGCGGCCAGCCGGCCCTGCGTGCAGATCGCGGCCTTGGGGGCGCCGGTGGAGCCGGAGGTGAAGCAGAGCAGCAGCCGGTCGCCCGGGGTGGCGCGGGAGGTGTCGGGACGGGCGCCGGCATACGGCGCGAGCAGGGCGTCGTACTCCTCGGAGCCGGTCAGCAGGATCCGGACGCCGGGCAGGTCGAGGCCCTTGAGCAGGGGCAGATGACCCGGCTCGGTGATCAGGACGCGGCACTCGGTGTGCAGGATGTCCCGGGCCAACTCCGGGCCTCTGCGGGTGGGGTTGATCCCGGCGACCGCGGCCCGGGCGAGGGCGGCGGCGCCGATCCACAGGGGGTACTCCGGGGTGTTGTCGAGCAGGACCGCGACGTGCGGCTCGGCGCCGGCCGGCAGCAGGTCGGCCAGGAGCGCCGCGCGGGCGGCGGCACCGGCGGCAACCTCGTGGTGGGTCATCACCCGGTCCGCGCACCACAGCCCCGGCCGGTGATCACCCCAGCGCGCCCCTACGAGTTCGGCGATGCTCGTGGACTCCATGGCCGCGCAGGGTAATTGACGCTTCGTCAGATGAACATGCCCGGGCTCCCCCGAGGACGGTCGGCCGCCCCCGGAGGACCCCGGTGAGGCTCAGAACGTGACGTCCGAGCAGGCGTAGAACGCGTTGTTGGTGTCGGCGACCGTCCACACCGCAAGGATCACGTGCCGTCCGCTGAGCCCGGACGGCAGCCTGCCACTGTGCGAGAGCGTGGACGGTGGCCGCTGGTTGTTGTACGGCACCGTCAGGAACGGTGTGAGGTTGAGGTCGGAGCGGGCCAGATTGTGGTTCTGGTTCCAGCCCGGCTTGGTGATGTAGTACCGGAAGTCGGTCGTGGCGTGCATGGCCGTGAACTGCCAGCGGAAGGTGTAGCTCTGACCGCCGGTCACCTTGGTCGCGGGCCAGGCGCCGCCCGAGGGGGTGCGCGGGGCGCTGAGCTGGCCGAAGTGGCCGACCCCGCCGTTGCATATCTGCCCGTCGGCCGGGCCGGAGCCCGGGAAGCCCTTCGGGCCCTCGACGCTCTGCGGCTCCCACTGGATGGAGCCGCAGTTGGTCACGGTGCCGTTCTGGCAGAGCTTCTGCCTGCTGATGGGGAGATCGGTGTAGCCGTGGCCGCTGGCCCCGCCGGACGAGAGCACTAGGGCTCCGGTGGTGGCGAGACCGACCACGGCAGCAGACAACTTGGTCTTTCTGCGCATGCTGCCGCTCCTGGGAACGTGGGGGATGTTCAGTGAGCCGTGCAGGGTAGGTCTAGACCAAGTCCGAGAATATTGCCGTTGGTTGGCCATGTCCAGAACAAAGACATGACCACACCCATCACGGGGCGGATTCCCCGCGCCCGGCGCAGAAGGCGACCGTGAGGTCCTTCACCAGTGCCTTGCGCTCGTAGTCGTCGAGTTCGACGAGCCCTCGCATGGTCAGCCGGGTCACCGTGTCCTCCACCGAGTCCACCACCGAGGTGAGCATCGACGCCCGGTGCTGGGCGTCCAGCGCGGCGATCCGGCGCCGGTGCATGGCGGCGGCCACCTCGGGGGCGTACTCCACCCGGACCGGCTGCACCGAGAACACCTCGACGCCGACGGGCGCCGCGTCGGCCGCGACCAGCCGGGTCAGCGCCTCGCCCGCCGCATCCCCGCAGCCGCGCCCCGACCCCGGCGCCTCCACCGGGACCCGGGCGAGCGCGGCCGCCACGCACTCCCGCAGATAGGCCTCGTGGTCCTCGACGCCCAGCGTGGCCCGCGCGGTGTCCCGCACCCGCCACACCGCGAGGACCACCACCCGCAGCGCGACCCCGCTCGCGTCGGCCGCCGGCATCGGCTCGCTGCGCCAGTGCCGCAGCCGTACGTCCACCCGGCGGCGCAGCAGCATCGGGTTGACCCACATCAGTCCGGTGCGCCGGACGGTCCCCCGGTAGCGGCCGAACAGACCGAGCACCCAGGCCCGTCCGGTCCGGCCCCGGGCCAGTCCACCGAAGCCGAACAGGCCGAGGGCGCCGGCCCCGGCGTAGGCCGCCCACTGCGCGGGGCCGAGGCTCCCGCCCGCGTACGACGGCAGCCGCAGCGCCTCCAGCACGAGCGGCGGCAGCGCCCCGGCCCACCAGGAGGTGACCGCGCAGCCCGCGAGACCGCAGGCACCGGCCAGCACGCCCACCGCGCCGGGCAGCACCCTGGCGGGCCGCTCGGCCAGGGCCGGGTCCACGTCGGGCACGGTCCGCGCCCTCGTGGCGGCCGGCCGGCGCAGCCGCGGCTGCTCCCCCGTGCCCTGCCGGCGGCCGACGACGGCGGGATTCAGCGGGACGGACACCGGGGCGGGTTCGTCCCGGAAGAGCAGATGGACGGGGATCTCGGTGGTGGCCTCGTTCTGGATCAGCCGGGCGGTCCTGGGCGGTCCCTCGGACTCCGGTGTCGGTGAAGTGGTCGTGCTCATGCGTGCCTCCAGCCTCCGCGCCAGATGCGTCACAACAGGGGGGGGTACAGATCGATTACGCGAACAGCCGCCGCCAGGTCTCCGGCCCCGGATAGCCGTCCGCCGCGCCGCCCCGCCATCCCTGGGCGCGCTGGAACGCCTCGACGTTCCGCCGGTCCGCCTCGCCCCAGCGCGGCCCGGGACCGGTCGTGTAGTGCTTGCCGAACCCTTTCTTCACCAGCTGCTTCCCGAGCTGCGTGACGTAGGTGTTGTCGGCTCCGGGCCGGAACAGCGCCCGTCCCGGATATCCGGGCACCCCGTGCGAGGAGGGCGGCGCGGGCGCCCCGGCCGCTCCCGCGGTGATGTCCTTGCCCTGGCCGGTGACCAGCAGGGCCCAGGTCCGCGGCCCCGGCAGCCCGTCCGCGTCCCCGCCGCGCCAGCCCTGCGCCTGCTGGAAGGCCTGCGTGGCCCGCCGGTCGGCGTCCGACCAGCGCGGTCCGGGGCCCGAGGTGTAGTAGCGCCCCGCCCCGCGCTCGACGAGCATGCGGCCCAGCTCGGTGACGTACTTGTTGTTGGCCCCGGGCCCGAAGTAGGCCCGCCCCGGATAGGGCGCCGCCTCCGGTCCGGCGGTCTCCGGCACCGAGCCAGCCGTACCGCCGGCGAGGCCCTTGTAGCGGTAGGGGACATAGCGGCTGGAGTGGGTCCAGTAGGCGTACGGGGTGGCCTGCCTGCGGGCGTGCGGGCGGGTCGCCTCGTAGGCGATGTAGGAGGTGTGGGTGTAGTCCGTCCAGCCGCCGAAGAGGACGACGTGGGAGCCCCGCTCGGGATCGGCCGGGTTGTGGAACAGCAGCATGTCGCCGGGCTGGAGGTCCTCCTTCGCGATGCGCACGCCGTACTGGTCGAGCGAGCCGGTCCACTCGTTGCCGGGCAGGCTCCAGGCCATCGAGACGAACCCCGAGCAGTCCTGCCGGTACCCGTCCGACCAGTACTGGGACATGCTGTACGGCACCTTCGCCGCGACCCACTGCTTGGCCCGCCGGATGATCTCCGCCCGGGTGGTGCTGGGCGCCGCGGAAGGCTTCGCCGGACCCCCGCCGGGGCCGTGCAGCGGGGCCTTGCTCCCCTGCGGGGTGTCGGGCTCGTCGGCCGCCGGAAGGCTCGGCCGGGCGGGCGCCTGCGGGGCCGCGAGCGCCGGTACGGCGTGCCCGGCGCCGAGCGCCGCCGCGGCGGCGGCCACGATCACCGTCCGGTGGGCCGGATGGGCGCCCCCGCGTCCGGCCGCGGAGTGCGGCAGGACACGGCGCCAGTGAACGCATCCGGGGCACTCGCAGTCGTTCGGGGGATCGAATTCCTCGAAGACCGGAGTCCCCATGCGATGACCCTCACATTCCGGATGGAAATGTCCGCGTGTGTACACATTCGCCAGTTTCGCAACTGTCTTCCGGGCGCGCATGTTGACGGTCCGAATGATGTACGGCCCGGGGCACGGCCGGGGCCGTCCGGAGCACCCTCCCAGGTCGGGTAGAGTTGTCGCGTCAGCAGGCGCCGCTAGCTCAGTTGGTTAGAGCAGCTGACTCTTAATCAGCGGGTCCGGGGTTCGAGTCCCTGGCGGCGCACCGACACAGGAAGCCCCCCGTCGACGCGGGGGGCTTCCCGCGTCCCCGGACGCGCACACCGGATACACAAGACCCCCACAGCCGCCACAATGAACGCGTATGACCGGTAAACACCGCGTTTCGCATCTTGCGATCATGCCGAACGCCGTAGAACCCTTGGTTCTTCAAGCTGCTGCCCGTGTGCGGCAGTTGGGGGGCAAGGAGCCGGTTGCCGTTTTGACGGGGAGAGGGGCCCCGTTCACGACCGGATGCCGAGGGGGGCATCATGCAACCGGAAGGTCGCGTTTCCATGTCTATGAAGTGGAAGATGTGGTGACGCTGACCCGCCACTGATACGTCTGTGAAGGTCGAGGGGGACCGACACCGACGAAGGAACCGACAGACACGCGGTCGACCTGCGTGTGGGGGGATGACTCATGACGTCGACGCCGACGGGCGCCCGGCAGAACTCCGACCCGTCCCAGACCACTCAGCTCAGAGTGCCGACTCATCGGACCGGGGCGTTCAGGCGCATCAAGAAGACGCTGCCGAAATACGACTACGAGCACTACAGCCGGCTGGCCGGTCCCCTCACCCAGCCCGATCCGAACAAGCCGTACCGGGTGCAGTACCGCTCGCTGATCTCGCAGGAGCCGCACCGCATACGGGTGGCCCTGATGCTCGCCGCGGCGCCGCTGCTCTCGCTGGTGCTGCTGGCCTGGCTGCTCCAGCCCGAGCACTGGACCGAACGCGACTATCCGGCCTACGACTTCCTGCCGGCGCTGGACATGGTGATGCTCGTCTCGATCGGCCTGATCGAGTTCTTCCGGTGCATGAACGTCCTGTCCAACGCGCACGCCACCCTGGTCGCCCGCGACCCGATCCCGGTGGTGCCCGAGACCGGCACCAAGGTCGCCTTCCTCACCTCCTTCGTGCCCGGCAAGGAACCGCTGGAGATGGTGACCAAGACCCTGGAGGCGGCGGTCAAGCTGCGCCACCGGGGCCTGCTGCACGTCTGGCTGCTCGACGAGGGCGACGACCCCGAGGTCAAGGAGGTCTGCGCCCGGCTCGGCGTGCACCACTTCTCCCGCAAGGGCATCGCCAAGTGGAACCAGGCCAAGGGCCCGCACCGCGCCAAGACCAAGCACGGCAACTACAACGCCTGGCTGGACGCGCACGGCGACGACTACGACTTCTTCGCCTCCGTCGACACCGACCACGTGCCGCTCCCGAACTACCTGGAGCGCATGCTCGGCTTCTTCCGGGACCCGAACGTCGGCTTCGTCATCGGCCCGCAGGTCTACGGCAACTACGACAACTTCGTCACCAAGGCCGCCGAGTCCCAGCAGTTCCTCTTCCACGCCCTCATACAGCGCGCGGGCAACCGCTACGGCTCCCCGATGTTCGTGGGTACGTCGAACGCCGTACGGATCAAGGCGCTGAAGCAGATCGGCGGTCTGTACGACTCGATCACCGAGGACATGGCGACCGGCTTCGAGATCCACCGCCACAAGAACCCGGCGACGGGCAAGAAGTGGCGCTCGGTGTACACCCCGGACGTGCTCGCCGTCGGTGAGGGCCCGAGCGCCTGGACGGACTTCTTCACCCAGCAGATGCGCTGGTCGCGAGGGACCTACGAGACGATCCTCAAGCAGTACTGGAAGGGCTGGTACTCGCTGCCGCCGAGCAAGCTCTTCAACTACACGATGATGATCATCTTCTACCCGATGTCCGCCCTGAACTGGATCCTCGCGGCCCTCAGCTGCGCCCTGTTCCTGGGCCTCGGCGCCTCCGGCGTGAACATCGACCCCACCATCTGGCTGATGCTCTACGGCAACGCCTCCGCGCTCCAGATCGGCCTGTACATCTGGAACCGCCGCCACAACGTCTCGCCGCACGAGCCGGAGGGCTCCGGCGGTGTGGCCGGCATGGTGATGTCCGCGCTGTCGGCGCCGCTGTACGCCAAGGCGCTGATGGACTCGGTGCTGCGCCGCAAGAGCAAGTTCGTGGTGACCCCCAAGGGCGACTCGGCCAGCCCCGACCGCTGGTTCGGGACCTTCCGCTACCACTGGTACTTCATCCTGATCTTCGGCGCCTCGATCGCCGCCGGCTTCGTCTACGGGCACGCGCACCCCGCGATGGTCATCTGGGCGACGTTCGCCATGCTGATCACCGCGACCCCGATCTTCGCCTGGCGGCACATGCTGCGGCAGGCGAAGAAGAAGCCGCCGGTCACCGGGGAGCCGGAGGCGGGCGCCCCGGTGGCGCCGCACCAGGCGCAGCCGCTGCCGGCCCAGCCGGGCGCGCAGCACGACCCGCAGCACAAGCCGAGTTGGGCCGCCTCGCAGGGCGGCGGCACCGACCAGACCATGCAGATCGCCCTGGGTGGACTTGGGGGACGTAAGGAATGAAAGACCAGGCCGGCCGCCGCCGTGTCCGTCGACTCGCGATAGGCACGGCGGTGGTGCTCGCGCTGGCCGGGATGAACGGTCCGTGGCTCTACCGCTTCGGCACCGAGAAATACCACCAGTACCAGATCAACCGACCGGAGTACAAAGCCGACAACGGCCACTGGGAGATCGTCGACTTCCCGGAGGAGTACCGGCAGAACACCATCCACGCGGCGTTGCTGCGCACCGGGAAGGTGCTGCTCGTCGCGGGCTCCGGCAACAACCAGGAGAACTTCGACGCGAAGAAGTTCGACACCCGGATCTGGGACCCGGTCAAGGGCACCATCAAGAAGGTGCCCACCCCGACCGACCTGTTCTGCACGGGCCACACCCAGCTGGCGAACGGCAATCTGCTGATCGCCGGCGGCACCAAGCGGTACGAGAAGCTCAAGGGTGACGTCACCAAGGCCGGCGGCCTGATGATCGTGCACAACGAGAACCCGGACAAGCCGATCACCCTGCCCGCCGGGACCAAGTTCACCGGCAAGGAGAACGGCAAGACGTTCGTCTCCAAGGACCCGGTGCTGGTGCCGCGCGCGAAGAAGGTCTTCGACAAGGCGACCGGCGAGTTCCTGCGCAACGACCCGGGCCTCGGGCGGATCTACGTCGAGGCGCAGCAGAGCGGCTCCAAGTACGAGACCGGGACCGAGGACAACTACCGGGTGCAGGGGCTGTCCGGCACCGACGCGCGGAACACCTACGGCATCGCGCAGAAGCTGGCGCTGGACAAGAAGGACTTCCAGGGCATCCGGGACGCCTACGAGTTCGATCCGGTCGCCGAGAAGTACATCAAGGTCGACCCGATGAAGGAGGCCCGCTGGTACCCGACGCTCACCACCCTGAGCGACGGGAAGATCCTCAGCGTCTCCGGGCTCGACGACATCGGGCAGCTGGTGCCGGGCAAGAACGAGGTGTACGACCCCGAGACCCAGAAGTGGACGTACACCGACAAGGTCCGGCAGTTCCCGACCTATCCGGCGCTGTTCCTGATGCAGAACGGCAAGGTCTTCTACTCCGGCTCCAACGCGGGGTACGGGCCCGACGACGTCGGGCGTGACCCCGGCGTCTGGGACGTGGAGACCAACAAGTTCACCAAGGTTCCCGGGCTGAGCGACCCCGACCGGCTGGAGACCTCGGGGACCGTGCTGCTGCCTCCGGCGCAGGACGAGAAGTACATGGTCATCGGCGGTGGCGGGGTCGGCGAGTCCAAGCTGTCCAGTGAGAAGACCCGGATCGTCGACCTGAAGGCGGACAGCCCCAGGTTCGTGGACGGGCCCTCGCTGGACAAGGGGACGCGGTATCCGTCGGCCTCCGTGCTGCCCGATGACTCCGTGCTGGTGTCGGGCGGTTCGGAGGACTATCGCGGGCGGGGGGACTCCAACATCCTCGAAGCCCGGCTCTACGACCCGTCGAGCAACTCCTTCGATCAGGTCGCGGATCCCCTGGTCGGACGGAACTACCACTCCGGCTCCGTGCTGCTGCCCGACGGACGCGTGATGTTCTTCGGCTCGGACTCCCTCTACGCCGACAAGGCGAACACCAAGCCGGGCAAGTTCGAGCAGCGGATCGAGATCTACACGCCGCCGTATCTGTACCAGGGCTCACGGCCGTCGCTGTCCAAGGGGACGGAGACCATCGAGCACGGCGAGTCCGGGACGTTCACCTCGCAGCACGCCTCCTCCATCAAGAAGGTGCGGCTGATCCGGCCGAGCGCGGCCACGCATGTGACGGACGTGGACCAGCGGTCGATCGCGCTGGACTTCACGACGGAGGGGAACAAGGTGACGGTGACGATGCCGGAGAACAAGAACCTTGTTCAGGCCGGGTGGTACATGCTGTTCGCCGTGGACGACCAGGGAGTGCCGTCCGAGGCGCAATGGGTCCGGGTGCCATAGCGCCGTCGGCGGCTCAGGGGCGTGTGGGGGCTGCTCGCGCAGTTCCCCGCGCCCCTACGGGGTTGTCGCCTTGGCCAGTTTCAGGGCGTACTCCGGCCACCACTCGCCGGCCTTCGGGCCGCCCTTGCACTCGCCGTCCGACTCCCCCGGGCGCTTGACCCAGACGTAGGCGTCGACCAGCGGGTCGGCCGTCTTGGTCGTCGGGGTCTCGCCCAGGGCGCGGCCGGGCGGGTTGCACCAGCGCTCCGCCGGGTCGCCCTCCTCGTAAGGGCCGTTGCCGTTGCGGCTGGTGTCGATGACGAAGGGCTTGTTGCCCACCTTCGCCGAGAGGGTCTTGCCGTACGCGATGGAGTCCTCGGTGGTGTAGAAGTTCGAGACGTTGACCGAGAAGCCGTCCGCCTTGGCGATGCCGGCCCAGTTCAGCGGCTCGAAGATCTGGTCCGGGTTGCCCCAGCCCGCGTTGCCCGCGTCGAGGTACACCTTGGTGTTCTTCAGCGACTTCAGCTTCTCGATCGCGCCCTTGAGGAGGTCGTAGCGCTCCTCGTGGAACTCGTCCGGGGTGCAGCCGTCCACCAGGTGCAGGACGGCGTCCGGTTCGAGGACGACCGTGGCCGAGCGGTCGCCGATGCCCTGGGCGACCCCGTCGATCCACTCGCGGTAGGCGTTGCCGTCGGCGGCGCCGCCCTGTGAGTACTGGCCGCAGTCGCGGTGCGGGATGTTGTAGAGGACCAGCAGGGCCGTGCGGCCCGCCTTGTCCGCGGCCTCGGTGTAGCCGCGGGCGTCGTCCTCCGGGGTCTCCGGGCCGATCCACTCGCCGGTCGGCTGCTCGGCGATCTTGCGGATCTGCTCGGCGTCGGCCTTCTTGCCCGCCTTCTCGTAGGCGGCCACCTGCTGGGCCGCGTTGCCCTGCGGGTTGACCCAGAACGGGTCGATCTCCTTGGGCTGCTGGGTGATGCCGGCGCCGGCGTTCTCCGGCTCGTCACCCCCGTCGTCCGAGGAAGAACAGCCCGCGATCAGCAGTGCAGCCCCCAGCACCACCGCGGACGCCCCCCTGCGGGCCCCCCTGCTGCCGTACATCCACTCCCCCTTGGGTGCACTCATCCAAGCCTCAATCCTGACACACGCGGCCCGAGGCCCACGAGGTCGGCCCCTAGGCCGGGGCCTGCTTCCGTTCTACAGTCGTATCGGACGGCCCCGGCCCCCGCCCGGCCTGTCGCCTCCCTCTCATGACCACTCGAGCGTGACCACTCGAGCCTCCCGCGCTGCCGTCGGGTTTCTCCCGCAGCCCGTTCGCGCGCGGTCGAGGACCAGCCCGGTCGGCGGCTTCCCGGGGAGCGGGTCGTCGACCGGGCCGGGTCCGCCTCACAGGCCCGTGCCCGTGAGGTACGCCGACACCACCACGTTCGCCGTGTAGCTGCGGCTCGCCCGGTCGAAGGTGCCGCCGCAGGTGATGAGCCGGAGTTCGGCGCGGCCGGGGTCGCGGGGCCCGTAGGCCTGGCGGGCGTCGAAGAGCTCCCGGGTGACGACCTGGACGTCGTCGACGGTGAAATCGGCGACCCGCCCGTCGTCGCGGATGACCCGGACCGTCGCGCCGGGCTTGAGCGCGCTGATCTTGTAGAAGACGGCGGGCCGGGTCTCGGTGTCCACGTGCCCCACCATCAGGGCCGTCCCGCGGGCGCCGGGCGCCGCGCCGGCCGCGTACCAGCCGACGACGCCGGGCTGCTCGAAGGGCGGCGGGTCGACGGCGCCCTGCGGATCCAGGCCGCGGGCGACCACGGGTGCCTGCACGCCGAGCCCGGGTATGTCCAGGCGCTGGGGATTCGCCGGGCCCAGTGGTCCGGCGGGGGGCGGCAGGTCGACGTCGGGCGGGCGGCCGACCGCGGCCATGTCGCCGGTGGTGGGCGCGGACGCCCCGTGCCGTACGTCGGTGACGTCCCGTCCCCACAGCCACAGCCCGAGCAGCAGCACGGCCCAGGCCAGGCCCGTCAGCAGCCGGCCGGAGAGCCGGGAGCGGTGCTCGTCGGACATGGTCAGTCCGTCCCGCGGCTCCGGCGGGCGCTTCTGAGCGCCACGGCCGTCGCCGCGACCGAGGCGAGGACGAGGCCGGTCACCGCGTGGCCGAGGCCCGGTCCGGTCGTCCCGGTCTCCCCGGCGGCGACCTGGACCGCCGCACCGCCGCCGCCCGCCTTCACGGGGGCGATCGGGGAAGCGGGCGCCGAGGGCGTGTCCCCCACCGGGAGCGCGACCGTGTGCCGGGCGTCCCCGCAGGTGACGGTGATGTCGTAGGAGCCGACCCGCAGCGAGGACCGGATGCGGCTCTCGCCGACGAGGACGCCCTCGGAGCCGGTGACGGCCAGCTTGACGTCGGTGACGAACGCGGCCGAGAAGGCGCTCGCCGTCCGTTCGGCGCAGCCCGTCATCCGCAGCGCGACCTCGGCGCCCGGGACCGCAGAGGCCGGATTCACCGAGATGCCACCTCCGTCCGCCGCGTACGCCGCCGGGGTGAGTGCCGCGGCGACCACCGCGGTAGCCGCACAGAGAGTGACTTTGAATGTGCCCATCGTGAACCTCCAGATACCTGGAGAGTCCTCCTGGGTGCCGGACCCCGCATCCGCAGGGGGGTCCGGCTGCTCCGAACGGGTTCTGTTCGGGCGGGAGCGGGTTTCAGATCCGGTCGACCAGGTCCGCGATGGAGTCGACGACCTGGGAGGGGCGGTACGGAAAGTTCTCCACCTGCGCGGTCCCGGTCAGCCCGGTCAGCACCAGGAACGTCTGCATCCCGGCCTCGATGCCGGCCAGCACGTCGGTGTCCATCCGGTCGCCGATCATGGCGCTGGACTCGGAGTGGGCGCCGATGGCGTTCAGGCCGGTGCGCATCATCAGGGGGTTCGGCTTGCCCGCGAAGTAGGGCTGCTTGCCGGTCGCCTTGGTGATCAGGGCGGCCACGGCGCCGGTCGCGGGCAGCGGGCCCTCGGTGGACGGGCCCGTCTCGTCGGGGTTGGTGCAGATGAACCGGGCGCCGCCGTTGATCAGACGGACCGCCTTGGTCATGGCCTCGAAGGAGTACGTCCGGGTCTCCCCCAGCACGACGTAGTCCGGCTCGTGGTCGGTGAGGATGTAGCCGATGTCGTGCAGTGCCGTGGTCAGGCCGGCCTCGCCGATGACGTACGCGGAGCCGCCGGGCCGCTGGTCGTCCAGGAACTGGGCGGTGGCCAGCGCCGAGGTCCAGATGGACTCGATCGGCACCTCCAGGCCCATGCGGCGCAGCCGGGCGTGCAGGTCGCGCGGGGTGTACATGGAGTTGTTGGTGAGCACCAGGAAGGGCTTGCCGGACTCGCGCAGCTTCTTCAGGAAGGCGTCGGCGCCGGGGATCGGTACGCCCTCGTGGATCAGCACCCCGTCCATGTCGGTGAGCCATGACTCGATGGGCTTGCGGTCTGCCATGTGCGGAACTCCTGGCGTACGTACGGGATGAGCGGAGGGCGCCGGAACCACGGCGTACCGACGCCCTCAGCCTAATCAGGAAGTGCTGACCTTGACCCCGTCGATCACCCAGTACCAGTTGTTGGACCCGGTGTAGCGGAAGCGGAAGCTCACGGTGGTGGCTCCGGCCGGGACCGGTACGGACAGGGACTGCGGCTGGGAGACGACGTCGGAGGTGTAGCTCTTGACGGCGGTGGGGGTGCCGCCGTTGAAGGAGGCGAGGATCTGGGCGGTCTGGGCGCCTTCCTGACGGTAGAAGGTGACGAAGTCCAGGCGGACCGTGCTCTTGCCGGTGACGTTGTGGGCGGGCGTCACCAGGGTGCTGTCGAAGGTGCCGGAGAAGGTCTTGTCCGCCCACTCGTCGGAGTCGGCGACGGCGAAGACGCCGCGGGCGCGGACGTTGAGCTCCCGGGACTGGTCGCGCTGGGTGCGGGACCAGAACTCGTCGGTGGCGAAGGACCAGCCGCGCCACTCGGTGACCCCGCCGGTGCCCATGGCGCTGTTGATGACGGACCAGCCGCTGGGCGGGGTGCGGGTGTAGCCGAGGACGGTCTGGGGGATGCCCGTCTCGTCGGTGCGGGCGGACAGCGGGAGCGCGTCGAAGGGGTCGGCGGAGCGCTCCTGGATCGGCTTGCCGTCCAGGCCCCAGGCGGGGTCGACGGGGATGCCGAGCTGCTTGAACACGGTGGGGACGACGTCCACGAGCCGGGTGTCGAGGGGGCGGGCGCCGGCCGCGATACCGGGGCCGGTGGCCAGGACGAAGGTGCGGCGCTCCTCGATGGCGGAGCCGCCGTGGCCGCCCGGGTCCAGGTGGCCGTGGTCGGTGGTGACGATGACGGTCCAGCGCTCGGTGGAGTGGCTGGGCCTGGCCTTGATCGCGGCGCGGAGCCGACCGAGGTAGGCGTCCTGTACGGCGATCTGGTTCAGGTACGCCTGGCTGCCAGCGCCGGAGTTGTGGCCGACGATGTCGGACTGGCCGAAGTAGACGAAGAGGACGTCGGGGTTCTGGTCGCGCAGGAGGGCCTCGGCCTCGGCGGCGATGGTGGCGTCGTGGCCGGTGTATCCGTCGGCGTCGCCGTCGAGGACGAGCTTGGCGTCGGCGCCGGGGGTGACGGTGCCCTGGGTGTCGAGGGGCTTCCAGTCGACGGCGGCGTAGGTGGACAGCTCGGGCCGGAGCTGGGCGAGGCGGGCGAGGAAGCCGGGGTACTGGCCGTACTTCTTGCCGGTGAAGGTGTTGTCCTTGACTCCGTGCTTGTCGGGCCAGACGCCGGTGGCGATGGTCGACCAGCCGGGGCCGGAGGAGGTGGCGGCCATGGGGTTGGCGTAGAGCAGCGAGGTGCCGAAGGTGCCCTCGCTCATCATGGCCTTCAGGTGCGGGGCGTCGGCGGCGGCGATCCGGTCGTACCGCAGACCGTCCATGCCGATGACGAGGACCTTGTCCTTGCTGGTGCCGTTGGGCAGCACCGGCACGGCGTGCGCGGGGGCGGCCCCGAGGGCGAGGGCCGCGGCGGTGGTCGCGGTGGCGGTGAGCACGGTGCGGCGGGTCGGGTGTGACGTCATGGGAGCCTCCGGAGGGTGAAGGGCTGTGCTCGGACATGGCGACGCCCCCGGTAGGGGTGCCAGGGGCGTTGCGGTGTGCGGGGGTCAGCTGCCGGTTGCCGACTTCCAGTTGTCGACGTGCTCGGTGAGGTTCTTCTCGATGGCGTCCCAGTCCGGCTCGAAGATCTCGACGTCCTTGATGAGGTTCGTCAGGGCGATCGCGTCGGCGTCGACCGCCTTGATGTCCTGGCGGGCGGTGAAGCCGCCGCCGATCTCGCTGACCTGCTGCTGTGCCGTCCGGCTGAGCATGTAGTCGAGAAGTTTCCTGCCGTTCTCCGAATGCGGGGCGTCCGTCACCAGACCGGCCGCGTACGGCAGCGCGAACGTCGTCGGCTTGCCGCCCTCCCGCGCCGGGAACCAGATCCCGAGGTTGGGCATGTCCTTGGACTGGGCGTAGTTCATCTGCACATCGCCGTTGGCGACCAGCAGTTCGCCCTTGTCGACCTTGGGCGCGAGCTTGCCGGTGGAGGCGGACGGGCCGACGTTGTTGGACTGCAGCTCGCCGAGGTACTCCAGCGCGGCCTCCTCGCCGCCGAAGTCGTGCATCGCCTTGATGAGGACGGCGGTTCCGTCACCGGCCACGCCCGGCGTGGAGTACTGGAGCTTGTTCTTGTACTTGGTGTCCAGCAGCTCCTCCCACGTGGTGGGGGCCTGCGCCAGTTCCTTCGTGTTGTAGATGAACCCGAAGTAGTTGTTGACGACGGAGGTCCACGTCCCGTCGGCGGACTTGTCGGCCCCGCTCACCTGGTCGGCGCCCTTGGGGACGTACGTCTGCAGCAGCCCCTTGCCGTCGGCCTGCTGGATGAACGGCGGCAGGGTGACGAGGACGTCGGCCTGCGGGTTGCTCTGCTCGCGGACGGCGCGCTGCACCATCTCGCCGGAGCCGCCCTCGACGTACTCGACCTTGATCCCGGTCTCCTTCTCGAAGTCCGCGAAGATCCGGTCGTACCAGCCGTCGCCGTTCTCCCCCTTGAGGCCGTCCGCGCTGTAGACGGTGACGACCTTCTCGTCGGAGGCGGCGGAGCTGCCGCCGCAGGCGGACAGCGCCGGGGTGGCGACCAGCGCGAGCGCTACGGCGAGCGTGCTGCGGTTTCTGGGCATGGCGAGGTGAACTCCCAACGGTAGAGGGGGTGTCGGTCAGCGGTAGGAGGCTTTGGTGCGCACGCGGGAGACGGCGAACAGCACGAGCAGCGTCGCCGTCATCAGGACCACGGCGATCGCGGACCCGGTGAACAGGGCACCGCGGTCGGTGGCCGCGTAGATCAGGACCGGAAGCGGGGTCCAGTCGGGCGGGTAGAGCATCATCGTGGCGCTCAGCTCGCCCATGGACAGGGCGAAGCAGAGGCCGGCCGCGGCGGACAGGGAGGGCAGCAGCAGGGGCAGCTTCACCCGCCACAGCACGGCGGAGGGGCGCGCTCCGAGCGAGGCGGCGGCCTGCTCGTAGGCGGGGTCGAGGCGGGTCAGCGCGGCGGACACCGACTGGTGGGCGAAGGCGGTGACCAGCACGGTGTGCGCGACGATCACGATCCACCGGGTGCCGTTGAGCAGCATCGGCGGCTGCGAGAAGGCGACCAGCACGGCGAGCCCGACGACCACGGAGGGCACCGCGAGCGGGAGCACGAACAGCGCGTCGAGCACCCGCCGTCCGCGCCTGCCGAGGGCCTGGGCGGTGAGGGCGGCCCAGGTTCCGGTGGCGAGGGCGAGCAGGCTGGCGCCGGCCGCGGTGACCAGGCTGGTGGTGAGCGCCTGGAGGGCCTCGCCGCGGGTGGCGGCCGCGTAGTGCTCGGTGGTGAAGCCGGACGGCAGCACGCTGGACCAGTTGGTCGCGAAGGAGGCGCCGAGGACCACCAGCAGCGGCAGCGCGAACAGGGGCAGGAACAGCAGGAGGAAGAGGGCCCATACGGTCCACCTGGCCCCGCGGTTATGCACCAGCACGACGGCTCACCACCCGGTACAGGCCGTACAGGCCCACGGAGATCAGGACGTTGACGACGGCGACCACGCAGGCGCCCGGGTAGTCGGACTCCAGGATCGCCTTGCTGTAGACGAGGGTGGGCAGCGTGGTGACGCCCTTGGCGCCGGTGAAGAGCACGATGCCGAACTCGTTGAGGCACAGGACGAGGACCAGGCTGCCGCCGGCCGCGAGGGCGGGCAGCGCCTCGGGCAGGATGATCTGACGGATGATCCTCGGCGCCCGCGCGCCCAGTGAACCGGCCGCCTCCAGCTGCGCGGTGTCGAGCTGGGCGAAGGCCGCGAGCAGGGGCCGCATCACGAACGGCGTGAAGTAGGTGATCTCGGCGAGCAGGACGCCCCAGGGCGTGGTGAGGAACTGGAAGGGCCCGTCGGCGGCCCCGGTGACGTCCGTCCACAGTCCGTTGGCCATGCCGACCGTGCCGTAGACGAACAGCAGGGCGAGCGTGATCAGGAAGGACGGGAAGGAGAGGAACACGTCGATGAACCGGGCCACGGCCCGTGCCCCGGGGAAGGGCACGAAGGCGATGACCAGCGCCAGGGCGAAGCCGAGGACCAGGCATCCGGCGGTGGCGGCGAGCGCCAGCCACACGGTGGTCCACAGCGCCTCGCGGAACGCCTCGGAGGCGAAGACGTCGGCGTACGGCTGGAAGGACGTGCCCCCGGTGTCCGGTTGCAGCGACTGCTCGACGACGAGGGCGAGGGGGTAGAGGAAGAACAGGGCGAGGAGGGCGACGGGCGGCAGGGCCCACAGGAGCCTTCTAGTCATCGCCGACTCCCGCGGCCAGCAGTACCGCGTCCTCCGGGGCGAAGTGCAGGCTCACCGTGTCGCCGAGGGCGGGCGGGTTCCGCAGCTCCCGCAGATCCGCCATGACCCGGTGGCCGTCGGTCTCGACGTACAGCCGGTGGGTGGCGCCCCGCCACTGGATCTCCCGTACCGTCCCGGTCAGGCGGTTGGGGCCGTCGCCGACGCCGATCAGGTGCGGCCGTACGCACAGGGTGGCCCGCGCGCCCCGCGCGACGCCCGTGGTGTCGACCTTCAGTTCGGTGCCGGCGAAGGTCACGCCGCCCGGACCCACCGTCACCGGGAGCAGGTTGGCGTTGCCCACGAAGGACGCGGTGAACTCGTTGGCCGGGGCGCGGTAGAGCTCCCGGGGCGTGCCGCAGGCCTGGAGGCGGGCCGAGTCCATCACCGCGATCCGGTCGGCCAGGGTGAGCGCCTCGACCTGGTCGTGGGTGACGTACAGGATCGAGACGTCCGGCAGCTCCCGGTGCAGGCGGGCCAGTTCGGCGAGCATGCCGGAGCGCAGCCGGGCGTCGAGGGCGGACAGGGGCTCGTCCAGCAGCAGCACCCCGGGCCGGATGGCGAGGGCCCGCGCGATGGCGACGCGCTGCTGCTGGCCGCCGGACAGCTCGCGGGGGTAGCGGCGGGCGTAGGCCGCCATGCCGGTCAGCTCCAGGGCCTCGGCGACCCGTCCGCGGATCTCGTCCCGGGCCACCTTGCGGGCCTTCAGTCCGAAGGCCACGTTGTCCTCGACCCGCATGTGCGGGAAGAGGGCGTACTGCTGGACGACCATCCCGATGCCCCGCCGGTGCGGGGGCAGCCCGGTGACGTCACGGTCACCGAGGAAGACCCGCCCGGCGGCGGGCCGCACGAACCCGGCGACCGCCCGCAGCGCGGTGGTCTTGCCGGATCCGGACGGCCCGAGCAGCGCCATGACCTCGCCGGGGGCGACGGTGAGGTCGAGGGCGTCGAGGACGACCTGGCCGTCGTAGGAGACGGTGACGCCGTCGAAGCGGATGCCGCTGCTCATGCGAGCGCTCCCGGCAACTGCGCGACGGAGTCCAGGACCCGGCCCGCGCCGGCGGCCGTGAGCGCGTCCGCGTCGTGGGCGCCGGTCAGGACGCCCGCGACGAGGCCCGCGCCCGAGCGGACGCCGCTGAGCATGTCGTAGGAGGTGTCGCCGACGACCGCGACCTGCCGGACGCTGTCCGCGGCGGCCGTGCGGAGGAAGGCGGTGAGGACCATGTCCGGGTACGGCCGTCCGCGGCCCCCCGCGTCGGCCGGGCACAGCGTGAGCGGGACCAGGTCCTGCCAGCCGAGCGCGGCCAGGATGGCGTCCTGGGTGGTGCGGGCGAAGCCGGTGGTGAGCACGACGGTACGGCCCTGGGCGGTGAGTTCCTCGATGGCCTCGCGCGCCCCGGGGACCGGCGCGATCCGGCCCGCGTCGACCAGCCGGGCGTACGCCTCCTCGAAGGCCCGGTTGGCCTGCTGGGCCTTGGCCTCCTCCCCGAACAGGTGCCGGAAGACGGAGATCTTGGACTCGCCCATGGTGGCGCGGACGTACTCCAGCATCGACGCGGGTTCGGCGCCCAGGTGCCGGGCCGCCGCGGTGAACGCCTGCTCCACGAGGCCGCCGTCGGCGACGGTGGTGCCGGCCATGTCGAGGACGACGAGTCGGATGTCTTCGGTCATGTCCCTCACCAGCCCAGTTCGTTCGCGGTGGTCTCGGCTATCGCGGGCGAGCAGGTCATGCCGCGCCCGCCGGGCCCGGTGACCAGCCACACCCCGTCGCGCACCTGTTGCCGGTGCACCACCAGGGAGGGGTCGGTGCACTGCGCGTACACGCCCGCCCAGCGGCGGCGGATCTTCGGCAGCGGGCGGCCGAGGAAGGATTCGACGACCTCGACGAGGTGGTCGTAGGGGTCTTCGAGGGTGTCGAAGGCGAAGGGGTGCTCGTACTCGTGGGTGTCGCCGATGGTCAGTCCGCCGTCGGCGCGCTGGACCATGAGCAGCTGCATCCGGTGCCGCTCGGCGGTCTCGGTCTGCGGCTGCCCGGAGGCGAGGGCGTCCAGGGCGTCGCCGCGGTAGGCCGGGTAGTAGCGGAAGCTGTCGGCGTCGGCGACCGAGGTGGTGAGCGGTTCGCCCAGCGGGTCGGTCTGCATCATCTGCAGGCGGACCCGGCGCACCGGCAGCTCGGGCCCGGCCAGCTCGCGGACCAGCCCGCCGAGCCAGGCGCCGGTGCACAGCAGGACCACGTCACCGCTGTGGACGTCGCCGTGGTCGTCGCGGACGGCACCGGCGCCGATGACCTCGCGGACCTCGCGGCCGGGCAGGAAGGTGTAGCGCGGCGACTTCAGCAGTTCCTCGCGCAGGGCGAGCTGAGCCGTGCGCGGTTCCAGGGCCGCGTCCCGCTCGCAGTACAGGGCGGCGGTGAACTCGCCGCGCAGGGCGGGGTTGAGGGCGCGGGCCTCGGCCGGGGTGAGCAGCTTGCGGCCCCGCGCCGCGGCGTCCTCCCGGGCTACGGCGGCCTCGGCGACGGCGAGTTCGAGGTCGCCGCGGACCGGGGTGAGGGAGCCATTGGCGCGGAAGCCCAGCTTCGGCACCCGGGCGCCGATCTCCTCCCACAGCTCCCGCGCCCTGAGGGCGGTGTCCAGCTCCTCCCCCACCGCGCGGCCACTGACCCAGATCTGGCCGAAATTGCGCAGCGAGGCGCCGCGAGCCTCCGCCTCGCGCTCGATCTGTACGACCTCGTGGCCGCGTTCCACTGCTTGCCAGGCGTGCATGGTGCCCACCACGCCGGCTCCGACGACTGTCACTCTCACGACGGCAACGCTCCTCGGGCTCAGGGAACCGGAAGGGTCCGGCTACCAACGGGAGCGTGAACGAGCCATCACGTTTGGGCTAGACCCGTTATGTTTTCGTGATACTCATTGGCCATGAAATAGAGGTCCGGAGGGTCGATTTTCAGCCGCTGAGATGGGCGCTGAAGGAGAAGCGGTCGCCGCGGTAGAGAGTCCGTACGCGCTCCAGGGGCGCTCCGGAGGTGTCCCGTGAGACCCGGTGGATCAGGAGCATCGGCAGGGCCGGCGGGGTGCCGATGAGCAGGGCCTCGCGCGGGGTGGCGAGCACGGTCTCGATGCGCTCGTCGGCGTCGCCGAAGGCGATGTCCTGGGAGTGGAGGTAGGCGTAGAAGGAGGAGTCCGGGTCGAAGTCGGTGTCCAGGCGGGGCACCCGGGCCACGGCCACGTAGGTGCTCTCCAGGCCGACCCGCTCGTCGTCGGCGAGCAGCACCCGCTCCAGGTGCCAGACGGCCTCGCCCCGGGTGAGACCGGTCTCGGCGGCCAGGGCGTCCGGGCAGGGGAAGCGGTCCAGGGTGACGAGGGTACGGCCGGGGGTGCGCCCCTGCCGCCGTACGCCCTCGGTGTAGCTGGCCAGGGACAGCGGCTGCTCCAGCTTCGGCCCGGCGACGACGGTTCCGCGCCCCTGCCGCCGCAGCTTGCCCTCCAGCACCAGCTCGCGCAGCGCCTGCCGCACGGTCTCGCGGGCGACGTCGTACTCCTCGGCGAGATCGCGCTCGGTGGGGATGGCGCTGCCCTCGGGGAGTTGCGCCACGAGGTGGTCGACGCGCGCCTTCACCGCGTAGTACTTCGGGATGCGTCCGTGTTCGGGGATGCCGGAGCGGACGGGGGCGCCGGGGGCCTGGTCGTTCGGGTAGTCCACCCAGGGATCGTCGCAGACGGGCCCGGCGAGCTCAGCGGCGCCTGCGCAACAGCAGCAGGGTGCCGCCCGCGGTGAGCAGTGCGGCGAGGGCGGCGGTGACGGCGGCGGCGGGGGTGCCGGTGCTGGCGAGCTCCTCGGCGAAGGGGAGGCGGGGGGCGGGGGACCGTTCGGGGTCGGCGGTGGTGGCGGGGGCGGGCTCGGAGTCGATGCCGAACCGGTAGTCGTTGGACTGGCCCACCCAGTCCCCGTCGTCGTCGTGGCGCTGCACCACGGCGGCGTTGGCGGTGACCCGGTTGGGCACGGCATCGGAGGTGACGGCGAGCCGCACCTTCACGGTGACGGTCCCGCGGGGGCCGACGGTGAAGCCGGGGAACCCCTCGAAGGCTCCGACGAGTTCGTCCTCGTCGGTGGTCTCGAAGCGGACGGGATGGGTCCGGTTCCCCGCGTAGAACTCCAGCCGGGGCTGGGCGGACGTCAGGGCCCGCTTCTCGTCCACGAGTACGACGACGGGGTGCACGTTCGCGCAGGTCGCCCCGGTTTTGTTGGTGAGCTCCAGGTACCAGGTGCCGTATCCGCCCCCGGCCTGGTAGGAGCGGGGACCGCCGTGGATGCGGGTGGTGAGCGGGAAGGAGCGCCCGTCGGAGGCGGCACAGCCGCTCTCGGGTCCGGCGGCGTGCGCAACCCCGGGCGCGGACACGAGAGCGAGGGGGAGGAACAGGGACGCGGACAGCAACAGTCGCATGAACACATGACCTTGCCGGACGGACGGACCGCCACGCGTGCGCCGCACCCGGGGAGAGGGTGGTTTCCACCCGGTCGGCCCTGTCGGCCCTGTCCGACTCCCTGGGTCCGGGCTTCATCCGGGAGACGGCCCCCGCGGCCCCTCAGCCCGCCGCCCCTCGCCCCTCCCCCCGCCCGAACAGCGGTGCCAGCACCAGTTGGGCCGCGCCCTCGGCGACCTCCCGGCCCTCCCCCGGAGCGATCCGCACCGGTACCGGGTCCTCGCCCACCCTCCGGCCCCGCTCGCCGAGAACGGCCGCGGCGCCCCGTACGAAGTGCTCCGGCCGGGCCGCCACCGTGCGCCCGCCCAGCAGCACCACGTCGATGTCGAGCAGCGCGACCAGGTTCCCGGCGCCGGTGCCCAGCACGCGGGCCGCTTCCTCGAAGTCCCCGCGGTCCACGGCGGCCAGGCACAGCGCCTCCACGCAGCCCCGGTTGCCGCACCCGCACACCGGCCCGTCCAACTGCACCACCTGGTGCCCGAACTCCCCCGCCCCGGTCCTGGCCCCGCGGTGCACCGCGCCGCCGAGCACGATCCCGCCGCCGAGCCCGGCCCCGAAGTGCAGATACGCGAACGACTCCGCCACCCCGCCGACCGCCAGGCCCAGCGCCGCGGCGTTCGTGTCCTTGTCCACCGTCACCGGCGCGCCCAGCTCCCGCTCCAGCGCCTCGCGCAGCGCAAAGCCGTCCCACTCGGGAAACCCGGTGACCCGGTGCAGCACCCCCCGGACGTGGTCCAGCGGCCCGGGCACCCCGACGCCCACCCCGAGCAGGGCGCCCCCCGGCCGGCCCGCCAGCAGCGCCGGCACCTCCCGGCTCACCCCCGCCACCACCGCCGCCTGACCGGCCCCCAGCCCCAGCGGAGCGCTCCGCTCCGCCACCACCGCCCCGGTCAGATCCACCAGCACCGCCCGCAGCGCGTCCCGGTCCAGGTGCACTCCCACCGCATGCCCGGCCTCCGGCACCAGCCGCAGCGCGGTCCGCGGCTTGCCGCCCGTCGACGCCCGCCGTCCCGCCTCCGCCGCCAGCCCCTCCGCCCGCAGCCGCGCGGTGATCTTGCTGACGGCCTGCGGGGTCAGCCCGATCCGCTCCGCCAGCTCCAGCCGGCTGATCCCCTCGGGACCGGCCGTCCGCAGCAGATCCAGCACGAGCGCGGTGTTGTGGCTGCGCAACGCCGGCAGGTTCACGCCCAGGGTCACGCTTCTCGCACTGCTGCTCATGGGCCCATTCTCCCCGCCGCTTGCACTTTGGCAACAGCGTTGCGAAAGTAGTCGGCATGACTGGCACACCCCTCCGCACCGGCCTGATCGGCTACGGCCTCGCCGGCTCCGTCTTCCACGCCCCGCTGATCACCGCTACCGAGGGCCTCGTCCTCGACACGGTCGTCACCGCCAACCCGGAGCGCCAGGAGCAGGCCCGCGCCGGCCACCCGGACGTCCGGATCGCCGCGACCCCCGACGAGCTGTTCGCCCGCGCCGACGAGCTGGACCTGATCGTCATCGCGTCCCCGAACAAGACGCACGTCCCGCTCGCCACCGCCGCCCTGGAGGCCGGCCTCCCGGTCGTCGTGGACAAGCCGGTCGCGGGCACGGCCACCGAGGCCCGCGAGCTCGCGGCGCTGGCCGAGGAGCGCGGACTGCTCCTGTCGGTCTTCCAGAACCGCCGCTGGGACAACGACTTCCTCACCCTGCGCAAGCTCATCGCCGACGGCGAGCTGGGCGACGTCTACCGCTTCGAGTCCCGCTTCGAGCGCTGGCGCCCCCAACTCAAGGGCGGCTGGCGCGAGTCGGGCGACCCGGCAGAGATCGGAGGTCTCCTCTACGACCTCGGCAGCCACGTCGTCGACCAGGCGCTGCTGCTCTTCGGCCCCGCCGCCACCGTCTACGCCGAGTCGGACGTCCGCCGCCCGGGCGCCGAGACGGACGACGACACGTTCATCGCCATCACGCACACCGGCGGCGTCCGCTCCCACCTCTACGTCTCCGCCACCACCGCCCAGCTCGGCCCCCGCTTCCGGGTGCTCGGCTCCAAGGCGGGCTACGTCAAGTACGGCCTCGACCCCCAGGAGGCGGCCCTGCGCGAGGGCGAGCTGCCCGGCGCCGGCTGGGGCACCGAGCCCGAGTCGCTGTGGGGCCGGGTCGGCTCCGGAGAGTCCCCGCTGACCGGCGGAGGCCGCCCTGAACCCACCCTTCCGGGCGACTACCCCGCGTACTATGCGGCCGTGGCCAGGGCCCTTGCCGAGGGCGGCACCAACCCGGTGACCGCGCTGGAGGCGGCCGCCGCCCTCGACGCACTGGAGGCGGCCCGCCGTTCGGCCCGCGACGGAGTGGCGGTGGCACTGTGACGCACAGCAGCGGAATCACCCCGAAGTTCACCCCGGAGATCACTCCGACCGTCGAGGAGCTGGAGGCGCAGGAACGCCGCCTGGTCTTCCGTGCGTTCACCCCGGACGACGCCTGGCGGCTGGGCACGCTCCTGGTCGAGATGGCCCGTGAGCGCCAGGCCCCGGTCGCGATCGACATCCACCGCGCCGGCCAGCAGCTCTTCCACGCCGCACTGCCCGGCGCCACCCCGGACAACGACGCGTGGATCGCCCGCAAGCGCCGGGTGGTGGAGCGCTACCACTCCTCCTCCTACCTGGTCGGCGCCCGCTCCCGGGCCAAGGGCACGACGTTCGAGGACTCCTCCCGCCTGGACCCGGACGTGTACGCGGCCCACGGCGGCTCCTTCCCCCTCACGGTGGAGGGGGTCGGCGTCATCGGCGCGGTGACGGTGAGCGGCTTGCCGCAGCTGGAGGACCACCGGTTCGTGGTGGAGGCGCTGGAGGAATTCCTGAACAAGGGGAATTCCTGAACAAGGGGTGACCGAGGCCACCCAGGGGCGCGGGGAACTGCGCGAGCACCCACGGACGACGCACGGACGACCCGTAGTCGCCGACGCTCGCGCAGCCCCAGCGGCTAGGCGTCCTTCAGTTCCTGCCGCTGCCGCCCGAGCCCCGCGATCTCCAGCTCGACCACGTCCCCCGCCCGCAGGAACGGCTTCGGCTCGGGCTGCCCCATGGCCACCCCCGCCGGCGTACCCGTGTTGATGACGTCGCCGGGGTAGAGCGTCATGAACTGGCTGACGTACCGCACGACCTCCCCCACCGGGAAGATCTGCTCGGCCGTCGTACCGTCCTGCTTCAGCTCCCCGTTGACCCACAGCTTCAGCGACAGGTTCTGCGGATCCGGCACCTCGTCCGCCGTGACGAGCCACGGCCCCAGCGGATTGAACGTCTCGCAGTTCTTCCCCTTGTCCCAGGTCCCGCCCCGCTCGATCTGGAACTCCCGCTCGGAGACGTCGTGCGCCACGGCGTACCCGGCGACATGCCCGAGCGCCGCCTCCGCGGACTCGACGTACCGGGCCGTACGCCCGATGACGACGGCCAGCTCGACCTCCCAGTCGGTCTTCACCGACCTCCGGGGCACGAGCACCGTGTCGTTCGGCCCCACGACCGTGTCCGCGGCCTTGAAGAAGATGACCGGCTCGGCGGGCGGCTCGGCCCCGGTCTCCCGGGCGTGGTCGTGATAGTTCAGCCCGATGCACACGACCTTGCCGATCCGCCCGACCGGCGGCCCGATCCGCAGCCCCGCCGCGTCCAGCGCCGGCAGCTCACCGGCCACGGCACGGATGCGCGCGAGCGCGTCGTCGTCGGCGAGCAGCGCTCCGTCGATGTCCGGAACGACGCCCGACAGGTCCCGCAGAACCCCGTCGGCGTCGAGCAGCGCGGGCGTCTCCGCTCCCGCCGTACCGACTCGCAGCAGCTTCATGGTCACAATCTCCCTCGATCGCGGGGGCGCCCGCCGATGTGTGCAGCCATCGGAGGACTGGTCGATCCTCCAAGGTCCCGTTCCGGTCCGCAATACCCGGTTCACGTACTGGACCGTAGGTCAGCGGTCATGCACGTGGGTCAGCGGTACAGCGCGGCCCGTTCCACGGCGCTCCAGGTCGAACTGGTGACGATGTACAGCGCGGCGGCGAGCGGTACGACGGCCACGGTGATCAGCGTGAAGAAGGAGATGAACGGCATGACCTTGGTGATCGCGCCCGCGCCCGGGGTGTCCAGGGGCGCGCTGTCCGCCAGGGTCACCTTCGACAGGCGGTAGTTGAAGAAGGCGACGGCGGCGACGAGCGCGAACAGCCCGACGTACACGAGCCCGGCCGCCCCTCCCGCGCTCAGCGCGTCGGCGAAGCGGTCGCCGAGGGGCGCGGTGAAGAGGTCGTGGCCGAGCAGTTCGTTGGGCCGGCCGCCGACCTCCGCGCTGGAGAAGAGGTGGTACAGCAGGAAGAACGCGGGCGCCTGGAGCAGGCTCGGCAGACAGCCGGCCAGCGGCGACACCTTGTGCTCGGTGTGCAGCTCCAGCACGGCCCGCTGCAGCTTCTCGGGGTTCTTCCCGTGCTTGCGGCGCAGCTCGGCCAGCTGCGGCTGGAGCGCGGCGCGGGCCTTCTGGCCGCGGGCGGCGGCCCGGGACAGCGGGTGCACGAGCAGCCGTACGAGCGCGGTGAACAGGATGATCGCGGCGGCGGCCGCGGAGCCGTGGAAGAGCGGCTGGAGCAGCTCGGCGAGCTGCTCGACAAGGCGGGCGAAAGCGGACATGGGTGAGCCCTCCGGGGGTCTCGTCGTGCCGGGAGAGAGGTGATCGGCATGACGATCCGCGCGGGGTGCCTACAGGTGGCCCCTGACGGTGTCCCTACGCGGTCGTCGCGAGGACGAGTCCGGGGGCTCGGGGGCGGGTGCGTCCCCTGGCGTCGGGATCGCGTTGCGGGAGGAAGGCCGTACGGCGGTTCCGGTCCCTGAGGGCCGTACGCACCCGGGTGGGCGGCACGGCGGGGGCGCAGCGCGCGGCGATGACCGAGCAGACGGCGAGCGCGGCGCCGGCCGCGGCGGTCGCGGCGAGGGCGACGGTGGCGAAGAGGCTGCCGGCGTCGAGGAGGACGAGGCTGAGGAAGAGGGTGAGGAGGACGGCGGCGGGCCGGAACGCGGACCAGCGCTTGATCATCGGATTCCCCCTCCCCGGTTGTCGTCTTGTTATACCACCGGCCGGGTGCCCCACTTCGTACAGTGGTTTGAGAAAGGGATGTGACAACTATCGACAACCTGCTGGACGCCCCCGATGCTTCCTTGTGACATGTACGGGACAGATCCCAGAACGCATCAGGACGCATCGGGAAGCGGAGAAGCCATGATCCGACGCAGAACTCTGCTGGCGGCAACGGGCGGAGCACTCCTCGGCAGCACCCTCGCGACGGGCACCGCGCACGCGGACGCGACGATCGCCGTCAACCCGGGCACGCGCTACGGCACCTGGGAGGGCTGGGGCACCTCCCTGGCCTGGTGGGGGAACGTCTTCGGCACCCGGGACGACTTCGCCGACCTCTTCTTCACCACCAAGTCGGTGACGTACAACGGCACCCCGCTCCCCGGCCTCGGCCTCAACATCGCCCGGTACAACCTGGGCGCGTGCAGCTGGAACTCCGTCAACGGCGAGACGATGGTGGAGTCGCCCAACATCCCGGCGTTCAAGCAGATCGAGGGCTTCTGGCAGGACTGGAACAACGAGGACCCCACGTCCTCGGCCTGGGACTGGACGGCGGACGCGGCGCAGCGGGCGATGCTGGTGAAGGCGACCCAGCGGGGCGCGGTCAGCGAGCTGTTCGCCAACTCCCCCATGTGGTGGATGTGTTACAACCACAACCCGTCCGGCGCGGCCGACGGCGGCAACAACCTCCAGACCTGGAACTACCGTCAGCACGCCTCCCACCTGGCGGCCGTGGCCCTGTACGCCCGCACCAACTGGGGCGTGAACTTCGCGACGGTGGACCCCTTCAACGAGCCCGCGTCCACCTGGTGGACCGCCACCGGCACCCAGGAGGGCTGCCACCTCGACCCGGCGGTGCAGGCGGTCGTACTGCCGTACATGAGAAGCGAGTTGGACAAGCGGGGCCTGACGGCCGTACGCATCTCGGCGTCGGACGAGACCAACTACGACACCGCCCGCGGCACCTGGGCGAGTTTCGGCTCGTCGACCAGGGCGCTGGTGTCCCAGGTGAACGTGCACGGCTACCAGGGCGCGGGCGGCCGCAGGGACCTGCTCCACACCGACGTGGTGACGACGTCGGGCAAGAAGCTGTGGAACTCGGAGACCGGCGACAGCGACGGCACGGGCCTGAGCATGGCCCGCAACCTCTGCTACGACTTCCGCTGGCTGCATCCGACGGCCTGGTGCTACTGGCAGGTCATGGACCCGTCGACGGGCTGGGCGATGATCGCGTACGACCCGAACACGCTGCGGCCGACGACCGTACAGCCGAAGTACTACGTGATGGCCCAGTTCAGCCGCCACATCCGCCCCGGCATGACGATCCTGGACACGGGCGTGAGCTACGCGGCGGCGGCGTACGACACCACGGCGCGCCGCCTGGTGCTGGTGGCGGTGAACACGGCGACGACCACCCAGACCCTGACCTTCGACCTGTCCCGCTTCTCGACGGTGACGGGCGGCTCGGGAGGCGTGGTCCCGCGCTGGAACACGGTGACGGGAGGCGGGGACATGTACCGCGCGTACACCGATACGCGGGTGTCCGGGAAGTCGGTGAGCGCGGTGTTCGCGCCGGGGGCCGTGCAGACGCTGCATGTGGACGGGGTGACGATCTAGGAAAGCTCGCCTGTACGCGGGGGCCTGGCCTGCACCTCTCTCTCTTTCGCCGGGCCCCCGCAGTACGGTGTCACCCATGCGCCCCGACACGCCTGCCGAGAACGTCGACCACACTGCCGAAGCGGCACGCCTGGAGCGGACCGCCGGCCTGTACCCCGAGGACGCCGAAGCCCTGCTGCTGCAGGCCGCGGCCCACCGGGAACTCGCCGGTGACCGCCCCGCCGCGTCCACGCTCTACGACCGCCTGCTGTCGTCGGCGGCCTCCCTGGAGAACCCGCACCTGGTGCGGGCCCTGAAGGCCGCGAACCTGTGGGAGTACGGCCATGAGGCCGAGGCCAGGGCGATCATCGACGGCATCCGCGCGGCCGCGCCCCGCGACCCGGCGCCCTGGGTGATCGTGGCGGAGGCGCTGGAGGCGCACGACGAGCTGGAGGCCGCGCAGGAGACGTTCACGGAGGGCGTGAGCCAGGTCCTCGCGAACGTACCGGAGCCCCCCTACTCCACCCACCCCCTGCTGTACGGCCGCCACCGCGTCCGCCGCATGCTGGGCGCGCCGCACGACGACTGGGACACCACGGCGGACACGCTCCACCTCACCCACACGTCCCCCACCTCCGCGGTCTCCCTGGACGAACTCCACGACCCCAAGCGCGTGTGGTCGCTCGGCTCGAACAACCCGGCGGAGCTGGAGGCGGAGATCAGCCGCCTGCGGGCGGAGCTGGGCGCGTACCGGGAGGCGCTGTCACGCCCCTTCCCGGTGGCGGTGCTGCACTGGCCGGAGACGGAGCTGGCGGAACTGACGGAGGCCTACCCGACGCTGGCGCAGGAGTACCCGACCCACGAGGCGCACCTGTCGACCATAGAGGCCTCGCTGCGGGAACTGGCCTCCTCCGGCACCCCGAACCTGGGCATCGTGACGGGGACGGTCCCGTCGTACGAGGCGTTCGCGGCGTCGGAGGGCGCATCGCCGGGCGACGCCTCGCTGCTCCCGCAGTACGCGACGACGCTGGCGGCGAGGGGCCGGGCGGTGGCGTGGCCGCCGCAGCGGGGGGCGCGGTGCTGGTGCGGGTCGGGGCGGACGTACCGGGAGTGTCACGGCCCGGAGTGACCCGGCCCGGAGTGACCCGGCCTCTCCACAGCTGACGCGACGTCGTCGAGATCCTTGGCGATGGCCCTGCTGACCGCGCGGGTGCCCGCCCCGCCGAGGACCTTGGCGAGGATGCCCGCGAACCCATGGCTGGGGGCCTCGGCGGTGAACGCCATCCGCACGGTCGTCGCCTCCGGCCCGTCCGCCCGCAGCACCCACTCCGAGAGGTAGTGGGACCCGTGCGACTCGGCCGCGACGACATACCGCACGGGCGGGTCGCACTCGGTCACCCACATCTCCTCGGTGGCGTCCTTCCCGAACATCCGCCGAGTCTCCCGCCACCGGGTCCCCACATCGAAGGGCCCCTCGGAGAGAACCTCGACCTTGGAGACGCCACTGAGGACGTCCGCCATGCCTCGCAGATCGGTAAGGGCATCCCAAACAAGCCCTTGAGCTGCGGCGATACGCCGCTCGACGATTACCGTCTTACTGGTCATGGGTCCATGAAAGCAGGGGGGTCCGACAACTGCCCCATGGGAACTAGCAGAGCTGCCTGCTACAACAGAGCCCTTGCCATGTGAGGGATTGGGGATACGGCGTGGCTCTGCCGGGGGATCTGTCTCAGCCTGTTGCGGGTGTGTACGAAGAACTCGTCACTCAACGCATGCAGCAGCAGATGGAGCAGCTGAACGCAGCGGGTTGGAAGGCCGTCGAGGACGAAGTCAGCGAGGAATCGTCACCGCATGTCCTCGCCCGGCACATCGGACGGGCGGTGAGCCACCGGCTCAGCCAGCTACCGCCGGACCAGCGTGTCGCGGTGGCCAACCAGATCATCGCGTCACTCGCATCCAGTGAGGGTGTCGAGCTCATCGCCGATGGACCTCGACAGCTCCTTGCGCTGGCCGAAAAGGAAGCCCCCGGCGTCTACGCCATACGCCCGCTCACTCCCCTCTCGGAGACCGCCCTCATCACCAACTCCCCTGAGGATCCGAGCCTCGGGAGTGAGCTGCGCGCTGAGCTTGCCACCGCAGACCGCATCGATCTGCTGTGTGCCTTCGTCAAGTGGTATGGGCTGCGCGTGCTTGAGGATTCGCTCCGCGCCGCCAGGGAGCGCGGCATCCCGATTCGCGTCATCACGACCACGTATATCGGCGCCACCGACCGCCATGCGCTGGACCGACTCGTCCGCGACTTCGGCGCTCAGGTGAAGATCAATTACGAGACCCGCTCCACGCGCCTGCATGCAAAGGCTTGGCTGTTTCGCCGGGCGAGTGGCTTCGATACGGCCTACGTCGGCAGCTCCAACCTCTCCCGAGCGGCACTGCTCGATGGGCTGGAGTGGAATGTACGCCTGTCTTCGGTAGCCACTCCGGTGGTGCTGAAGAAGTTCGAGGCCACCTTCGACGCGTACTGGAACGACATCGCCTTTGAGCTCTACGACCCGGATCTCGACGCGCGCAAGCTGGACGAGGCTCTAGGCGTCGCAGGTGGTTCATCGGCCGGCCACGATTCCAAGATCAGCCTCTCCGGTCTTGAGGTTCGTCCGTATCCCCATCAGGCCGACATGCTGGAGCGCCTGCGCGTTGAGCGCGAAGTCCGCGGTCACCAGCACAACTTGCTCGTTGCCGCGACCGGTACAGGCAAGACGGTCATGGCCGCCCTTGACTACCGCAATCTGCACAAAGAGCTAGGTGGCAAGCAGTACCCACGGCTTCTCTTCGTGGCACACCGAAAAGAGATCCTGAAGCAGTCCCTACGCAAATACCGCGAAGTACTTGATGATGCCTCCTTCGGTGAAGTCCTCGTCAGCGGTGAGCTACCGCGTGACTGGAAGCACGTCTTCGCCAGCGTCCAGTCACTTACCGATCAGCGGCTCGACCAGTTCGATCCGGAGCACTTCGACATCATCGTCGTGGACGAATTTCATCACGCCACCGCTACGACGTACCGGCGCGTCCTTAACCACTTCAAGCCGAAACAGCTCCTCGGTCTGACCGCCACTCCTGAACGCGCGGACGGTCTGAACGTCCAAGACGAGTTCTTTGACGGACGGATCGCCGCCGAGATGCGGCTGTGGGAGGCTCTCGACAACGACCTCCTCTGCCCCTTCCACTACTTCGGCCTGCCCGACGGCACGGACCTCAGGCGCCTCAACTGGCGTTCGGGAACGTACGACCAGAGCGAGCTTGGTGAGCTGTTCTCCGCCGACCATGCCCGGGCTCGTATCGTCATCAAACAGGTGCGAAGCAAGGTCTCCGACCCGATGAGCATGCGCGCACTGGGCTTTTGCGTGAGCAGGAAGCACGCTCACTTCATGGCGCAGTGCTTCCAGCAGGCAGGCTTCAAGGCTGCCGCCCTGGACAGCGAGTCCAAGCCCGAAGTCCGCGACCGGGTGCTCGCCCAGCTCAAGGCTGGAGACATCCAAGTCATCTTCTCGGTGGACCTCTTCAACGAGGGCTTGGACATCCCCGACGTCGATACGCTCCTCCTCCTGCGCCCGACAAGCAGCGCCACCGTCTTCCTCCAGCAGCTCGGACGCGGCCTCCGCCGCACGCCCGACAAGCCGGTACTGACGGTGCTCGACTTCATCGGCCAGCATCGAGCAGAGTTCCGCTTCGAGGAACAGTTCCGCGCCATGACAAACCTGTCGCGTAACCGGCTCCTTGAGCATGCCGAGCGCGATTTTCCGCTGCTACCATCGGGCTGCCAGATCATCCTGGAGGGTAAGTCAAAGGATCTGGTCCTGGAGAACATCCGCACCCAGATCAAGGCGAACGTCCAGACCCTCGCCAAGGAGGCAAAGGCCTTCAATACACCCCTTCTCGCTGATTACCTAAAGGAGAGCCGCCGCGAGATCAGGGAGCTGTATAAGTCGAGTAATTCATGGACGTCCGTTCTGCGCCGAGCCAGCATGACCGACTTGCCGGAACAAGCTGGCGAGGAGGATCTACTGAAGCGGGTGCATGCGTTTTTGCACGTCGATGACCTTGAGCGCGCTGAGGCGTACGCCCGCTTGCTGAGCGATGACGCCCCTCCCTACGATTCCTTGAATCCAAGGGAAAAGACCTTCGCGCGCATGTTGTTCTTCAACCTGTGGGACAAGGCTGGCGGGTTCAGTTCGTACGCGCAAGGACTCGCATCGCTTGGGCCACAGCGAGCCCTCCGCAGCGAACTGCGGCAAGTACTTGAGCATGTGATGGGGCAGGCCGACCACTTTCCCATCCCCCTCGCTGGCCCGCATGAGCACATCCCGCTGAAAATTCACAGCGCGTACAACCGCTCAGAGATCCTGGCCGCGCTAGGTGTCGCCCGGCTCGGTGGTCAGATGCCTGGATCCTTTGCGCAGGGTGTGTTGTGGGATGAGCAGAACCAGACGGATGCCCTGCTGATCACCCTGGAAAAGAACGAGAAGGACTTTTCGCCCACTGTCCGATACAAGGACTATGCGCTGAGCCCTTCCCTCTTCCATTGGGAGTCGCAGAGCACAACCGCGGACACCTCACCCACTGGACTGCGCTACCAACAGCACGTCCAACGCGGAAGCCATGTGCTGATGTTCATGCGGCGCTACAAGGACACCGACATCGGCAAGGCCCAGCCCTGGATGCTGCTCGGCCCAGCAACCTACGTCCGTCATCAGGGCAGCAAGCCCATGGCCATCACCTGGCAACTGCACCACGACCTGCCCGCGGATGTGTGGTCGTATTCGGCTATCACCGCGGGCTAGCCGACGGAATACAGCTGCTAACTGACTGGCTGCCGTGGATCACGCACGATTTCTCCAGCCCTCTGGAGGAAGGTCGCATGGGCGTGCGCCATCTCCTCTCTGGCCTGGACAAAGCGGGACCAAGCTGCGCTCATGGCCTCGGGAGTCGTGCCTACGACCGCCAGCAGGGAAGCCACTGTTGCTATCGATGCCTCCGCCAGTGCGTAAGCCAGCTCGTTTGCCTCACTTGGCCCCCAAAGCGCCAACTGGCTAGTTTTCGCCTGCATTTCAAGCGTGCCGACTCCCAACTCACGTCTCGCCGCAGCATCAAGCCCACCGCTGCTGCGCGCCTCGGGGGCAGTTCGTGTGAGCACTTCATCGAGTGCGGCATAAGCCGCAAAGAGAGCAGCAAAGGACTGATGCCGCTGACTGCGCACCCACTGCCAGTGTTCCGCTGCCGCCTGACCGTGCACCTGCGCTAGTGCTGCCTCCACGGCCTTACGTCCACCGGCTTCCGCGCCACCCTTGGCATACCTCCCGGCAATCACCGCCCCGATGACCGCGGATGCGAAAGCGATAACAGCTGCGATGATCGTCCCCGTCGCCTCACCCATCGCACCATCCTCACCCGAGGCTGGCACTGCCACAACGGCTTCCTCGGCGACCTACGTCACCTGCCGCCCGGCACGAGCAGGGAACCCACTAGCCTCACCACATGACCACAACTCCCGTCACGTTCCAGCCCGGTGATATCCTGACGCGTAAGCAGATACATCCCGTACTCGGTGGCAGTGGCTTTGCCGGAATCTGTCCCGCGGTGGAAAAGCGCAACGTGCTGCTTTTCTCCGACAGCAAGGTTGGACAGCGCTATGGGTATCACGACGGATGGCTAGCCGAGGATGATGACCTGGGTCCCGTCTTCACCTACACCGGAGCCGGCAAACAGGGCAACCAGACTTTTACAGGCGGCAACTTATCCATTCTGGAGCACGCCAGGATGGGCCGCACGCTGCATCTGTTCGTCGCCGTGGGCAAGCTTCGTGGAAGTGACACACGAACGCACCGATACATCGGGATGTTCAAGCTCGACGAGCGCAGACCATTTGAGATGCGCGAGGCCAGAGACGAGCTGGGTCAAGATCGTGACGTCATCGTCTTCCGGCTGCGTCCCATCGGCCGATACGTCAGAGAGGCATCCGACACGCTCGACCTAGCGCCGCGATCCCGGCTGGGGTTCAGTCGTACCGCGGGTCGCTACGCCCGGGCAACCCGACGCCGGATCCGCGAACGGCGACCACAGGCTGACGTCGACCAGGTGACAGCAACTCGTGATGATCTGGCGGATGCGTTCGAGGAGCGTGAGACGGCCGGTGGGGAAACGATTGGTCAACTGGACCTCGCCATGCGGAACTCCAGTTCTCGGCTCATGTTCGAGCTGTATAACCCCACCAACAACACGGTGTATGAGCCGACGGGCAGCGCGGCGAGCGAGTCGATCACTCAAGCCCTGGCACAGCTCCTCCGCGCGCGACGCTACTTGAATGAGATCCCGCACCAGCAGCCGCTCCAGCTGATGGTCCTGGCACCGGCCCTTCCTCAGGTGGATCTCCGTGACCTGCTCGCGGAGCACGGGATCGGCCTCGTGTACCGCAACGACAGCGGTGGCTTCTCTGAGTTTGACGCAGGCACCCCCACGCGTTCTTTCCGCTGCCTGGAATGCCCCGTGCCCGCCTAGGTAGCGCAGCCGGGTGAGGTGCGTGCAACCCAATGCCTCACCCCACCCCTCCTGCCGCAGCGCCCGTCTCCGCCTCGAAGTGTGTCTGCGCGCGATCCAGCACGTCATCCGCGTCATAGCCATGCACCCGAAGCCAGTGGAGGAAATCCGCAATGGCCCCGACGACGGCGTCCTCCGCCACACCCGAGGGCAGGCGGCGCGCGCCTGACCCGCGGTGCCGTTTCGCTGACGCATAGACGCCGAGCAAGGTCTCTGCCCGCGATACTCCGGGGCTGTCCACATGTCCGTGTGGAGTGGACAGCCCCGTCGCCAACTCGCACCACGTGACCTTCCGGTCGGGCCGGAGCTGTACACCCCAGCGGTCGGCGACCGCGTTCACCAGAGCCATCCCTCTGCCGCCCTCCGACTCGGGGGCCGCGTCGAGCAGCGTGGGAAGAGCACGCGTGTCGGGGTCGTGCACCTCGATACGCAGGTATGTGCCGCTCATGGAGACGGCCAACGTGGCCGGTGTGCCGTGACCCGTGTGTGTGATGACGTTGGTGACCAGCTCGCTCACGCACAACTGGGCCTGGTCGACCGTGCCGTGCAATCCCCAGATCCCCAGATGCAGCCGCATGACACGGCGCAGCGCGGCCACCTCCACAGGCTCGGCGGTGAAGGCCAGGTCCCAGGGCTTTCGCACCATGCACGCTTCATGGGTCACCAGGGGCCCCTCTCGTCGCACGGCTCCCGGAGGGGAGCACAGCGTTCTGGACACTCACGATCAGTTGCGTGCACCCAGAGTGACGACATCCCATCCCGTTGTGCAATGTGCACGGCGGGATTCCCACGTATGAGTGATTGGCATCCCCATCCCTTGGCGCGAGACTGAACGCCCGCTATCCGGAAGAGGGTTGAGATGGCCGGTTCACCGACGGCACGCCGCCGACGTCTGTCGATCGAGCTGAAGAAGCTGCGGGAGAGGAGCTCACTGACCTGCGCGCAGGTCGGCGAGGCCCTGGACTGGAGCGGCTCGAAGGTCAACCGGATGGAGACGGGGAGCGGTCGGATCCAGCCGTCCGACATCGACGCCCTGTGCCGGTTCTACGGCACCAGCGACGAGCTGCGCGAGTTCCTCAGATCCTTGGCCCGCCAGGCCAAGATGCGCGGCTGGTGGCAGGAGCACGGCACAGGCGTCCCGGAATGGTTCAACATCTACATCGGCCTGGAACAGGACGCCACCACATTCCGTCAGTACCAGTGCGAGCTGATCCCCGGCCTGATGCAGACAGAGCCGTACGCCCGCGAACTCCACAAGGCCGGCGGGCACATGGCCGCGGAGGACATCGACCGGGCGGTACGCGTACGCATGGAGCGCCAAGCCATGCTGACGCGGCCCGACGCCCCCGATGCCTGGTTCATCGTGAGCGAAGGCGCTCTGCGCCAGGTCATCGGAGACCGCGAGGTGATGCGTGACCAGCTTGAACGGGTGCTGAAATGCGCCGAGTTGCCTGCCGTGACCTTGCAGGTTCTGCCTTTCGACTCAGGCACCTATCCGGCCACGGGCTCCTTCACCATGTTGGGCTTCCCCGCCCCGGAAGATCCGGACATCGTGTACAGGGACGGCATCACCGACGCCGTGTACCTGGAAGGCGAGCATCATGTGCGTGAGTACACCCGGGTGTTCGACGGGCTTCGGGCAGCGGCCTTGAGCCCTCAGCGCTCGGGCGGGTTGATCACATCGATCTTGAAGGAGCACGCACAGTGAGCGGTGCAATGTCCAGCGAACTCAACAAGCTCGGGTGGTTCACCTCGTCGTACAGCAACGGCGCCGGGGGCGAATGCGTCGAATGTGCGCTGAGTGAAGACCGCGCCCTTGTGCGCGACTCCAAGACGGCGAGTGGGCCTGTGGTGACGTCGACGCGCGGTCCTTGGCAGTCCTTCATACGCGCGGTGGGACAGGGTCAGTTCGCGATACCGGCAGGGCGGGGCCGCTGAGCATCCCCGGTCAGGAACCATCCAGCACCGCGATCGCCCCGAGTATCAGGCCCCGTGCCTCCGCCCCGTACACCGCCATACCCCTGAGCTGCTCGAAAGCCTTGAGATACAGACCGATCTCGGACGGCTGGGTGATCCTCACCTGCGCGGAGACGAGTTCCACCGACACGAGCTTGTCGTCGTAGACGTGAAACGTCTCACGAGGCCACTGGACCCGATCGCGGGTTGCCGACGGGATGATGCCGAGCGACACCTGGGGCAGCGCCCCGGCTGTGAGGAGATAGCCGAGCTGGGCCGCCATCGCGTCCTCGTCACAGACGCGGTAGTACAGCGCGGCCTCCTCCACGACCAGGACGAACCGGTGCCCCGGTTCATGGAGCACGCGAGAGCGGTCGACGCGTGCTCCGGCAGCCTCCGCGCTGTCGTCGACGGGCAGTTCATGGAAGCGGGCACTGATGCCCAGAACGCCCGCGGCGTAGCCCTCGGTCTGCAGCAGGCCGGGCACCAGCGACGACGAGTAGACGCGGAACAGCCGGGTCTCGTGAAAGAACTGAACGGCGCTGTCCTGCAACTGCTTCAGACCACCGCGCACCCGATGGCGCCACTCCGTGTACATCGATTCCGCATGGAGGGACTGGGCGACGAGGTCGTCTCCCAGTTCCGTGGCGCCGCAGGCGGTGACCCAGGCCCGGATGTCTCTCGTGGAGGGCGCCGTGTGCGCGTTCTCGATACGCGAGGTCTTTGCATGGTGCCAACCGCACCGGTCGGCCAGCTCGATGACCGTCAGCCCCGCCCCCTTGCGGAGCTCGCGCAGTCTTCGGGCGACGACTGCGCGAGCCGTCTGGGCTGACGAGGAGGGGGAGATGGGCATGAGCCGGCTTTCCGGTGTTCTGTCAGGTGAGGTGGTACTGGCTGTGCGGAATGGCTCTCGCCCAGACGGCTTCGAAGGCATCGGCACAGAGCTTGGCCGCGTGGGGGGTCGCGTCCCAGACTTCGCCGCCGAGGGACGCGCCGTCCCCCGAGAAGTGGTTCCAGCGGACGACGCGGCCGTCGAAGAGCCAGAAGTCGTTGCCGGGCAGTGCGATGTCGGACGCACGGCGTCTGGGCAGCCAGCGGACCTCCTCGCCGGCGGCGACGTTGGTGAACGTGCCGTCGTAGAGGAAGCGGGTGTACTCGCTGGCAGGCTCCGAGACAATGCGAGCCCGCCGGATGACGACCCCCCGGTTCACGGTCTCCTGTACGAGGTCGAGCCATGGTCGCCACCATGAGTTCCGGTCTTCGGGATCATGGCGGTACCCGGCGCGCCAGTCCGCGAAAGGACCCTTCTCGTAGTCGACCGCGTAGGAGTCCCGCATCTCCAGGTGGACGGCCGACCGTGTGCACGCGGCGAGGAGATCACTGAACGCGGTTGGCACGTTCGACGGCATCACACGCCTCCCTGATCATCGGCACCATCCTGGCGGGGATACGAACCACGGCCTCGCTCTCCGGGATGCCCCTGGCGTGGCCGGGGAGCTCGAACGCGGCGCACTCCGCTTCGAGGGCAGGATCCGCTTTCCACCCCTGGAGGACGAGTTCCTGCTTCTCCTGGTCCACCCAGATGGTCGGGCTTTCGTGGTCGCCGGTGTTGGGGTCGATACCGATGAACCGCAGTGGCATGGCAGCCTCCGTCGGTGAGATGTGCGGCTGTGTGCACCACAGTCTTCTCATCGGACGCCTCCGTCAAGGGTCTCTGATACGCCAAGTCCCCTGGAAGAGCGAGGTGTTGCACAAATCTGCACGAGGCTGGTTCAGGCATGCATCACCTCTCTAGCGTCATGGCCACGACGGCCGTCCTCGGCGCGGTTCTGTCACCGGCGTGGGCGGACACAACGCTCCTGGAGGTCAGTGGAGATGCAAGCTCATGTGCTCAACGGACTGATCACCGACTGGCTGGCCCGTGCGCACCCTGACCCGGAGCAGGCCAAGTCGGAATGGTCTAGGCAGGGGGTGGCCCTACTGCCGCTGGGCAGCGGATTCGCCGCAGTCCGCATGTCCGTGAAACTCGCTCAAACTGCCTTCGCTTGCGAGGGCCCCGAGCAGGTGTCCGCTGCGCCGGCAGAGCTCAACGGCCCAGTCATCCACGACCATCGGGCTGCCGGTCCGACGTACTACGCCCTCATCCAGGGACACGCCGGACGGGTGTGGGCGTTCGGCGACATCGCTCCGTGCCTGTGCGGCAACACGTACCTGGGAGTCCCTCATATCGACCGGCAACGGCCACCGGGGACCTACTGGGTGGTCCCACCACGCTACGACGGCGACCTGTGCAGACCGCAGGCTGTTCGGGATCTGGTGGAGCGCGGTCGCCGTTGGCTCCGCGGCGGGGGTGCGGTGGTCGTGCGATGACATCCATCACCGTCAGCACAGAGACACGCACCGGCAGGTCCCTCGTCTCCGACGCCGAGTTCCAGATGCTCACCGCCTTCTGCGCCGAGGAGTACGGGCTGGAGCCCTGCGTCGCCGATCGTGTCGTCGATCAGGCGCTCGCCCTCGTATTCGTCATGGGGACGACGGGCGGGGGAGCCGTCATGGCGCCGTCGGAGGCGGTCGATCCCGGTTGGCACACCCTCATCCTGCACACCGGTTGGTACGCCGAGTGGTGTGACAGAAACTTCGGCTACTTCCTGCATCACCAACCCAACTCGAAGGTCCGCACACGGGGGCTGATGGTCGATGTCGTGGGGAGGCTCCGGGCCTGCGGCTTCGAGGTCGACGAGCAGACGTGGGGAACAGCTGCGGACTGCAACGCCCCCACCTGTTGCGGCGACGGCCCCTGCTGCTGAGCCATGACCCTCATCGACATCACCGGCATCAGCCGCGTGACCGTCTTCCCCCTTGAGCGACTCACCGTCGCCTACACCACCCGATCCGGCGACGAGCGGTGCCTGGGAAACATCGGGATCGTCGCCGTGGTCGACGAGAGCAGCGGCGGGGACGAGTTGTGGCGCCTGGCGCTCAGCCTCGGAGGACGGGTCAGCGACGGAGAGCGAGCCCGTTGGATTCTCACTCAGGCGCATCGCGCTCGGATGGTCAACGCGTACACGGACCTGCCGGGCGCGGTGTGGGCGGCTCGGATCCGGCGGCGCTTCGAACTGGGCTCCCTCTTCGCGAACCACGACGTCCTGATGACCGGCGGCATGCGACAGCTGGTCGCCGGAGTCAGGCCGGACCCGATGCCGCACCGCACCCCCACAAGCTGACATAACGTGTCACCTACTCACCTACTCACCTCCTCACGGATGAACCCCAGCGGAGCCCCCGGGGAGCCCCATGCTCAAGGTCAGCGTCATCGTCCCCGTCCACAACGCCGGCGACTACCTGGCCCGCTGCGCCCCCTCCCTCCTCCACCAGAGCATCGGCCGCGACGCCTACGAGATCGTCTACGTCGACGACGGTTCGACCGACGGTTCCGGTGCCCGTCTGGACCGGCTGGCGGCCCGGCATCCGCACGTCCGCGTCGTTCACCAGGAGAACTCCGGCTGGCCGGGCAAACCCCGCAACGTCGGTGTCCGGCACGCCAGGGGCGAGTACGTGCAGTTCGTCGACCAGGACGACGAGCTGACGCCGGCGGCGCTGGAGAACCTGTACCGCATCGCGGCGCGCAACGGCTCCGACATCGTCCTGGGCCGGGTGATCGGCACGATGCAGGCGCCCAGCCGAGTCTTCCGACGTACCGTCGACCGCTGTACCGCCGCCGACGCCCCGCTCTTCGAGAGCCTGACCCCGCACAAGATGCTCCGCCGGGCCTTCCTCCTCGAACACGGCATCGAGTTCCCGGAGGGCCGGGTGCGCCTGGAGGACCAGCTGTTCATGGCCCGCGCCTACGTGCGCGCCCAGACCGTCTCGATCCTCGCCACGCCCTGCTACGTCTGGAACCGCCGCGAGGACGGCGGCAACACCAGCGCCTCGGCCACCACCCCGGAGGCGTACTACGCCTGCCTGCGCACGGTGGTGGACGCGGTGAAGGAGGCCACGGACCCCGGCCCGCTCCAGGACGACCTCCTGCGCCGCTCCTACCGGGTGGAACTCCTGCGTCCGGTGAGCGAGCCGAGGATCCTCCAGCGCTCGGGCCCGGCCCTGGACCGCTACTTCACCACGGTCCGCCGTATGGCCCTCGACTGCTTCCCGCCGGGCGTACGCGAGGGGCTGCCCCCGATCTCCCGCCTGCGGGGAGTGGAGGACATCCGCTGGAGCGGGGGCGGGCTGCGCGTCACCACGACCATCGAGATGCTCCGCCCGGACGGCGAACCTCTCACGCTGTACGAACGCCAGGGCGGCCGTCTGTGCCTGGACCCCGAGTTCCTCGACGGCATCAAGGGCGCCGAGGACTGGGAGGTCCGGGACCCCCTGGCGTACGCCGAGGGCGAACTGCTGACCCATGACACGACCCGCGACGCGTGGTGGTTCCCGGACGGCGACCTGACACCGCGGACGCAACCCGCGGGCGGCGGCCGCCACCGCGTCCTGCTGTCGGGTACGACGACGATCGACCCGCTGACCCTGGCCGCGGGCGAGCCCCTGCCTCCCGGCACGCACCTGGTGTGGGCGAGCGCGCAGCTGCTGGGGGTCGGCCGCCGGGCCCGAGTCGTCCTGGACGGCTCCTCCGGCACACCGCCCACGGCCACGGTGGGCCGGCCGCCCCGCCTGGTCATCCCGGCCCGGACACCCCGGGACGCGCAACTGTCCGTGTCGGTGGGCCCGCCGGGCAGCACGGCCCTCCACCACCGCCTCCTCCTGCGCGCGGCCACCTCCCCCGACCTGCGCCGAGCGACCCGCAGGCTCCTGCACCGCCTCCCGCCGGCACTGCGCCGCAGGGCGGGCCGGCTGGCGCGGCGGGCGGATCCCTGGAGCACTCCCGAGGGCGGCTGAGCGGACGTCATGACGTCGTCCTTGAGGCCCTGCGGCAGTGCCACGGGACCGGAGGGTGCAGGATGGGGGGTATGACGACCAAGGTCTATTTCGACATCACCATCAACGACGAGCCCGCCGGGCGCATCAACTTCAACCTCTTCGACGACGTCGTCCCGAAGACCGCGGAGAACTTCCGCGCCCTCGCCACCGGCGAGAAGGGCTTCGGCTACGCCGGGTCCTCCTTCCACCGCGTCATCCCGGAGTTCATGCTCCAGGGCGGTGACTTCACCGCGGGCAACGGCACCGGCGGCAAGAGCATCTACGGCGAGAAGTTCGCCGACGAGAACTTCAAGCTCAAGCACGACCGCCCGGGCCTGCTCTCGATGGCCAACGCCGGCCCGAACAGCAACGGCTCCCAGTTCTTCATCACGACCGTCGTGACGGGCTGGCTGGACGGCAAGCACGTGGTGTTCGGCGAGGTCGCCGACGAGACCAGCATGGAGCTCGTGAAGAAGATCGAGTCGCTGGGTTCCCAGGGCGGCACGCCGTCCGCGAAGGTGACGATCTCGGCGTCGGGCCAGCTCTGACGAGCAACACCCACCGCTGACGGCCGGGGCGTGCACCATCGCCCCGGCCTTCTCATGTCCCGGCGCCTCGAGTGAGTGTCGAGCGTGATGATTAGCCTCTTTCACACCAGTCACACAGCAGGAGGCAGGCAGACATGGCGAAGATTCCCAGCGCGATGATCGCCGCGGGCGGGCTCGTCGGCGGGTACGGCGTGGCCCGGTGGACGAAGAAGCGGCCGCTCGGCGGTGTCGTGCTGGCCGCCGCCGGGGCGGCCGCGGCCAAGCAGTGGCGGCAGCGGGCCGGCGGACCGGCCGCGGGCGCGCTGACGGCCGCCTACGTCGCCGGTTTCGCCGGATCGCACCCGCTCGCCAAGAAGGTCGGCGCCTGGCCAGCCGTGCTCGGCGTGGCCGGAGCCGTGGCCCTGGCGTCCTGGGCGGTGGCCGACCGCAACGGCTGAAGCCGCGGGGGGCATCGGCCCGTACGGCCGGCGCGCACCACCCTCGGCCCGTACGGCCGACACCACGGACCACCCTCGACCGGTACGGCCGCCTGCGGCCCGCCGGGCAGGCCGGGGGCGCTCACCTGGGAACCACCCCAGCGCCCCCACTCCCGGCTCCCCGAGCCCCAGCGCCCCCACTCCCGGCTCCCCGAGCCCCGGGCCCCAGCGCCCCCGCACCCCAAGCCCGGGGCACCCGCCCCGCCTCAGCCGAACATCCCCACCTGGTAGTCCCCCGCCGGCTGCTGCAGGAGCACGTTGACCCGGTTGTACGTGTTGATCAGCGCGATGATCGCCACCCACGCCCCCAGCTGCTCCTCGTCGTAGTGCTTGGCGGCGTTCTCCCACACCTCGTCCGGGACACCGCCGGCGGCGTCGGCGATACGGGTGCCCTGTTCCGCCAGTTCGAGCGCGGCGCGCTCCGCCTCGGTGAAGACCTTGGCCTCGCGCCAGACGGCGACCAGGTGGAGGCGCTGGGCGGTCTCCCCGGCCGCGGCGGCGTCCTTGGTGTGCATGTCGGTGCAGAAGCCGCAGCCGTTGATCTGGCTGGCGCGGATCTTCACCAGCTCCAGGGTGGACCCGGGCACCCCCGCGTCCGACACCACCTTGGCCGCGGAGTTGACGTGCCGGAACACCTTGGCCAGGACCGGGTTCTCGAAGAGGTTGAGACGGGCTTCCATGACGAGCTCCTCTGCCGTCGTCGGGTGAGTACACCCCTATGACGGGTCAGCCCGAGCCCGTGTGACACGGTCGCGTGTGACCCGTGCCACAGCTGCCCCTGCGCGTATGAGCCGCGGCTCACGCCACCTTCTGCGACCCTTCCGCCGCCACCTCCGACAGTGGCCGCGCGATGTCCTCCAGCGAGCGCCGCTCCGCGTTCACCGCCAGGAACGCCGCCACCAGACCCGCCGCGCACATCAGCCCGGCGCCGATCTGGAAGGCCAGCACGGTGTCCCCGACCACGCCCGACTCCGTCAGGCCGGCGAAGATCAGCGGGCCGCTGATGCCACCGGCGGCGGTGCCGAGGGCGTAGAAGAAGGCGATGGCCATGGCCCGGGTCTCCATCGGGAAGACCTCGGAGACCGTGAGATACGCGCTGGACGCGCCCGCCGAGGCGAAGAACAGCACCACGCACCAGCAGGCCGTCAGCGTGGTCGCGCTGAGCGAGCCGCGGTCGAAGAGCCAGGCCGTGCCGAACAGCAGCAGACCGGAGAGCAGATACGTCGAGCTGATCATGATCCGCCGGCCGGCCGTGTCGAAGAGCCGGCCGAGCAGCAGCGGGCCGAGGAAGTTCCCGGCGGCGATGACGGCGAAGTAGTAGCCGGTGCGGCCGGGCGGGATGTCGTAGAAGGTGGTGAGGATGGCGCCGAAGCCGAAGGTGATGGCGTTGTAGAGGAACGCCTGGCCGATGAAGAGGGACAGGCTGAGGATCGCGCGGCGCGGGTAGCGGGCGAAGACCGTGCGGGCGATCAGGCCGAAGCCGATGCTCTTGCGCTGCCGGATGGTGATCTCCGCGCCGGCGGGCGGCAGCGGCCGGCCCTTCTCGCGCTCGATCTCGCGCTCCACCCCGGACACCAGTTCCTCCGCGTCCTCGCCCCGGCCGTGGATGAACTGCCAGCGGGGACTCTCCGGGACATGCCGGCGGACCAGCAGGATGACCAGGCCGAGGACGACGCCGAGGGCGAAGCTGAGCCGCCAGCCGAGGTCCTTGGGGAAGATCGCGGTGTCCAGCATCACGATGGAGAGCAGGGCGCCGCCGACCGCGCCGAGCCAGTAGCTGCCGTTGATGATCAGGTCGACCCGGCCGCGGTAGAGGGAGGGGATCAGCTCGTCGATCGCGGAGTTGATGGCCGCGTACTCGCCGCCGATGCCGAAGCCGGTGAGGAACCGGAAAAGGAAGAACCACCAGGACTCGAAGGACAGGGCGGTCAGCGCGGTCGCCGCCAGATAGACGGCGAGCGTGACCATGAAGAGCCTTTTACGGCCGTAGCGGTCCGTCAGCCGGCCGAAGAAGAGGGCGCCGGTGCAGGCTCCGGCCACGTACAGCGCGGCCGCGGTGCCGGTGACCTGGGCGGAGGTGATGTCGAGGCCGCTGCCCTCCTCGGCGAGGCGGCCGGCGACATTGCCGACGATGGTCACTTCCAGTCCGTCCAGGATCCAGACGGTGCCGAGGCCGATCACGATCATCCAGTGCCACCGGGACCACGGCAGCCGGTCCAGTCTGGCCGGTACGGCGGTGGTGACGGTGCCGGTCTCGGCGGGCACGGACGCGGACGCTTCTGCTGTCATGGGCACGGCTCCCTCCGACGCGTGGAACCCGTGTCGGGTGCCCCCGCCTGCGAGGACTTACGCTCCGAGCGCCCGGGACACCGTGTAGATGACCAGTCCGGCCAGCGAGCCGACGACCGTGCCGTTGATCCGGATGAACTGGAGGTCGCGGCCGATGTTCGCCTCGATCTTCCGCGTCGTGTGCTCGGCGTCCCAGCCCGCCACGGTGTCCGTGATCAGGGAGGTGATCTCCTTGCGGTAGGTCGTGACGACGTAGACCGCCGCGCCCTCCACCCAGCTGTCGACCTTGCCCTGCAGCTTCGGCTCTACGGCCATCCGGGCGCCCAGCGACAGCAGCGAGGCCCGGATCCGCAGCCGCAGTTCGCTGCGCTCGTCCTCCGCCGCCGAGACGATCATGGAGCGTACGGCCGTCCAGGCGGACGCGATCAGGTCCTGCACCTCGCCCCGGCCGAGGACCTCGCCCTTGAGCCGCTCCACGCGGGCCCGGGTGTCGGTGTCGGACTGGAGGTCGGAGGCGAAGTCGGCCAGGAAGCGGTCGAGGGCGCCGCGGGCCGGGTGGGAGGGCATGTCCCGCATCTCGGTGACGAACCGCAGCAGCTCCTTGTAGACGCGCTCGCCGACCCGCTTGTCGACGAAGCGGGGGGTCCAGCCGGGCGCCCCGCCCTGGACGGCGTCCATGACCTGCTCGTCGTGCAGGATCAGCCAGTCGTGCGCCCGGGAGACCACGAGGTCGACGACCCGCCGGTGGCCGCCGTCGGCCACCACCTTCTCCAGCATCTTGCCGATGCCGGGGCCGATCTCCTGCGCGTCGGCCCGCCGGGTGATCGCCTCCCCGACCACCGCCTGCACGTCCGAGTCCCGCAGCACCGTCAGCGCGCCCCTGAGCGCCGCCGACAGCTCCGCCGTCACCCGGTCGGCGTGCTCGGGATCGGCCAGCCAGGCGCCGAGCCGGCTGCCGATGCCGACGGCGCGCAGCCGCTGCCGTACGACGTCCTCGGAGAGGAAGTTCTCGCCGACGAACTCGCCCAGGGAGACGCCGAGCTGGTCCTTCTTGGTGGGGATGATCGCGGTGTGCGGGATGGGGATGCCGAGGGGGTGGCGGAACAGGGCGGTGACCGCGAACCAGTCGGCCAGCGCGCCGACCATGCCGGCCTCGGCGGCGGCGGCGACATAGCCGGTCCAGGCGCCGGCCCCGGAGTTCTGCGCCCATTTGGCGAGGACGTACACCAGGGCCACGAAGAGCAGCAGGCCGACCGCGGTGAGCTTCATCCGGCGTACGCCGCGCTGCTTCTCCTCGTCGGCGGCGCTGAAGGTGGTCATCGCGCGGACGGCCGAGGCGGCGGCGCCGGCAGGGTTGGCCGGTGTGTCCCGCCGGGCATGCTCCTTCACGTCCGAAGACTCCGTTTCGCCCGTTTTCGATCGTTCCATCCACTCCACCCGTTCGCGATGCCCCTACATATTGTCCCTTCATGACCGACTCCTGGAACGAAACGAGAGTTCCCGGCGTCTGTCCCGTGGGGGGAGCACACTGGGGAACTCCACGGCCCAATGGGGGGTCTGTTCATCTCCCCCCATCCTCATGACGCATCATGAGGTGATCACATCGGAGCCTCGGGCTCCCATTCGTCCGAGGAGACCGCACCGCATGACCAGGCACCACGGTTATGCCCTGCTTTCCGCCATCGTCGCCCTCGTCCTGGGGCTGTCCGCGGCGATCTACGTCGGAGTCACCGCCGACGACGGCAGCAACCACCAGTCCACCCTGGCCAGCGGGAACACCCCGCGCAATCCCGCCGCGCCGGTCTCCACCGGCACCTGGGTGGGCACCTGGTCGACCTCCCCGGCCGCCGCCGAGCCGGGCACCGAGACGGACGGCATGGCGGGCCGCTCCGTCCGCAACGTCGTCCACACCGGCGTCGGAGGTACGAGTGCCCGCGTCACGCTGTCCAATCTCTACGGCCAGTCCCCGCTGACGATCACGCACGCGTCGGTCGCCGTCGCCGCGGGCTCCGGCACGCCCGCCGCGGTGACGCAGTCCATGCGGCGGCTCACCTTCGGCGGCAACACCACGGTCGTGATCCCGACGGGCGGGCAGGTGATGAGCGACGCGGTCCGGGTGAGCGTCCCCGCGAACACCGACGTCCTGGTCACGACCTACTCCCCCACCCGCTCCGGCCCGGTCACCTACCACCCGCACGCGCGCCAGACCTCCTACGTCGCCCAGGGCGACCGGACCGAGGACGTCACCGGCACGGCGTACACGGAAGAGGTCGGCTACTGGCGCTATCTCACCGCGCTGGACGTGCTCAGCAAGGACGCCGACGGCACCGTGGTCGTGATCGGCGACTCCCTCACCGACGGGATCACCTCCACCTCCGGTGCCAACCGCCGCTGGACGGACGTCCTTTCGCAGCGGCTGCGCGCGGCGGTGGCGGCCGGGGAGAACGTGCCCCGCTACAGCGTGGTGAACCAGGGGATCAGCGGCAACCAGATCCTGGTCGGCGGACTCGGCCGGCCCGCGGACAACCCCAGCGGCCTGGACCGCTTCACCCGCGACGTCCTGAACCGCACCAACGTCAAGGTCGTCGTCATCGCGCTCGGCGTCAACGACATCCTGCGCAACCCGCGACTGGCCGACCCGGACCTGATCCTCGACGGGCTGCGCACCATGGTCGGCCAGGCGCACGCCCGCGGTCTGAAGGTGATCGGCGCGACGCTGATGCCGTTCCAGGGCCACCGGGGCTACACCGACGAGCGGGAAGCGGTCCGCCGGCAGATCAACGCGGAGATCCGGGCCGGCACCGTCTTCGACGCGGTGGCCGACTTCGACGAGGCCCTGCGCGACCCGTACAACCCCCGCAAGCTGCGCCCCGAGTACGACTCCGGCGACCGCCTCCACCCCAGCGACCTGGGCTACGCCCGCATGGCGGAGGCCCTCGACCTCAAGGACCTGAAGGGCTCGGCCCCGGCGAAGCTGTGACGCACGCGGCACGGGCCGTGGTCAGGAGTCGTCCGAGGACCCGCGCCCATGGAACCCGTGCCCCTCCAGCCCCCGCCGCGGCGCCTTCCGATCCAGCTTCTCGCGGCGGCGTTCCTCCCGCAGCCGCTGCCGCTCCGCCTTCGTGGCCTTGCGCTCCACCCCGACCCCGCCCCAGAAGGCGAACCCGGTCACGATCACCCGAGGGGCCCCGGGATCCCCCGGTACGCCCTCCTCGCGATGGTCGAAGCCGCCCATGACGCCGATGCCGCGCACCACGACCTCGACGCCCGGCGGCACGATCACATTGATGCCGCCCATGATCGCCACGCAGTTGATCACGACCTCGCGGTCCGCGAAGTCCGCCTCGCGCAGGTCCAGTTCCCCGCCGCCCCAGAAGGCGAAGCCGGTGAAGCGGCGCGGCACGGTCCAGCGGCCCTTGCGCTCGAACCCGGACATCACCGCCACGCCCCACGTCGACGAGCCCTCGCCGCCGACGATCCGCCCGGCCCAACTGCCGTCGCCGACCGGGGCCTTCACCATGTTCACGGCAGGCGACACCGGCAGGTCCCGGGTGATCGGCGTCAGCTCCCCGTACGTCCGTGCCCTGTACGTGGCGTCCAGCCGCTCCTCGAACTCCTCCATGTCGAGCCGCCCCTCGGCCAGGGCGTCCCGCAGGACCTCGGCGACTCGCTCACGATCGGCGTCGGATGCTCTCAGCTCCGGGAGGTCGTCGGTCATGGCAGCAGCCTACGAGTTCCACCGGCCCGGCACTACGCACCGGCCCGTTCCGCGTACATCCGGGCGATCACCGCCTCGATGTCCGGCTCCCGCACCGACAGGTCCACCAGCGGATACTCCGCCGCGACCCGCGCCACCAGTCCCGCCGCCGACTCCCCCGCCGCGAACGCCAGCCACTGCCGCGGCCCCTCCACCCGCACCACCCGCGCCGCCGGGCCCACCTCGATCGGCGGCAGCTCCCGCTCCAGGTCGACCACCAGGGTCCGCTCGCTCCCGCCCACCTCGTGCAGCCCGGCGAGCGCCCCGTCGTAGACCATGCGCCCGTGGTCGATGACCATCACCCGCGAGCAGAGCTGCTCGATGTCCTGGAGGTCGTGCGTGGTCAGCAGCACCGTCGTGCCGCGCTCCCCGTTCAACTCCCGCAGGAAACCGCGGACCTTCGCCTTGGAGATCACGTCCAGGCCGATCGTCGGCTCGTCCAGGTACAGCACCTCGGGGTCGTGCAGCAGCGCCGCCGCGATGTCCCCGCGCATCCGCTGCCCCAGCGACAGCTGCCGCACCGGCACCTCCAACAGCCCGCCCAGCTCCAGCAGTTCCACGCAGCGGTCGAGGTTCTCCCGGTAACGGCCGTCCGGGATGCGGTACATGCGGTGCATCAGCCGGTAGGAGTCGATCAGCGGCAGGTCCCACCACAGGGTGGTGCGCTGCCCGAAGACCACGCCGATGCGGTGCGCCAGGCGCCTGCGCTCACGGGACGGATCGACGCCGGCGACCCGCAGCCGGCCTCCGCTCGGCGTCAGGATCCCCGTCAGCATCTTGATCGTCGTCGACTTGCCCGCGCCGTTCGGCCCGATGTACCCGACCATCTCACCCCGCGCCACCGTGAAGGAGACCGAGTCCACCGCCCGCACCTGGCGCCGCTCCCGTTTCAGGAACCCGGTCTTCCTGCGCACGTCGAAGACCTTCTCGACACCGTCCACCTCAATGAACACGCACCCTCAACTCCCCGTACTCCGATACGCCCGAAGCCCCGCCCGCCAGGCCCAGCCCGCCAGCACCCCGAACCCGCCCGCCACCAGCGGCGGCGCGAACGCGGCCCACTCCGGCAGCCCCAGCGGATAGGGCCGCCCCAGCACATAGGACGCCGGTACCCAGTTGACGAAGGCGAGCGGCAGCACAAAGGTCACCCCGCGCACCAGATCCGTCCCGAACACCGTCGGCGGATACTGCAGCAGCGTGCCCCCGCCGTAGGTGAACGCGTTCTGCACCTCGGCCGCGTCCTGCGCCACGAACTGGAAGGCCGCCCCCGCCACGAACAGCGACCCGAAGATCACCGCCCCGCAGACCACCATCACCGGCACCAGCAGCACCTTCGCCGCCGTCCACTCCACGTCGACGGCCGCCAGCGCCCACCCCAGCACCAGCAGGCCCTGGGTGATCCGGCCCAGCCGGCGCAGCGCGAACCGGTCCGCGCCGACCTGGGCGAGCACCGGCGCCGGCCGCACCAGCAGCGTGTCGAAGGAACCGTCCCGGATCCGGCCGCCCAGCACGTCCATCGAGCCGAGCAGCAGATCGGCGAAGCCGAACGCGGTCGCCGACAGCCCGTACAGCAGGGCCACCTCGGGCAGCGTCCAGCCGCCGAGCGAGTCGACCTGCGAGAACATCAGCAGGATCGCGGCGAAGTCCAGCCCCGTGATCAGCAGATTCCCCACCACCGTGAGCGCGAAGGAGGTGCGGTAGGTCATCGTCGCGCGGATCCACATCCCGGCGATCAGCCCGTAGGCCCGCAGCCCCTCCCCCATCCGGGACGCCTCAGCCACCCTGCACCACCACCCGCCGCGTCGCCGCCGACTGCAGCAGCCTCCCCGCCGCCAGCAGCACCACCGCCCAGCCGGCCTGGAAGGCGTACGCGGACCAGGGCGAGACCTCCCCCATCAGCACATCCGCCGGCATCTGCAGCTGCGCCGCCCACGGCAGCGCCTGCACGATGTCCCCGAACGGGTCCGGGAAGGCGTTCAGCGGCAGCGTCATGCCGGAGCAGAAGATCCCGGCGATCATCATGGTCTGGGTGATGCCCCGGTCGTCCATGAGCCAGAACATCATCAGCGCCGCGAGATAGCGGATCCCGAAGCTCACGATCATCGCCAGCACCACCGCGGCCAGGAAGGCCGCCCAGGTGGTGACGTCCCCCGGCAGCGCCATCGGGAAGAACAGCGCACCGAAGGCGAACGGGATCACCCCGCGGCCCAGCAACTGGAACACCGACCGGCCCAAGTCGCTCGCCAGCCACCACAGTTGAAGATCGGCGGGCCGGTACAGATCGACCGCGATCTCCCCGGTGCGGATCCGCGCCATCAGGTCCTTCTCCGCGCCGCCGCCCTGGATCGCCAGAGTCGAGTACAGGGCCTGACCGAGCCACGCGTAGGTGACGGCCTGGGTCTGGTCGTACCCCCCGAGGTGGGGTCTCTCGTCCCACAGCGCCAGGTAGGTGTACACCAGGATGATCCCGAAGACCGTGTTGGTGAACACCCCGGCCGCGGTGGCCGCCCGATAGGTCGCGTACCGTCTGAATCCCCCCGCCGCGACGGCCGCGTACAACCGTCCGGAACCCACAGCCTCAGCCCTCCTCGGCCCGCCGCACACCAAAGCGCAGGAGCCTAGTGCGCAGGTGGTGACGCACGCCACGCATTTTCCGGTGCCGAAGCGTGCCGCGATCAGGGAACGGAACCCTTGGTGCGAGAGTCTTCAACAGGGGGCGCAGAACGCGTACGAGGTCGTACGGGAACGTACAACGCGAAACAGGAGTCCGTGCACGAGATGAGCGACGAGCCACAGCCGCAGCAAGACCAGCCGACCGAGCGGCCCAAGCGGCCCAAGCGCACCGGCTGGCGCCGGCTGATCCCGACCTGGCGGATGGTGCTCGGGACGTTCGTCGTCGGCGTACTGCTGCTGGCCGGCCTGTTCTTCCTCGGCTACTCCCTGGTCAAGATCCCGCCGGCCAACGCGCTCGCCATCAAGCAGAGCAACATCTTCCTGTACGCCGACGGCACCCAGCTCGCCCGCGACGGCGAGGTCAACCGGGAGAACGTCAACCTCGCGCAGATCTCCAAGGACGCCCGCAACGCCGTACTGGCCGCCGAGGACCGCGACTTCTACAGCGAGTCCGCGATCGACCCCAAGGCCATGCTGCGGGCCGGCTGGAACACCGCCACCGGCAAGGGCAAGCAGTCCGGCTCCACGATCACCCAGCAGTACGTGAAGAACTACTACCTGGCCCAGGAGCAGACCGTCACCCGCAAGGTGAAGGAGTTCTTCATCTCGGTCAAGCTGGACCGCACCGAGTCCAAGGACCAGATCCTCGAGGGATACCTCAACACCAGCTACTTCGGCCGCAACGCCTACGGCGTCCAGGCCGCCGCCCATGCCTACTACGGCGTCGACGCCGCCGAACTCACCGCCGCCCAGGGCGCCTACCTGGCCGCCCTGCTCAACGCGCCCAGCGAGTTCGACGTCGTCGCCCACCCCGAGAACAAGGCGGCGGCGCAGGCCCGCTGGACCTACGTCCTGGACGGCATGGTCAAGGAGGGCTGGCTCGGCGCGTCCGAGCGGGCGGGCCTGAAGTTCCCGATGCCCAAGGAGGCCACGGTCTCCACCAGCCTCTCCGGGCAGCGCGGTTACCTCGTGCGGATCGTCACGGACTACCTCATCGCCAACCGGATCGTCGGCGAGGACGAGCTCAACGCCGGCGGCTACCGCATCACCACCACCCTGGACAAGGCCAAGCAGGACGCCTTCGTCAAGGCCGTCGACGAGCAGCTGATGGACAAGCTCGACCCCAAGGCCCGCAAGGTCGACTCCTACGTCCGCGCGGGCGGCGCCTCCGTCGACCCCAGGACGGGCAAGGTCGTCGCGATGTACAACGGCATCGACTACGTCAAGCAGTACACCCCCAACGCCACCCGCCGCGACTTCCAGGTCGGCTCCACCTTCAAGCCGTTCGTGTTCACCTCGGCCGTCGAGAACGGCTCCACCACCCAGGACGGCCGGCCCATCACCCCCTACACCGTCTACGACGGCACCAACGAGCGCCCCGTCGAGGGCTGGACCGGCGAGACCTACGCCCCGGAGAACGAGGATTACGTCTCCTACGGCGACATCAGCGTCCGCGAGGCCACCGACAAGTCGGTGAACTCGGTGTACGCGCAGATGGCCGTGGACGTCGGCCCCGAGAAGATCGAGCAGACCGCGATCGACCTCGGCCTGCCCGAGGGCACCCCCGACCTGGAGCCCTACCCGTCGATCGCGCTCGGCACCGCCACCGCCAGCGTCCTCGACATGGCCGAGGCCTACGCCACGCTCGCCAACCACGGCAAGCACGGCACGTACACCATGATCGAGCGGATCACCAAGGACGGCGCCGACGTCATCGACCTGCCCGAGCGCAAGACCTCGCAGGCCGTCAGCCGGCAGGCCGCCGACACCACCACCTCGGTGCTGCAGAGCGTCGTCGAGTCCGGCACCGCCACCGCCGCCCAGGCCGCGGGCCGGCCGGCCGCCGGCAAGACCGGCACCGCGGAGGAGGACCGGGCCGCCTGGTTCGCCGGCTACACACCCGAACTCGCCACCGTCGTCGCCGTGATGGGCCAGGACCCGGTCACCGCCGAGCACAAGTCGCTCTACAACGTGATGGGCCTGCCCCGCGTCAACGGCGGCGGGGCGCCCACGGAGATCTGGGCGCAGTTCACCAAGGACGCCCTGAAGGGCGAGCCGGTCACCGACTTCGACCTGGAGCTCCAGGACGGCGCCGACGCCGTCCAGCCGCCGCCCGCGGAGCCGTCCGGCGATCCGACCACGGACGGGACGGAGAGCGACGGCCCGACACCGGGCGGCGAGACGCCGACGACCGGCGGCACCACGGGCGGGACGACCACCGGCGGTACCCCGACCACCGGGGGCGGCACGACCACCGGCGGCGGGACGACCGACGGCGGGACGACCACCGACGGGGGGACGACGGACGGCGGCACCACCGGCGACGACACCACGACCGGCGGCACCGCGGACGGCGGCACCACCGGTGACCCGACCGAGGGCGGTACGGCGGACGGCGGCACCACCGACGGGACGACGGCAGGCGCGATGTACTGGCCCCGGCGCAGCGACTGATCAGTGCCCGCTGGTCGCCTTGAGCCCCACCACGGCGACCAGCAGCAGACAGACGAAGAAGATCCGGGCGGCGGTCGCCGGCTCACCCAGCGCCACCATGCCGACCACCGCCGCACCGGCCGCCCCGATACCGACCCACACGCCGTAGGCGGTGCCGATGGGCAGGGAACGGGCCGCGTAGGACAGCAGCAGCATGCTGGCGACGATGCCGGCGCCGGTGAACAGGCTGGGCACGAGACGGGTGAACCCGTCGGTGTACTTCATCCCGACCGACCAGCCGACCTCGAGCAGACCGGCGACGACGAGCAGAACCCAGGCCATGGGGAAACCTCCGGGAGACGGAAACGGACGGACGTCGGTGCGTCGTCTTTTCCTTGGCCCGGTACGGCGCGTCTCGTCGGGGTTGCCTTCCAAGCTAGCAAAGGAACGGTGAAAGGGGCCGGTGACGATGGTCACCGGCCCCTTTCACCTGCGTAACTACAGGTACAGACCCGTCGAGTCCTCCGACCCCTCGAACCGGTCGGCGGCCACCGCGTGCAGATCGCGCTCGCGCATCAGCACATAGGCGATGCCCCGCACCTCCACCTCGGCCCGGTCCTCCGGGTCGAACAGGACCCGGTCACCCGGCTCCACCGTCCGTACGTTCTGACCCACCGCGACGACCTCGGCCCAGGCCAGCCGACGGCCGACCGCCGCGGTGGCCGGAATCAGGATCCCGCCACCGGAACGCCGCTCGCCCTCGCTGGTGTCCTGCCGCACGAGCACACGGTCGTGCAGCATCCGGATGGGCAGCTTGTCGTCATGGGGGGTGTCGTTTCTGTTGGCGCTCACGCCTCGAACCTACCTGCCTTCACCGCCTCCGTACGCCGCCGGGTCAGCGCTTGCGGCGCCGGGTGCCGACGGCGAGCAGGCCCACGACGCCGACGAGCAGCACCGCGACCGGCACCACCCGCTCCAGCCGGGGCGCGCCCTCCTCGTCGACGAACTGCGCCTTGACGTCACTGACGACCCGGTTGGCCTGGACATAGGCCCGCCCGAGGGTGTGGTCGATGTTGGAGACCACCTTGGCCTTGGCATCCCCGACGATGGTCTTCGGGTGGACCCGAACCCCGATCTCGTCGAGCGTTTCGGCCAGCACTTCGCGGCGGCGCCTGATGTCCGCCTCGATCTGCGCCGGGGTTCTCGTGTCCGACGTTTCCGCCACCGTACGGCCTCCGAAGTCCGCTGATACTGTTCCGGACAGTCTGTCAGCTCTCCGGGCCATCGCACTGTCAGGACCCCCGGTTACGCTAGCGAGATGAGCGAGCGACTCCAGCCCGGGGACGTGGCCCCCGCCTTCACCCTCCCCGACGCCGACGGCAACGAGATCTCCTTGTCGGACCACGAGGGACGCAAGGTGATCGTCTACTTCTACCCGGCGGCCCTGACTCCCGGCTGCACCAAGCAGGCCTGCGACTTCACCGACAACCTCGACGTCCTGGCCGGAGCCGGCTACGACGTCATCGGCATCTCCCCCGACTCCCCGGAGAAGCTGGCGAAGTTCCGCGACAAGGAGTCGTTGAAGGTGACGCTCCTGGCAGACCCGGAGAAGTCGGTCACCGAGTCCTACGGCGCCTACGGCGAGAAGAAGAACTACGGCAAGACGTACCTGGGCGTCATCCGCTCCACGATCGTCGTGGACGAGGAGGGCAAGGTCGAACGGGCCCTGTACAACGTCCGGGCGACGGGCCACGTGGCCAAGATCATCAAGGACCTGGGCGTCTGACCGCACTGCCCGGCCAGTAGCATGGCCGGGCAGTCTCCGGCGGCCGTGGTGGAATTGGCAGTCACGCTGGGTTTAGGTCCCAGTGGGGTAACTCCCGTGAGGGTTCGAGTCCCTCCGGCCGCACCGGTCCCTAACCGAGCAACTCGCGTACGACGGGCACCAGGCCCCGGAACGCCTTCCCCCGGTGGCTGATCGCGTTCTTCTCCTCCGGGGTCAGTTCCGCGCACGTGCGGGTCTCGCCCTCCGGCTGGAGGATCGGGTCGTAGCCGAAGCCGTTCGTGCCGGTCGGGGTGTGCCGCAGGACGCCCTTCAGCCGGCCTTCCACCACCCGCTCCCGCCCGTCCGGCAGCGCCAGCGCCGCCGCGCACGCGAAGTGGGCGCCCCGGTGTTCGTCGGCGATGTCGGACAGCTGGGCCAGCAGCAGCTCCAGGTTGGCCCGGTCGTCCCCGTGGCGGCCGGCCCAGCGGGCGGAGAAGATGCCCGGGGCGCCGTTCAGGACGTCGACGCAGAGGCCGGAGTCGTCGGCCACCGCGGGCAGGCCGGTGGCCTGCGCCAGGGCGTGGGCCTTGAGGAGGGCGTTCTCGGCGAACGTCACTCCTGTTTCCTTGACATCCGGAATGTCCGGGAAGGCGTCCGCGCCGACGAGGTCGTGGGGCAGACCTGCGTCGGCGAGGATGGCCTTCAGCTCGGTGATCTTTCCGGCGTTGCGCGTGGCGAGGATCAGGCGGGTCATGCCCCCAGTATCAGGGTGTGCAGACCTTGGTCAGTTCGCCGGCCGCGTCGGTGACCGGGGTGAGGTCGGGGGTCTCGTCGCCGTTGTTGATGGCCGTACGGACGTTGTCGACCGCGGCGGCGAGGTCGTCGACGGCCTTGTCGACGTCGGCGTTGTCGGTCTTGTCGCCGATGTCGTTGAGGTTCTGGTCGATGGAGTCGAGGGACTCGTCGACCTGCGTCGGGTCGTTCGCCGCGCTCTCGACGGCCTGCTGGAGGTCGGTCACGCTGTCGGCGACGGCCTCGGCGGTCTGGACGCAGTCCAGGGCCTTGCTGACGGCGTCGCAGCCGGTGGTCAGTCCGGTGGTCAGCCCGACCGCCGCCACCGCGGCGACCATGGCGATACGGCTCCGTCTGCGTCGGCTCGCGCCCATGCTGGTGTCCTCCCGTGCTCAGGCCTTCCACAGGCCCCCGTGCCTGGCCGGACGCACGACGGTGTGTCGTGCGCCCGTACCCCTAGTGACGCGGGGGCGGTCGGCGTGGTTGCCCGTGCCGGACGCCCTGCTTGGTGCGTCCTTTACTTTTCGAGGACGGTATCAAGGGCCTTGCGCTGCAGGACAGCGAGTTCGGTGCAGCCCAGGACCGCCAGGTCCAGCAGGGAGTTGAGCTCGGCGCGGTCGAAGGGCTGTGCCTCCGCGGTGCCCTGGACCTCGACGAAGCGGCCGTCGCCGGTGCAGACGACGTTCATGTCGGTCTCGGCCTTCACGTCCTCCTCGTAGCGGAGGTCGAGGAGCGGGACGCCGCCGACGATGCCCACCGAGACCGCCGCGACGGTTCCGGTCAGGGGCTTGCGGCCGGCCTTGATCAGCTTCTTGCCCTGGGCCCATGCCACGGCGTCGGCGAGGGCCACGTAGGCGCCGGTGATGGCCGCGGTGCGGGTGCCGCCGTCGGCCTGGAGGACGTCGCAGTCCAGGACGATGGTGTTCTCGCCCAGCGCCTTGTAGTCGATCACCGCGCGCAGGGAGCGGCCGATGAGGCGGCTGATCTCGTGCGTGCGGCCGCCGATCTTGCCGCGGACGGATTCGCGGTCGCCGCGGGTGTTGGTGGCGCGGGGCAGCATGGAGTACTCGGCGGTGACCCAGCCCTCGCCGCTGCCCTTGCGCCAGCGCGGGACGCCTTCGGTGACGGAGGCGGTGCAGAAGACCTTGGTGTCGCCGAAGGAGACGAGGACGGAGCCCTCGGCGTGCTTGCTCCAGCCGCGTTCGATGGTGACGGGGCGGAGCTGTTCGGGGGTGCGGCCGTCGATGCGTGACATGGCGATGAGCCTAGCGGGACATGCGGAAGGGGCCCCTCCCGCGGGGGGAGGGGCCCCTTCCGGGGTGAGCGGTGTGCTCACATCATGTCTTCGATCTCCGCCGCGATCGGGTCGGCGTCGGTGCCGATGACCACCTGGATCGCCGTGCCCATCTTGACGACTCCGTGGGCGCCGGCCGCCTTGAGGGCCGCCTCGTCGACGAGGGAGGCGTCGCCGACCTCGGTGCGCAGACGCGTGATGCAGCCCTCGACTTCCTCGATGTTCTCGATACCGCCGAGTCCGGCAACGATCTTCTCAGCCTTGCTGGCCATTTCGGTCTCCTCACGCACAGTTGGCCCAACTTTACGAGCGATTGCGCCGTACGTACCGAAAGATGACGTCACAGCAACCCAATCGTCGATAACTGGTCTACACCACCTGACAGGCGGTCGCCAACTGATGAATGCCCCCACCGAGATCTCTCCAGCACGTCGGCGGTGGCAGTCGGCGTTCCAGGGCCTGCAGAAGATGGGCCGCAGTCTTCAGCTCCCGATCGCCGTGCTGCCGGCCGCGGGCATCCTGAACCGGCTGGGCCAGCCCGATGTGTTCGGCGACGAGGGCCTCGGCTGGAACAACGTCTCCCGGGTGATGGCCGGGGCGGGCGGCGCACTGCTCGACGGCTCGCTGGGGCTGCCGCTGCTGTTCTGCATCGGTGTCGCGATCGGCATGGCGAAGAAGGCGGACGGCTCGACCGCGCTGGCGGCGGTGGCGGGCTTCCTCGTCTACTACAACGTGCTGCGCCAGTTCCCGGAGGACTGCCCGGACGGCACGGAGGCGGTCCCGAACGTCGGCTGCCGGGGGACCGTCGACGGCACGGTGCAGGCGTTCACCTACCAGAACCCCGGGGTGTTCGGCGGCATCGTCATCGGTCTGCTGGCGGCCTTCTTCTGGGCCCGCTACCACCGCACCAGGCTGGTGGACTGGCTGGGCTTCTTCAACGGCCGCCGGCTGGTGCCGATCATCATGGCGTTCGTCGCCATCGCCTTCGCCGCGCTGTGCCTGTGGGTGTGGCCGCCGATCGGTGACGCGCTGGAGAGTTTCAGCGACTGGCTGAGCGACGCGGGCGCCTGGGGTGCGGGCATCTTCGGCATCGCGAACCGGGCCCTGCTGGTGATCGGCCTGCACCAGTTCCTGAACGTGCCCATCTGGTTCCAGTTCGGCACGTACACCAAGCCGGACGGCACCGAGGTGCACGGCGACATCAACATGTTCCTGGCGGGCGACCCGGACGCGGGCCAGTTCACCTCGGGGTTCTTCCCGATCATGATGTTCGCGCTGCCGGCCGCGGCCCTGGCCATCACGCACTGCGCGAAGCCGCACCGCCGCAAGGAGGTCGGCGGTCTGATGCTCTCGGTGGCGCTGACCTCGTTCGTCACCGGGATCACCGAGCCGATCGAGTACTCGTTCCTGTTCATCGCGCCGCTGCTGTACGTGGTGCACGCGCTGCTGACGGGTGTGTCGATGGCGGTGACGTGGGGGCTCGGGGTGCACGACGGCTTCAGCTTCTCCGCCGGGCTCATCGACTACGTCATCAACTGGAATCTGGCCACCAGGCCGTGGGCGATCATTCCGATCGGCCTGGTCTTCGCCGTCGTGTATTACGTGATCTTCCGGTTCGCGATCACGAGATTCGATCTGAAGACGCCGGGACGGGAGCCGGAGGACGAGGTGGAGGACGTCACAAAGGTCTGACGAAAGCCTCGAATAACGGTTGCGCAACCCGCGGTTCCGGTGACGGAATCGCGGGTTCCTTATGTGCCCTTCATCGTGCTAGAACAGGTCTACACCACTGAGTGGTGTAGACCACCACCCGATGGAGGAAGTCTATGAGCACCGCCACCGCATCGGCGGCCCCCACAAAGAAGTGGGGATCCGGTCTGTTCCAGGGCCTGCAGAAGGTCGGCCGCAGCCTCCAGCTCCCGATCGCCGTCCTGCCCGCGGCGGGCATTCTGCTGCGCCTGGGTCAGGCCGACGTTCAGGAGAAGCTGAACCTGCCCGACAAGGTCACGGCGGTCTTCGCCACGGCCGGTGGCGCGATCTTCGACAACCTGCCGCTGCTGTTCTGCATCGGCGTCGCGATCGGCTTCGCGAAGAAGGCCGACGGCTCGACCGCGCTGGCCGCGCTGGTGGGCTTCCTGGTCTACAGCAATGTCCTCAAGGCGTTCCCGGTCACCGAGGCAAAGGTGCAGAAGGGCGCGGACATAGCCGCGACCTACAACAATCCGGGTGTCCTGGGCGGCATCCTCATGGGTCTGCTCTCCGCCGTGCTGTGGCAGCGCTTCCACCGCACCAAGCTGGTGGACTGGCTCGGCTTCTTCAACGGCCGCCGTCTCGTGCCGATCATCATGGCCTTCGTCGGCACCGTCATGGGTGTCTTCTTCGGCCTGGTCTGGGAGCCGATCGGTGAGGGCATCTCGGAAGTCGGCGAGTGGATCACCGGTCTGGGCGCCGCGGGTGCCGGTCTGTTCGGTCTGATCAACCGCGCGCTGATCCCGATCGGCATGCACCAGTTCGTCAACACCGTCTCCTGGTTCCAGATCGGTGACTTCACCAACGCCGCCGGCGAGGTCGTGCACGGTGACCTGAACCGCTTCTTCGCGGGCGACCCGGACGCCGGTCAGTTCATGTCGGGCTTCTTCCCGATCATGATGTTCGGTCTGCCGGCCGCCGCGATCGCGATCGCGCACGCCGCCCGCCCCGAGCGCCGCAAGGCCGTGATGGGCATGATGGTCTCGCTCGCGCTGACCTCCTTCGTGACCGGTGTCACCGAGCCGATCGAGTTCTCGTTCATGTTCATCGCGCCGGTGCTCTACGCGATCCACGCGGTGCTCACCGCCCTGTCCATGGCGATCACCTGGGCGCTCGGCGTCCACGCGGGCTTCACCTTCTCCGCGGGTGCCATCGACTACGGACTCAACTGGTCGCTGTCCACCAAGCCCTGGCTGATCATCCCGATCGGCCTGGTCTTCGCGGCGGTCTACTACGTCCTCTTCCGCTTCGCGATCACCAAGTTCAACCTTCCGACGCCGGGCCGAGAGTCCGACGAGGAGCTGGCGGAGCTGCAGAAGGCCGAGGCCAAGTAGCCCGTACGACAGGACGAAGGCCCCGGAACCGAGCCGGTTCCGGGGCCTTCGTGCACGTGGCCTTCAGATCTCGTACGTCCGCCGCGGCGCCGCCAGTTCCACCGGACCGTCGTAGACCGCGCGCGCGTCGGCCAGGTTGGCCTGGGGGTCGGTCCACGGGGGAATGTGGGTCAGCACCAGGCGGCGGGCGCCCGCCCGGGCCGCCGTCTCACCCGCCTCGCGGCCGTTGAGGTGCAGGTCGGGGATGGTCTCCTTGCCGTGCGTGAAGGCCGCCTCGCACAGGAACAGATCGGTGTCGCGGGCGAGTTCGTCGAGCGTGGCGGTGACACCGGTGTCACCGGAGTACGTCAGGGACCGCCCGCCGTGCTCGACGCGGATGCCGTACGCCTCCACCGGATGGGCCACCCGCTCGGTGTGCACCGTGAACGGGCCGAGCTCGAAGGTGGAGGGCTTGACGGTGTGGAAGTCGAAGACCTCGCTCATCGAGGAGGCCGAGGGGGTGTCGGCGTAGGCCGTGGTCAGCCGGTGCTCGGTGCCTTCGGGTCCGTAGACCGGGATGGGGGCGCAGCGGCCGCCGTCGTGCCGGTAGTACCGCGCGACGAAGTAGGCGCACATGTCGATGCAGTGGTCGACGTGCAGATGGCTCAGGAAGATCGCGTCGAGGTCGTAGAGACCGCAGTGGCGCTGCAGCTCGCCGAGGGCGCCATTGCCCATGTCGAGGAGCAGCCGGAAGCCGTCGGCCTCGACGAGGTAGCTCGAGCAGGCCGAATCCGCGGACGGGAACGACCCCGAGCAGCCGACGACGGTGAGCTTCATGAAGCAGAAACCTCCGCGGGCGGGGATGTCCGGACAGGGGGCGACGGGGGTCGTGCGGTTCGTCGAGCGTAAGGCGCGAAAGGGCCGGTCGCTCCTCCGCCAAGGGCTGTTGTGGGCGAACTCACCTGTGGTGTCACGCGTTCGGCTGGCAGTGGGGCGCCTGAGGCGCGGGAAGGGCGCGCGCAGGTGAGCGCGCGCCGGTAACGTCGTCGTATGGACACGTCATGGTGGCTGGCGCTCGCCGCGGTGGTGCTGCTCGCGCTCGTCGCCGCACTCGTGGACGGCTGGGGGCGCAGGACCTCCGGGCGGCTGGACCGGCGTGGGCCGGCCGTGCGGCCGCGGCCCACGGAGATCTGGTGGGCGAGCGTGCCGTTCGAGGACCGGCCGGGGGCGAAGGACCGGCCGTGTCTGGTGCTGGCGGTGCACGGCAGGCGGGTGCGCGTCGCGAAGATCACCAGCCAGTACCACGACGAGCGGTCGGGGGTGATCCCGCTGCCGCCGGGTGCGGTGAGCGACGCTCAGGGGCGGGCGAGCTTCCTGGAGACGGACGAGCTGCGCGAGGTGCCGGTGCGGGACTTCCGCCGCAAGGCGGGGGTGGTGGACCCGGTCCTGTGGGACCAGGTCCGACACCTGGCGGGCTGAGCGGCTACGCCCAGAGCTGTCCTTGCAGCGTCTCGATCGCTTCCTCGGTGGTGGCCGCCGTGTAGACGCCGGTCGACAGGTACTTCCAGCCGCCGTCGGCCACGACGAACACGATGTCGGCGGACTCCCCCGCCTTCAGCGCCTTGTTGCCGACGCCGATCGCGGCGTGCAGGGCCGCGCCCGTGGAGACGCCCGCGAAGATGCCCTCCTGCTGGAGCAGCTCCCGGGTGCGGGTGACCGCGTCCGCCGAGCCGACGGAGAAGCGGGTGGTCAGCACCGACGCGTCGTACAGCTCGGGCACGAAGCCCTCGTCGAGGTTGCGCAGGCCGTACACCAGGTCGTCGTAGCGCGGCTCCGCGGCGACGATCTTCACGTCGGGCTTGTTCTCGCGCAGGAAGCGGCCCACGCCCATCAGCGTGCCCGTCGTGCCGAGGCCGGCCACGAAGTGGGTGATGGACGGCAGGTCGGAGAGGATCTCGGGGCCGGTGCCGGCGTAGTGGGCGCCCGCGTTGTCCGGGTTGCCGTACTGGTAGAGCATCACCCAGTCCGGGTGCTCGGCCGACAGCTCCTTGGCCACGCGTACGGCCGTGTTGGAGCCGCCCGCCGCCGGGGAGGAGATGATCTGCGCGCCCCACATGCCGAGCAGGTCCCGGCGCTCCTGGGAGGTGTTCTCGGGCATCACGCAGACCATGCGGTAGCCCTTGAGCTTGGCCGCCATGGCGAGGGAGATGCCGGTGTTGCCGGAGGTGGGCTCCAGGATGGTGCAGCCCGGGGTGAGCCGGCCGTCCTTCTCCGCCTGCTCGATCATGTGCAGGGCCGGACGGTCCTTGATCGAGCCGGTGGGGTTGCGGTCCTCCAGCTTGGCCCAGATCCGGACGTCGGCGGACGGCGACAGCCGCGGCAGGCGCACCAGAGGGGTGTTGCCCACCGCGGCCAGCGGGGAGTCGTAGCGCATACGGGATCAGACCATGCCGCCGGCCACGGCCGGCAGGATCGTGACGCTGTCGCCGTCGGTGAGCTTGGTGTTGATGCCCTCGAGGAAGCGGACGTCCTCGTCGTTGAGGTACACGTTCACGAAGCGGCGCAGCTGCTCGCCGTTCGCCTGGTCGATGAGCCGGGCCTGGATGCCCGCATGACGGGTCTCGAGGTCGGTGAACAGGTCGGCGAGGGTGTCACCGCTGCCCTCCACCGCCTTCTGACCGTCGGTGTACTGGCGGAGGATGGTGGGGATGCGGACCTCGATGGCCATGGCAAGGGGCTCCTGTCGGAAAAGTGGTCTGGTCTCAGTGGGCGCGCGCGTCGACGGCGCGCCGCGGCGGCACGGCCGTACGGCTACAGCGGGACGGTCAACAGATGGCGCTGTTCAGCCTGCACAGGTCGACGTGCAGCCGCGCAACGAGCAGCGTGCCCGGCGCCTTGTCGCTCACGTCGAGAAGAACCATGGGCTCATCGTATCGATTCCCGGACCGGCTCCAGGAGTGTGATCTCACCATACGGACGTAAATCATCCACGATCCGAGATTGGCGGGATTCAGTAGGCCTCCACGACCCTGACCTCCTCCTCCGTGACCTCGCCCTCCAGGATCCGGAAGGAGCGGAACTGGAACTCCCCGAGGCCGTCGGTGTCGGCGGTGGAGACCAGGACGTAGTGCGCGCCGGGCTCGTTGGCGTAGGAGATGTCGGTGCGGGAGGGGTAGGCCTCGGTGGCCGTGTGCGAGTGGTAGATGACCACCGGTTCCTCGTCCCGGTCGTCCATCTCGCGGTAGAGCTTGAGCAGGTCGCCGGAGTCGAACTCGTAGAACGTGGGCGACATGGCGGCGTTCAGCATCGGGATGAAGCGCTCGGGGCGGTCGGCGCCGGCCGGCCCCGCGATGACGCCGCACGCCTCGTCGGGATGGTCCTTGCGCGCGTGCGCGACGATCTGGTCGACGAGGGCCTGGGTGATGGTCAGCATGCCCGCCAGGATAAGCAGAAGGGCGACTCCGTACCGAAGAGTGGTACGAAGCCGCCCACATGCTAGGACGGTGCTGGTCAGCCCACCTTCTCGAACTCCGCCTCACGGCGCCGCGTGACCTCGGGATTCCGGGACTTCAGCACGAGCCAGCCGATGCCCAGCGCCGCCGCCCAGCCCGCCATCACGTACAGGCAGACGCGGGAGTCGGGGTCCTTGGCGATGATGCCGGTGACGAAGAGCAGGAAGGCGATGGCGACCCAGCTGCACTTCGCGCCGCCGGGGGCCGGGAAGGACGAGGCCGGCAGCCGGCCCGCGTCGACCGCGCGGCGGTAGCGGACGTGGCTGACCAGGATCATCAGCCAGGTCCAGATGCCGGCCGCGGTGGCGACGGAGACGACGTAGCCGAAGGCCTTCTCCGGGACGATGTAGTTCAGGATCACGCCGATGCCCATGAAGAGCACGGAGATGGTGATGCCGAAGGCCGGGGTCTTGGTCGAGGAGAGCTTCTTGAAGACCGCGGGGGCCTCACCGCTGTCGGCCAGGTTCCGCAGCATGCGGCCCGTGGAGTACATGCCCGAGTTGCAGGAGGACAGGGCGGCGGTCAGCACCACGAAGTTGACGATGGCCGCGCCCGCCGGGATGCCGATCTTCGCGAAGGCCGCGACGAAGGGGCTGACGCCCTCGCCGAACTCGGTCCACTTGACCACGCACAGGATGACGGTGAGGGCACCGACGTAGAACAGGGCGATCCGCCAGGGCAGGGTGTTGATCGCCTTGGGGAGGGTCTTCTCCGGGTTCTCGGACTCGCCCGCGGTGACACCGACGAGCTCGACGGCGAGGTAGGCGAACATGACGCCCTGAAGGGTCATCAGGGACGAGCCGACGCCCTTGGGGAAGAACCCGTCGAAGGCCCAGAGGTTGGAGACCGCGGCGGTGTCACCGGCGGAGCTGAAGCCGAAGGTGAGCACCCCGAGACCGATCACGATCATGCCGATCAGGGCGGTGACCTTGACCATCGAGAACCAGAACTCGATCTCGCCGAACAGCTTCACCGAGATCAGGTTGGCGGCGAACAGCACCAGCAGGAAGACCAGGGCCGTGACCCACTGCGGGATCTCCGGGAACCAGTAGTTGACGTAGATCGCGGCGGCCGTCAGCTCGGCCATGCCGGTGACGACCCACATCAGCCAGTACGTCCAGCCGGTGAAGTAACCGAAGAACGGGCCGAGGAACTCGCGGGAGTACTCCGCGAAGGAACCCGAGACCGGGCGGTAGAGGAGCAGCTCACCGAGCGCCCGCATGATGAAGAAGATGATGACGCCGGCGAGGGCGTACATGAGGATGAGGCTGGGACCGGCCTTGGCGATGTTCGCCCCGGCGCCCAGGAAGAGGCCGACGCCGATGGCGCCGCCGATCGCGATCATCTGGACCTGGCGGCTGCCGAGGCCGCGCTCGTAGCCCTCTTCCGGAGCCTTCTCCGTGTCGACCTGGACGGAGGTCATGTGATTGGTGCGCCTTTCTCCACACCGACCCGGGCCTGACGTCGGCCGCGGACCGGATCTCGATCCCCCCCGGATTGACTGGAGCGTTCTGCCTGACCGGCGGTCTGCCGGTCGGTGGCGCACCCGGACGGAACATGGGTGGTGTTCGCCGGGCGGTCGTGAAGATCTATCACGGCCGCCATCGTGATCAGCGAGGCGATTTGTGGCGCATTGCACACGGAGAAGTGGGCAAAGAGGGCGCGAAAGGGACACAGTCGGCCGGGAGGGTGATGTGATCGTTATCCGGATTTGAGCGTCCGCTGAGCGAACACATCACCTGGGCGCGACCGTCACGATCAGGGCATGAGGGTGGAGACGAGGGTCTCCTGGAGCCCGCCCAGCCAGAGGTAGGCCATCACCATCGGCTTGCGCGGGTCCTCGTCCGGCAGCCGGTAGAGCAGGTCGGTGTCGTCCTCGTCGACGATGTCGAGGCGGGAGCCGATCGCCAGGCGCAGGTCGTTGAGGGCGCTCAGCCACTGGCGGGACTCCTCCGCCGACAGCTTCAGGACCGCCCCGCCCTCGCCCGCGGCGCTCAGCTCGTCCAGGGAGCGGATCACCGCGAGGGCGTTGTCCCGCTTGCCGGCGCGCAGGTCGTTCTCGGTGTAGCGGCGGAACTCCGCGGAGTACGCGCGCTGCTCCTCGGCCTGCTCGGGGCCGGGCGTGCCCTCGGGGTCGCCGTAGGCGTCCGGGAAGAGCCGGCGCAGCACGGGGTCGGCGGGCGGTTCGCTCGGGCCGTCGGCGAAGAGTTCGGCGAGCGGGTCCTCGGTGGTCTCCGCGCCGGGTCCGGGTCCGATCAGCTCCAGGAGCTGGACGGCCAGGGACCGGATGATGGAGATCTCGACGTCGTCGAGGGCGACGGCCGCGCCGCCGCCGGGGAGCGGTTCGAAGGTTCCTGGCATCAGCGGTCGTCGCTACTTCCGGTCCTGCTGGAGGGTGGCCCACAAGCCGTAGCCGTGCATGGCCTGCACATCGCGTTCCATCTCCTCGCGGCTGCCGCTGGAGACGACCGCACGGCCCTTGTGGTGGACGTCGAGCATGAGCTTGGTGGCCTTGTCCTTGGAGTAGCCGAAGTACGTCTGGAAGACGTACGTCACATAGCTCATGAGGTTGACCGGGTCATTGTGGACGATCGTGACCCAGGGGACGTCGGGCTCGGGAACGGCGGAAACCTCTTCCGCCGACTCGGTGCGTTCGATCTCTACGGGAGCGGGTGACGTCACATGGCCCATGCTGCCACGGGCACCAGAAATCGTCACACTGACGCGAAGTAGGGTAGAGTCCTCGTCATGAACACAGCGGACCTTGGGCTGCCGGTGGATGTTCCCTCGACGGCGCTCTTCACGGACCAGTACGAGCTGACGATGCTCCGGGCCGCCCTGAAAGCGGGCACGGCCGAGCGGCGGAGCGTCTTCGAGGTCTTCTCCCGCCGGCTGCCGGAGGGGCGCCGCTACGGCGTGGTCGCGGGCACCGGCCGGGTGCTGGACGCCGTGGAGAACTTCCGTTTCGACCCGGGCGTCCTCGGCTTCCTGCGCGAGCGGGCCATCGTCGACGAGGAGACCCTGGACTGGCTCGCCGGCTACCGCTTCAGCGGCGACATCTGGGGCTATCCCGAGGGCGAGGTGTACTTCCCGGGCTCGCCGATCATGCGGGTGGAGGGCTCCTTCGCCGAGTGCGTGCTGCTGGAGACGGTGATCCTGTCGATCCTCAACCACGACTCGGCCATCGCCGCGGCCGCCTCCCGGATGTCCTCGGCGGCCGGGGAGAGGCCGCTGATCGAGATGGGCGCCCGGCGCACCCATGAGCTCGCCGCGGTCGCCGCCGCGCGCGCCGCGTACGTCGGCGGCTTCACCACCACCTCCGACCTGGCGGCCGGTTTCCGCTACGGCATCCCGACCGTCGGCACCTCCGCGCACGCCTTCACCCTGCTGCACGACAGCGAGCGGGACGCCTTCCGGGCGCAGGTCGACGCGCTCGGCCGGGGCACCACCCTGCTGGTGGACACCTACGACGTCACCGAGGCCGTCCGTACGGCGGTGGAGGTCGCCGGCCCCGGGCTGGGCGCCGTCCGCATCGACTCCGGGGACCTGCTCCTGGTGGCCCACCGGGTGCGCCAGCAGCTGGACGAGCTGGGCGCCCGGGACACGAGGATCATCGTGACCTCGGATCTCGACGAGTACGCCATCGCCTCGCTGGCGGCGGCGCCGGTGGACGCGTACGGCGTCGGCACCCAGCTGGTGACCGGCTCCGGGCATCCGACCTGCTCGATGGTCTACAAGCTGGTCGCCCGCGCCGGGTCCGCCGACCCGCAGGCCCCGCTGGTGCCGGTGGCGAAGAAGTCCTCCGGCGGCAAGACCTCCATCGGCGGCCGCAAGTGGGCGGCGCGCCGCCTCGACCGGTACGGCATCGCGGAGGCCGAGGTCGTCGGCACGGACGCGGTCCCCGCGGAGCTGGCCGACCGCCAGCTGCAGGTGCAGCTGGTCAAGGGCGGCGAGGTGGTGGCCCGGGAGCCGCTGGACGTCGTACGGGACCGGCACATCGCCGCCCGCGCGGGGCTGCCGCTGTCCGCGACCCAGCTGTCCCGAGGGGAACCCGTCCTTCCGACGGAGTACCTCCCGGTGCGGTCGGGTAGCTAACTGCGGTGCCCCTCCCGCAGTGCCGTCCCAGTCTCTAGGCTCGTGAGTTCACCCATAGTCGAAGGACAGCCATCATGCGCCGCGCCTTGATCGTCGTAGACGTGCAGAACGACTTCTGCGAGGGGGGCAGCCTCGCGGTGGCCGGGGGCGCGGATGTCGCCGCCGCCATCACCGAGCTGGTCGGGCAGGCCGCCGGTTCCGGCTACCAGCATGTGGTGGCCACCCGCGACCACCACATCGCGCCCGGCGGCCACTTCGCCGACAACCCGGACTACGTCCACTCCTGGCCGGCGCACTGCGTCGCCGGCACCGAGGGCGTGGGCTTCCACCCGAACTTCGCCCCGGCCGTCGCCTCCGGCGCGATCGACGCCGTCTTCGACAAGGGGGCGTACGCGGCCGCCTACAGCGGGTTCGAGGGGGTCGACGAGAACGGCGTGACGCTCGCCGACTGGCTGCGGGACCGGGAGGTCTCGGAGGTGGACGTGGTGGGCATCGCCACCGACCACTGCGTCCGGGCCACGGCCGTGGACGCGGCCCGGGAAGGGCTCCGTACGCGTGTCCTGCTGGAGCTGACCGCGGGGGTCGCCGAGGAGACCACCGGCCGCGCCCTGGAGGAGATGCGCGAGGCCGGCATCGAACTGACCGGGAAGCCGGTCGTCGCGTAGGCCCGTGCCGGGCTAGGCCTGTGCCGTCGGTCTTCGCAGCAGGGCCCTGATCGGGCGCCACAGCTCCTGGGCGAGGTCCGGGGCCAGGGCGACACCGTTGTCAGGGGCCGTCCGCCATATCAGGCCGTCGGGGTGGTGCAGGACCGCGGTGATCTCGTCCGGGGTCGGCGGGGCGGCGTTGCCGCGCAGGTAGACCGCCCGCAGGCCCAGATTGCGGAGCCTGGTCAGGGCTCGCGCGCGGTTCTGGGCGTGCACCAGGAAACGGACCGAGCCGGTGCCGTGCGGGGTGGGCGTCGGCAGGTTCAGCGCCACCACCACGCTGCCGGTCGGCAGCTTGCAGAAACCTCCTGCGGCCATGCGGTCACATCCCCGGGTGCGTCGGTGTCAATAAGAGAGCCACAGGACGCACCTAAACACGGATCGGCGGCAACCCGCCAGGGGTCACCGCCGATACGCTTCTGACCTGCGAAAATGCCGCCTACTTCACCGCGGGCCCGACCTCGACCGAGATCGTCGAGCCGTTCTTGGCCTCCTTGACGATCTTGATCTTGGTGTTGGTGTCAGTGACGTTGACACCGGCGAGCGGGGTCGTCTCGTCGTAGTAGGTGTGGGTGTGGTCGTTGAAGACCGGCACCCCCTTCGACGAGGGGATCCTGGTCGCGACGTCCGCGTTGTGCAGCGTGATGCCGTCCGTGCGGTACAGGCTGAACGGCGAGTCGTAGGCCTGGATCCGGCTGCGCATCGGCGTGCCGTCGGACCACTTCAGCGCCGTCGGGTGCGAGTCGACCGGCAGGATCAGGCCGACGCCCGGGTGCTTGCTGGTGTTGTTGTCCGCCTGGGAGGTGTCCCACTTCCAGATCAACAGGCCGTTCTGGTACGGGTAGTGCTCCACCCAGCTCGGACGGGTCGTGGAGAAGCCGAAGTTGTACGGGCCGGCCTTCAGCGTCTCGTCGTACGACACGTACTGGCGGTTCTCGGCGATGTAGTACTGCGCGTAGTCCTTGGTGAACGACGCGCCCATGCGCTGGAAGCCGTTGGCCGTCCAGGCGGCGTCCGCCGTCTCGGCGTTGTCGGTGAACAGCGCGGTGCCTCCCCCAGAGGGGGTACCCCCAGCGGTGACCGAGATCCGGTCGGCCGCGAAGCCCTTCTCGGCCACGCCGCCGTCGGTGGCGTAGCGGAAGCGCAGGTCGATCTTCTTGCCGGCGTAGGCGTCCAGCGGGAAGGACAGCTTCTGGTACGTCTCCGAGAAGCCGCTGAGCGCGGGCTTGTCGCTGCCGTCGCGCGGGATGGCCCGGCCGTCCGCGGTGCCGTCCAGGGCGGTCCAGTTGGCGCCGCCGTCGGTGGAGACCTCGGTGTAGAGGTAGTCGTAGCCCGCCTCGATGGCGTACCAGCCGTCGAAGGCCAGCGTCGCCGACGCCTTGCCGGTGAGGTCGACGGAACGGGTCAGCGTGTTCTTGAGGTTGTCGCCGCTGCCGCTCCACCACTGGTGCGTGCCCTCGGCGGGGGCGACGATCTCGGTCGTCACCGCCTTCTTGGGCAGGTCGACGATGAGCGCCTGCTTGTTCTTGGTGTTGTACGCGGCGACGCCCAGCTTGTGCTTCGACTTGGTCGCGGCCTTCGCCTTGGCGTAGTCGAGCCAGCCCAGCTGGAGCTTGTCCCAGGAGGTCATGTCACCGGGCAGGTCGCCGATGGCCTCCTTGCCGGTGCCGAGCCAGGAGCCGGAGGACATGAGGGTCCAGAAGCCGGTGGAGTTCTCGCCGCCGCCGGTGGTGTCGTAGTGGTCCGGCAGACCGAGGTCGTGGCCGTACTCGTGGGCGAAGACGCCGAGTCCGCCGTTCTCCGGCTGGACCGTGTAGTCGCCGACCCAGATGCCGGTGGAGCCGATCTGCGCGCCGCCGAGCCGGTTGTCGTCCGGGCCGGTGGCGCCGGCGTCGGTGCCGAAGGCGTACCAGCGGTGGGCCCAGATCGCGTCCTCGCCCTGGGCGCCGCCGCCCGCGGACTCGTCCTCACCGGCGTGCACGACCTGGAAGTGGTCGATGTAGCCGTCGGACTCGTTGAAGTCGCCGTCGCCGTCGAAGTCGTAGCGGTCCCGCTGGTCGAACTGCTTGACGTCCGCCTGGATCTCGGCGTCGGTCCGCCCCGCTGCCTTCTGCTGGGCGACCCAGGCCGTCACACCGTCGCTGACGATGTTCCACACGCTCGGGCAGTTGGTCTCACCGCACTTGTTGTTGCCGTAACGGGCCTCGTTGTAGGGGACCTTGACCCAGTCGGAGACCTCGCCCTCGATGGAGTAGCGGCCCGAGGACTGCTTCTCGTAGTACTTCTTCATCGACTCGACACCCTTGCCGGTGCCGAAGTAGAGGTCCTCGAAGTGCTTCTGGTCGTAGTCCGCCTGCCAGGCCGTGCTGTTGTCCTGGGTGCGGTCCGGCTCGGCTACCTGGTTGTGCAGCGGGCCGGGGGTGCCGCCGAACTCGGGCTTGGTCTGCTCGCCGAACTCCACCAGGATGGTAAAGATCTTGTCGGTCTTCTCGCGGCCGAGCTCGACGTACTTGCTGTCGCCCTTCCTGCTCTTGAGCTCGACGACCTTCGAGCCCTCGCGCTCGGTCACCTCGGCCTTGCCGGATATGACCTGCTTCAGGGCCTCTTCGCGCTGGGCGTCCTGCGTCTTGCTCAGCGGGCCTTCGAGGTCGTGCTCGTGCTCGTGGTGCACCGGCGCCGGGTCGTGCCGGTCGATGGGGCTCGTGGCCGTGTCGTCGGCCTGGGCCATGGTGAACGCCGAGAGCGTGGCGGTGGCCGCCGCGAGCGCGACAGCCGTCGCGGCCGCTCTGAACGTCCAGGTCCTCTTCGTCACTTGAGATCCTCCCCCGCGTTCGAGCGCGCGCGACGGGAGGGTTCCTGGTCATGGATTTCGCGCGGGCGTGATCAACGCGTGTAGTCAAGTGACGACATTCGACTAGAGGTTCACCGGAAAAGACAGACCTTGACTTGAACAGGTCAACTGCACTATGCGGAGTCGAATTCCGCTTTACGGACACCCGCGCCCCGCTGGACAGGCGCGCGACGCCGTCCACTGGGTGGACGCCATGACTCCGTGCGCCCCCCGTGCACCGGTACTGTTGGTTAGGTCACGCTTACTGTTCGTTCCGCTCGGGCATGCACGCGATTAGAGTCGATTGGCGGAACGCCCGGAAGTTGGCGGAATGCCAGGTCCACACCCCCCGTGTACCCCCGAATCCGAGGACACGATGACCATGCCTCGTCCGACCGCCGCACAGCTCGCCTACGGTTCGTGCACCGTGCTCTTCTCGACCCTCGCCATGCTGCTGCTGTCACAGACGAGTTCGGGTGCGGGCATCGCACTCATCGCCGTCGCGGCACTCGCCCTCGGACTGCTGGTCGCGCTGACCGTGCCGAGGCCAAAGGCACGCGTGATCGCCCTGCGCAGGCCGGCCCAGGTCACCGCGCAGGGCGCGCCCGCCCCCGCCCCGGTACCCGAGCGCGCCGCTTCCTGACGTGCGGGCCTAGCGGGTGCTGACCACCACCGTCTTGGCCGCCTTGTCGTGCAGGCCCTGCTTGTAGGGCTTGTCGAAGAAGCTCCAGCCGCCGCAGATCGCGGTCCAGACGCAGGCGCAGCAGAAGGCGAACGGGATCCACAGCACCAACGAGCGGACCAGCGCGGTCTGCACGGAGGGCGTGGAGCCGTTGTCCAGGTTGGCCACCCGCAGGCCCAGCCACTTCTTGCCCAGCGTCTGCCCGGACTTGGAGATCATGAAGGTGTCGTAGCCGATGTAGAGCAGGGCGGCGATCAGGGACTGCCCGAAGGACTTGCCGTAATCGACGTCGTCGGCGTTCACGTCCAGCTCGCTGACCCGGAACGCCCAGGTGAGCAGCCAGACCACGACGGCCACCATCACCATGTCGATGATCCGCGCCAGCGTGCGCTTGCCGCTGTCGGCGAGCGGGGGCATGCCCGCGAGCGGATCGGCCGGGTAACCGCCGCCGCCGTAGGGGTCACCGCCGTAGGGCCCGCCGTACGGCGGCGGCTGGCCGCCCTGGCCCCCGGGCGGGGCGTCGTAGGGCGAGCCGGCGCCCGCACCGGTGTCCCCGGACGGGGGCTGCTTCCTGAACGGGTCGTCTTCCGGCGGCTGCTGACCGGATCCGGGGGGCGGTTCGCTGCTCATGGCCCGAGTCGACCGCGAACCCGGCGCCCGCGCATCCGGCGAGCGGCCGTCCGGGGTACGGCATCACCCCGGCGGTTCGCCGTGCCCCGTCATCCCGCGACGAACGTACGCGCGGCCTTGTCGTGCCAGCACTGGCGCCACGGCTTGTCGAACAGGCACCACAGGATGCCGACGACCCCGATGACGAGCAGTCCGGGGACGCTGTAGACGAGCCAGCGGCGCAGGGCCCCGCCGAAGGACGGCGGCTCGTGCGCCTCGATGTCGCGCACCTCCAGGCCGAACAGCTTCTTGCCCAGGGTGCGGCCCCACTTGGCGGTGGGCAGCGCCTCGTAGAGAGCGCCGAAGACCAGCAGGACGGCCAGCACGATGCCGAGGTACGCCGACGTCGTGCCGTCCAGCAGCCATACGGTGACGGTCTCGCCGGAGAGCTTGGCCGCCTCGATCTTCTCGTCGACGTGGTCGATCGCCTTGAGGCCGAGCGGTACGGCGGCCACGCCGGTGACGGCCGCGAGGACGACGGTGTCGAGCAGCCGGGCGGCGAACCGCTTGCCGAGGGAGGCGGGCCGCGCGGACGCCTGGCGCCGGGCAGCCGCCTGGAAGACGTCCTCGACCGGCGGCTTCCAGGGCGCGACGGGCTGCTCCTCGCCGGGTGCTCCGGCGAGCCGGTGCACCTGCTGCGCCCAGGAGGGCTGACCGCCGCCGGGGCCGCTGGTGACGGGAGTCGCGGCCTGGGCGCCGCCCTGGGCACCGCCTTGGGCGCCGCCTTGGGCGGGGACTTGGGCGCCGCCTTGGGCGGGGACCTGGGACGCGGGCTGCGGGCCGGGCTGCGGGCCCGACTGCTGGGGCACCGTCGAGGCCGCCTGCGGGCCGGAGAGGGCCGTGGGGGCGGCGACTTGGGCCTGCTGCGCGGCGGCCCGGTCCACGGCGGCCTTGCCCGCGGCGAACCCGGGCCCCTGGGCGGCGGGAGCGCCGAACCCGCCCGCACCGGCCGCGGCCCCCGGGGCACCCCCCGAACCGGCCGCACCCGCCGAGGCCGTACCGCCACCGGGCCGCGAACCGAACCCGCCCGAACCCGCCGCAGCACCCAGGGCACCCCCGGAACCGGCCGCACCCGCCGACGCCCCCGGGGCGCCCCCCGAACCGGCCGCGCCCGCCGACGCCGTGCCGGTGTCTGCTGTAACCGCCGCACCACTCGCCCCCTGGCCCGGAGTCGAGCCCGGTGTGCGCCCCTGGTGTGCCGCGGGCGCTCCGTCCTGGCTCCCCGTGCGCGGGGACACGGCGCGGAACGTCATGGTGCCCTGGTCCGTGTCGGGGGTGCCCTGGGCGGCGGGGCCCGGGGTCGGGCGGCGGAAGACGAAGGTGTTGTTGGAGGCCGCGTCCTCGGCCGGCGGGATCGTGGCCGTGCCGTCCGTGCTCGGGGTGGTGCCGTCGGCCGGGGCCGGGGTGCGCGGGTCGGGGGCGCCCCAGGCGACCCGGCGGTCCTGGTCGCCGCCGAAGCCGGACTGACGGGAGCGGTCGGCGCCCCACGCCACGGCCGGCTCGGGGCGGCTGCCGTGCTGGGACTGGCCCTGGGCCGGGGCGGGTTCGCCGGCCGGGTCCTCGTCGAAGAAGTGCGGGCCCGTCTCCTCGACCGGCGCCGGGGCCGCGCCGGGCGGCGGGGCGAGCGGTTCGCCGTCCGTGGGCGCCGGACGGCTGGTGCCCGGTACCCACGCGGCACCGTTCCAGTACCGGACATATCCAGGAATGGACGGGTCCGGGTAATACCCTTCGCGGGGCCTGTCGTCACCGGGGGCCGGGGTTGGGGCGCTCATGTCCGTCGTCCCGTATCTGCTCGGGGGTCATTTGGGGGGCTCCACATCTATCAGACGCGGGCCACCCCCACCGCCAGTCCCGCGGTACCCACCCCTTTCGGGAGACGGGAAAGAAAGTCCCGCTGACCCGCGTAATGCTCCGGGCCCACCCTTCTCTCCACTCGTACGGGCCCGCCGAAGGACCCGTACGAGAAGTCACCAGAGAGGACACCGGACGCCATGCACCCCACCGTGGTAGAGCGGGAGCTGGAGCTCAAGCTCGTCCTGTCGCCCGAGCGCAGCATCCCGGTCCCGGCCCGGCTGAGCTACCGCAGCGACGACCCGTACGCCGTCCACATCGCCTTCCACATCCACTCCGACCACCCCGTCCACTGGACCTTCGCCCGCGAACTCCTCGTGGAGGGGGTGTTCCGCCCCTGCGGCCACGGGGACGTACGGGTGTGGCCGACGAAGGTCGAGGGCCGCGGCGTCGTGCTGATGGCGCTGAGTTCACCCGACGGGGACGCCCTGCTGGAGGCCCCGGCCGCGCAGCTGTCGGCCTGGCTGGAGCGGACGCTGCGGGTGGTCCCGCCGGGCTCGGAGGCCGAGCAGCTCGGCATCGACGACGGCCTGGCCGAGCTGCTCGCCCCGACCCCGGCTGACGACCTGTGGCTGGGCGACCCCTGGCCGGGCGACGAGTCCGCGGACGGGGAGTGAGCGCCGGGAGGGGGTCAGAAGAGCTTTCCCGGGTTCAGGATGCCGAGGGGGTCGAAGACCTGCTTGATGCCGCGCTGCAGCACCACTCCCACCGGGCCGATCTCGCGCGCCAGCCACTCCTTCTTCAGGACGCCGACGCCGTGCTCGCCGGTGATGGTGCCGCCGAGTTCCAGGCCGAGGGCCATGATCTCGTCGAAGGACTCGCGGGCGCGCCGGGACTCGTCGGGGTCCTGGGCGTCGAAGCAGACCGTGGGGTGGGTGTTGCCGTCGCCCGCGTGCGCGACGACGCCGATGGTCAGCTGGTACTTCTCGGCGATCCGGTCGACGCCCTCCAGCATGTCGCCGAGCCGGGACCGCGGCACGCACACGTCGTCGATCATCGTCACGCCCCGCACGGCCTCCAGCGCGGTGAGGGACAACCGCCGTGCCTGCAGCAGCAGTTCGGACTCGGCGGTGTCCTCGGCGGGGACGACCTGGGTGGCGCCCGCGGCCTCGCACAGGGCGCCCACCGCGGCGAGGTCGGGCGCCGGGTCGGGGGTGTCGAAGGCGGCGAGGAGGAGGGCCTCGGTGGTCTCCGGGAGCCCCATGTGCGCCAGGTCGTTGACGGCCTTGACGGTCGTACGGTCCATCAGTTCGAGGAGGGACGGGACGTGTCCGCCCGCCATGATCCGGCACACCGCGTCGCAGGCCTCGGCCGCGGAGCCGAACTCGGCCGCCAGCACCAACTGCCGCGGCGGCTGCGGCTTCAGCGCCAGGACGGCCCGTACGACGATGCCCAGCGAGCCCTCGGAGCCGACGAACAGCCGGGTCATGTCGTATCCCGCGACCCCCTTCGCCGTACGGCGGCCGGTGGTCATCAGCCGTCCGTCGGCGAGGACGACGTCCAGGCCGAGGACGTACTCGGCCGTCACCCCGTACTTCACGCAGCACAGCCCGCCGGAGGCGGTGCCGATGTTGCCGCCGATCGTGCACTGCTCCCAGCTGGAGGGGTCCGGCGGGTAGTACAGGCCGTGTTCGCCGACCGCGCGGGACAGGGCGGCGTTGACGACGCCCGGTTCGACGACGGCGATGCGGTCGACCGGGTTGATCTCCAGGATCCGGTCCATCCGGGTCAGGGACAGCACGATGCAGCCGTCGCTGGCGTTGGCCGCGCCGGACAGGCCGGTGCGGGCGCCCTGCGGGACGACCGGCACGCGCAGCTCGGTGGCGGTGCGCATGACGTGCTGGACCTGCTCGACCGTCCGCGGCAGGACGACCGCGGCCGGGACGCCCGCCGGGCAGAAGCTGGCCATGTCGTGCGCGTAGGAGCCCGTGATGTCGGGGTCGGTGAGGACCGCCTCGGCGGGCAGCGCGGTGAGCAGACGGTTGACGAGGTCGTGGCTCATGATCACAGCCTGACACCGGGGGCCATCGGTGTGAACCCCGCCAGCGGGGGGCTTTCGGTACGGGAATGTGGTCGTCGTACTGACGCACAGTGAGCGCCATGGAGAACCAACAGGAGGAGCGGCGCCGGTGGGCCGGCCGGCGGGTGCTGGTCGGTTCGGTCGTGGGGTGTGCCGTGCTGGGCGGGGTGCTGACGCTGCTGCCGTGGGGGCCGCGGACGGGTGCGCCGCCCGCTCCGGCGCCGGGTGCGCAGGCGCTGGCCGCGGTCACCAGCGGCGTACCGGCCGCGCTGCCCGACCTGGCGGTGCTGATCGGTGAGCGGGAGGGCCATCTGCGCACGCACCCGAAGGACGCCCGGTCCTGGGCGGTGCTCGGGGCCGCCTATGTGGAGCAGGGGCGGCGGACCGCGGATGCGGCGTACTACCCGAAGGCCGAGCGGGCGCTGCGGACCTCCCTGAAGGTGCGGGCGAAGGGCAATGTGGAAGCGCTCGGCGGTCTTGCCGCGCTGGCCAATGCGCGCCGGGACTTCCCCGCCGCGCGGACGTGGGGCGAGGCCGCGCTGAAGCTGGACTCCAAGCGGTGGACGACGTATCCGCCGCTGATCGACGCCTACACCGGGACGGGCCAGTACAAGGCGGCGAAGCGGACCCTGGACCGGCTGCTGGAGCTGCGCTCCGGGCCCGCGGTGCTGGCCCGGGCCGGGGCCGTGTACCGGGACCACGGCTGGCGCGAGGACGCCGCGGCGGCCCTCTCCGACGCGGCGGCGGGCGCCGAGGCGCCGGCCGAACAGGCCGCGTATCTGGAGCGGGGCGGGCAGCTGGCCTGGGAGCGCGGCGACCGGGAGGGGGCGCTGCGTCACTTCCAGGAGGCGGTACGGCTCGACCCGGACCAGCGGGCCGCGCAGGCCGGGCAGGGCCGGGCGCTGGCGGCCCTCGGCCGCACCACCGAGGCGCTGAACGCCTACCGGGTGGCCCTCGCCAAACAGCCGCTGCCCGAGTACGCCCTGGAACTGGGCGAGTTGTACGAGTCCCTGGGTCTCGGGCAGGCGGCCCGGGTGCAGTACGACGTGCTGCGCGACCAGGTGCGCCGGGCGAGCGCGGGCGGGGCCGACGAGCAGGTGGTGCTCGGCCGGTTCGAGGCGGACCACGGCGATCCGCAGGCGGCGGTACGGCGGCTGCGGGCCGAATGGAAGCGGCAGCCCGGGATCGCGGTGGCGGACGCGCTGGGGTGGGCGCTGCACCGGGCCGGGCAGGACGAGGAGGCGCTGCGGTTCGCGCGGATCGCGACCGACAGGACGAAGGGGGGCGGGGTGCGCAGCGCGCTGTACGCGTACCACCGCGGGATGATCGAGAAGGACCTGGAGCGGTCCGGTCCCGCGCGGCGCCGTCTTCAGGAGGCGCTGCGGATCAACCCGTACTTCTCGACGCTGCACGTGGCGTGGGCTCGCCGGGCCCTGGACGAGCTGGGCGAGCCCGCGCCGGAGGCGCCCTAGAGGTTGCCGCGCTTGGCCTGCTCGCGCTCGATCGCTTCGAAGAGGGCCTTGAAGTTGCCCTTGCCGAAGCCCATCGAGCCGTGCCGTTCGATGATCTCGAAGAAGACGGTCGGACGGTCCTGGACCGGCTTGGTGAAGATCTGCAGCAGATAGCCGTCCTCGTCGCGGTCGGCGAGGATCTTCAGCTCGCGCAGGGTCTCCACCGGGACGCGGGTGTCGCCGACCCACTCGCCGAGGGTGTCGTAGTAGGAGTCCGGGGTGTCGAGGAACTGGACCCCCGCCGCGCGCATGGTGCGGACGGTGGCGACGATGTCGTTGGTGTTCAGCGCGATGTGCTGGACGCCGGCGCCGCCGTAGAACTCCAGGTACTCGTCGATCTGGGACTTCTTCTTGGCGATGGCGGGCTCGTTGATCGGGAACTTGACCTTGAGCGTGCCGTCGGCCACCACCTTCGACATCAGCGCGCTGTACTCGGTGGCGATGTCGTCGCCCACGAACTCCTTCATGTTCGTGAAGCCCATGACCTTGTTGTAGAAGCCGACCCACTCGTTCATGCGGCCGAGTTCCACGTTGCCGACGCAGTGGTCGATCGCCTGGAAGGTGCGCTTCGCGGGCGGCTGGACGAGCGGGGCGGCGGCGGCGTAGCCGGGCAGGTACGGGCCGTCGTAGCCGGTGCGCTCGACGAGGGTGTGGCGGGTCTCGCCGTAGGTGGCGATGGCGGCGAGGACGACCGTGCCGTGCTCGTCCTTCAGCTCGTAGGGCTCGGTGACGGAGCGGGCGCCGTGCTCCAGGGCGTAGGCGTAGGCGGCGCGGGCGTCCGGGACCTCGATGGACAGGTCGATGACGCCGTCGCCGTGCTCGGCCACATGCCGGGCGAGGAAGCGGCCCCAGTCGGTGGCGGGCTTGATCACCGAGGTGAGGACGAAGCGGGCGGAGCCGTTCTCCAGGACGTACGAGGCGGTCTCGCGGGTGCCGTTCTCCGGTCCGGAGTAGGCGACCAGCTTCATGCCGAAGGCGGTGGAGTAGAAGTGCGCCGCCTGCTTGGCGTTGCCCACGGCGAAGACGACCGCGTCCATTCCCTTGACCGGGAAGGGATCGGCCTGCCGGGCGGTGTCGGGAGTGTGGTCTGTGGTCTGCGTCATAGCCGAAGCGTGGCCCCACCTCGCAAGGTGCGCAATAGTTTGCGTATTCGCTGGGCAATGTGCGCAGCGTTACGCCCGTCTCGGCGGGCTTTCTGTACAGGATGACCACTGCCGGGAGGGGCCCATGGGGATCGATCGGCTGGACGGGCGCATCATCGTGCTGCTCGCGCGGGAGCCGCGGATCGGGGTGCTGGAGATGTCCCGGCGGCTGGGCGTGGCCCGCGGGACCGTGCAGGCGCGGCTCGACCGGCTTCAGTCGAACGGAGTCATCCGCGGTTTCGGTCCCCAGGTCGATCCGGCGGCGCTCGGCTATCCGGTCACCGCCTTCGCCACGCTGCAGATCCGCCAGGGCCAAGGGCCCGATGTCCGGGCGCACTTGGCGACGGTTCCGGAGGTGCTGGAGCTGCACACGACCACCGGTAGCGGGGACATGCTGTGCCGGCTCGTGGCCCGCTCGAACGCCGATCTGCAACGGGTCATCGACCGGGTTGTCGGTTTTGATGGGATTGTCCGGGCCTCCACCGCGATCGTGATGGAGAACCCTGTGCCGCTGCGGGTGATCCCGCTGGTGGAGCAGGCGGCGGAGGACCACCGGGAGCGGAGCTGACCGTCGAGCGGCTGGGGTGAGCGTGTGAACTTCTGGGAGTACCTGGGCACCCGCCACCAGCAGCTGCTCACCGACGCCTACCAGCACGCGAGCGCGGTGTTCCAGTGCATGGTCGTGGCGACCGCGCTGGGCGTGCTGATCGGGGCCCTCACCTATCGCAGCGAATGGGCCGGGAACCTCGCCACGACGACCACCTCGACCATCCTGACCATTCCGTCGCTCGCCATGATCGGTCTGCTCATCCCGATCGTCGGCCTGGGTGTCCCGCCCACCGTGATCGCGCTGACGCTGTACGGGCTGCTGCCGATCGTGCGCAACGCGATCGTCGGGCTGCGCGGGGTCGATCCCACCCTGGTGGACGCGGCCAGGGGCATCGGGATGTCCCGGCTGATGCGGCTGGCCCGGATCGAGCTGCCGCTGGCCTGGCCGCCGATCCTGACCGGCATCCGGGTCTCGACGCAGATGCTGATGGGCATCGCGGCGATCGCGGCCTACGCCTCGGGCCCCGGCCTGGGCAACGAGATCTTCCGCGGCATCGCCTCGCTGGGCAGCAAGAACGCGCTCAATCAGGTGCTCGCGGGCACGCTCGGGATCATCGTCCTGGCCCTGCTGTTCGACGCCGCGTACGTCCTGATCGGACGGCTGACCATTCCCAGGGGGATCCGTGCCTGAGTCCAGTACATCCGGTACGTCCGGCGCCTCGATCGAGCTGGAGAACCTGACCAAGCGGTATCCGGGCAATCCGAGCCCGGCCGTCGACAACGTCAACATGGAGATCCAGGCGGGCGAGATCGTCATCTTCGTCGGCCCGTCGGGGTGCGGGAAGTCCACGACGCTCAAGATGATCAACCGGCTGATCGAACCGACCGGTGGCCGGATCCGGATCGGCGGCGAGGACGTCACCGACATCGACCCGGTGAAGCTGCGCCGGAAGGTCGGGTACGCCATCCAGTCGGCCGGTCTGTTCCCGCACATGACGGTCGCGCAGAACATCGCGCTGGTGCCGAAGATGGTCGGCTGGTCCAAGGGGCGGATCAAGAACCGGGTGGAGGAGCTGCTCGACCTGGTCGGGCTCGACCCCGGGGAGTTCCACGGCCGCTATCCGCGCCAGCTCTCGGGCGGTCAGCAGCAGCGGGTGGGCGTGGCCCGGGCGCTCGCCGCCGATCCGCCGGTCCTGCTGATGGACGAGCCGTTCGGCGCGGTCGACCCGATCACCCGGGACCATCTCCAGGACGAGCTGATCAGGTTGCAGCACGAGCTGCACAAGACGATCGTCTTCGTCACCCATGACTTCGACGAGGCGATCAAGCTCGGTGACCGGATCGCCGTGCTGCGCGAGCACTCGCACATCGCCCAGTTCGACACCCCGGAGGCGATCCTCACCAACCCGGCCGACGACTTCGTCTCCGGGTTCGTCGGCGCCGGGGCGGCGCTGAAGCGGTTGAACCTGACCCGCGTACGGGACGTGGGGATCACCGACTATCCGACGGTGACCGTGGACGACCCGCTCCAGGAGATCTTCAACAAGCTCCGCTCCAGCGGCACCAACGAGATCCTGCTGCTCGACAAGCGCGGCCGGCCCTACAAGTGGCTGCGGCGCGGCGATCTGATGCGGGCCAAGGGCTCCCTGGCCCGGGCGGGCACGCTGGTGCACGACACGGTCACCCGGGACGCCACGCTGCGCGACGCCCTGGAGGCGGTCCTCACCGACAACGCGGGCCGGGTCGCGGTCACCGGGCGGCGCGGCGCGTACGAAGGCGTCGTGGACATGGAGACGCTGATGAACTCCGTGCACGAACTGCTGGAGGCGGACCGGCTGGAGGCGATGGAGCACCAGCACGACCTGGAGTCGGCGCGGGCCCCCCAGACGCACGCCGAGCAGGAGGGCATCGGAGGGGAGAAGAAGGCGTGACCACCTCCCCCGAGCAGCAGCGCCCCGAGGGCGAACACGAGGTCAAGGGGCTCGCCTTCCGTGACGAGGGCGAGGCCGAGGCCGAGCCGGCCGCACCCCCGCCGCCGGCGGTGACCGCACACCGGGTGACCTGGCAGAAGCTGACCTTCCTGCCGGCGCTGCTGGTGGCGGTGCTGCTGGCGACCTGGCTCTGGTTCCGGCAGGCGGACCTGGACTCGATCTCCGAGAACGCGCTCGCCGACGGCCAGGTGTCCAAGGCGCTGTGGCAGCACATCGAACTGACCGTGGTCTCCACCTTCTTCGTGCTGATCATCGCGATCCCGCTGGGGATCCTGCTGACCCGCACGGCGTTCCGCAAGGCGACGCCGGTGGCGATGACCGTCGCCAACATGGGCCAGGCCACCCCCGCGATCGGCCTGCTCGCCCTGCTGGTGATCTGGCTGGGCACCGGCACGAGGTCGGCCCTGATCGGCATCACCCTCTACGCCATCCTGCCCGTGCTGTCGAACACGATCGCGGGCCTGAAGGCGAACGATCCGACGCTGCTGGAGGCGGCGCGCGGCATCGGCATGTCCCCGCTCGGCGTGCTGTCCCGGGTCGAGCTGCCGCTGGCGGTCCCGCTGATCCTGGCCGGGGTCCGCACGGCCCTCGTCCTGAACGTGGGGACGGCGACGCTGGCGACCTTCGGCGGGGGCGGCGGTCTGGGGGTGCTGATCACCACCGGCATCACCAACCAGCGCATGCCGGTGCTGATGCTCGGCTCGATCCTCACGGTGGCCCTGGCCCTGCTGGTGGACTGGCTGGCCTCGCTGGCCGAACTGCTGCTCAGGCCGCGTGGACTGGAGGTGGGCACATGAGACGGGCGGCGTGTCTGCTGCTGACCGGGGCGCTGGTGTCGGCCTGCGGGCTGACCAGCGGCTCCCCCATGGTCGACGACGTCCGGCCCGGCTCGATCGGCCGGGGCGAGCCGCTGAAGGGCGCCGATCTGACCGTCACCTCCAAGGAGTTCAGCGAGCAGCTGATCCTGGGCGCGATCATGGGCATCGCCTTCGAGGCGGCCGGCGCCAGCGTCCTGGACCGCACCGGGATCCAGGGCTCCATCGGCTCGCGGGAGGCGGTCAAGAGCGGCGCGGCGGACGCGGACTACGAGTACACGGGCACCGGGTGGATCAACTACCTCGGCAACGCGGAGCCGTTGCCCGATCCGCGGGAGCAGTGGGAGGCGGTGCGGGACGCGGACCGCGAGAACGGGGTGACGTGGCTGGAGCCGTCGCCCCTGAACAACACCTACGCCCTGGCGATGAACCGGGCCAACTTCGAGAAGTACGGCACGAAGACGCTGTCGGACGTGGCGGAGCTGGCGAAGAAGGACCCGGGCGCGGTGACGCTGTGCGTGGAGAACCAGTTCGCCAACCGGATGGACGGGCTGCCGGGCATGGCGAAGGAGTACGGCATGGACATCCCGGCGAGGAACGTCACGCAGATGGACACCGGGATCATCTACACGCAGGCGGCGAAGGGCAGTTGCACCTTCGGCGAGGTCTTCACGACCGACGGCCGCATCAAGTCGATGGACCTGGTGGTGATGGAGGACGACAAGGAGTTCTTCCCCAACTACAACGCCGCCCCGATGGTCCACACCAAGACGCTGGAGGAGTACCCGGAGATCGCGGACATCCTGGCCCCCGTCACGAAAAGGCTGAACAACTCGGTGGCGCGGGAGCTGAACGCGAAGGTGGACGTGGAGGGCGAGGACCCGCACGAGGTCGCGCTGGAGTGGATGGTGCAGGAGGGGTTCGTCAAGGAGGGCTGAGCTGCCGTGACGCCGGGGTGAGCCAAACCGGAGGGCCTAGCAGCTCGGCACGTTGCCCTTGCCCTTCTCCAGGGCGATCAGGGAGTCGATGGTGCCCTGGAGGGTGGTGACCGGGATGAGGCGGAGGCCGTCGGGGAGTTCCGCCTTCGCGTCCGAGCACTCCGCCTTCGGTACGAGGAACACGGTCGCGCCGTCCCGGCGGGCGGCCTGGGTCTTCAGGGCGACTCCGCCGACGGCGCCGACCTTGCCGTCGGCGTCGATGGTGCCCGTACCGGCGATGCTGCGGCCGCCGGTGAGATCGCCGCCGCTGCCGTCGCCGTCCAGCTTGTCGACGATGCCGAGGGAGAAGAGCAGGCCGGCGCTGGGTCCGCCGACGTCGGCGAGTTCCAGGCCGACCTTGATCTTCCTGGCGTCCAGGTCGAGGTAGTTCAGGGCGGCCTCGGTGGCGGCGTCCTGGGACTTGCGCATCTGCTCGGTGTTGTACTTCTCGATCTCGTCGGTGCTCTTGTCGCTGGGGTAGACCGCGTCCCGGGGCATGACGGCGCGGTCGGTACGGAACCAGGAGTCGAGGATGTCCGCGAGGGACACGCTGGTGTCGGGGCCGGTGGCCTCGATGGTCGTCATGCGCAGCTGCCCGCTGGTCTCCCGGGTGGCCGCCCCGGAGATCGTGATGACCGGCTCGCCCTTGTTCTCCCCGAGCACGTTCGCCGTCATCCCGGGCTGTGTGAGGGAGAACGGCAGGGGTGCGAAGGCGGCCGAGGCCAGCAGCCCGACGACGGGCAGGGCGCACACGGCGAGGGCCCGGGGGCGAGAGAGACGAGAGAGGCGAGAGAGCACGGGGTCAATCTAACGTGACGCCGTACGGCTCGGGCCGACAGGCGACGTCAGCGCAGCGCCTCCGCCACCTCACGGGCCGCGTCCACCACCCGCGGGCCGACCCGCTCCGGTACCGCGTCCGCCAGCATGACCACGCCGACGCTGCCCTCGACGCCGGTCACCCCCAGCAGCGGCGCCGCGGCCCCGCTCGCGCCGGCCTCCAGCTCGCCGTGGGTCAGCGTGTACCCGGGTTCCTCCAGCGACTGCCGCCGGGCCGCGAGGATCGCCTTGCCCGCCGCCCCGCGCTCCAGCGGATGCCGGAAGCCGGCCCGGTACGCCACGTGGTAGTCCGTCCACGTCGGCTCCACCACCGCCACGGCCAGCGCCTCGGCCCCGTCCACCAGGGTCAGGTGAGCCGTCGCCCCGATGTCCTCGGCCAGCGAGCGCAGCGCCGGCAGCGCGGCCTCCCGGACCAGCGGATGCACCTGGCGGCCGAGGCGCAGCACCCCCAGCCCGACCCGGGCCCGGCCGCCCAGGTCCCGGCGTATCAGCGCATGCTGCTCCAGCGTGGCGAGCAGCCGGTACACAACGGTCCGGTTCACGCCCAGTTTGTTGGATAGCTCGGTGACGGTCAGCCCGTGGTCCGTGTCGGCCAGCAGCTTGAGGACCCGCAGTCCCCGGTCGAGCGTCTGAGAGGTCTCCGCGGTCACGACGCCCACTCCTTAGTGGTGAGGTCGACGGCCCCCTCGCGGCAGATGCGTCACCGAGTCCCGTCGGTGACGCGCTTCAGAGGCCGCCGATCGGCCGGCGGTCCGGCCAGTCCGGACCGCGTCGCTTCACGGCTGCGCTCCGCGGCGGCGCTGCCACGGGGCGTGTGCGTAGCGGGACAGTAGCGAAGCCGGTTCGCTGAGCGGAAGGCTCCGTCCAGAATCCGGGCACCGGCCGGTACGGCCTGCTTGTGTTTGTCCAGTTACGTACAGCACACGAATCTCCGGGCGCCGCGTGCGGTCTCACCGCATCCGGGTCGCCCACTCCTGGACCTTCGCGATGCGCTGCCGCAGCTGGCCCGCCGTCGCCTCCGCGCTCGGCGGCCCCCCGCACACCCGCCGCAGCTCGGTGTGGATCACGCCGTGCGGCTTGCCGCTCTGGTGGACGTACGCGCTGACCATCGTGTTGAGCTGCTTGCGCAGCTCCATCATCTCCTTGTGCGAGACGACGGGCCGCCGCTCGGCGGGCAGTTCGAGGAGGTCGGCCTCGGCGTCCGGCTTCTTGCGGCTGTGCGCGATCTGCCGGGCCTGCCGCTTCTGGAGCAGCAACTGGACCTGGTCCGGTTCCAGCAGGCCGGGGATGCCGAGGTAGTCCTGCTCCTCCTCGCTGCCCGGGTGCGCCTGCATGCCGAACTCGGCGCCGTCGTAGAGGACCCGGTCGAAGACGGCCTCGGACTCCAGTGCCTTGAAGGCGAACTGCTCCTGCTCGCCGGTGTCCTCGTCCTGCTCCCTGTTCGCCTCCTCCATCTCCTTCTCGGACTCGGCGTAGGGGTCCTCCTCGCCCTCCTTCTTCGGCTTGTCGAGGGCGTGGTCGCGCTCGACCTCCATCTCGTTGGCGAAGGTGAGCAGGTCGGGCACGGTCGGCAGGAAGACCGAGGCGGTCTCGCCGCGCCGCCGGGACCGGACGAAACGGCCGACCGCCTGCGCGAAGAACAGGGGGGTGGAGATGGTCGTGGCGTACACGCCGACGGCGAGCCGGGGCACGTCGACGCCCTCGGACACCATGCGGACGGCGACCATCCAGCGGTCGTCGCCGGCGCTGAAGGTGTCGATCCGCTTCGACGCGCCGACGTCGTCGGACAGCACGAGGGTCGCCTTCGTGCCCGTGATCTCGCGGATGAGCTTGGCGTAGGCGCGGGCGGAGTCCTGGTCGGAGGCGATGACGAGGGCGCCCGCGTCCGGGATGGCCTTGCGGACCTCGGTGAGGCGCTGGTCGGCGGCGCGCAGCACGCTCGGCATCCACTCGCCGCGCGGATCGAGCGCCGTGCGCCAGGCCTGCGAGACGGCGTCCTTGGTCATCGGCTCCCCGAGCCGGGCCGCGATCTCGTCGCCGGCCTTCGTCCGCCAGCGCATGTTGCCGCTGTAGGAGAGGAAGATGACGGGCCGCACGACCCCGTCCGACAGGGCCGATCCATAGCCGTAGGTGTAGTCGGCGGCCGAGCGCCGGATGCCCGCGTTGTCCTCCTCGTACGTGACGAAGGGGATCGGGTTGGTGTCGGACCGGAAGGGCGTACCGGTGAGCGCGAGCCGGCGGGTGGCGGGCTCGAACGCCTCCAGGCAGGCCTCGCCCCAGGACTTGGAGTCACCGGCGTGGTGGATCTCGTCGAGGATGACGAGGGTCTTGCGCTGCTCGACGCGGTTGCGGTGCAGCATCGGGCGTACGCCGACACCGGCGTAGGTCACCGCGACGCCCTGGTAGTCCTTGCCGAGGGGGCCCGCGCTGTACTCGGGGTCGAGCTTGATCCCTATCCGCGCGGCCGCGTCCGCCCACTGCTTCTTCAGGTGCTCGGTCGGCGCGACCACGGTCACCTGCTGCACGACATGGTGGTGCAGCAGCCAGGACGCCAGCGTCAGCGCGAAGGTGGTCTTGCCCGCGCCGGGCGTGGCGACCGCGAGGAAGTCACGCGGCTGCTCCTGGATGTACTTCTCCATCGCCCCCTGCTGCCAGGCGCGCAGCTTGCTGGCGGTACCCCAGGGGGCCCGGCCGGGGAAGGCGGGGGAAAGGTGGTGCGAGGAGGAAGCGGCGGTGGTAGTCACGGTCTCCGTGGGGGTCGGGCTACGTATGACAACCGGGCCACCCTACCGGCGCGCGGGTCGGGTCGACGTGCCGACGACGCCCGGCGACCGGCGGGTGGGACCCACATCACAACTGCCGCAACCGCCCCGCGATCACCGCGACGCCACTCTCTGCCAGGCGGTGCGCTGGTGGCCGTCGACGAGGGGGTGGTTCGTGGCGAGGGCGTGCGGGAGCGCGGCGGCCTCGGCGGCGCCCACCGGCGAGGCATCCTGCGCCACCCACTGCGCCACGGCGTCCGGCGCGATGTCCTCCGGGCGACGGCCGGTGGCGTCGGCGAGGTCGTCGAGCTGGTGGCGGAGGGTGGCCGGGAGGCGAAGTCTCAGCCGGTGCATGACGGGATCACTCCGCCACGACGGATATACGGCTCACGCCGCCGCCCAGCCGAGTCGTCACCCACACTCCCGCCAGCGCCACCGCCGCCATCGGCAGGAACACCGCGGCGAAGGCCGCCGGGTGCGAACCGGAGGCCGCGGCGACCGTATGGCCCGCCGTGCCGCCGCCGAGGGCGGCGAAGGCGGCGCCGCCCACGGAGAGCAGGACGACGTTGGACAGGGCGTCGGAGATCTGCAGGGAGGCGGAGTTGGTGCCGGCCTCCTCGGGCGCGGAGAGCTGCAGCAGCAGCACGCTGGCGGAGGAGATCACCAGGCCCATCCCGAAGCAGCCGAAGGCCCAGACGACGGCCAGGGTCCACACGGGCACGGCGTCGATCAGCACGCTCGGCGCGGCGGCGATGGCAAGCGCCACCAGCACCATCCCGAACGTGGTCAGCCGCTCCCGGTACGGCTCCAGGCGCGGCCGGGACTGCACCCAGGAGCCCGCCGCCCAGGTCCCGCCGCCGGCCGCGAGGGAGAACCCGGCCAGGGTCGGGGAGAGCCCTCGCTGGGTGACCAGCATCAGCGGTACGAACGACTCGGCGGCGATGAAGGAGCCCGAGGCGACCCCGCGCAACAGCACCACGGCCGGCAGGCCCCGGGCGGCGCGGTAGGTGCCGCGCGGGAGGAGGCCCAGGACGGCCGGGACGAGCAGCGCGGCGCCCACCAGGCCGGGCAGCGCGGAGAGCGGGCGCAGATCCTGGGCGGCGTACTGGAGGAGGCCCGCGCCAAGGGCGATCTGGAGGGCGAGCCGGATGCGGCGGCGGTCGAAGGCGGGGTCCACGCCGGGCACCGGCCCCGAGGCCCGGCGCCTTATCTGCGGCAGGGCGAGGGCGAGCGGGAACACGACGAGCACCGGGATGCCGAGGAACACCCACCGCCACCCGAGCTGCTCGGTCACCACGCCGGAGGCCAGCGGCCCGACGATCGACGGCACGACCCAGCTCGCCGCGAAGGCGGCCACGATGGCGGGCCGCAGCCGGTCGGGATAGGCCCGGCCGATCACCACGTACAGCCCGACGATGACCAGCCCGCCACCGAGCCCCTGCACGGCCCGCCCGAGCACGAACGCCCACATCGCGGTGGCCGTCCCGGCCAGCAGCAACCCGGCGGCGAGCGCCCCGATCCCGGCGGTCACCGGCCCCAGCGGCCCCCGCCGGTCCGCCCACTGCCCGGCCAGCACCATCCCGAACAGGGAGGTGGTGAAGAACCCGGAGAAGGCGAACGCGTACACCGCCACGCCGTCCAGCTCCCGGGCCGCGACCGGCATGGCCGTCCCCACCGCCGTCGCCTCGAACGCGATCAGCAGCACCACGGACACGATCCCGATGCTGAGCGACCGGTAGGACCGGCTCAGCACGGTGTCGGCTGCTTCGGAATCTTCGGATGTCTTCAGGACATCGGTGTCACGCGGATCAAGGGCGGCCATGCCCGCCAGTGTGCGGCCCCGGCCCGCCCCTGCCCCCTGCCGGAAGTCCCCCGCCCCTCAGACCTTGGTCGTACGACCCCCGGCTCCTGCCCCGTGCAGCAGCCAGAGGGTGAAGGCGAGGGTGGAGATGTCCGCGTCGAGGGGGTGGGGGATCTCGGCGGGTGTCCAGAGCAGGAGGGTGCCGGAGTCGCCGTCCAGGAGGAGGCGGTGGGGGTGGTCGAGGTGGCCGAGGAGTATCAGGCGGTCCGCTTCCGCGGGGAGGTCCGGGGCGGGCTCGTGCGCGTGGGCCTCCGTCAGGGTCGGCAGCACCGAGTCCGGGTCCAGGCGGAACAGGGCGTGTTCCTCCGGCAGGCCCGTCTCGCGCAGGAAGCGGCGGGTCGGTTCATGGGTGAGCGCCGCCGGGAAGTCGACGTCCTCGAAGCGCATCACCCCGGCCCGGCCGAACTCCTCGGCGAGCAGCCGCGGCGGGACCGAGACCGCGAGTCCGGAAGCCGTCCGCCCGGCCGGCTCCGGGCCCGCGACCAGTGCCAGGGTGCTGATCAGACGCCCGCCCAGCAGCAGCGGATCCGGCCTGGTGATCGTCGCGTTCATGGTGTCCCCCCGTACGTGTCCCAACACCTCGGAACACTACGCCGCACCACTGACAACGCCCGCCCGGCGGCTCACACGCCGCCCGTCACCACCGCCGCCTGGGGGCGGATCGGCAGCCGGTTCACGGGGCGGCCCGTCGCGGCGCGCACGGCCGAGGCGATGGCCGCGGGCGACGCGACCACCGGCACCGCGCTGACCGCCTTCGCGCCGAACGGCGCCACCACGTCCCGTTCCTCCACCAGCTTCACGATCTTGATGTCCGGCGCGTCCAGGGCCGTCGGCAGGGCGTACCCCGTCAGGTCCGGGTGCCGGATCGAGCCGCGGGCGGTGCGCAGGTTCTCCGTGAGCGCGATCCCGACGCCCTGCGTGACGCCCGCCTCGATCCGGGCCACCAGCTGGGCCGGGTTGAGGATCCGGCCGACGTCCTGGGCGAGCGCCAGCTCCACCACGCGCACCGACCCGAGTTCGATGTCGACGTCCACGACCGCGCGGATCGCGCAGAACGCCATGCCCACGAAGGCGTCGCCCTGCCCCGACTCGTCCAGCGGCTCGGTGGGATGCGGACGGCACTGCGCGGTCGCCCACAGCTCCTTGCCGTCCATCGCCTCGGCCACGGTGGTCGACAGGACACCGTCGTACGAGGTGATCTTGCCGTCGGTGATCTGGAGCAGCTCGGTGGACATGCCGAACTTGTGCGCCAGGGGCTGCAGCAGCTGGGTGCGGACCATCTTCGCCGCGCGCTCCACCGCGCCGCCCGACACCCAGGTGTGGCGTCCGCGGCAGCCCGCGCCCGCCGGGGGCTGGTCGGTGTCGACCGGGGCCACATGGACCTCGTCGATGCCGAGGGTGTCCTGGACGATCTGCCGGGCCAGCGTGGTGAAGCCCTGCCCGGTCTCGACCGCCGCGCACAGCACCGTGGCGACCCCGTCGTGGACCTTGACCGTGGCCGTGGAGACCTCGTCGGCGCCCTCCGCGCCCAGCATGTGCACCATGCCGAGCCCGTAGCCCACGCCCCGGCGCACCGCGCCCGGTTCACCGGCGCCCTCGGGTCCGCCGGGCAGCAGCCACTCGTCCTCGGGGGTGTCCTTGGGCAGCGGGGGAAGCGGGAAGTCGCGTACCGCCTGGAGGAGTTCGGCGACCGGCGCGGGGCAGGTCACCGTCTGGCCGGTGGGCAGGACGTCGCCGGTGGCGAGGGCGTTGCGCAGGCGCAGCTCGGCCGGGTCGACGCCGAGCTTCTTGGCCAGCTTGTCCATCTGCGCCTCGTAGGCGGCGGCCACCTGCATGGCGCCCTCGCCGCGGACGTGGCCGGAGGGCGGGTTGTTGGTGCGTACCGCCCAGCCCTCGATGAAGGCGTTGGGGACGACGTAGGGCCCGCAGGCGAAGGCCACCGCGGCCGCGAGCGCCTCCGAGGAGGTGTCCGCGTACGCGCCCGCGTCCAGCAGGATCTGCGCCTCGACCTTCACCAGCGTGCCCTCGGCGTCCGCGTGATGGCGGTATCTGAGCAGCGTGGGATGCCGGTGGACGTGGCCGAGGAAGGACTCCTCGCGGGTGGCGGTCAGCTTCACCGGGCAGCCGGTGCGCAGCGCCAGCAGGCCGAGCGGGAGCTGGAAGCCCTGGTCCTCGCGGTCGGCGGTGGCGCCGGGGACGCCGGTGACCACGACCTTGACCTGCTCCGGCGCCAGTCCGTAGCAGGCGGCGGCGGTGTCGCGGTCGGTGTGCGGGTCGGTGGAGGCCAGGTACAGCTCCACGCCGCCGTCGGGGCGGGGCACCGCGAGGCCCGCCTCGGCGCCGATGGGCGCCGGGTCCTGGCGGCCGATGCGGTAGAGGCCCTCGACGACGATCTCGCCGGCCGCGTCGGGGTCGCCGTGGCGCAGCGGGATGTGCCGGATCAGGTTGCCGTCGGGGTGCAGCGGTTCGGCCTCGAAGGCGTGCTCGGGGTCGGTGACCGGGTCGAGCACTTCGTACTCGACGATGACGGCCGCCGCGGCCATGCGCGCGGTGTCGGGGTGGTCGGCGGCGACGGCGGCGATGGGCTCGCCGTGGTGGCGTACCACCTCGGAGGCGAAGACCGGGCGGTCGGCCTTGCCGCGGCCGTGCACCGGGGTGCCTGGGACGTCCTCGTGGGTGACGACGGCGTGCACGCCGGGCATCTCGCGCGCGTGGGTGGTGTCGATCGACAGGATGCGCGCGTGCGCGTGCGGGGAGCGCAGCACGGCCGCCCACAGCAGGCCCTCGGCCCACAGGTCGGCCGCGTAGGGGAAGGTGCCCTCGGTCTTGGCCCGGGCGTCGGCGGCCGGCAGGGAGGCGCCGAGGCCGTGCGGGATCGGTTCGGGGGCGGGGGCTGTCTCCGCGGGGGTGGGCGCGGTGGCGGCTTCGTTGCTCACGCCTGGCCTCCGTCCTGTCCGTACGCCTGGTCATGCGGTGCCGAGCGGGGCTCGAAGGCCGACGGATGCACCCCGCCGCCCCCGGGGCCCGCCTGGTGCGGGATGCGTGCCTCGTCGGAGTCGCCGTCGCCGGCGCTGTGCGCCTCGCGTTCGGCGACGACCTCCTTGACCGCGTCGACGACGCCCCGGTAGCCGGAGCAGCGGCACAGGTTGCCGCAGAGCGCCTGGCGGGTCTCCAGTTCGGTCGGGGCGGGGTTGCCCTCCAGCAGGTCGTGCACGGTCATCGCCATGCCGGGCACGCAGAAGCCGCACTGCACGGCGCCGCACCGGGCGAGCGCGCGCTGCACGTCGGAGGGCTGCCCGTCGGCGGCGAGCCCTTCGACGGTGCGGACCTCGCTGCCGGCGGCGGTCACGGCGGGCACCAGGCAGGAGGCGACGAGCCGACCGTCGACCTGGACGTTGCAGGCCCCGCACTCGCCTTGCGAGCAGCCGTCCTTGGCGCCCGCGAGCCCGAGCCGCTCCCGCAGCACGTACAGCAGCGACTCGCCGATCCAGGCGTCGGTGACGGGCCGGTCGGCGCCGTTGACCCGCAGGACGTAGGAGGCGAGGGGGTGTTCCTCACCGGGCAGCGAGGACTCGGACGCCTCTACGGCGCTCTCGGCGGCGTTCCCGGCTTCCCCGGCCTCCTGGGCCTCCTCGTCGGCCCCGTCGGCCTCACGGGCCTCTGGAGCGTCCTGTGAGGCCCGCTGAGACTCCTCGGGGGCGTCGGGCGCGGGCTGTTCGGGTTCGGCCGTCTCGGCGTCGGCGGGCACGTGCGGGTGCGGGGCGTGCGGCTCGGCGGTGTGCTCGGCCGGTTCGGGCGGGCGCGGTCCCCACGGCTCGCCGATCGCCTGGGTCGCCCAGGGCGCGGCGGCGCCGCCGGGGAGGGTGGCCGGCGGGGTGCCGCCCCACTGCTCGACCAGGGCGGAGGTGGTGAACTCGCCCGATTCGTCCGGAAGGTCGCCGCCCGCGACGGGGATCGACCACTGGCCGGTGACGTCATGGCCGGGCGCGCTCCCGGCGGCCGGGGCGTCCTCGAAGGTCCACTGCCCGGTGGCGCCGGGGTTGTACGTGAACCGGTCGTTCTCGGCCTCCTCGGTGCCCGCGTTCGCGTCGGGCCACTGGACGCCGCCCGGGGGCATCGTCCAGCTCCCGGTGGCCGCGGGGTCGGTGCCCGCGGTGGTGGCGGGCGTGACCGTGATGGGCGGCGGCACATAGCCGTGGCCGGGGGCGGCCAGCGGACTGTCGGCGGAGGCCGGCAGGGCGTCGACGCCGCCCTCGGGCAGCTCCACGAAGGCGGTGGCCCCGTCGTCGTAGTCGCCCTGCGGCAGCGGGTCCCAGCGGCCCGCGCCCTGCGGGGCGCCCTCTCCGTGCCGTTCGTCGGTCACGACAGCGCCCTCCCCAGTGCTCGTCGGGCCAGCGCGGCGACGGTGCGCCGCAGGTGCAGTACGGCGGGCGGCAGCGGCTCCACGGAGCCGTCCTCGGCCGGGCCCGGTTCGGGGATGCAGGCCGCGGCGACGTACTCGCCGAAGGCGGCCAGCGCCTCCGGCACGATCGCGCGGTCGTTATCCCAGTCGATCAGCTGCGCGACCCACTGCTCGGCCTCCAGGGGCCGCAGCGGCATCGGCGCTATGGCGCCCACGGCGCACCGCACACCCCGCCGGGCGGGGTCGAGGACCAGGGCCACGGAGGCCAGGGCGCGCCCGGGTCCGGTGCGGCCGGTCGCCTTGAGGAAGACCTGGGGGGCGTGCAGCAGCGGCACGCGCACGTAGCCGATGAGTTCGCCGGCCCGCAGCATCTCCATGCCGGCCAGCAGATGCGACACCGGGATCTCCCGGCGGGCCCCGCCCGGACCGGCGATGATCAGCGTCGCCTCCAGGGCGGCCAGCACCGGCAGCGCGTCGCCGGTGGGGGCGGCGGTGGCGATGTTGCCGCCCAGGGTGCCGGCGTTGCGGATCTGCGGCGGGCCCGCGGCGCGCGCGGACGCGGCGAGCGCCGGGATGAGGGCGGCGAAGTCGGGGCGGCCGATGCGGGCGTGGGTGAGGCCGGCGCCGAGCAGGGCGTGGCCGTCCTGGTACTGCCAGCCGCGGATCTCGCTGATCTTGCCGAGGCCGACCAGCGCGGCGGGTCTGAGCTGCCCGGAGTTGACCGAGGTCATCAGATCGGTGCCGCCGGCCACGGGGACGGCGGCCGGCATGGCGGCGAGCGCCGCCACGGCCTCGTCCAGTGTCGTGGGCAGCGTGACGGCCTGCCCCGCCTGCGGTGCGTGCGTGGTCAAACCGGCTGCCCCTTCCCGCTGCCCCACCTGGTCCCACCTGTTGCTGCCGTACGGTACGTGCTGACAGGGCGGACGTGGCAACTCTGGCACATCTTCGCGGGGCCCGAACGCGGGGGTCCGCTAGGAGGCATTCGCCCACTTCACCGGGGAGATGGTCCGGTTTCTTCCGGCATCTCCGGTGCGCGCGAATTGCCTCTCTTCGGTGACCCTGCCGCGGTTTCTCCCCTACTTGTCCGGGGGCGGCCCGTCGAGCGGGCGGCCGAGCACTCCGGGACGCCGCTGCCACGGACGCGGCCCGGTGGGCGGGCGGTAGGCGACACCCAGGGCGTCGAGGCGGGCGTAATGGGCCGTCATCCGCCGCTCGAAGTCGGCGAAGTCCCGCTCGCCCGGGGCGGGCAGGCGGCTCCACGCCACCTCGGCGAAGGCCGCGAGCCGGGGAAACGCCTGGTAGTCCACGCGCGCGGGGTCCTCCATCACCTCGGTCCACACATTGGCCTGCGTCCCGAGCACATGCCGGGCCTCCTGCTCGGTCAGGGCGTCCGGAACGGGCTCGAACCGGTAGACGTCCTCCAGGGTGCGGACGTAGCCGATGGGCACCGGCTCGTCCTCGCCCGCGTCCTGGCGGTGGTCCAAGTACACGTACTGCTCCGGGCACATGACGACGTCGTGTCCCGCGCGCGCGGCGGCGATTCCGCCCTGGTAACCGCGCCACGACGAGACGGCGGCGCCCTTGGCGAGACCCCCTTCCAGGATCTCGTCCCAGCCGATGAGTCTGCGCCCGCGCGCGGAGAGCCAGGTGTCGAAGTGCCCGATGAACCACGCCTGGAGGCCGTCCTCGCCGCCGAGTCCGAGTTCCGCGATACGGGCCTGCGCGGCCGGTGACCGCCGCCACTGGTCCTTCAGGCATTCGTCGCCGCCGGCATGGATGAACTGCGAGGGGAACAGCTCCAGGAGTTCCTCGAACACCCCCTCGTAGAAGCGCAGGGTGTTGTCACTGGGGGCGAGTACGTTGGCGGTGATTCCCCAGGTGTCCCAGACCGTCAGGGAGGTGGTGTCGATGACGTCGGTGTTGCCGAGTTCCGGATACGCGGCGATGGCGGCCTGCGAGTGGCCGGGCACGTCGATTTCGGGGACGACGGTGATATGCCGCTCGGCGGCGTAGGCGACGATCTCGCGGATGTCGTCCTGGGTGTAGTAGCCGCCGTGCGGCTTCTCCTCCCACAGCGGTGAGGCGCGGTGGCCGAATTTCGTACGGGCCCGCCAGGAGCCGGTCTCGGTGAGCCGGGGGTACTTCCTGATCTCGACGCGCCAGCCCTGGTCGTCGGTCAAGTGGAAGTGGAGGACGTTGAGTTTGTGCGCGGCCATCAGGTCGAGGTAGCGCAGGACCCCGTCCTTGGGCATGAAGTGCCGGGCCACGTCGAGCATGAGGCCGCGCCAGCGGAAGCGGGGGGAGTCCTGGACGTGGATCAGGGGCACCTTCCATTGGCGTCCGGGCAGCGGGGCGCGCCGGAAGGCGTCCGGGCCGAGCAACTGCCGTAGCGTCTGGGCACCCCAGAAGAGACCTGCGGGGCCGCCGCCCACCACGTGCACCCCCTGGGGCATGACGTCGACGCGGTAGCCCTCCTCCCCGAGGTCCTTGGTGACCATCGGGTGGATGGACAGGCGGATGACGTCGTCCTCGTCGGCCTTCCCGGGTGCCAGCGGCAGGCCGCAGGCCGCGCCCAGCGTGGCGCGCAGCCAGCGTTCCGTCCGTTCCGTGCCTTCGCCCGCGGACATCCTCGTCGCCGGGCCCAACTCGTAGAAGTGCGCACCACAGGCGGTCACCCGACCCGGCACCGGAATCAGTTCAGTCACGTCAGTCCTTTACCGCTCCGCCCAGCCCCGAGACCAGCCGTCGCTGTACGAGTACGAAGAACACCAGCACCGGAATCGTCATCACCGTCGACGCGGCCATCACGCCGCCCCAGTCCGGCTCGTCCGGCTTGTAGAAGACCAGCAGGGCCATCGGCAGCGTGGACTGCGAGGTGTCGCTGATGATGAACGACTTGGCGAACAGGAAGTCGTTCCAGGCCGAGATGAAGGAAAACACGCTCGTGGCCACCAGCCCCGGCAGTACGAGCGGGAAAAGGATCTGCCACAGAAAGCGCGCCCGGCTCGCCCCGTCGAGGTACGCGGCCTCCTCCAGGGACTCCGGGACCGCTTTCACGAAACCCCGCAGCATCCAGATCGCGAACGGCAGCGAGAAGGCGATGTGCGGCAGGATCAGCGAGCCCAGCGTGTTCAGCTGACCGGCGTCCCGCATGAGGAAGAACAACGGGATGGTGAGGGCCTCCACGGGCACCGTCTGGGCCACCAGAAACATGATCAGCAAGGTGGTCCGGAAGCGGAACCGGAATCGGGTCACGGCGGTCGCCGCGAGAAACGCGATCAGCGCCGAGGCGATCACCACGGTCCCCGCCACGACAAGGCTGTTGAGGAAGTAGCGGCCGAATTCCTGCTGTTCGAACACGCGCCGGAAGGAATCCAGCGAGGGGGCCGTCGTCCAGGGCCGCGCCTCGGTCGACTCGATCTCGCCGGCCGGCTTGAAGGCGCTGAGCACCATCCAGTACAGCGGGAAGGCGACGACCGTCGCGACCAGCAGGGCGGTCGCTTCCGCGGCGAACCGCCACGGCCGGGCCACAAGGCCCCGAAGAAGTTTCACAGCTCCTCCCCCTGCCGGCGCAGCAGCCGCAGGTACCCCAGGGTCACGGCGAGCAGGATCAGCAGCATCACGACCCCGATCGCCGAGCCGAGGCCGTACTGCGAGGACGCGAACGCCTGCTGGTACGCGTACACGTTGAGCACCAGGTTCTGGCCCGCGATGCCGCCGCCGTTGGTCATGACGTAGATCTGCGTGAAGACCTTGAAGTCCCAGATGACCGACTGGATGGTGACGACGACCAGGATCGGGCGCAGGATCGGTGTGAGCACGGACCGCCAGATCCGCCACTGCGAGGCGCCGTCCAGGGCGGCGGCCTCCAGCACTTCGGCCGGTACGGCGCGGATGCCGGCGTAGACCGTGACCATCACGAACGGGAAGGAGCACCAGACCACTTCGAGCAGGACCAGGAGGAAGGCGCTGTACCGCCCGTACGTCCACGAGTGGTCGCCGAGGCCCAACAGCCGGTTCACCGGGCCGGATTCGGCGTCGAAGAGGAACAGCCAGACCGTGGAGCCGGTGACGGCGGGGGTGGCCCAGGCCCCCAGCGCCGCGAGCATCAGGGCGAGCCGGGGCACGGCACGCACCCGGGTGAGCAGGACCGCCAGCGCGCACCCGGCGGCGAGCGTCGACACGACGCACGCCGCGGCGAACACCACGGTCGCCAGCAGCACCTCCCAGAACTGGGAGTCCCCGAACAGCTCGGCGTAGTTCCCGAACCCTTCGAAGGTGGTCGGCTCTCCCCCGCTGACCTGGGCCTGGGTGTAGTGGAAGAGGGAGATGAGCCCGAGCTGGTAGATGGGGTAGGCGAGCAGGCCGCCGAGGACGACGAGCGCGGGGGCGAGGTAGAGCCAGGGCGTCCAGGTGGTGCGGTGGGTCACGGAGGTCACCCGACGGAACCGAACGCGTCGTTCATCTTCGCCGCCGCGTCCGCCGAGGCCTCGGCCACCGACTTCTTGCCGCTCACGATCTCCTGGAACATCGTCGGCAGGACGAGCGAGGAGTCGATCTGCGACCACGCCGGCGACGCCGGGACGAACTTCGCGCCGGCGCCCAGGGTCTCGACGAACGGCTTCACGAACGGCTCCTTCGCCGCCGCCCGCTGCCGTACGTCGGAGAAGGTCGGCAGGAAGCCCATCGCGTCGAACATGGCCGCCTGCGTCCGCTTGGACGCGAGCCGCTTCATCAGGTCGACCGCGAGGGTGCGGTGCGCGGTGCTCTTCAGTACGCCGATGTTGTTGCCGCCCGCGAAGGCGGGAGCGATGGAGCCCGCCTCCACTCCCGGCAGCGGCACGACCGCGTACTTGCCCTTGACCTTCCCCGCCTCCACGGCCGCATGGCTGAAGTCCCCGCCGATCGCCATCCCCGCCTTGCCGGAGGCGAACGCGGTCACCGTGTCGTTGCCGCCCATGCCGGCGCAGGTCGAGGCGGGGCAGTTGTCGTCGCCGAAGAGGGACGTGTACGCCGTGATGCCCTTCCGCGCGGCCGGGCTGTCGATGGCGGAGGCGTACGAGCCGCCCTTGCCCGTGGCGAGTTCGCCGCCGTGGGCCCAGACGAACGGCATGGCGCCGTAGGTGTAGGCGCCGCCGACCGCGAGCCCGTACATGCCGGGCTCGGCGGCCCGGATCTCCTTCGCGGTGGAGGCCAGTTCGGCCTGGGTCCGCGGTACGTCGAGCCCGAGCCTGTCGAAGACGTCCGTGCGGTAGTACAGCGCCCGTACGCCGACGAAGAAGGGCGCGCCGTACACCTTGCCGTCCACGGTGACCGACTGTCTCGCCGTGGGGTCGGTGTCCTCGGCCTCCGTCCAGGCGCCGAACTCCCGGGTGACGTCGAGGAGTCCGCCGTCCCGTACATAGCCGGCGGTGTCGGTGTTGCCGTACTCGATGACGTCGGGCGCGCTGGCGGGGTCGTTGAAGGCGGCCTTGATGCGCTGGGCGCGGGTCTCGACGGGGATGTACTCGACGGTGACGTCGGTGCCCTCGTGGGCCTTCTCGAAGGCGGCGAGGACGGAGTCGACGACCTTCTCCTTCGGCTTGTTGCCGACCTCCTGGAAGAGCCAGACCCGGAGCGTGCCGGTCTGCTCGTCCTTGTCGGAGGAGGAGTTGCCGGACGTCTGGGGAGCGCAGGCGGTGGCGGCCATGACGGCGAGGAGCACGGCCAGACGGGCGGGGAGCTTCATGGAGCAACCTCCGGGGTGTTGCAACATATGCAATGACTGTTTTGCTCTGCACAACAACACCCGGAGGTTAGGGACTACCCGAACAGCTCCACAAGAGGTCTCAACCACTTCGTGACAACGCGAAGGCCCCCGTGACGCGCCTCAGCGCGCCCCGGGGGCCTTCGAACGTCGGACGACCGCAGGGCCGGACGACGGGCGGTCTACTTCTTGTCGCCGCCCTTGCCCTTGCCCTTGTCGTCGCCGCCGGCGCCCATGGACTCGTAGATCTCCTTGCACATGGGGCACACGGGGTACTTCTTCGGGTCGCGGCCGGGCACCCAGACCTTGCCGCACAGCGCCACGACGGGGGTCCCGTCGAGGGCGCTCGCCATGATCTTGTCCTTCTGGACGTAGTGGGCGAAGCGCTCGTGGTCACCGTCGCCGTGGGACACCTGCGGCGTCGGCTCTACGAGGGTCCCCGTACCAGTCCCGCGCTGCGGCTGCGGCTGGGTCTCAGGCTCAAGAGTGCTCATAACAACCAAGAGTACTGAAGCTCACATGCGTCAGTTGAGCGAAGGGTCGTCCGGATACGTGGCCACCATCGCGAGTTCGTTGCGCTGGCGGCGCAGGACCTCGCGCCAGAGCCGCTCCGGCGCCGGGGACGACACGTCACCGGGCTCCGACTCCACGACGTACCAGGCGCCCTCCACCAGCTCGTCCTCCAGCTGACCGGGCCCCCAGCCGGCGTACCCGGCGAAGATCCGCAGCGAGCCGAGGGCCGAGGCGAGCAGCTCGGGCGGGGCCTCCAGGTCCACGAGCCCGATCGCGCCGTGCACCCGGCGCCAGCCCAGCGGCGCGCTCTCGCCGCTCGCCCCGCCGGGGATGACGGCGACGCCGAGGGCGGAGTCGAGGGAGACCGGGCCGCCCTGGAAGACGACGCCGGGTTCGCCGGCCAGGTCGCCCCAGCCCTCCAGGATGTCGCCCACGTCCACCGGGGTCGGACGGTTGAGGACGACGCCGAGGGAGCCCTCCTCGTCGTGGTCGAGGAGCAGCACCACCGCGCGGTCGAAGTTCGGGTCCGCCAGGGCGGGCGTGGCCACGAGCAGCCGCCCTGTGAGCGAGGACACCTCGGTCATGCCAGACATGATCCCGCATCTTCGCTTCGCGTGGGGAGGCAATGCGGGTAAGGGAGTGAACGCAGCTCAGCGACGGATCGAGCGCCCCCGGCGCGCACCGGCGCCCGGTGACCGCTCGTGCCCGGCGGCGAACCGTTCGTGTTGTGACACAGCTATGACGTATCCGGGCCGTACGCGGGCTTACAGAAGGGGGGCCCACGGCGATTACCCTGTTTCCTCGGCCCCTGCCCCACTCATCGGAACGCGAGATACATGACCGTCAACGACGATGTCCTGCTTGTCCACGGCGGAACCCCGCTGGAGGGCGAGATCCGTGTCCGCGGCGCGAAGAACCTCGTGCCGAAGGCGATGGTCGCCGCCCTGCTGGGCAGTGAGCCAAGCCGGCTGCGCAACGTTCCGGACATCCGCGACGTGCGAGTCGTACGCGGGCTGCTGCAACTGCACGGGGTGACGGTCCGTCCGGGCGAGGAGCCCGGCGAACTGGTGATGGACCCCTCGCACGTGGAGAGCGCGAACGTCGCTGACATCGATGCCCACGCGGGCTCCTCGCGCATCCCGATCCTCTTCTGCGGCCCGCTCCTGCACCGCCTCGGGCACGCGTTCATCCCCGGTCTCGGCGGCTGCGACATCGGCGGCCGGCCCATCGACTTCCACTTCGAGGTGCTGCGGCAGTTCGGGGCGACCATCGAGAAGCGGGCCGACGGCCAGTTCCTGGAGGCTCCGCAGCGGCTGCGCGGCACGAAGATCCGGCTGCCGTACCCGTCGGTGGGCGCGACCGAGCAGGTGCTGCTGACGGCCGTCCTCGCGGAGGGCGTCACCGAGCTCTCGAACGCGGCCGTCGAGCCGGAGATCGAGGACCTGATCTGCGTCCTGCAGAAGATGGGCGCCATCATCGCGATGGACACCGACCGCACGATCCGCGTCACCGGTGTGGACAAGCTCGGCGGCTACACCCACCGCGCGCTGCCGGACCGGCTGGAGGCGGCCTCCTGGGCGTCCGCGGCGCTGGCGACCGAGGGCAACATCTACGTCCGGGGCGCCCAGCAGCGCTCGATGATGACGTTCCTGAACACCTACCGCAAGGTGGGCGGCGCCTTCCAGATCGACGACGAGGGCATCCGGTTCTGGCACCCCGGTGGCCAGTTGAAGTCCATCGCGCTGGAGACGGACGTGCACCCCGGCTTCCAGACGGACTGGCAGCAGCCGCTGGTGGTGGCCCTCACCCAGGCGACGGGCCTGTCGATCGTCCACGAGACGGTCTACGAGTCCCGCCTCGGCTTCACCTCCGCGCTCAACCAGATGGGCGCCCACATCCAGCTCTACCGCGAGTGCCTCGGCGGCTCCGACTGCCGCTTCGGCCAGCGCAACTTCCTGCACTCCGCGGTCGTGTCCGGCCCCACGAAGCTCCAGGGCGCCGACCTGGTCATCCCCGACCTCCGCGGCGGCTTCTCCTACCTCATCGCAGCCCTCGCCGCCCAGGGCACGTCCCGAGTCCACGGCATCGAACTCATCAACCGCGGCTACGAGAACTTCATGGAGAAGCTCGTGGAACTGGGCGCGAAGGTGGAGCTGCCGGGCAAGGCGCTCGGGTAGCCGGGGCCCGTCGTACGAACGCCGATGGGGCGGTCACCCTGTTCAGGGTGACCGCCCCATACGCGTTCACTGCACGCCGGTCAGGGGCGCGGGGAACTGCGCGAGGAACCACAACGGGCCCGCAGTCGCCCACGGCGCCGAGCCGCCACGGCGAACAGGCGCCCTTACTTGCCCTTGGCGGCTTCCTTGAGCTTCGAGCCCGCGGAGACCTTCACGCTGTAGCCGGCCGGGATCTGGATCGGGTCACCGGTCTGCGGGTTGCGGGCGGTGCGAGCGGCACGGTGGGTGCGCTCGAAAGTCAGGAAGCCGGGGATGGTGACCTTCTCGTCGCCCTTGGCGACGATCTCGCCGACGGTCTCGGCGAACGCGGCCAGCACGGCATCGGCGTCCTTGCGGGTCACCTCGGCGCGGTCGGCCAGGGCGGCCACCAGCTCACTGCGGTTCATGTTGTTACTCCCGTGTTCTTCTTGCTGTTGAGGCGTGCCACGCGGCGGAGCCGCATAGTGGGCACAGCGAAGCCGATGCTGCCAGGGTCCTCGGACAGTCCCCGGACCCGGGTCCGTCGTCAGACCCTCGCGCCCAGAGACGCATCCTGCCCCTACCTGCGGCGGGAAAGCCAATCCGGCACCCGTCCGAGTCGTGAGAACACCCTTGGGAGTCACACGAAAAGAGGGCCTGAGCCTGGCCGTCACCATAAACGGATGCCCCAGGCCGCCGGTTCCACGACGCGCCGCGACAAAGACTTGCCGTGGCGATCGTCACGTCGTCAGACGCCGCCGGAGTGGTCGCCCGGCGCGAGCCCGGCCGCCTTCGCCGCTTCCCGCACCGCGCCCGCCACCGCGCCCGCGACCTTGTCGTTGAAGACGCTCGGGATGATGTAGTTCGGGTTCAGCTCGTCCTCGGTCACCACGGCCGCCAGCGCCTTCGCGGCCGCGAGCATCATGTCGGTGTTGACCGTACGGGACTGCGCGTCCAGCAGACCGCGGAAGACACCCGGGAAAACCAGCACGTTGTTGATCTGGTTCGGGAAGTCGGAGCGGCCGGTGGCCACAACTGCCGCCGTCTGACGGGCGATTGCCGGGTCCACCTCGGGGTCGGGGTTCGCGAGCGCGAACACGATGGCGCCCTCCGCCATCGCGGCCACGTCGGTGCCGTCGAGGACGTTCGGCGCCGAGACGCCGATGAAGACGTCCGCGCCGCGCACGGCCTCCTTCAGCGTGCCGGTCAGGCCCTCGGGGTTGGTGTTGTCGGCGATCCAGCGCAGCGGCGAGTCGGGGGCGGCGTCCACCAGGTCCGCGCGGCCCGCGTGCACCACGCCGTGGATGTCGGCGACGACGGCGTTCTTCACCCCGGCCGCGAGCAGCAGCTTCAGGATGGCCGTACCGGCCGCGCCGGCGCCGGACATGACGACCCGGATGCCCTCGATCGACTTGGCGGCCACCCGCAGCGCGTTGGTGAGCGCCGCGAGCACCACGATCGCCGTGCCGTGCTGGTCGTCGTGGAAGACGGGGATGTCCAGGGCCTCGCGCAGCCGCGCCTCGATCTCGAAGCAGCGGGGCGCCGAGATGTCCTCGAGGTTGATGCCGGCGAAGCCGGGGGCGATGGCCTTCACGATCTCGACGATGGCGTCGGTGTCCTGGGTGTCCAGGCAGAGCGGCCAGGCGTCGATGCCGGCGAACCGCTTGAACAGGGCCGCCTTGCCCTCCATGACCGGCAGTGCGGCCTTGGGCCCGATGTTGCCGAGGCCGAGCACCGCGGAGCCGTCGGTGACGACCGCGACGGAGTTGCGCTTGATGGTGAGCCGGCGGGCGTCCTCGGGGTTCTCGGCGATGGCCATGCAGACCCGGGCCACACCCGGCGTGTAGACCATGGACAGGTCGTCACGGTTGCGGATGGGATGCTTGGACTGCATCTCGATCTTGCCGCCGAGGTGCATCAGGAACGTACGGTCCGAGACCTTGCCGAGGGTGACGCCCTCGATGCCCCGGAGCTCCTCGACGATCTCGTCGGCGTGCGCGGTGGACGACGCCGCGATGGTGACGTCGATACGGAGCTTCTCGTGCCCGGACGCGGTGACGTCGAGGCCGGTGACCGAGCCTCCGGAGGACTCCACGGCGGTGGTGAGCTGCGAGACGGCCGTTCCGCTCGCGGGCACCTCCAACCGGATGGTCATCGAGTAGGAGACGCTGGGCGCCGTTGCCATGGCCGACTTCCTCTGCTTTCACCGTGTCGCGAAGTTGTGCCGTCCGATCGTCGCACCTACCGCTGAGTACGTGGTAGCCGCCCTGGATTGCGGACTTTTTGTTCATCGGTGGACGACGAGTTCGGAAAACATCTTCCACGATACGAGAATCGATCAGCCAGCGATACGGCAACGAAAGAGGCCCACGTCACATCGGACGTGGGCCTCTCGAACGTTCAGTGACACCGACCCGCCATGCTCGCCTCGCGGCAAGTGGTCGCTCGTAGCGACGAAGGTTGGGCCCGGGGGCTTGGATCGGGCCGGTGCCACACCCAGGCTAACAAACCCGGCCCGTAAGACCATTCCCGTCCCGCGAGTCAGTCCCGCAGAAGGTCCGGCACCCCCGTCGCGTCCGGCTCGTCCCGCTCGCCCGAGACCACCGTCAGCTGCTGGGTCGCGCGGGTGAGGGCGACGTAGAGCACGCGCAGGCCGGCCGGGGACTCGTCGGCGATCTCCGCGGGCGAGACGACGACCGTCGCGTCGTACTCCAGGCCCTTGGCCTCCAGGCTGCCGAGGGCCACCACCCGGTCGCCGAGTCCGGATAGCCAGCGGGCGGCCTCCTCGCGGCGCTGCATGGCGACGACGACACCGACGGTGCCGTCGACCCGGTCGAGCAGCCGGGCGGCCTCCTCGCGGACGGTCCGGCCGAGCGACTCCCGCACGACGGCGAACCGCGGCTCGACCCCCGTCGAGCGGACGGCGGACGGCGACTCGGAGCCGGGCATGGCCAGCGCCAGCACCTTCGCAGCCAGCTCGGCGATCTCCGCGGGGTTGCGGTAGTTCACGGTGAGCCGGAAGCGGCGGCGCGGACGGCTGCCGAGGGCCTCGTCGCGGGCCTCGGCGGCCTCGTCCGGGTCGGACCAGGAGGACTGCGCCGGGTCGCCGACGACCGTCCAGGTGGCGTGCCGGCCGCGGCGGCCGACCATGCGCCACTGCATCGGGGTGAGGTCCTGGGCCTCGTCGACGATGACATGGGCGTACTCGACGCGCTCCTGCGCGAGACGCTCGGCGCGTTCGCGCTGGGTCTCCTCGCGGACCGGCATCAGCTCCTCCAGCCCGGTGAGCTGGTCGAGCGGGTCCAGTTCGCGCCGCTTCCTGGGGCGGGCCGAGGTGCCGAGGATCGCCTGGAGCTCGTCGAGCAGGGCGATGTCGTGCACGGACCAGCCGTCCCGGCGCAGGGAGCGGGCGACCCGGCGGATCTCGCCCGGGTTGAGGACGCGCCGGGCCCAGCGGCCGAGGCGCTTCTCGTCGGCCATCGCCGCGAGCACGGCCCTCGGGGTCAGCTCGGGCCACCAGGCGTCGAGGAACTCGATGAAGGAGTCCTCGCCGGTCACGTCCTCGTCGAAGGAGGAGCGCAGCTCGGCCGCGAGCTCGGGGTCGGTGTGCCGGCCGGCGCTCCCGGAGCGCGACCACAGGGCGTCCAGCAGGAGCTTGCGGGCGCGCGGGCGCAGCAGGTTCACCGGCGCGGTGCCGCCGAGGGCGGTGCGGCGGATCTCCGCCAGTTCCCCGGCCTCCAGCTCGATGCGGCGGCCGAAGGCGACCACGCGGAGCCGGTCCGGAGAATCGTTCAGCTCCAGCGCTCCGCGCGCGGCCTTCCGCACCACCTTGAGCATGCGGTACGAGCCCTTGGCGCGGGCCGTGGCCGGGGAGTCGTACAGCGTGGCCTCGGCGCCGTCGACCAGCGAGCCGATCGACCGGATCGCGACCTGGCCCTCCTCGCCCAGCGAGGGGAGCACGCCCTCGGTGTACGCCACCAGCAGCGGGGTCGGCGAGACGATCAGGATGCCGCCCGCATACCGGCGCCGGTCCTGGTAGAGCAGGTAGGCGGCGCGGTGCAGGGCGACGGCCGTCTTCCCGGTCCCCGGGCCGCCCTCGACGTAGGTGACGGAGGCGGCGGGGGCGCGGATGACCAGGTCCTGCTCGGCCTGGATGGAGGCGACGATGTCCCGCATGGTGTGGGTGCGGGCCTGCCCGAGGGCGGCCATCAGGGCGCCGTCGCCGATCACGGGCAGCTCGTCGCCGCCCAGGAACGCCGTCAGCTCGGGTCTCATCAGGTCGTCCTCGACGCCGAGGACCCGGCGGCCCTTGGAGCGGATGACCCGGCGCCTGACGACCCGGCCGGGGTCGACCGGCGTGGAGCGGTAGAAGGGGGCGGCGGCGGGCGCCCGCCAGTCGATGACCAGCGGGGCGTAGTCGGTGTCGAGGACCCCGATCCGCCCGATGTGCAGGGTCTCGGCGATGTCGGCGGTGTTGTCGGAGCGGACCGCGCCGTCGGCGGGCTCCACGGCGGTGTAGGCGCCGTCCGGGCCCTTCTTGCCGTCCTTGCCGAGCAGCAGGTCGATCCGGCCGAAGAGGAAGTCCTCGTACTCGTTGTTCAGCCGGTTGAGGTGGACGCCGGCCCGGAAGACCTGGGCGTCCCGCTCGGCGAGCGCGCCGGGGGTGCCGACCTGGCCGCGCCTGGCCGCGTCGTGCATGAGGAACTCGGCCTCATGGATCTTTTCCTCGAGGCGCCGGTACACCCGGTCCAGGTGTTCCTGTTCGACGCTGATCTCACGGTCCCGGACCGAATCCGGGACCGCACCGACCGCGGTTTCCTGCTGAGCCTGTGCGGCCACCGGGCCCCCTTCTGACGTGCTGGGCAGCCGTCAACCGTACGCGAAGGGGGGCCCTGGAAGCTATGCGTCCGCCCGGAGCGGCCTCACGCGTCCACCTCGACCAGCCGCTTGCCGTCGAAGGTCAGCACCTCGAAGCGCTCGATCTCCTCGGGCGTGAAGGCCGCCCCGCCGTGCACGTACAGCGGCTGGCGGGCCTGCTCGGTCCGGGCGTTCGGGATGCCGTAGCCCCACTTCGGGACGGACCAGGAGGTGATCGTCTCGCGTTCGCCGTTCTTTCCCACGGCGATCAGGGAGCACTTCTCCGGCCCGGTGACGTTCTTCAGCTCCAGCACGGCGTGGGTGCCCCAGGCCTTCGTCTCCATGGCGACGGTCGCGGAGACCTTGGTGGAGGCGTCCCGGCCGGAGACCCGGTCCGGCATGACGTCGAAGGCGGCCTTGGCGGGGCTGGTGGCGTGCGCCTCGGTGGACGTGCCGCCCTCGTCGCCGGTGGTGGCGATGGCGGCGACCGGGCCGCCGACGATCAGCGCGGCCGCGGCGGCCACCATGTAGAAGCTGCGGCGGCGGGTCAGCGCGCGGCGCTCGGCGACCTCGTCGACCAGGTTGTGCACCAGGCGCGGGCTGGGCTTGGCCGACAGCGACTCGCCGATGGCGGGTGTGCCGGCGCCGGGCAGGTCCGCGAGCGCGGCCAGCATCGGCTCCATCCCGGCGAGCTCGTCGAGCTGCTGGGCGCACCACTCGCAGGTCGCGAGGTGCATCTCGAAAGCGGTTGCCTCGGCGTCGTCGAGGATCCCGAGGGCGTAGGCGCCGACGGTCTCGTGCTCGTTCGCGCCCGAAGATCCCTGCATGGGGCCAGTCATACCCGGACCCCCTGCTCCGTATCCCCCGTAGGTGTTCATCACGCCGTCACCCCCCGCTCCTCCAGTGCCAGCTTCATCGACCGCAGGGCGTAGAACACCCGGGAACGGACGGTGCCGCTGGGTATGCCGAGCGTCTCGGCCGCCTCGTTCACGGTACGTCCCTTGAAGTACGTCTCGACGAGCACCTCCCGGTGGGCCGGGGTCAGGTCGTCGAGCGCGTCCGACAGCGTCATCAACCACAGCGCCTTGTCGATCTCGTCCTCCGCGGGGATGACCTCCAGCGGCGACGGATCGACCTCCTGCGGCCGGGCCTGCCGGCTGCGGTGGCCGTCGATGACGATGCGCCGGGCGACCGTCACCAGCCAGGGGCGTACCGATCCGGTCGCTCGATTGAGCTGGCCGGCGTTCTTCCAGGCACGGATGAGCGTCTCCTGCACGACGTCCTCGGCGCGCTGCCGGTCGCCGGCGACCAGCCGGAGCACATACGCGAGCAGGGGTCCGGCGTGCTCTCTGTACAGAGCACGCATCAGCTCCTCGTCAGGTTCGACCGAGGGCTGGGACATGCGATGTCGGGCCCTCGATCCACGTTCCTTGGCCACGGCCGCATCCTTGCGCACGCCCACCTCCGGTGTCCCCGTTTCATCTGGGCTCCCCCAGTCGGTCGCTCCACCACGGGTACGCAGCGAGGCCGTCGGGTGTTCAAAGTGGGGTGACAGTTTTCTGCGGGGTGACATGACGGAGGGGACACCGGGGCACATTCCCCCCGCGATGTCTTCACCTTTCCGCCACCGGCGGACGAGGGAGTCGTCGTCGAACGGCCTGGCGAAGGTAAAAGGCATGTAATCGAAATCACTTCGACAGCCGTGTCACAGAAAGGGCATAACGCTTCATCAGGCGCGGGCGAGTGCCGCCCGCCGCCGGTGCCGGGCGACCCGCTCCCGGTTCCCGCACACCTCGCTGCTGCACCAGCGCCTGCGCCGCCCGCGCGAGGTGTCGAGGTAGACGATCGGGCAGTTGTCCCCCTCGCACTGCCGCAGCCCCGCCCGCGCGAGCGGATCCGTCAGCAGCTCCACGGCATCCCGCGCCACGGCGGCGAGCAGCGCGTCCCGCTCCGGCGGGCCCTCCAACTCCCGTACCAGCGTGCCGTCCTGGGCACGGATCGCGCGCGGGGCGGGGGGCGGGGTGCGGGCGGTGTCGTTGACGCGGACGAGGGCATGGCCGTACGACGACCAGGACCTGACCTCGGCGGACAGGGCGCCGCGCACCAACTGGTCGACCCGGCCGCGCAGTTCGCGGAAGCCGGTGAGCCAGGCGGGGTCGGCGTGCCCGAGCGGGGTGCCGGCCGGGACGAGTCCGGACCCGGTGATCCACGCGCACAGCACCGGGACGGAGTCGAGCCGTTCCACCGGGTGGGTCGTGGAGAGGAGATCGAGGCAGATCCGTCCCGCGTCGAAGCGCAGCTCGTACGGGACCGTGGCCGTACCCAGTGCCATGTGCCTGTCACCGCCTAGGGGTCATCCCGGGTCCGGCCCCGGACGAACCGTTCCCTCTAACAGTGCCTTCCCGCTTACGCGGCTGGAACCCCTAGTGGACGCGCGCTTATGCGGCCGCGCGTCGGGGCCATGTCCGGGTCGGGGGCCGGTGACTTGACTGGTCACATGACGACAAGGACAGCCACGCTCACGGCGGCCACGCTCACCACGGGGCTGCTCGCCGGCACGTTCTACGCCTTCGGCTGCGCGGTGCTGCCGGGGCTGGCCCGGAGCGAGGACGAGGTGTACGTCGAGGTGATGCGGAACATCAACGAGGCGATCCAGAACCCGGTGTTCCTGCTGGCCTTCTTCGGCGCACCGGCCCTGACGGGCTGGGCGGCGTGGCACCTGCGGGGCGCCCCCTGCCACCGCTGGGTCTGGGCGGCCCTGGCCGCGAACGTGCTCGCGCTGGCGGTGACGGTGACGGCGAACATCCCCCTGAACGACGCCTTGGCGAAGCCGGGCGATCCGACGGCGCTACGGGCCGAGTTCGAGGACCGGTGGGTGGCCTGGAACGCGATACGAGCAGCACTGCTGACGGCAGGCACAGCCTGCCTGACCACAGCCCTGGGGCGGCGGAGCCGCCAATAGGGGCGCGGGGAACTGCGCGACCAGCCCCCACCCCGCCGCAGGCGACCGACAACCGACGGCCAACCCACCTACACGTCCGCGTACTTGGAATCCGCCGCCGGATCCAGCGCCAGCCGATACCCCCGCTTCACCACCGTCTGGATCAACTTCGGCGTGCCGAGAGCCGACCGGAGCCGAGCCATCGCCGTCTCCACCGCATGCTCATCCCGCCCCGTACCCGGCAGCGCCCGCAGCAGTTCCGCCCGCGCCACCACCCACCCCGGCCGCCGAGCCAGCGCCCGCAGCAGCGACATCCCGGCCGGCGGAACCGGCCGCAACGCCCCGTCCACCAGCACCGCATGCCCCCGGATCTCCACGCGATGACCCGCCACCGGCAACGCCCGTGCCCGGGAGGGCAGTTCCTGGCACAGCAGCTGGACCAGCGGCCCGAGCCGGAACCGCTCGGGCTGCACCGTGTCGATGCCCCGGGCCTGCAACGGCAGCGCGGTCACCGGCCCCACGCACGCGGGCAGCACATCGTGGTTCAACGCCGCCAGCACCTCCGCCAACAGCCCCCGCTCCTCCGCCCGGTTCAGCAGCGACGCCGCCGCCGGCGCACTGGTGAAGGTCAGCGCGTCGAGACCGCGCGACACCGTGGCGTCCAGCAACCGGTCCACCGGAGAGAGGTCCTCCGGCGGCATCCACCGGTACACCGGCACCCCGACCACCTCCCCGCCCGCGGCCCGCAGCGACTCGACGAACCCGGGCAACGGCTCCCCGTGCAGCTGTACGGCGATCCGCCGCCCGTCGACACCCTCCTCCAGCAGCCGGTCGAGCACCTCCGCCATGGACTCGGACGACGGCGACCAGTCCTCGGTGAGCCCGGCGGCCCGGATCGCGCCCTTCACCTTCGGCCCGCGCGCCAGCAGTTCCACCCCCCGCAGCCGGTCCAGCAGGTCCTCGCCGAGCCCCCAGCCGTCGGCCGCCTCGACCCACCCCCGGAATCCGATCGCGGTCGTGGCGACGACGACATCCGGCGCCTGGTCCACGATCTCCTTGGTGGCGGCGAGGAGTTCACCGTCGTCGGAGAGCGGCACGATGCGCAGGGCAGGGGCGTGCAGGACGGCGGCGCCGCGGCGCTGGAGCAGCGCCCCGAGCTCGTCGGCCCGACGCGCGGCGGTCACACCGACGGTGAACCCCGCGAGGGGCCCGTGTTGCCCGTGACCGGGCTTGTGCTGTTCGTCGTACATAACTCTCGTCCCGCACTCGAGTCGTCACATATCGGGTACACCCGCATGCCGATCGAGGCTGTCAATGGTGCGTGACAGGCTCGGTTCGGCTTGATGTCCACGGTGTTACGTCACACCCGTCTCACACCTCGGCATAGCTGAGCTGCGGCTTCGTCTCGGATGCGGCGGCCGTGGCCCGCTGCTGCGCGGCCGGGCGGCGAAGGTATACGGCCCAGGTGACCACGAAGCACGCGCCGTAGAAGGCGAGGAAGGCGACGAAGGCGCCGGTGCCGGAGCCCACCGAGAGGAAGGACTGGCGGAAGGCGAGGTTGATGCCGAGTCCGCCGAGCGCGCCGACCGCACCGATCAGGCCCATGGAGGCGCCGGACAGGCGGCGGCCGTAGGCGGCGGCCTCCTCACCGGTGAGCCCCTTGGCGAGGGCCTTCGCGTGGAAGATGCCCGGGATCATCTTGAAGGTCGAGCCGTTGCCGAGGCCGCTCAGCACGAACAGGGCGATGAACGCGGTGGTGAACAGCGGCAGCGACTCCCGCATCGAGGCCACGATGATCACGGAGGTGGCGGCCGCCATGGCGACGTAGTTCCACAGCGTGATCTTCGCCCCGCCGAACCGGTCGGCCAGGGCGCCGCCGACGGGCCGGATCAGGGAGCCGAGCAGCGGGCCGATGAAGGTGACGTAGGCGGCCTGGAGCGGCGTCCGGCCGAACTGCGTCTGCAGGACGAGGCCGAAGGCGAAGCTGTAGCCGATGAACGAGCCGAACGTCCCGATGTAGAGGAATGCCATGATCCAGGTGTGCCCCTCCTTGACCGCGTCCTTGGCGGCGCCGGTGTCGTTCTTCACGGACGAGATGCTGTCCATGTAGAGCGCGGCGAGGACCGCGGCCACGACGATCAGCGGGATGTAGATACCGAGCAGCACGCGCGGCCCGCCACTGGCGCCGATCACCGCGAGGCCGATGAGCTGCACGACGGGCACGCCGATGTTGCCGCCGCCGGCGTTCAGGCCGAGCGCCCAGCCCTTCTTGCGCAGGGGGAAGAAGGCGTTGATGTTGGTCATGCTGGAGGCGAAGTTGCCACCGCCGACGCCGGCGAGCATCGCGCACACCAGGAACGTGGTGAAGGACGTCCCCGGCTCCATCACGCTGAACGCGGCGATCGTCGGCAGCAGCAGCATGCCGGCCGAGATGATCGTCCAGTTCCGCCCGCCGAAGATCGCCACGGCGAAGGTGTACGGGACCCGGACGACGGCGCCGACCAGTGTCGCCATGGACACGATGGTGAACTTGTCCGCCGGAGTGAGCCCGTACTCCGGGCCCATGAAGAGGACCATGACGGACCACAGGGTCCAGATCGAGAAGCCGATGTGCTCGGAGAGGACGGAGAAGTACAGGTTCCGGCGGGCGATCTTCTCGCCCTTCTCGTTCCAGAAGGTCTCGTCCTCCGGATCCCAGTGATCGATCCAGCGGCCTCCCCTGCTCGCGGCGGGGGCAGTACTCGGGGCTGTCATGACGCCTCCACGGGGCTCCGGGCTCAGGTCGTACTCCAGTGGCTGATCCCGAAGGTAGGGAGGGCGCGTTTCCTGCCTGTGCCACCGGGTGACCGGAAAGGAACGTTGCTCTCACCTTTGACGGAGGCGGGATGAGAGGTTCCCGTGACGCCGCCGCCCGCCCAGGCGCCGCTATCCTCTAGCGGACCCCACCGGAAGGGGAGGATCCATGTCCGCCGATTCCCGGGCCGAGCGGCCGGAGACCCAGCGCCCCCAGCGCTCCCTTGCCGGAAACATCCTCTTCGCCGGGGCGGCGGTCCTCGTGCTGGCGACGACGGTGCTCGGGGCGTTCGCCGCCGGAGCGCTCCTTCTGTCGCCGCTGTCCGCCGCGGTGCCGGAGGACGGGGAGCACGCTGTGGCCGTCGGCTGCATCGGCCTCGGCGGGATCACCGGACTGGTGCTGCCGCTGATCCTGTTCGGCATGGTGCGCGGCGACCAGGACACCCCGCGGCTGGGTGCGGGCGCGGCCTCGCGCAAGATCCTGGCGCTGCTGGTCTTCGCCGGCTACCTGCTGGCCGTGGCGGTCGTCGTCGCCCAGCTCGGACATCTCCTCCCCCGGGACATCACCACCACCGTCGCCGTCTTCGCCGTCGGTTTCGGCTGGATGCCGCTCGCGATGGTGCCCCGGGAGAAGCTGGGCCTGGGCGATGTGCTGCCCGCCTCGCGCAAGACCTCACGCAAGCCGGACTGAGTCCGCCGGCTCGTCGGCCACCTTCACCAGTTCCTCGCCGAGTCCGGGCGACGTCCACAGCAGCCGGCACCCCAGCGCCGTGGGGTGCTCGGTGGGCAGGGCGTAGTGGGCGACGCCCTCGACGACCACACCCCGGTCGGCTGCGGGGGCCGTGGGCTCCTGCCGGTGGATCCGCAGCGCCGGGCCCAGCGGCAGCGCGACCTCCGACAGACCCCGGACGCCACCGAAGTACGGCCCCTCCGCCCGCTCCGCCTCCGCGCGGAAGGCCGCCAGGCTCAAGGACTCCGGCGGGACCCGCAGTTCGCGGACCGTGCAGCTCGCGATGATCGCGTCACCGCGGGGGGCCAGCACCGCCGCGCACAGCGCGCCCTGCCGTACGGCCGCGCCCCCGTACCAGAGCAGGTCCTCGGCGAAGGCCGTACGCAGCCGGTCGTCGGCGTCGTCGCCGAGGTGCTGTCCGGCGAGGGCGAGCGCCCAGGGCTCGGGGTCGTCGGTGCGCAGGTCCAGCACCAGCCAGTTGTGCGCGGCGGGGAGGTCGACCCGGCACTCCCGCCAGGGTGTCAGGGAGGTCATGCCGGGGCTCACGCTCCGGCCGGCGACGCGTCGGAGCCGGTGACGTCGATCTCGGGGTCGCCGCCGAACAGACCGACGAAGCTCTTGGTGTCGGAGGCGGCGCCCGTTCCGGTGCCGCCGAGGCCGAGCGTGTTGTAGGCGACGGCCTGCTTGAAGGCGTCCGGCGTGCCGATGAAGCTCAGGTCGGCGGGGTCGATGTTCTTGATGCGGGTCAGCTCGTCCACCATGCCCGGGCCCGCGTACATGCTGGCGAGGCCGCGCGGGCCGGCGGCCCGGTAGGCGTCGCGGGCCGGAAGTTGTCGCCGACCTTGAAGAGGTCCCGCCAGGTGCCGCGGATGGTGCCGAGGTCGTCGACGAAGGAGGTGGGCAGGCCCCGGAAGGCCGCCGCCAACGACACATCGGGCAGCGCGACGCCGGGCCTCGCCCCGGCCCGGGCGCCGACCATGGACTCGACGAGTGCGCGGCGGGCGGCCGAGTTCATGTTCGGGTTCCAGCCGCGGACGTACTGCGTGGCCGCCGTCCAGCGGTCATCCCGCGGCGGAGCGCCTGCGGGATCCCCCGCGGCGCACACCGTTCGGCCACAGCCGCGGCCGCCGCTTCGCGGCGATGTCCTCGATCCAGCCCACCGCCGCGATCGTCAGCCCGATCAGCGGCCAGACCAGGAAGAACATCCAGATCAGATACGTCGAGTCCAGGGCCGCCACCGCTCGCTCCCCCTGCATGAAGGGGAGGTCGTAGAGGTGGTCCAGGATCGGGACGGTGGCCATGATCAGCATGTTGTGCCAGAGGTAGATCGTGACCGCGCGGTTGTTGGAGAGGGTGACCAGCCTGTCCCACTTCGCCAGGCGTCCGGGCAGCTCCTGCCAGGACGGGGAGTAGATCAGCAGGATCACCACGAAGCCGAAGGACCAGGTCGCCTGGGCGAGCGGGATGTCGTTCAGGTCCCAGCCGTCGGCGCCCAGGTGGCCCGAGGCCCACCACAGGCCGAAGGCCATCAGCAGCGAGGACCCGGACACGGCCACATAGCGCGGGATCTTCTTCAGCAGGCCCTCGTGATGGGCGAAGCCCAGCACCCAGCAGCCGCCGTAGACCGCGAAGTCGGTGACCGCGTTGCCGGTCTCGCCGGGGATCGTGACCACTCCGGTGCCGACCACCGCCGTCAGCGCCAGCGGTGCCAGCAGCGTCGGCCAGGGGGCGCGGCGGAACGCCCACAGCAGCAGCGGGGAGGCGACGACGAACCACAGGTAGGCGCGCAGGTACCACAGCGGTCCCGCCGCCTGCACCGCCCAGGTGTCCTCCAGCAGGCCCGTCTTGGAGCCGATGTGCCAGGGGAACGGCGGGGCGCCGATCGGCACGATGTAGTTGATCAGCTCCAGGAGAGCCCAGGTGGGGCTGTCCTCCGTGTTCTTCGTCGGGTTCCAGCCGCCCGCGAACATCAGCGCCAGCACCACCGCGCTGAACGCCCACAGCGGGGGCAGCAGCCGGCGCACCCTGCCCTTGATCACACCCCACGCGGGGCGGTTCAGCGACCGTGCCATCAGCGAGCCCGCCAGCGCGAACATCACGCCCATGGAGGGGAACAGCACGGTCAGCCAGGCCCAGCCGAAGAGGTGGTACACCACGACCCGGACCAGCGCGATCGAGCGCAGCAGGTCCAGGTAGCGGTCCCGGCCCGGCTTCTTCGGCTCGGGTGCGGGTGCGGGTGCCGGTACGGGCTCGTACTCGGGAGCGGCAGGAGCCTGCTGCTCCGGGATGCCGTACGGCTCGTAGCCGTACGACTGCTGCGGTATGCCCTGCGTCATCCGACCGGCCTCCGATCGCTCGCGTCGGCCGCCCGCTGTCGCGGGACCGGACCTCCCGGCGCCTCCACCACGCCCGTGCGGCGCAGCTTCTGCCAGCGCAGCCGGCCGCCGGTGAGGGCGGTGATCCAGGACTGGAGGAGGACCACGTACATGAGCTGGCGGTAGAGGATCTGTTGCAGGGGCAGCGAGATGAGGTGGGTCATGCGTTCCCGGTCGAGACGGAAGGCGTACGCGGCGCAGACGGCCTGGATGGCGAGGACGCCCAGCCAGGCGATGATCGTCTTCTGGGTGGGGCCGAAGATCAGGCCGTACAGGAGGAAGACGTCGATCAGGGGGGCCAGCAGCGGGGCCAGCACCATGAACAGGGAGACCAGCGGCAGTCCGACGCGGCCGAAGCGGCCCGAGGGACCGCTCTCCACCAGCGCCCTGCGGTGCTTCCAGATCGCCTGCATGGTGCCGTAGGACCAGCGGTAGCGCTGGGACCACAGCTGCTGGACCGTCTCCGGTGCCTCGGTCCAGGCGCGGGCCTTCTCGGCGTAGACGACCCGCCAGCCGTCCCGGTGCATCGCCATGGTGATGTCGGTGTCCTCGGCGAGCGTGTCCTCGCTCATGCCGCCGACCCGTTCGAGCGCCGTCCGGCGGAAGGCTCCCACCGCGCCGGGGATCGTCGGCATGCAGCGCAGCATGTCGTACATCCGGCGGTCCAGGTTGAAGCCCATCACGTACTCGATGTGCTGCCAGGCGCCGATGAGGGAGTCCCGGTTGCCGACCTTGGCGTTGCCCGCGACGGCGCCCACGCGCGGGTCGCCGAAGGGCTGCACCAGTTCACGGACCGTGGCCGGTTCGAAGACGGTGTCGCCGTCCATCATCACGACGATGTCGTACCGGGCGTTGGCCAGACCCCGGTTGAGCGCGGCGGGCTTGCCCGCGTTGAGCTGGCGGATCACCCGCACGTTCGGCAGGCCCATCGCCTCCACGATCCGCGCGGTGCCGTCGGTCGAGCCGTCGTCGATGACGAGGATCTCGATGGGATGCTCGCTCGCCATCAGGGACCGGACGGTGTTCTCGATGCACTTGGCCTCGTTGTACGCGGGCACCAGCACCGACACCGGTTCGGTCACCGGCGGGCCCCAGCTGAAGCCCTTCTTGCGCACCCGGCGGGCGTGCGCGGCGGACAGCACGAGCATCAGCACGAACCGGCTGATGACCAGGAACCCGATGATCGCGAGCCCGACCACCAGGACGGCGGTGATGTTGTCGGAGGCCTGGACCAGGAAGACCCACGCCTTGCCCTTCCACAGGTCGACGCCGGTGACCCGGCTGTGCGCGCTGGGGGCGTCGAGGGCCTCGGTGAGGTTGTCGAACTCGTAGCCCCGCTCCTGCATCTGCGGCAGGAAGCGGTCCAGCGCCTCGACGGTCTGGTGGCGGTCGCCGCCGGAGTCGTGCATCAGGACGATCGCGCCCTCGCGGCCCTTGGGAGTGGCCTTGCGGATGATCTCCTCGACGCCGGGCTTGCGCCAGTCCTCGCTGTCGTTGTTGTTGACGACCGTGATGTAGCCGCGGGAGCCGATGTACTCGGTCACCGGCCAGGACTCGTTGTCCATGGCGGCGGCGAAGGAGGAGTACGGCGGGCGGAAGAGGGAGGTGCGGATGCCGGCCGCGCCGGAGATCGCCAGCTGGTTCTGCGACAGCTCCCAGTCGATGCGCTTCTTCGACTGGTAGGACAGGTCGGGGTGGTTGAAGGTGTGCAGGCCGACCTCGTGGCCCTCCTCGACCATGCGCCGGACCAGGTCCGGGTGGCGCGAGGTCATGGTGCCGGTGACGAAGAAGACGGCGTGCGCGTCGTACTTCTTCAGTACGTCCAGGACCTTGGGCGTCCACTCGGGGTCGGGGCCGTCGTCGAAGGTGAGGACGAGCCGCTGGTCCGGCAGGTCCAGGCTCTGGGTACGGCCGCTGCGGGCGTCGATGACCGGCCCGCCCTTGAGGATCTGCTCCGGGACCTGGTCGGAGGCGGCGGCGGGGCGGACGCGGTGGTCGGCCAGGATCTCGCTGTGCACGTACCCGCGCAGCATCAGCATCGCCATCAGCGCGGCGAGGACGAGCGTGGGCAGGAGCAGGCGCATGGGCAGGCGGCGGCGCCGGGGACCGTCGGGGGCCTGGGGCACGGCGCCCCGACGGTTGGTGCGGGAAGCCATCAGAGGGTGTACTCCGGGGACGGGTCGTACGGGCTTGCGGGAGCGGCCGGTTCCGCGACGGGGCCCTGGGTGACCGGGCCGAGGTCGGCCGGAGGAGCGGCGACCGTGTCGGTTCCGGTGCCGGTGGTGTCGCCGGGGTCCTCGGTCGGAGTCGGGTCGGGCGTGGGTTCGCCGGTGTCCGTGTCGGTGGGCTCGGGGTCGGGCGTGGGAGCCGTGTCGGTGGGGTCCGGGTCCGGCGTCGGGTCGGCGCCCGGGCGCGTCGTCGGCTTGGTCGCCGTCGGCTCGGGGTCGGTGCTGGCGCCCGGCTCCTCGGTGCTGCCGGCGTCGTCCGGAGCGGTGGCGTCGGCGCCCGGGGAGGGCGTGACGCCGTCACTGACGGAGGGGGAGGCGCCCGGGGTGACGCCTTCGGGGCCGGCGGGCGGCGCCGACTCGGCGGGCACCGGCGAGGTGTCGACCTGGCCGGCCGGGGTGTCCTTCTTCGGGTCCTGGACCGGCAGCCAGGGGGCGTTGGAGTTGCCGGACAGCACGGTGGCGACGATGACGACGGCGTAGACCGCGCAGGCGATGGCGACCAGCATGCCCAGGCGCCGGAAGCGGCGGCTGCGGCGGCCGGATTCGTCGACGAAGACCGGGCCGTCGGAGCTCTCGGCACCGCCGCCGGGGGCGGCCTTGGCCGCCCGCAGCGAGCCGTCGAGCTGGAGGCCGATGCCGTCGAGCTGGATGGTGACCTCGTGCGGGTCATGGGTGTGGCCGGATTGCACCGGTTCGTCCCACGGGTCGTGCAGGGCGCCGCCTCGCGGAGCCCCGGGACTCGGGCCCGGAGCCGCAGCCGGTACCGACGCCGAAGCGGAGGCCGATGCCTGTTGCGGAATCGAAGGGGAGGCCGATGCCTGCTGCGGAATCGAAGCCGGAGCCGCAGCCTGGGCCGGAATCGAAGGCGAGGCCGATGCCTGCTGCGGAATCGAACCGGAGGCCACCGGAGTCTCGCGGACCCCGCCGACCCCTCCGCCGACCGGCGGGAACGGTTCCCGGGGCGCGGCGCCCGCGGCAGGCGTACGCACACCCCCGCGCGGGGTGAACACCTCGCCCCCGCTCCGCGCCCTGCGCGGCGTCTCCGTCGAGGTCGCGCCACCCGCTCCCGGAGGGGCATCCGGCCGGTCGAACCGGTCGAACGCCGAGAGCAGCTCGGTCAGATCCGCGCGGCCCGCCGCGCCGGAGCCGTCGGCGGGCGCGGCCTGCGGCAGCACCGTCGTCTCGTCGGCGTCCGTCGGGGCCACCCGCTGAGCGGCGGTCTCCGCGAACGCCTGGGTGTCACCCTCGGCAGCCGGAGTCGCTTTGGTCGCGGACGCCGCCTCCGGCCACTCCGGTTGGGCGTCTTCTCGCCAGTTCTTCACGCGCACACATCCCCCCAGGGACAGTTCCGGGTGCGCGCACGACACCGAGCACCCGTCGATCGAAACCAGGCCCCCACCTGGTTCGAGCGCCCCCTTTATCACACTGTGCTCAGGCGAAGAATGTAGCGCACGAGTGACTCCGGTGTTCGCGCTGTCTCAGTTGTGGAGCCGCATCGTGACTTTGTCACTGGCCGGAATCCATCCATCAGGGGGTGACCGAAGCCACTCCTCCCGCCCCGCCAGCTCGGCCGCGGCCCGCCGCAGCGCGACCAGTCCGGGGTGCACCAGCCCCTTGCGCCACACCAGCGACACCGGTGACAGGGGCACGGGGTCGATCAAGGGCCGCAGCACCGAGCCGGGCATGGCCGGAAAGTCCACCACGACGAGCACCGGCGTCCGCGTCTTGCTCATGATCCGCTGGAACTCCTCGTGCCCGACGGCGAGCGGCGCGGGCGCGGCGACCTCGATGCCGCGTCCCTCGAACAGCTGGTGCGCGAGGTCGGTCCACTCCGGGGTGCGCGGATTTCCCGCACCCGCGTACACGGTCTCCCCCGCCAGCGCGGCGCGCGGCACCTGCCGCAGACCGGTCAGCGGATGCTCCTCGGGCAGCAGGACCGCCATCGGCTCCAACCGCACGGGCTGCTGCTCCAGACCCGCCCGCAGCGCCGGGTCGAGACCGGCGAACCGCCCGAAGGAGGCGTCGAGCCGCCCGGCGAGCAGCTCGGCCGCCGCTCCGGTCAGCCCGCTCTCGTAGCGGGCCATCAGCTCATGGTCGGGGGCGAGTTCGCGGGCCCGCCCCAGCACCCGCCGCCCGGTGCCGAGCCCGGGTGAGTTCACATCGACCAGCAGGGGCCTGGCCTGCCCGAACGCGGGCGAGCAGGTCGTCCTGCGCGGCCAGTGCCCGCCGGGCGTGCGGCACCAGCCGCTCGCCGTCCGCGGTCAGCGTCACCTGCCGGGTGGTCCGTACGAACAGTTCGGCGCCCAGCTCCCGCTCCAGCCGCCGTACGTCCCGGCTGAGCGCCTGCTGGGCGACGTAGAGCCGGGCGGCGGCGCGGGTGAAGTGCAGTTCCTCGGCGACGGCGAGGAAGGCACGCAACAGACGGGGGTCGGGCATGACCGGAATTTACAACGTGGGTGCGTGAATCGGTACGGAGAAGGTGTTGGACCCCTTGATCGGCTCCGGGCGAGGGTTGCCCCATGCCGCAACCGACCTCCGGATACCGCAGACCGGCCTCCGGATACCGCAGCTTGTTCGTCATACCCGGCGCCCGCGCCTTCACCGCCGGGAACCTCCTGGCCCGCCTCCCCATGGGCATGTTCAGCGTGAGCGCGGTCATCATGATCGCCGGGACGCGGGACTCGTACGCCCTGGCCGGTGCCGTGGTCGCGACCGGCCTGGCCGCCACCGCGCTGGTCGCCCCCTGGATCGCGCGGCTGGTCGACCGGTACGGCCAGGCCCGGGTCGCCCTGCCCGCCACCCTCGTCGCGGCCCTCGGAGGGCTCGCGCTCGTGCTGTGCGTGCGCACCGGCGCCCCCGGCTGGACCCTCTTCGCCGCGTACGCCGCCACCGCGACCACCCCCAACACCGGCGGCATGGCCCGGGCCCGCTGGGCGTATCTGCTCAAGGGCGACCAGGCGGCGCTGCACCGCGCGAACTCCTTCGAGCAGGCGGCGGACGAGCTCTGCTTCATGCTGGGCCCGGTCCTCGCGGCCGTCCTGTGCGGGAGTCTCTTCCGGGAGGCGGGCACGCTGGTGGGGGTGCTGCTCCTGGTGGCGGGCATGGCGCTGTTCACCGCCCAGCGCTCGACCGAGCCGCCGCTCCGGCCTCCGGCGACCGCCACGCAACCGCCGTACCGCGCCCCGGGCATGCCCTCCCTGCTCGCCGTCTGCCTGGCGATGGGGGCCGTGTTCGGCGCCCTGGAGGTCGTCACGATCGCCTTCGCGGACGAACAGGGGCACGGCACGGCGGCCGGTGTGATCCTCGCGCTCCAGGCGGGCGGCTCCTGTGCGGCGGGACTGCTGTACGGGGCGCTGCAGCCGGGCGGTTCCGCCGAGCGCCGCTATCCGTGGTGCCTCGCCGCGATGGCCGCGCTGCTGACGCTGCCCCTGCTCGCCGCGTCGCTCACCGGCTCCCTCGTGGTCCTGGCGGGCGCCCTGCTGGTGTCCGGGATGGCCACCGCCCCCACGATGATCACCAACATGACGCTGGTCCAGCGGCGCACCCCCGAGGACCGCCTCAACGAGGGCATGACCCTCGCCGTGACCGGCCTGCTCGGCGGCATCGCCCTCGGCAGCGCGGCCGGCGGCTGGACCGCGGAACACGTGTCGCCGACGGCGGGGTACGGCGTGCCGGTGGCGGCGGCCGTCCTGGCGCTGACGCTCGCGGTCGCCCGAGGGGCGGGAGCCGGCGTGGGCAGGCGGGGGTTCGGCCGGGCGAACCGTAACCTCCAATCCCGTCCCACCCATTGACCCACCCCCGTCCCTCGCCTACCTTCCCCCGTCGAAGCGCTTCGACGTGTCGTCACGTGAGGGTGCCCGATGGTGAAGATCACTGATGTGGCCCGGCGCGCCGGGGTGTCCCCCAGTACGGTCAGCTACGCCCTCAGCGGCAAGCGCCCGATCTCCGCGGAGACCCGGCAACGCGTCGCCCGCGCGATCCGCGAACTCGGCTACCGCCCGCACGCCGGCGCCCGCGCCCTGGCGAGCGCCCGCTCGAAGGTCCTGGCGCTGGTGGTGCCCCTGCGGCCCGGCATGCACGTCCCGGTGGTGATGCAGTGCGCGGCGTCGGTGGTGACGGCGGCGCGACGCTACGACCATGACGTGCTGCTGCTGACCCAGGAGGAGGGCGTGCAGGGCCTGCGCCGCGTCGCCGACACGGCCCTGGCGGACGCGCTGATCGTGATGGACGTACAGCTGCACGACCCGCGCCTGCCGCTGCTCCGGGCCCTGGACCTGCCGTCGGTGATGATCGGCCTGCCCGCCGCCGCTCCGGGTCTGACCTGCGTAGACCTGGACTTCCGGGCGGCGGGCGAGGTCTGCGTGGACCATCTGGCGCGGCGCGGCCACCGGGTGGTGGCCCTGATCGGCTCCCCGCCGGAGGTGTACGCGCGCGGGACGGCGTTCGCCGAGCGGGTGGCGGAGGGCTTCACCACGGCGGCGGACCGCTCCGGCCTGACCTCCTCGGTCCACCCCTGCGAGCCGACCCCCGCGGCGGCCGGAGCGCTGGCGGAACGGCTGCTGCGGGAGCAGCCGGCCCTGACGGCCGTGGTGGTCCACAACGAACCCGTGCTGAATCCGCTGCTGGCGGCCTTCGAGCACCTCGGGTTGCGCGTCCCGGCCGACCTCTCGGTCACGGCCATCTGTCCGGCCGAAACGGCCACCGCGCTCCGGGTACCGATCACCTCCGTCGCCCTTCCCACCGCCGAACTGGGCGAGCGCGCGGTGCAGTTGCTGATGCGGAAGCTGACGGGCGCGGCCGTACCCGGGGCGACCCTGCTGCCGCCCCGGCTGACGGAACGGCAGAGCGTGGCGCCGCGCGGCTAACCGCCGAGCCCCCACACCTGCCCGAGCCGGTGCGCGGCACACAGGTCGACGTCGAGGAAGTAGGCACCGGCCGACCCGCACTGCGCGCTCCCGGTGCCGGGGTCGACGGGCTGGCCGTGGCCCATGCCGGTGATGCTGTACGTCTCGACGACGGGGTCGCCCGCGGGGCCCCGGAAGACCTGGTGGGGGTAGCCGGCGACGGTGTCTTGGACGTCGGCCGACTGGTCGGCGCCGTGCACGTCGGTCCACTGCTCCACCAGGTCCGTCATGTTGACGGGCTTCACCGTGTAGTCAGCGGTGCCGTGGAGGACGGTGAGGGTGGGCCAGGGCCCGGCGTATCCCGGCCGGGCGGCCCGCACCCGGTCGCCCCACTGGCGCGGGGTCTGGGTGGCACCGACGTACATGCACACGTACGGCGACCCGGCGGCCTGGGCGCACCCGTGCGGCAGCCCGGCGACGACACCGCCGGCCCGGAACTTCTCCGGGTACGCCGCCATCATCACGGCGGTCATGCCGCCCCCGGCGGAGAGCCCCGTGACGTACACCCGCGAGGCGTCCCCGCCGGCATCGGCGAGCTGCCGGTCCACCATCTGCGCGAGGGAGGCGGCCTCGCCCTGGCCGCGCTGGATGTCGCCGCTCTGGAACCAGTTGAAGCAGCCGGAGGCGTTGTTGACGCTCTGCTGCTGCGGCAGGACGACGGAGAAGCCCCAGCGGTCGGCGAGCCGGAGCCAGCCGGTGCCGGTGGCGTACCCGGAGGCGCTCTGGGTGCACCCGTGCACGGCGAGGACCACGGGCCGCCCGGCGGGGAGCCCGTCGGGGACGTACCGGAACATCCGCAGGGCTCCGGGGTTGCTCCCGAACCCGGTGACCTCCTGGAGGGAGGCGGCGGACGCGGGCGCCGGGGTGATCAGGACGGCGAGAAGGGCCGTCAGGACGGTGAGAAGGGTCGCGGCTCTGGTGTGCGTCATGGGGAGGGACCGTAGAACCGTGAACCACCCGCCGGTATGGCGCCGGACAACACAACGAGGGCCCGGCGGGTGTGTGGCCGCCGGGCCCTCGTGTACATGGGAATTGTGGAGATGGCGGGAATCGAACCCGCGTCCAACGGTGCAGAATCAGGGCTTCTCCGTGTGCAGTCTGGTACGAGTTTCTCAGCCCTCCGGATCACCCAGACAAGTCCGGAACGGGCTCAGTCACTGTTTGATTTCCCTCTTCACCCCGTGACCGGGATCAAGGTTTAGTTCCCTAGCTGATGCCAGGATCCGGGTCGGGAACAGCCCCGGGCTGACACTTCGCAAGTCGCTACTTAGGCAGCGAGGGCGAAGGAATCGCGCTTGGTGTTGGCGATTATTGTTTGCGACATATGGTTTACGAGATCATTGCCGCTTCCTCGACACGCTTCCCCTGCTTCGACATCCGCTGTCGAAACCGATCATCCCCATGTTGATTTTTCAAACCGCGCACCCTCGGTGAGGTGCAGGTGCCATCGTACGTGACCAACGCACCGGCGTGCCACCGTATTCCTACTGGCCCCGCTGCCTCCGCTTCGCCGCCGCGATCGCCCGGTCCGACTCCCGCCGGTCCTGCTTCTCCCGCAGGGTCTGGCGCTTGTCGTACTCCTTCTTGCCCCGCGCGAGCGCGATCTCGGCCTTCGCCCGGCCGTCCTTGAAGTACAGCGCGAGCGGCACGATCGTGTGGCCCGTCTCGTCGGCCTTGACCGCCAGCTTGTCGATCTCCTCGCGGTGCAGCAGCAGCTTGCGCTTGCGGCGCGCGGAGTGGTTGGTCCAGGTGCCCTGGGCGTACTCCGGGATGTGGGCGTTGTGCAGCCACGCCTCACCGCCGTCGATGTGGACGAACCCGTCGACCAGCGACGCCCGGCCCTGGCGCAGCGACTTCACCTCGGTACCGCTGAGCACCAGCCCGGCCTCGTAGGTGTCGATGATCGCGTAGTCGTGCCGGGCCTTCTTGTTCTGCGCGACGATCTTGCGCTTGCCGCCCTTCTCGCCGTCCCTGGCCTTGGCGGCCGCCCCGCCCTGCTTGGGCTGGGCCTCCTTCGGTACGTACATTCCCTTGCTCATAGTGCCGCCATTTTCGCACTAGAGAGGGGGCCCGGTACCAGTGCTTATCGGCGGGGGGCGCGGACTACCGGTCGCCCGGCCCGCCGAGCACGGTCCGCGCCCGCTCCAGGGCCTGATCGTCGGTCTCCAGGTCGGGCGTGATGCCCCGCCCGTCGACCTCCCGCCCGGACGGCGTCCGGTAATGCCCCACGGTCAGCTCGGCGACCGACCCGTCCGGCAGCCGGCTGGGCATCTGCACCGAGCCCTTGCCGAAGGTGCGGGAGCCCACCACGACCGCCCTGCCGCGGTCCTGGAGGGCGCCGGTGAGCAGCTCGGCCGCGCTCATCGTGCCGCCGTCGACCAGCGTGACCAGGGGGCGGGTGGTGTCGCCGCCGGGCTCGGCGTGCAGGGCGCGCTGCTCGCCGTCCACGTCGTAGGTGGCGACCAGGCCGCCGTCGAGGACGGCGGAGGCGGCGGTGACGGCCTCGGTGACCAGGCCGCCGGAGTTCCCGCGCAGGTCGAGGATGATCCCGCCGCCGCCCGGGGCCTGCCGTACGGCGGTGCGCACCGCGGTGCCGGAGCCCTTGGTGAAGGAGTCGATGCGGATGACCGTGACGCCGCCGGCGATCCGGCGGGCGGTGACGGAGTCCGTGGACAGCTCCGCGCGGCGCACGGTGAGGCTCCACGCGCGCGTGCCGCGCTCCATGCCGAGCCGGACCGTCGTACCGGCGGGGGCGTCGGTGGCGTCGCCGCGCAGTAAGGAGACGACCTCGGTGACGGGGCGCCCGTCGACCTTCTCGCCGTCGACGCTGCGCAGCCGGTCACCGGCCCGGATCCCGGCGGTGGCGGCGGGCGACCCGGCGCGCACCTTGGTCACTTCGATACGGCCGTCCCGCTCGCGCCGCGCCCGCAGCCCGACGCCGGTGTAGCGGCCGTCGAGGGCTTCCTCGAACTCCTCGTACTCGCCCGGGGAGTACACGGCGGCCCAGCGGTCCCCGCTGCGGCTGACGGCGCGCTCGGCGGCCTCCATGGGCGACTTGCCGTCGGCCATGGCCTCGGCGGCGGCCTCGGCGACCTGCTCGTGGCGGGCCGCGGTGGTCGAACGGGCCGCTGCGGGGGCCGACTTCCGGTCGGGTCCGGGCAGCGATCCGGTGGCCGCTCCGGCGACCAGCACGCTGGTGAACACCAATGTCAGGGCGGCCCCGCGGCGCATGCGGCGGGGCTGACAGAACAGGTCACGGCCTGACATGCCGGTGAGTCTAGGACAACGCAAGGGGCCGTACGGCCGGTTGACCGGACGGCCCCTCTTGGCAAGAGTCACACCTTCAGGTACTTGCGCAACGCGAAGAACGCGGCCAACGCCGGCATCACGAAGCTCGTCGCGAGGATGAGCGGCAGGTACTTCAGCACCGCGTCCCAGCCGATGAAGTTGATCAGATTCAGCTTCTCGGAGAGCGCGAGTCCGTGATCGATGATGAAGTACCGCGCCACCACCAGGAATCCGCAGGCGACCGCGCCACCGATCAGCCCGGCGACCGCGGCCTCCATGATGAACGGCGCCTGGATGTAGAAGCCCGAGGCACCGACCAGGCGCATGATCCCGGTCTCGCGCCGCCGGCTGAACGCCGAGACGCGCACGGTGTTGACGATCAGCATCAGCGCGACCACCAGCATCAACGCCATCACCGCGCGGGCGGCCCAGTTCATGCCGTTGAGCAGTTCGAAGAGGTTGTCGAGGATCCCCTTCTGGTCCTGCACCGACTGCACCCCGTCGCGCCCGTCGAAGGCGGTGGCGATGACCTGGTACTTCTCCGGGTCGGTGAGCTTGATCCGGTACGACTCCTGCATCTGGTCCGGCGTGAGGGAGCTGGCCAGCGGGGAGTCGCCGAACTGCTCCTTGTAGTGCTTGTACGCCTGGTCCTGGGACTCGTACGTCACCGTGTCGACGACCGTCATCTTCTTCAGGTCGGCGAGGATCTCCTTCTTCTGGTCCGAGGTCACCGCGCCCTTGGCGCAGTTGGGGTCGGACTCGGCGTCGCTCTTGTTGCAGAGGAAGACCGAGACGTTGACCTTGTCGTACCAGTAGCCCTTCATGGTGCTGACCTGGTCGCTCATCAGGAGCGACCCGCCGAACAGGGCGAGCGACAGGGCGACGGAGACGATGACGGCGAACGTCATCGTCAGATTGCGGCGGAGACCGACACCGATCTCGGACAGTACGAACTGGGCGCGCATGGCGTCTGCTTCAAGCCTTTCCGTGGAACTCGCTGCGGTCTCAGTGCTGGTAGCCGTAGACGCCGCGGGCCTGGTCGCGGACGAGGCGGCCCTTCTCCAGCTCGATGACGCGCTTGCGCATCTGGTCCACGATGTTCTGGTCGTGCGTCGCCATCACCACGGTCGTGCCGGTCCGGTTGATCCGGTCCAGCAGCTTCATGATGCCGACGGAGGTCTGCGGGTCGAGGTTGCCGGTGGGCTCGTCGGCGATCAGCAGCTTGGGCCGGTTGACGAAGGCCCGCGCGATGGCGACGCGCTGCTGCTCACCGCCGGACAGCTCGCCCGGCATGCGCTCCTCCTTGCCGCCGAGCCCGACGAGGTCGAGCACCTGCGGCACGGACTTGCGGATCTCCCCGCGTGACTTGCCGATCACCTCCTGCGCGAAGGCGACGTTCTCGGCGACCGTCTTGTTGGGCAGCAGCCGGAAGTCCTGGAACACCGTGCCCAGCTGGCGCCGCATCTGCGGGACCTTCCAGTTGGACAGGCGCGCGAGGTCCTTGCCGAGAACGTGCACCTGGCCGTGGCTGCACCGCTCCTCGCGGAGGACCAGCCGCAGGAAGGTGGACTTTCCGGAGCCGGAGGACCCCACGAGGAACACGAACTCGCCCTTCTCCACTTCCAGGGAGACATCCCTGAGTGCGGGGCGGGTCTGCTTGGGGTAGACCTTGGATACGTTGTCGAATCGGATCACGGATGCACCACGGGTCGCCGGGGGTAGATGAGCGTGACCATACGCGAGTCGGGTGCGGGGGCGCAGGCGCCGGTCGGGGTTGCACCACGGATGTGCGTATTTGTACCGGGCTCCGGCCGCCCCCTTTCCCGGCGCCCAGGCAGCCTCCGGAGGAACCTGGCACAGTAGGTGGGGGAACGTTCTGCGCCCCTGAGACGTTCTCCCCCTGGAACCACTCACAAGAAGGGCGAGGCGCATGACGTACGACCGGCTGGTGTGCGCGAACTGCGCGGCGCCCGTGAACGAGGGCCGCTGCCCGGTCTGCCGGGCGAACCGCGAACGGCTGCAGCAGGAGAACCCGCTCGGGAACCTGACCCCGATGACGCTGATCGCACTGCTGGCGGTGCTGATCGCGGCGCTGGCGCTGCTGGCGCACCAGACCGCGTAGAGCGGCCTCGCGAGACCTGCGCGAAGACATACGAAGGGCCCGGAGCGTCACTGCGCTCCGGGCCCTTCGTCACACACGGTGTGCGCGGGCGGCTACCGTCAGGCAGCCGCACCGCCCCGGCCGCCCACCAGGCGCGGAAGCACCCGGAAGCCGACGCCACCGGCGATCATCGTGGCGGCGCCGATGATCAGGAAGGTGGTCTGCGCGGCACCGGTCTCGGCCAGCTCCTCACCGCTGCCCTGGGCGGAGGTGTCGGAGGCGGTCTCCTCACCGGTGTCGGTCAGGGAGGAGGAGCCCTCCTGCTGGGCGGAGTCACCGGAGCCGCCGTCGGGGTCGGTGTTGTCGCCGCCGCCGTTGCCGCCGCCGTTTCCGTTGCCCGGGTCTTCGGTCGGCTCGTCGGTGGGCTCCGGGTCCTCGGTGGGCTCCGGGTCCTCGGTCGGCTCCGTCGGCTCCACGGTGGGCTCCGGCGGGTCGGTCGGCTCCGGCTCCCCGGTGGGCTCGGTCGGGATGACGGTCGGCTCGGTCGGCTCCGGCTCCGGCTCCTCGGTGGTGGGCTCCGGGTCCGGCTCCGGCGTGACACAGATGCCGAGCAGGCCGCAGTCCTCGCCCGTGTCTGCGGCAGCGACGCCGGCGGCAGTGAGCGAAGCGCCGGCCGCGATCACGGCACCGGCCGCGATCCGCGCGACACGGATCCGCGTCTTCTTGGTCATGTGGTTGCTACCCCCAGTAGCTCATCGTCAGTGAGGCGGCGCTCGGGGGCGGTGATCGACGAAGGAGCTGAACTCGAGCCCCCCGGTTCACATGCGCCCCGGAGATACGCATGCCACGCTGCACCCTTCCGATTTTTCAAAGCAACGTCAAGGCCGTTGCGTACGCGATGTCCTGGTACGGGTTCTTTGCCGGAGGAGAACGCCTGTGAGTGTGATGTAAAACCCAGACATCGGGCGCAGAAAAGGCAACTGCCGCCCCGAAGGCGGCAGTTGCCTTGTCGACAAAGCGCTCCGCTTACTTCTCCTGCTGCTTGCGCCAGCGAATTCCGGCCTCCAGGAAGCCGTCGATCTCACCGTCGAGCACGGCCTGCGGGTTGCCGACCTCGAACTCCGTCCGCAGGTCCTTGACCATCTGGTACGGGTGCAGGACGTACGAACGCATCTGGTTGCCCCAGGAGTTGCCGCCGTCGCCCTTGAGGGCGTTCATCTTGGCCTGTTCCTCCTGGCGGCGCCGCTCCAGCAGCTTGGCCTGGAGGACGTTCATGGCGGTGGCCTTGTTCTGGATCTGCGACCGCTCGTTCTGGCAGGAGACGACGATGCCGGTGGGGAGGTGGGTGAGGCGCACCGCGGAGTCGGTGGTGTTCACGCCCTGGCCGCCGGGACCGGACGAGCGGTACACGTCGATGCGCAGCTCGGACTCGTCGATCTCGATGTGGTCGGTCTGCTCGACCACGGGAAGCACCTCGACGCCCGCGAAGGAGGTCTGGCGGCGGCCCTGGTTGTCGAAGGGCGAGATCCGCACGAGGCGGTGCGTGCCCTGCTCGACGGAGAGCGTGCCGTAGGCGTACGGCACCTGCACGGAGAAGGTGGTCGACTTGATGCCGGCCTCTTCCGCGTACGAGGTCTCGATCAGCTCGGTCTTGTAGCCGTGCCGCTCCGCCCAGCGCAGGTACATGCGCTGCAGCTGCTCGGCGAAGTCGGCGGCGTCGACGCCACCGGCCTCGGCGCGGATGTTCACCAGCGCCTCGCGGGAGTCGTACTCCCCGCTGAGCAGGGTCCGGACCTCCATCTCGTCCAGCGCCTTCTTGACGGAGGTCAGCTCGGACTCGGCCTCGGCGCGGGTGTCCGGGTCGTCCTCCTCCTCGGCCATCTCGAAGAGCACGGCGAGATCGTCGATGCGACCGCGCAGGGTCTCGGCCTTCCGCACCTCGGCCTGGAGGTGGGAGAGCTTGCTGGTGATCTTCTGCGCCTCGTCCGGGTTGTCCCACAGGGACGGCGCGGCCGCCTGCTCCTCGAGCACGGCGATGTCTGCCCTCAGCTTGTCGAGGTCCAGAACGGCCTCGATCGACTCCATGGTCGAGGAGAGGGACTTGAGCTCTTCGGATACATCGACGACTGCCACGCTCCCAGCGTAACGGCTCCGTCGAGCGCCGAGGGCCGGTGGCCGCCCGGCGCCCGTGCGACCGGCTCCCACGGGCCGCCGCGGGCCGCCGCCTCGCGGCCAGAAAGCCTCCGATGCCGCGCTCCCACGGGCCGTCGCCTCGCGGTCAAGAAGTCCCGGGCGCCGAATGCCCGCGAGCCACCGCAGGCCGTCGCCTCGCGGTCAAGAAGTCTCCGGTGCCGAGTTCCCGCAGGCCGTCGCCTCGCGGTCAGGGAGTCTCCGGTGCCGAGTTCTCCATGTCGTCGCGCGGAGTGGCCCCCGAGTCGTCCCCCGACGTCGCCAGCCAGGTACCGGCGCCCGCCGCGGCCACCAGGGCCACCGCCGCCGCCCCCAGGGCCAGCCGGCGCCGCCGGGTGGCCGCGCGGTGCCGGGCCGAGCCCGGGCGGGGGGCGCCCGCGGCGCGGGGCACCCGGGCCGTGCCGCGGGCGCCGCCCGCCAGCTCGTCCGGGCCCGGCACCCTCATCGACGTATGGGTGTCGCGGTTGGAGTCGGCCGGCTTCGCGCCCGGCACCAGGGGCACCGCGCCCCGGCGTACCGGAGCCGAGGGCACCGGGGCCTCCGGGGCCGTCTCCGCCTCGACCGGCTCGGTGTCCGGCTCGTCCACGTCCAGCGGCGGCATGCCCGTCAGCATCGGCAGCAGCTCGCGCAGCCGCGCCCCCAGCTCCGAAGCGCGCAGCCGGGAGGCCGGCGCCTTCGCCAGGCACTGCACGATCAGCTGCCACAGCTCGTCCGGGATGCCGGGCAGCGGGGCGACCGTCTCCGTCACATGGCGGCGCAGCACCGCCCCGGGGTGGCCGCCGCCGAACGGCGTGAAGCCCGCCAGCAGCTCGTACAGCACCGTGGCCAGGGCGTAGATGTCCACCGACGCCCGCGGCGGCAGCCCCTCCACGATCTCCGGCGCCAGGTAGTCCGGCGTACCGATGATCTTCGTGGCCCGGGTCCGCTTCGGGGAGTCGATCAGCTTCGCGACGCCGAAGTCGGTCAGCAGCGCGGGGTGCGCGCCGCCGGGGCCCAGCGGGCCCTGCATGTCCAGCAGGACGTTCTCCGGCTTCACGTCGCGGTGCACGACCCCGGCCGCGTGCGCCGCCGCGAGACCGTCCGCCACGTCCGCCACGATCGCCACCGCGGCCTCCGGCGCGAGCCGCTTGTCCCGGTCCAGGCGGGTGCGCAGATCGGTGCCCCGGACCAGGTCCATGACCAGCGCGAGGTCGTTGCCGTCGACGACCAGGTCACGCACGGAGACGACCCGCGGGTGCTCGAGACCGAGCAGCGCCGTGCGCTCCTGCACGAAGCGTCCGACGAGTTCCTGGTCGGACGCGAGATCCTCGCGCAGCAGCTTGATGGCGACGGGACCCTCGGGTCCCTCGCCCAGCCACACCGTGCCGGCGCTGCCCCGGCCCAGGATCTGGTGGGCGGTGTACCGGCTGCCGATCTTCCGTGCCAAGGCTGCTCCTACAGACGCGTGTTGCCGACAAAACTACGCGTCCGGAGAGCCGGCCTTCACCGCGGAGGCGGAAATCACCCGCCGGGTGTCGACAAATCCACAGAGTCGCTACCGACCTCGCTACTGACCGGAGGATCCGCCGCTCAGGTCGCCGATCCATCCCGTCACCGTGGTGAACCAGTCCGTGAGCTGCTCCCAGTACCCCTTGCCCGTACCGATCCAGTCCTGCAGCGGGCTCAGCTCCCACACCAGCCATCCGGCCACGAACAGGATGACGAACGTGAACAGGCAGCCCTTGAGGCAGCCGAGACCGGGGATCCGCATCGGGTTGGCGCTGCGCTGGCGCGGCTGACGCGGCTCCCGCTGCGGCCGCTGGGGCTCGGGGGCGGGCGGTGGCGCGTACCGCTGCGGCTGCTGGGGGCGGGGCTGCTGCTGGGGCCGGCGCTGTGGCTGCTGCTGCGGGGCGTACTGCTGCGGCTGTTGCCCCTGCTGCGGATAGCCGTAACCGGGCTGCTGCTGCTGAGGACGGCGCTGCGGCGGCTGCTGCGGGCGCGCGACCTGGCGCTGGGGGCGGCGGCGCAGCGGGTCCTGGCCGGGGTCGAGGTACTGGACCTGCGTCTGCTCGTTACGGTCGCGCGCGGCCCGCAGCTGGTTCTGCCAGGGGTGCGGCTCCTCGGGCGAGGCTCCCCCGGGCCCGTTCTGCGGCACGGGCGGCAGGACGGCGGTGGGGTCGGCGGCGCCGGACGGTCCCCCGGTGTGCGGCAGGACGCTGGTGGCGGCGTTCGGGTCGTAGCCCCCGGCGCCGTGCGGCAGCACCTGGGTGGGGTCGGCCGAGCCCGGGACCGGGGCGGGCGCCGGGTCGGGCGCGAGCAGCGCGGCGACACCGTCGGCGGCGGCGATCTGCGCGGAGTTCGCGTGCACCCCGATGCCCTCGGCGACCACGCGCAGGCCGCGTGCGAGGTTCTCGGCGCTGGGGCGCCGGTCGGGGTCCTTGGACAGACAGCGCTCGATCACCGTCCACAGCGGGTCGGGGACCGTGGAGGGGCGGCGCGGCTCGGCGCTCAGGTGCTGGTGCAGGACTTCCAGGGCCGAGCCGCCGGAGAACGGGGGCCGGCCGGTGACCAGCTCGTACAGCAGGATGCCGGCGCCGTAGATGTCGACGGCGGAGGTCTGCGGGCGGCCCTCGGCGGACTCGGGCGCGACGTACGCGGGCGTGCCGACGAACTCGTGGGTGCGGGTCAGGCCCGGGGAGTCGGCGAGGCGGGCGATGCCGAAGTCGGTGAGCATCGGGTGCATCTGGCCGCCGTCCTGCTTCAGCAGGACGTTCGCCGGCTTCAGGTCGCGGTGCACTACGCCGTCGGCGTGGCTCGCGGCGAGGGCGTCGGCGATCTGGGCGGTGAGCAGGGCGGCGGCGACCGGGCTGAAGGGGCCGTTCTCGCGCAGGTAGCGGTGCAGGTCGGGGCCGTCGACGAGGTCCATGACCAGCGCCAGCAGCTCGCCCTCGACGACCAGGTCACGGACCCGGACGATGTTCGGGTGGGTCAGCCGGAGCAGGACGGACCGCTCCCGGAGGAAACGCATGACGATGTCCGCGTCGCTGGCCAGCTCCTCCTTGAGGACCTTGATCGCGACGGTCTCCCCGGGCTGGCCCGGCACGGCCGCCTCGGCGCCCGCGGTCTCACGCTGGCGGGCTCGCCAGACGGTGCCCGTGGCGCCGCGTCCGAGCGGCTCCTCGAGCAGGTACTTGCTGCCGACTGGCCGCACGTCACGCGCTCCCTGCTGATTGCCTGAAAGTGTTGCGATGTTCCGACCCACTGTAGTGCCGGGCGGATCGAAGCAAAGGTTCGCAGGAAAGACGCTCGGGCCGTTCTGTTTGGTTGCCCGAGCCGTGCGTGACCGATCTCAAGTGATCGTGAGCGCGTCAGGTATCAGGCATTTTTACGGGCAGAGCCGACCAATCAAGATCACTTGTCAGCGGGCGGCGGGCGCGTTGTCAGTGGCAGGTGCGAGGATGCCTTCCGTACTGGCCGATGTGCTCGTGTGGCGGTGGGGGAAGTCCGCGGTGGGGGACCGCGGGGCGTCGTCCCCGTTCGCGGGTGCCCGCGCAGAAGGGACCGCTGACGGCGATGCAGATCCGGCTGACCGTCGTAGACCCGCTGGGCCCGCCCCCCGCCGCCGCGCGGGGCCGCGCCGCGAGCTGCGACGTGCTGGTCACGGCGCCCGCCGGCACCGCCCTGGCCGCGGTGGCGTCGGCGCTCGCCTCGGCGGTCTCGGCGGGCGAGGGCCCCGTGGTGGTGTACGCGGGCGCGGAGCGGCTCGACAGCGCGCGCAGCACCCTGGGCGAGCCCCCGCTGATCGACGGCGCGGTCCTCTCCCTGGGCGCCCCCGCCGAGCCCGAGGCCCATCCCGAGTTCGACGACGCCCCGACCCAGCTCCATGTGGTGGCGGGCCCCGACGCGGGCGGCGTCCACCTCCTGCACGGCGGCCGGATCGAGGTCGGCCGCTCCGCCGACGCCGACGTCCCTCTCGACGATCCGGACGTCTCCCGGCTGCACTGCGCGGTCACGGTCGCCGCCGACGGCCACGTCTCGGTCGCCGACCTCGGCTCCACCAACGGCACCACCCTGGACGGCGCCCGCGTGGGCACCCGCCCGGTCCGCCTCGCGCCGGGCGCGCTGCTGCGCATCGGCGAGTCGGCCCTGCGGCTCGCCCCGGCGGGCGGACCGGGGGCCCGGGTGGCGACGGTGCCGGACGGCGAGGGGCACATCCGCCTGTCCGGCGCCCACCTGGGCGGGGAGTCGGCGCCGGGCGCCTCCGAACCCACCGGGGAAACCCGGCACGGCTACGGCTCGGCCGCCTGGGGGGCGTCCTCGGCCACGCCGGGGGCGCAGCAACACGGTCCGGTCGTGCCCGCGCAGGGCGGCACGGCCGGGCAGGGCAGCGCGGCGGCCGGGCAGGGCAGCACGCACGGGCAGGGCGGCGCGGCCGGACAGGGCAGCGCGCATGGGCAGGGCAGCACGCATGGGCAAGGCCGCACGCATGGGCAGGGCAGCACGCATGGGCAGGGCAGCGCGGCCGGACAGGGCAGCACGCACGGGCAGGGCAGCGCGCCCCGCACCGAGGACCGCGGGTCACGTGTCCCGGCTCCGCGCGGGGGCGACACCCACGGTGCCGGCTTCCCGGCGGGCGGGGCGCCTCGCGGGGGCACTCCGGCGGACGCGCGGCCTCGCGTAGGCGCTCCGGCGGACGGTCACCCTCGCGGGGGCGCTCCAGCTGACGGTCACGCTCACGGGGGCACTCCGGCGGACCGTCACCCTCGCGGGGGCACTCCGGCGGACAGGCAGCCGCGCGGGGGCGCTCCGGCCCCGGGTGGCCGTCCGGCGGGCGGGCCCGGGCTCGGGGGGACGTACGCGTCCGGCGGCCGTACCTCCGCGGACAGCCACCGCGTGGGCCGCGAGGCATCCGGCTCCGCGTACAGCGACCGCGCGGGCCTTCCGGCGGACGGCCACCCGCGCGGGGGCTCTCCGGCGGACGCCCGCGGCGAGACGTACGCACCCGGCAGCCGCACCTCCGCAGACAGCCACCGCGCAGGCCGCGAGACCTCCGGCTCCGCGCACAGCGACCGCGCGGGCCTTCCGGCAGACAGCCACCCCCGCGAGGCCCCCGGGGACGCGCTCGGCGGGACCTACACATCCGGCGGCCGTACCTCCCCGGACAGCCACCGCCCGGGCCTCCCCGCGGACGGCCACCCGCGCGGGGGCTCTCCGGCGGACGCGCGCGGCGAGACGTACGCACCCGGCAGCCGCACCTCCGCAGACAGCCGCCGCCCGGGCCTCCCCGCCGATGCCCACCCGCGCGGGAGCGCTCCGGCGGACGCGCGCGGCGAGACGTACGCACCCGGCAGCCGCACCTCCCCGGACAGCCACCGCGCAGGCCGCGAGACCTCCGGCTCCGCGTACAACGACCGCGCGGGCCTCCCCGCCGACGGCCACCCCCGCGGGGGCGCTCCGGCGGACGCGCCCGACGGCCGTGGCCCCGCGGACAGCCACCGCGCGGGGCTCCCGGCCGACACCGACGCGCTCGGAAGCCGTACCTCCGCGGACAGCGACCACGCGGACCGTCGGGGCGGTGGCCGGAAAGGCAGTCCGGCGCGCGGCACCGAGGGCCCGCAGGGCGGGCGCAGGCGCGGCGGTCTCGGCGCCTGGGCCCGACGGCTGACCGGCGGACGCGGCGAACCGGCCCCGCCCGAAGCGGAGTCCTACGACGATCAGGGCCCCGAAGCGACCGAGCACCCCTCCGTCGCCGCCGCCCGGCTCCCGGAGACCTGGCCGGACCCCGCCGCCCTGCTGCTCACCGCCCTCGGCCCCGGCCCCCGCCTGTGGGAGCGCGGGCCGGACCACCCCGAGGCGCTCACCGTCCGCCTCGGCACCGCCGACCGCCCGGCCCCCGACGGCCCCGGACTGCTGCCCGCCGTACCGGTGACCGCCGATCTGCGCGAGACCGGCGCCCTGGGCCTGGCCGGCCCGCGCGCCCGGCTCACCGGGCTGGCCCGCGCGGTGGTGGCCCAGCTCGCCGCGCTGCACTCGCCGGACGCCCTGGAGATCGTGCTGATCAGCGCGGACCGCTCCCGCCCGCTGGAGGAGCGCGCCGCCGACTGGTCCTGGCTGGGCTGGCTCCCGCATCTGCGCCCGTCCCACGGCCAGGACTGCCGCCTGCTGCTGGCCCACGACCGCGAACAGGCCACGGCCCGCACGGACGAGTTGCTGCGCCGGCTCGACGACCACCTGAACCACGGCGAGCGGCCCTCCGCGCGCCCCGCGCACCGGCCCTCCTGGGCCCAGGACGACCCGGCCGCCCCCTTCCCCGGCCCGTACACCGTGGTCGTGGTGGACGGAGACCCCGGCGCCGCCGACGTCCGGGACGCCGTCGCCCGGCTGGCGTCGGACGGCCCGCGGGCCGGGATCCATGTGGTGTGCCTCTCTGAGACACCCCCCGCCTCGCCCGCCTCTCCGGTCACCGAGACCTACCGGGCGGCCTGCGCGGTGGCACCGGCGTTCCGGGAGTGCGGCGCGGTCGCCCTGCTGAGCGGCGACGTGGCGACCGCGCTGCGGCTGATGCGGGTCGCCCGCGCAGCCGGGGCGGACGGCCACGCCGACCCGGCCCCCGTCGCCCCCGGCACCGTGGCCACCGTGGACGCCGTCTCGCTCGCCTGGGCCGAGCGGTTCGCCCGGGCCCTGGCACCGCTGCGGCCGGACGGCACCGTGGGAGAGCGGCAGCCGCGGGTCTCCGCACCGTTGCCCCAAGCAGCGCGGCTGCTGGACGAGTTGGGCCTGGCCCGGGCCACCCCGGCCTCCCTGATGGCCCGTTGGGCGGACGCGGCCGACGACACCGAGGCGCTCGGCGGACGCGCGTGCGCCGTGCTGGGCGCCGGTCCGCGCGGCCCGGTCTCCGCGGACCTCGCGGCCGACGGACCGCACCTGCTGATCGAGGGCCCCGCGGGCAGCGGCCGTACGGAGCTGCTGCGGGCGCTCATCGCCTCGCTCGCCGCCGCCGAGCGGCCCGACCGGCTCACCATGGTCCTGATGGACGGCCGGGACAGCGCGGGCGGCAGCGGCGCCGACGGACTGCGCGTGTGCACCGACGTCCCGCATGTCACCACCCACCTCGCCGCCAACGACCCGGTCCGGATGCGGGAGTTCGCCCAGTCCCTGAGCGCCGAGCTGAAGCGGCGGGCCGAGCTGCTGGGCCGTTCCCACTTCACGGAGTGGCACGCGGGCCGGATGGTCTCGGGCCGGATGGTCGCCCAGCGCACGGGCACCGGCGCCGGCGGAGCCGCCGACCTGGACTCCCCGCCCAGTTCCACCCTGCGGCTGCGCCCGGCGGCGGCCCGCCGGCAGACGGAGGCGGCACCGCCGCTGCCCCGCCTGGTCGTGGTCGTGGACGACCTCGACGCCCTGGTCTCCCCGGCCCTCGGCTCCCCCGGCCGGCCCGCCGCGGGCTCGGTCGTGCGCGCCCTGGAGGCGGTGGCCCGGGAGGGCGAGCGGCTCGGCGTCCACCTGCTGGCCGCGACGGGCGCGGACGGCCGTACGGCCGAGTCGGAGCCGGCGCGCCGGGCCACCCTGCGGGTCACCCTCGACGCCCCGGCCACCGGTCCGGACGAACCGGCGCCCGGCCGCGGCCGGTTGGCCTGGGCGGACGGTCGTGTGACCGCCTTCCAGGGCGGCCGGGTCACCGGCCGCATCCCCCGCACCGCGACCCTGCGCCCCACCGTCGTCCCCCTGGAGTGGCACCGCATGGGCGACCCCCCGGCCCGCCGCCCGGTCCGCGAACTGGGCAACGGCCCGACCGACCTCGCCCTTCTGGCCAGCGCGCTGGAGCGAGCGGCGAAGGAGGTCTCGGCCGCCGAGGTGCCGTCGCTGCTCTAGGAGGAGTGGAGCCTCAGTCACGACGCGGTCACGATCGCCTGCTTGACACCGCAGGCACTCTTGCCGACCTCCGGGACCCGGCGTAGACCAAACGAGAACAAGACAGCGCTCGAACGTGCGACGAGGCAACGAGGCACGAAGAACGGGGCAGTGATGCGCACGAATCGCACCATCCGGATCGCCATGGCCACCGTCGGCGCGCTCGCGCTGGCCCTCACCGGCTGCGGCGGAGACGACGACAACGGCGACGGAGGCGGCGGCGGCGGAAAGGAGACCGGCGCCGGTTCCACCGTCCGACTCCCCAAGCTCGACGGACAGACGCTCGAGGTCGCGGCCGTCTGGACCGGCCCCGAGCAGGACAACTTCACCAAGGTGCTGGACGAGTTCGAGAAGCGCACCGGCGCCACGGTGAACTTCGTGCCCACCGGCAACAACACCTCCACCTTCCTCGGTACCAAGATCCAGGGCGGCCAGCCACCGGACGTGGCGTTCCTGCCACAGGTCGGCGTGTTGCACCAGTTCGCCCAGAAGGGCTGGGCCAAGCCCCTCGGCAGCGAGACCCAGGCCCAGCTGGACAAGAACTTCTCCACGGGCTGGAAGGAGCTGGGGGCCTACGAGGGCAAGCAGTACGGCGTCTACATGAAGGCCGCCAACAAGTCCCTCATCTGGTACAACACCGCCGCCTTCGAGGCCGCCGGCATCACCGAGGAGCCGAAGACCTGGAAGGACTTCCTGGCCACCGCCCAGACGCTCTCCGACGCCGGCTCCCCCGCCGTGTCCATCGGCGGCGCGGACGGCTGGACGCTGACCGACTGGTTCGAGAACATCTATCTCTCGCAGGCCGGCCCGGACAAGTACGACCAGCTGGCCAAGCACGAGATCAAGTGGACCGACCCCTCGGTCAAGGAGGCCCTGACCACGCTCGCCGAGCTGTGGGGCAAGGACGAGCTGATCGCGGGCGGCCGCTCGGGCGCGCTGCAGACGGAGTTCCCGAAGTCGGTCACCCAGACGTTCTCCGGTGACACCCCGGCCGCGATGGTCTTCGAGGGTGACTTCGTCGCCGCGACCATCAACGCCGACACCGACGCGAAGATCGGCACGGACGCCAAGGTGTTCCCGTTCCCGGCGGTCGGCGACGAGTCGCCGGTGGTCAGCGGCGGTGACGTGGCCGTGGCGCTGAAGGACGGCAAGGGCGCGCAGGCGCTGATGACGTTCCTGGCCTCGACCGACGCGGCCGAGATCTGGGCGGCGCAGGGCGGCTTCATCTCGCCCAACAAGGAGATGGACCAGGGGGCGTACAAGGACGACGTCACCCGGGACATCGCCAAGGCGCTGACCGCGGCGGGCGACGACTTCCGCTTCGACATGTCCGACCAGGCGCCGGCGGCGTTCGGCGGCACCCAGGGCATCGGCGAGTGGAAGCGGCTGCAGGACTTCCTGAAGAACCCCGGCGATGTGGCGGGCGCCCAGCAAAAGCTGGAGGCGGACGCCGCCAAGGCGTACAAGACCGGCTGACGGATGTCGGCCGTCGCGAACGGGAGTGCCGGCACCGCGCCGGCACCGCGCAAGGGCGTGACGGGCACCAAGGTGTGGGTGGCGGTGCTGTTCCTGCTGCCCGCCCTGGTGCTGCTCGGCGCGCTCGTGGTCTACCCGATCGGGTACTCGGTCTGGCGCAGCCTGTACGACGCGGGCGGGGACGGCTTCGTCGGCCTGGACAACTACGTCGACGTCTTCACGGACGACGCGACCTTGACCGCCGTACGCAACACGGCGATCTGGATGGCGGTCGCGCCCGCCGTGGTCACCGTGCTGGGACTGATCTTCGCCGTGCTCACCGAACGGGTGCGCTGGGGCACGGCGTTCAAGCTGATCATCTTCATGCCGATGGCGATCTCCATGCTCGCGGCCGGCATCATCTTCCGGCTGGTGTACCAGGCGGACCCGGACCAGGGCGTGGCGAACGCGATCGTGACCTCGGTGCACGACACCTTCGCCGACTCCTCCGTCTATCCGAAGGCCCGCCCGAACGCCCAGGTGAGCGATCTGAAGCCGTCCGGCGGCGGTGCGTTCACCACGACGGGCACGGTCGAGGCGGGCACCCCGGCGCTGCTCCCCCTCGTCGGTATCGCGCCGAACAAGGTGCCGGGCTCCCCCGAGGACGCCAGGGCGGCGACCGGTGACGGCGTCACCGGCACGGTCTGGCTGGACTTCAAGCTGGGTGGCGGCGGCGAGAAGGGCCAGGTCGACGCGGGCGAGAAGGCGCTGGAGGGCGTGAAGGTCGAAGCCGTCAAGGACGGCGAGGTGGTGGCCTCGGCGACCAGCGGCGCGGACGGCACCTTCACCCTGCCCGACTCCGCCGACGGCGCCCAACTACGCCTGCCGGGTTCGAACTTCGCGGCGGCCTACAACGGCGTCGACTGGCTCGGCCCGGCCCTGGTGACCCCGGCGATCATCGGGGCGTACGTCTGGATGTGGGCGGGCTTCGCGATGGTGCTCATCGCGGCGGGGCTCGCCGGAGTCGACCGCAACCTGCTGGAGGCGGCGCGGGTCGACGGCGCCAACGAGTGGCAGGTGTTCCGCAGGATCACGGTGCCGATGCTGGCACCGGTCCTGGTCGTCGTCCTGATCACGCTGATGATCAACGTGATGAAGATCTTCGACCTGGTCTACATCATCGTCCCGCAGCCCACCCAGGACGAGGCCAACGTGCTGGCGCTGCAGCTGTTCCTGTCGTCGTTCGGCGGCGGGGGCAACTACGGCATGGGCAGCGCGATCGGCATCATCCTGCTGCTGCTCGTGATCCCGGTGATGATCGTCAACATCCGCCGGCTCAGGAAGGAGCGCGAGCGGTGACCGCACTCGATTCCCCCGTGCGCGGCAAGCGGTCGTGGGCCTCCCGGGTGGCGAGCGGCGCCGCCGGCGGGGCGCTGCGCGCGTTCCTGCTGCTGGTGGCGCTGTTCTGGCTGGTGCCGACCTTCGGGCTGCTGGTGTCCTCGTTCCGGGAGCCGACCGACATCGCCTCCTCGGGCTGGTGGCGGGTCTTCACGGCACCGGCCGAGCTCACCGCCGAGAGCTACAGCACCCTGCTGGAGAACGACGACATCACCAGCGCGCTGTTCAACACCGTGTGGATCACCGTCCCGGCGACCCTGCTCGTGGTGATCATCGGCGCGATGGCCGGGTACGCCTTCGCGTGGATGGACTTCAAGGGCCGCGACTGGTGGTTCATGGTGGTGATCGCGCTGCTGGTGGTGCCGGTGCAGGTGGCGCTGATCCCGCTGTCCGAACTCTTCGGCGAGCTGGGGATCTTCGGCTCGATCACCGGTGTGGTGCTGTTCCACGTGGCGTTCGGACTCCCGTTCGCGATCTTCCTGTTGCGCAACTTCTTCGCGGAGATCCCCAAGGAGCTGCTGGAGGCGGCGCGGCTGGACGGCGCCGGTGAGGCCCGGCTGTTCACGACGGTGGTGCTGCCGCTGGGTGCCCCGGCCATCGCGTCGCTGGGCATCTTCCAGTTCCTGTGGGTGTGGAACGACATGCTGGTGGCGCTGGTGTTCTCCGACTCCGGCTCCCAGCCGCTGACGGTCGCGCTGCAGCAGCAGGTACGGCAGTTCGGCAGCAATATCGAGGTGCTGGCGCCCGGCGCGTTCATCTCGATGGTGATCCCGCTGGCGGTGTTCTTCGCGTTCCAGCGGCAGTTCGTGTCCGGGGTCATGGCGGGCGCGGTGAAGTAGCCCGCGGCACAGGCGGATTTGAGGGGCCGGCCGGGATGCACCGGGCGGCCCCTTCCCGTGCGGCCGGGCGTCCCCCGTATGCCGCAACGCCGCGTAACCAACTCACTCCATCGGCCGTTCCCGGGCCAGGCGTCGCGGGGCAGGCGGGAACGGTCAGGCAGGCCCTGGGGCCCACCCCCCTCACCGCCCGCACCGACCGATGGATGTCCCCCGTGCCCAGGTTCAGTGTCATCGTCCCCGCGTACAAGGTTCAGGCGCATCTCCACGCGTGCCTGGAATCGGTGCTCTCCCAGTCGTGTGCCGATCTGGAGCTGATCGCGGTGGACGACGCCTCGCCGGACGCCTGCGGTGCGATCATCGGGGAGTTCGCCGCCCGTGATCCCCGGGTGCGGCCGGTGCGCCTGGCCCGCCGTCAGGGCCCGGGCCCCGCCCGCAACGCCGGGATGAGCGAGGCGACCGGCGACTACCTGCTGTTCCTCGACGGCGCCGACACCCTGACCCCCGGCGCCCTCCAGGCCGTCGCCGACCGCCTGAAGGAGACCGGCGAACCGGACGTCCTGGTCCACGACCACGCCCGCGTCCTGCGGACCGGCGAGACGGTCCGCGACGCGGCCTGGGTCCAGCTCACCGAGCAGGGCCCGGCGCCCTTCCGGCTCGAGGACCGCCCGAGCCTGCTGCGCCTGCCGGCGGTCGCCTGGAACAAGGTGTGCCGCCGGGAGTTCGTCGAGCGCGAGGGCCTGTCCTTCCCGCCCGGCTCCCACGAGGGCACCCCCTGGGCGTACCCGGTGCTGATGACGGCGGAGTCGGTCGCGACCCTCGACCGGGTGTGCGTGCACCACCGCCGGCGCCGCGAGGACGGCGCGAGCCGCCGCCCCTTCGACGTGTTCGAGCAGTACGACCGGCTCTTCGCGTTCCTCGACGGCAGGCCCCGGCTCGCCCGGTGGCGGCCGGTGCTGTTCCGCGGCATGGTCGACCACCTGGCCGCCGTGTCCGCCCGCGTCGGCCGCCTCCCGCGCGGCAGCCGCGCCGAGTTCCTGCGGCTGGCCCGCGCCCACTGCCGCCGCCACCGCGCCCCGGGCGCCCCCGTCCCGCTGCGCGACCGCCCGCGGCACGCCCTGGTCCGGCTGGGCCTGCACCGCACCTTCCGCCTCCTGCGCCTGGCCGCCGCCGGGCACCACCGGGCGGTCAAGTTCACCGCGAAGACCGCGGGCGCCCTGCGCTCCGCCGCCCTGCGCCTGCACTACCGCGTCCAGCTCCGCCTGCCCCTGCGCCGGGACCGGGCCGTGTTCTGCGCGTACGGCGGCCAGGGCCACGGCTGCAACCCGGGCGCCCTGGAGCGGGCGTTCCGCACCCACGCCCCGCACATCCGCACGGCCTGGATCGCGCACCCCGCGCACCACCACACCGTCCCGGCCGCCACCCGCCGGATCACTCCCGGCACGGCCGCCTACTGGACGGCGCTGGCCCGCTCCGCGTACCTGATCGACAACGTCGGCCTCGACCACCGGCTGGTCAAACGCCCCGGCCAGACCGTCGTCCAGACCCAGCACGGCACCCCGCTCAAGCACCTGGGCCTGGATCTGCGCGAACGCCCCGCGGCCGGTGCCGGCACGGACTTCGGTGCCCTCCTCGACACCGTGGACACCTGGGACTACGTCGTCTCCGCCAACCGCCACTCCACCCTCGTCCAGGAACGCGTCCACCCCGGCGCGTACAAGACGCTGGAGTACGGCCAGCCGCGCAACGACGTGTTCCAGCAGGCCACTTCGGCGGACGTGACCCGGCTGCGCGAGTCGCTCGGCGTCCCCGAGAACGCGGTGGCGGTCCTGTACGCCCCGACGCACCGCGACTACCGCCGCACCCAGCGCGCCCCGTTGGACCTGGACCGGCTCGCGAGCCGCCTCGGCCCGCGCTTCGTGATCCTGGCCCGCGGCCACCGCCGCCACGGCGGCCCGCTCGCCCCCGAGGCGACCTCGCCGCGGGTCATCGACGTCACCGCCCACCCGAGCGTGGAGTCCCTCTGCCTCGCCTCGGACGCCCTGCTCACCGACTACTCGTCGATCATGTTCGACTACGCCGGCCTGGACCGCCCGATCGTCCTGCACACCGAGGATCTGGAGGCGTACGAGGCCGCCCGCGGCACCTACTTCGACCTGCGCTCCTTCCCCCCGGGCGCCCTCGCGCGCAGCGAGGACGAGCTGATCGACATCTTCACCACCGGCCACTGGCGCGGCTCCCGCTCCGCCCAGCTGCGCGCGGCGTTCCGCAGGCGTTTCTGCCCCTACGACGACGGCCGCGCCGCCGAGCGGGTCGTACGGCATGTGGTGTTCGGCGAGAAGGGCCTGCCGCCGGTCGTGCCGCTGGACGAGCGGCATCCGGTGCCGTCGGCGGCCGCGTCCCTCACCCGCTCCCCGCTCATCGCGTCACCGCGGCCCGAGTCACCCCTGACCCTCACCGACCGTCTCTGAACGCCGTTCTCATCCAGGGGAGTTCCCATGCCCTCCAGCCCGTCGCGGCCCACCCCGAGCCGGCCGCACACCTGGCGTCCGGCCGGGCGGCCCGGTGGCCGGCGCGTGTCCTCATGAGGCCGCGCAGTTGGGTGCTGCTCCTGGCCGCCCTCTTCGCCGTCCTGCAGCTGGCGAACGTCTCCGGGCGGGACACCCCCGACTCCAGGAACTACCTCTCCTACGCCCTCGGCCTGCGCGGCGACAGCAAGCGGGAGGCGGCCATGGCGACGATCGAGCACTACTGCGCGGGCAAGGCCGCGCTCGCGCACCGCGACCAGAACGTGCACGTGGTCCGCTTCCACCGCCCCGACCCCGCCCCGGCCGTGCTGGCCAGGTGCCGGGCGAAGGAGTGGTCCGAGGTCGAGCAGCGGCTGGCGGCGGGCCACACGGCCGGTCGCACCGTCCCCTTCGCCTCGGAACGCTTCATGCGGATCTTCGAGGCGCGGCCCGGCTACCCGGTCTTCCTGGTGCCGTTCGTGACGGTGCTCGGCGCGACCTGGGGGCTGTGGGCGGCCGGGGTCACGGTGGCGGCGGGGGGCGGGGTGCTGGTGTTCCTGATCCTGCGCACCCTGTCGGTACCGCTCCCCCTCGCGCTGACCGGTCAGGCGCTGTACTACGTCCTGCCGTGCGGGGCGATCGCCATGCGGCCCATGACGGAGGGCCTGCTGATGGCCCTGACGCTGGCGGCGGTGTGGGGCTGTGCGCTGGTGCTGCAAGGGCGGCGGGCGGGACTGGCGCTGATCGCGGGGGCGCTGGCCGCGCAGTTCACGGTGAAGCACTCGCAGGCACTGTTCCTGGGGGTGTGCCTGGCGGGGGCGGGCGCGCTGGTCGCCGTGGCGCGCCGGCGGGCGGGGCGGGCGCCGGGCCGGGGCGTCGCGGCGATCGCGGGGCTCGGTCTGGGCGCGGCGGTGGGCACGGTCGCCCTGGCGAAGCTGCTGGGCCACCCGTCGGCGTCCGAGAGCGTGCAGGATCTGCTGGCCGACCACTTCACCCGCCCCGACCGGGCCGACCCCTGGCCGGAGTTCCTCCAGCTGTCGCTGAACTTCTGGGCGGAGTGGCTGCGCCGGCAGTTCTGGGAGCCGCTGTTCCTGGCGGCGCTGGGCGCGGGGCTGTGGGGCGCGCTGCGCAGGCCGACGTTCGGCGCCTTCCTGATCGCGGCGGCGGCCACCGGCGTCCTGACCCAGGCCGGGCACCCGGACATCAACATCTGGGGCGGCCGGCTGATCGCCCTGGCCTGGCTGCTCCCGGTGGTCGGCGTGCCGCTGCTGCTGGAGCACCTGCTGCGCGCCCAGGTGTCGCTGCCGGCCCAGGGGCACGCCGACCGGGCTCACTCCTTGCGGTGACGCGCCTACTCGATGACGAGGTCGACGTCTATGTTGCCGCGGGTGGCGTTGGAGTAGGGGCAGACCTGGTGGGCCTGCTCGACGAGCTTCCGGCCGGTCTCCTCGTCCACGGTGTCGGGCAGTTCGACGCGCAGGGTGACCTTCAGGCCGAACCCCTCGCCCTGCTTGCCGATGCCGACCTCGCCGGTGACGGCGGCGTCGGCGACGTCCACCTTGGCGCGACGGCCGACCAGGCCGAGGGCGCTGGCGAAACAGGCGGCGTACCCGGCGGCGAAGAGCTGCTCGGGGTTGGTGCCCTGGCCGTTGCCCCCGAGCTCCACCGGCGGCGCCAGCTGGAGGTCGAGCGTGCCGTCGGAGCTGATGGCACGGCCCTCGCGGCCGTGGGTGGCGGTGGCGACGGCGGTGTAGATCGCGTCCATGGATGAACCATCCCTGTTCGAGAAGTCGGGGCTCGCTGACGGGCTCAAGTAGAGCACACAATTAAATTGTGCACAACTAAATGGCGGGCGCGAGCTACCCTGGACCCATGAACCGGACCGGGACACCCGCCACCGCGCCCCAGGAGGAATGGCTCCGCCTGGACCGCCAGATCTGCTTCTCCCTGCACGCGGCCGCTCGCGCCTTCAACGGCGTCTACCGCGTGATCCTCAAGGACCTCGGGCTGACCTATCCGCAGTACCTGGTGCTGCTGGTGCTGTGGGAGCACGGCGATCTGCCCGTCAAGAAACTGGGCGAGCACCTGCGGCTGGACTCCGGCACGCTCTCCCCGCTGCTGAAGCGGCTGGAGGGCGCGGGCCTGGTCCGCCGGGAGCGCAGCGCGCGCGACGAGCGCTCGGTGCAGGTGCGGCTGACCGAGGAGGGCTCGGCCCTGCGCGAGCAGGCGCTCCAGGTGCCGCGCCGGATCGCCGCGGCCACCGGCTTCGACGTCGACGAGATCAACGCCCTGCGCTCCCGCCTGGACGACCTCACCAGCGCTCTCGACGAGGCGGCCCGGTCAGCGGCAGCACCGTAGCCGGGCGCCGCTCGTAGAGCCGCAGGGTCACGCCCCCGCGTACGTACTGCTCGCACGGGACGAAGTCCTCCCACATCGCCGTGATCTTGGCGCGCTCCCTGGGATTGCGCGGGCGCCAGTCCGAGCGCAGCGTGTACGGCTCGGCCACCACCCACACCCGGTCCACCCCCGCGAGCCTGCGGCGCAGTTCGTCGGCGTCGGTCTCCCGGCCGTACAGCGTCCCGGACGCGGGTCCCGGCTGGCTGAGCGCGATGTCCCGGGCCTGCCGGAACCCCTCCGGGTAGGCCACCGCGGCCCGCCGGCCGATGGAGGGCACGAACAGCACCGCGTCGCCGCGGCGGATCTGGCCCGCGGCGAGGGCGGAGACGGCGGCGAGGTTGTCGGGCCGCCGCTCGGGGGCGCGGTCCTGGCGGTGCAGGGGCAGGTGGTGCACGAAGGCGACGAGGACGGCGAGCGCGCCGGCCAGCGGCACGTACGGCATCCGGCCCACGATCCAGTCGGCCAGCCGGTCGGCGCCGGCCGCGATCAGCAGCGGCGCCCCGGCCAGCGCGTACAGGACGTACCGGTCGTCGTACATCGGCCGGACCTGCGAGACCAGCATCAGCAGGGCCGGCGGCACCGCCATCAGCGGCACGGCCACGGCGGCCACCCGGCGGGCCGCGAGTCCCACGAGCATCAGCACCACGCCGGTCTCGAACACCACCCCCTTGGGCGCGATGACGAAACCGCGCAGCACCCGCTCCACGCTGCCCCAGCCCGGCTCCGGCAGCCACTCCACCTGCCCCGACTGCGCCTGTGAGACCAGCACCAGCGGCAGCAGGACGAGTGCGGTGCCGGCCACCGCTCCGCCCCAGCGGGCCCAGGTCCGCCGGTCCACTCCCGACACCGCCAGCGTCACGGCGTGCGCGCACAGCACCAGGACGGCGAACTCGTGCAGCAGGCAGGTCACGCCGACGACTCCGGTGTACGCGAGCCAGGTCCGCCCGCCGTCCAGCGCCCGCACCAGCAGCAGCGTCGCGCCCGCCACTCCGGCGCCGACGAGGGCGTACGAGCGTCCCTCCTGCGCGTAGTGGCCGGTCAGGGGCGTGACGGCGTACATCAGACCCGCCCACAGCCCGATCCGCGGACCGGCCAGGCGCATCCCGAGCGCCGCGACCAGGCCCGCCGCGGCGGCGGCCCCGCAGACGGAGGGGAGCCGGAGGACGGCCTCGTCGGGGCGCAGGGCGAGAACGGCGTGCATCAGGAGGTAGTACAGGCCGTGCACCGCGTCCACGCCGTGCACGAGCCGCCAGATCTCCGGCACCGACCTGCGCGCCACCTGGAAGGTGACCGCCTCGTCGCGCCATATGCCGCCGCGGTCGATGCCCCACAGTCCGAGGGCCAGCACCAGGGCGGCAGGCAGGCCGACCGCCCAGGCCCGGAATCGGCCGTCCGTTTCCGTCTCCCGACTCACCACATCTCAGATCTTGTGCTATTAACCCATGATTCCTGTTCATTGGCGGCGAATCGGAGTGGTTATGCTCCACGCACGGGCCAACTGACGAGGGGACGGCCACCTATGACCTGGCTGATCACGGGCGGTGCCGGATACATCGGGGCGCATGTCGTACGGGCGATGTCCGAGGCGGGCGAGCGGACGGTGGTCTACGACGATCTGTCCACCGGTCTGTCCGAGCGCGTGCCCGACGGTGTCCCCCTGGTCGTGGGCTCCACCCTGGACGCCGAGCACGTGTCCCGCGCCCTGGCGGACCACCGGATCACCGGGGTCGTGCACCTGGCGGCGAAGAAGCAGGTCGGCGAGTCGGTGGAGCAGCCGCTGCGCTACTACCGGGAGAACGTGGAGGGCCTGCGCGTCCTGCTGGAGGCGGTGACGCGGGCCGGCGTTCCCTCGTTCGTGTTCTCCTCCTCGGCCGCGGTCTACGGCATGCCGGACGTGGACCTGGTCACCGAGGAGACGCCGTGCGCCCCGATGTCGCCGTACGGCGAGACCAAGCTGGCCGGCGAATGGCTGGTACGGGCCACGGCGCGGGCGACGGGCCTGTCGACGGCATGCCTGCGCTACTTCAACGTGGCGGGCGCGGCGTCCCCGGAACTGGCCGACGTAGGCGTCCACAACCTCATCCCGATGGTCTTCGAGAAGCTCACCGGGAACGAACCCCCGCGCATCTTCGGCGACGACTACCCGACCCCGGACGGCACCTGCGTCCGGGACTACATCCACGTCGTCGACCTGGCCGAGGCCCATGTGGCGGCGGCCCGGACGCTGCGGTCCTCCCCCGGCCGCGACCTCACCCTCAACATCGGCCGCGGCGAGGGCGTCTCGGTCCGCGAGATGATCGACCGCGTCAACGCCCTCACCGGCCACGACCGCCCCCCGACGATCACCCCTCGCCGCCCCGGCGACCCGGCCCGCGTGGTCGCCTCCGCCGACCGGGCGGCCACCGAACTCGGCTGGAAGGCCAAGCACGACGTCCAGGACATGATCACCTCAGCCTGGGAGGGCTGGGTACGCCTCCACCCCTCAGCGGCACGCGACTAACGGGCGGGGCCCGCAACGCCTGCACCCGCCAGCGCCACACGACTAACGGGCGGGGCGCGCAACGCCTGCACTCGTCAGCGGCACACGGCTAACGGGCGGGGCCCGCAGCACCTGCCCCATCAGCAGCACGCGGCTAGCGGGCGGGGGCCGCAACGCCTGCACCCGTCAGCGGCACACGACTAACGGGCGGGGCCCGCAGCACCTGCCCCATCAGCAGCACGCGGCTAGCGGGCGGGGGCCGCAACGCCTGCACCCGTCAGCGGCACACGACTAGCTTGCCGGGGGCGACAGCACCCGCACCCGTCAACCGCACGCCACCAGCCCGCGGGGCCTCAGCGCCCGCACCGCAGCGGCACGCGACTGGCCCGCGAGAGCGTCAGCACCTGCACCGTCAGCGGCACGCCACCCGCCCGCGGGGCCCGCGCCGCAGCACCACACGACTAACCCCGGCGGGATCACAGCCCTGTGCTCGCCAGCCGCACGACCTCACCGTGCTGAAGCCCGGCCGCCACGCGCTGCGCGACCGGCTCCAGCCCTCCGGGGCCGCAGCACCAGCACCCCGTCAGCAGCACGCCACCAAGCCGCCAGGGCCGCAGGCGGCGGGGGCTGGGGGCCGACACCCCGCACCCGTACGGCGGGTGCAAAGCGCCGCCCCGCCCCCGGCGGCGGGGCGTCAGCCCGCTGGGGCCTCAGCGCCCGCACCGCAGCAGCACACAACTGGCCCGCCGCGGGCCGCAGCACCTTCACCGCCAGCCGCACACGACCAACCCGCCACGGGGCCGCGGCACCCGCACCGCCAGCCGCACATCACTAGCCCGCTGCGGGGCCGCAACACCCGCATCCGTCAACCGCACGCCACCAGCCCGCCAAGGCCGCAGGCGGCGGGCCGTAAGGGCTGGGGGCCGATACCCCGCGCCCGTACGGGTGCGGGACAGGTGCCGGGCCCGCCCCCGACGGCGGGACGTCCGCGCCCGCTCACAGCGCCCGCAGTGCCCCCGCCGTGGCCCGTGCCAGTGATGCCAGGTATCCCTTCGGCAGTTTCGGACTCCTGATCACCACCGCGCGCCAGTACAGCGGCCCGGAGATCAGGTCCAGGGCCAGCTCGTGGTCGACCCCCTCGCGGAGCTCCCCGCGCCGCTCCGCCGCCGCCACGATCCCGCTGGCGACCCCGTCCTGCCCCTCCCGCAGCGCCTTCTGCATCGCCTCGGCGATCTCGGGATTGCGCGCGGCCTCCGCCTGCAGGTCCGGGATGATCTGGGAGGCGACCGGGTGGCGCAGCGCGCGTGAGGTGACCTCGTACAGGAGCCGGAGGTCACCCTCCAGCGACCCCGTGTCCGGCGCCGGCAGCCCCTGCACCGCCAAGGCCGACACGACGTCGAGCACGAGGTGCAGCTTCGACCGCCACCGTCGGTACACCGCCGTCTTGCCGACGCCCGCCCGCCGGGCGATCCCCTCGATCGACATCCGGGCGTAGCCGACCGCCGCGAGCTCCTCGAACACGGCCGCCCGGATGGCTTCCGTCACGTCCGCCCGCAGCACGGCCGCCCCCGCGGGGGCCCGGCGGCGCGGACGCGGCTGGGGTCCGTCGGCGTTCGTCGTCATGCGAACCAGCATAGGGCGTTACGACGAAACGGTTGCGTTCCGACGTCCGCTCGGCCTACGCTCGCGTTGCGACGATACGGTCCCGTCCCGACGTAAGCGAACAGGAAGAGTCCGGTGGGCGAACGCCGGGCACCGGACCGCGCACCCCCACCCCCCGAGCGAAAGCAGCGGATGTGAGCCAGGTCCTCGACACACCGCCCCCGACGACGGCCCCGACGACTCCCGCCGACGTCGACCTCGCGGCCCTCGCCGCCCGCCACGGCCTCTCGGTCAGCGGTGCCCGCCCCACCCTCCCCGAGTACGTCCGCCAGCTGTGGGACCGGCGTCACTTCATCGCCGCGTTCTCCACGGCCAAGCTGACCGCCCAGTACAGCCAGGCCAAGCTCGGGCAGCTCTGGCAGGTGATGAACCCGCTGCTGAACGCCGCCGTCTACTTCCTGATCTTCGGCGTGCTGCTGGGCACCAGGAACGGCGTGCCGGACTACGTCCCGTTCCTGGTCACCGGCGTGTTCATCTGGACCTTCACCCAGAGCTCGATCCTCGCGGGCACCCGCGCCATCTCCGGCAACCTCGGACTCGTCCGCGCCCTGCACTTCCCGCGGGCCGCGCTGCCGATCTCCTTCTGCCTCCAGCAGCTGCAGCAGCTGCTGTTCTCCATGGGCGCCCTGGTCGTCATCCTGCTGGCCTTCGGCGTGCCGGTCGCCGCCTCCTGGCTGCTCGCCCTGCCGGTCCTGGTGCTCCAGTTCACCTTCAACGCCGGCGTCTCGCTGATCATGGCCCGGGTGGGCGCGAAGACCCCGGACATCGCCCAGCTGATGCCGTTCGTGCTGCGCACCTGGATGTACACCTCGGGCGTGATGTGGAGCATCGACCATCTGCTGGCCAAGCACGGTGACTGGCCGGCCTGGGTCGGCCCGGTGCTCCAGGCCAACCCGCCCGCCGTCTACATCGACCTGATGCGCTTCGCCCTGATCGACAGCTTCCACGCAAGCCAGCTCCCGCCGCACGTGTGGGCGCTCGCCACCGGCTGGGCCCTGCTCGCCGGCATCGGCGGTTTCATCTACTTCTGGAAGGCTGAGGAGACGTACGGCCGTGGCTGAGAACCCGAACGAACCCACCCCCACCGTCATCGCCGACCGCGTCGACATCGTCTACCGCGTCAACGGCACCGGCACGGGCCGCGGCTCCGCCACCGCCGCCCTCAACCGCATCGTGCGGCGGAAGCAGACCGAGAAGGCGTCCGGCGTGCGCACGGTGCACGCCGTGCGGAACGTGTCCTTCGTCGCCCGCAAGGGCGAGGCCATCGGACTCATCGGCACCAACGGCTCCGGCAAGTCCACCCTGCTCAAGGCGGTCGCGGGCCTGCTGCCGGTGGAGAACGGCGCCATCTACACCGACGGCCAGCCCTCCCTGCTCGGCGTGAACGCGGCCCTGATGGGCGACCTGACCGGCGAGCGCAACGTCTACCTCGGCGGCCTCGCCATGGGCATGTCCCGCGAGCAGATCAAGGAGCGCTACCAGGAGATCGTCGACTTCTCCGGCATCAACGAGAAGGGCGACTTCATCACCCTGCCGATGCGCACCTACTCCTCCGGCATGGGCGCCCGGCTCCGCTTCTCCATCGCCGCCGCCAAGGACCACGACGTCCTCCTCATCGACGAGGCCCTCGCCACCGGCGACCGCTCCTTCCAGAAGCGCTCCGAGGCCCGGATCCGCGAACTGCGCAAGCACGCGGGCACGGTGTTCCTGGTCAGCCACAACAACAAGTCCATCCGCGACACCTGCGACCGGGTGCTGTGGCTGGAGCGCGGCGAACTGCGCATGGACGGCCCGACGGAGGACGTCCTCAAGGAGTACGAGGCCTTCACCGGCGACAAGAAGCCCAAGGCCAAGCCGAAGCCGAAGGTCGCCGTGTAGCTGCCGCGACGCGCAGGGCGCCCCGTGCCTTCCCGGCCCGGGGCGCCCTGTCCGTCGTACCGCCTACGAACTCGTACGGCTTACGAACTCGTACCGCTTACGAACTCGTACCGTTCACGAATGCGTCCGCAGGAGCGTGCGCATCGTCCGCATGGCCACCGACAGGTTGGCGAGGTCGAACGTCTCCGAGCCCTGGATCTCCTCCAGGGTGGTGCGCGCCCGGCCCAGGATCGCCGCGTTCTTCTCCTCCCACCGCTCGAAGCGCTGCTCAGGGGTGGAGGAGCCGTTGCCGACCGCGAGGACGTCCGAGGTCAGCGCCGCGTGGGCCGCGTAGAGGTCCTCGCGGATGGAGGCGCGGGCCATGGACTGCCAGCGGTCGTTGCGGGGCAGCTCGATGATGCGGTCCATGAGCTGGGTGATCCGCAGCCGGTCGGCGAGGTCGTAGTAGACCTCGGCGACGTCCAGCGGCTCCTTGCCCATGCGGTCGGCCACCGAGACGATGTCGAGCGCCGGGAAGGCGGACGAGAAGCCGGCCACGCGCGTGGCGAGTTCGCCGGTGACACCGGCGGCGGTCAGCTCGTCGTGGATCCGCTGGTACCACTCCAGGTCCGCGCCGCGCAGCAGCTTCGGCAGCTGCTGCCACACCTGCTCGACCCGCTCCCCGAAGAACTCGACGTTCTCGGTGAGCTGGATCGGCTGCGGACGGTTGTTGAGCAGCCAGCGCGTGCCGCGCTCGACCAGCCGGCGCGAGTGCAGCCGGATCCGGGTGAGCACGGCGGCCTCGACCCGGTTGTCCAGGGCCTCGACCGCGTCCCACACCGGCTCCGAGCGGAAGATCGCGCGGGCCGCGGTCTGCGCCCGGACGATCTCCTCCAGCGAGGCACCGGTCTCCTCGCGCAGCCGGTGCAGATAGGTCGTACCGCCGGTGTTGACCGTGTCGTTGACCAGGACGGTCGTGGTGATCTCCCGGCGCAGCGGGTGGCTGTCGATGTGCTCGGGGAACCGCTCGCGCAGCGCGCTCGGGAAGTACGAGTCCAGCAGCCCGCGCAGATAGGGGTCGTCGGGGAGGGAGGTGTGCAGCAGCTCCTCGGCGACCGTGATCTTCGTGTACGCCATCAGCACGGCCGTCTCCGGGCCGGTCAGGCCGGCTTCGGCGCCGAGCCGCTCACGGATCTGGCGGTCGGTGGGCAGGAACTCCAGGGCGCGGTCCAGGTGACCCTCGCGGACCAGGTGGCGCAGGTACCGCTGCTGGGCGTGGAGCATGTCCTTGGACTGGGCCAGCGCGTTGGCGATCGCCGTGTTCTGCGCGTAGTTGTTGCGCAGGACCAGCCGGCCGACCTCGTCGGTCATCTCCGCGAGCAGCTTGTTGCGCTGCTTCACGGTCATGTCGCCGTCCGTCACCAGGCCGTTGAGCAGGATCTTGATGTTCACCTCGTGGTCGGAGGTGTCCACGCCCGCGCTGTTGTCGATGGCATCGGTGTTGATCTTGCCGCCGTGCCGGGCGAACTCGATCCGGCCGAGCTGGGTCAGCCCCAGGTTGCCGCCCTCGCCGACGACCTTCACCCGCAGGTCGGCGCCGTCCACCCGGATCGGGTCGTTGGCCTTGTCGCCGGCCTCGGCGTTCGACTCGGTGGATGCCTTGACGTACGTCCCGATGCCGCCGTTCCACAGCAGGTCCACCGGCGCCAGGAGGATCGCCTTCATCAGGTCGGCCGGCGTCATCTTCGACACCTTGCCCTCGATGCCGAGCGCCTCACGGATGTGCGCGTTGACCGGGATCGCCTTGGCGGTACGCGGGAAGACGCCGCCACCGGCCGAGATCAGCCCGGTGTCGTAGTCGGCCCAGCTGGAGCGCGGCAGTTCGAACAGGCGGCGGCGCTCGGCGTAGGAGGTCGCCGCGTCCGGGGTGGGGTCGATGAAGATGTGCCGGTGGTCGAAGGCGGCCACCAGCCGGATGTGCTCGCTGAGCAGCATGCCGTTGCCGAACACGTCACCAGACATGTCGCCGATGCCGACGACCGTGAAGTCCTCGCTCTGGGTGTCCAGGTCCAGCTCCCGGAAGTGCCGCTTGACGGACTCCCAGGCGCCGCGGGCGGTGATGCCCATGCCCTTGTGGTCGTAGCCGGCCGAGCCACCGGAGGCGAAGGCGTCACCGAGCCAGAAGTTGTACTGCTCGGCGACCTCGTTGGCGATGTCGGAGAAGGTCGCGGTGCCCTTGTCGGCGGCGACCACGAGGTAGGTGTCGTCCTCGTCGTGGCGGACCACGTCGGCGGGCGGCACGACCTCGCCGGCGACCATGTTGTCGGTGATGTCGAGCAGCGCCGAGATGAACGTCTTGTAGCTGGCGATGCCCTCGGCCAGCCACGCGTCCCGGTCCACCGACGGGTCCGGCAGCTGCTTGGCGACGAACCCGCCCTTCGCGCCGACCGGCACGATGACGGTGTTCTTCACCATCTGCGCCTTCACCAGACCGAGGATCTCGGTCCGGAAGTCCTCCCGCCGGTCGGACCAGCGCAGCCCGCCGCGCGCGACCTTGCCGAAGCGCAGGTGCACACCCTCGACCCGCGGCGAGTACACCCAGATCTCGTACGCCGGACGCGGCGCCGGCAGGTCCGGGATGGCCTGCGGGTCGAACTTCATGGAGACGTAGTCGTGCGGGCGCCCGCCCGCGGCCTCCTGGAAGAAGTTGGTGCGCAGCGTCGCCTTGATGACCGTGAGGAAGGACCGCAGGATGCGGTCCTCGTCCAGGCTCGCCACCTGGTCGAGGGCCGCGTCCACCTCTTCCAGCAGGGCGTCCACGATCTCGTGTCCGGCACGCTGGCGGTCCGGGGACATCCGCGCCTCGAACAGGGAGACCAGCAGCCGGGTGGTGTGGACGTTGTTGCGGAGGGTGTCCTCCATGTAGTCCTGGCTGAAGGTGGAACCGGCCTGGCGCAGGTACTTGGCGTACGCGCGCAGCACCATCGCCTGCCGCCAGGTCAGCCCGGCGCTCAGCACCAGGGCGTTGAAGCCGTCGTTCTCGGCCTGTCCGGTCCAGGTGGCGGCGAAGGCCTCCTGGACCCGCTCCCGGGCGTCGTCACCGAGGTAGTCGGTGCCGCCGCCGGCGAACTGCGGCATGCGCAGGCCGAAGTCGTAGATCCAGGCGACCGAGCGGTCCGAGGAGCGCAGCTCGTAGGGGCGCTCGTCGACGACCTCGACGCCGAGCCGGCTGAGCACCGGCAGGACGGCGGACAGGGAGATGGCCGCGCCCTTGCGGTAGATCTTGAAGCGGCGCTCCTCGGGGGCGGCGCCGACCGGCTCGTAGAGGCTGAGCTCGAAGTTCTTCTGCTCGCCGAGCTCTTCGAGGTTGACGAGGTCGGCGACCGCGGCACGCGGGGTGTGGTCGGCCTTGTAGCCCTCGGGGAAGGCGTTGCCGTAGCGGCGCAGCAGCTCCGCGGCCCGCTCCTCGCCGAGTTCGGCGTTGAGCGCCTCGGCGAAGCCGTCGGCCCAGGACCGCGCGGCCTCGACCAGACGGCCCTCGATGCGCTCCTTGTCGGCGTCGCTGAGCTGCGCCAGCTCGGTGCCCTGCGGGACCCGGACCACGAAATGCAGCCGGGACAGGATCGACTCGGTGTTCCAGGCGGTGAAGTCGACGCTGGTGCCGCCGAGTTCCTCCTTCAGGATGTCGATGATCCGCAGCCGGACGCCGGTGGTGTAGCGGTCGCGGGGCAGGTAGACGAGGGCCGAGTAGTAGCGGCCGTACTCGTCCTGGCGCAGGTAGAGGCGCAGGCGCCGGCGCTCCTGGAGGTACAGGACGCTGGTGACGATCGACTGGAGCTCGGCGACGGGCGTCTGGAAGAGCTCGTCGCGCGGGTAGGTCTCCAGGATCTGGAGCAGGTCGCGGCCGTCGTGGCTGTTGGGCGAGAACCCGGCGCGCTTGAGCACGTCGGCGACCTTGCGGCGGATGACGGGGACGCGGCGGACGGACTCGGTGTAGGCGGCGGAGGAGAACAGTCCGAGGAAGCGGCGCTCGCCGACGACATTGCCCTCGGCGTCGAACTTCTTGACGCCGATGTAGTCCAGGTACGACGGCCGGTGCACGGTGGCGCGGCTGTTGGCCTTGGTCAGCACCAGCAGCTTGTGCTCGCGGGCCTTGGCGCGGGCGTCGGCGGGCAGCCGCTCGAAGGAGGGGCTGACGGGGTGGGCCTCCTCACCGGCGTGGTGCGGGTCGGAGCGCAGGATGCCCAGGCCGGTGCCGGGGACGGCGGCGAGCGAGTCGTCGGCGCGCAGTTCGTACTCGCGGTAGCCGAGGAACGTGAAGTGATCGGCGGCGAGCCACTGGAGCAGCTCGCGGGCCTCCTCGACCTCCGGTCCGGGCAGATCGCCGGGGACGTGCTCCTCGGCCAGGCTCTCGGAGAGCCGGATCGAGGCGTCCCGCATCTTCTCCCAGTCCTCGACGGCCTCGCGGACGTCGGACAGGACGCGCAGCAGGTCGGCGGTGATCTGCTTCAGGTCGGCGCGGTCGGTCTCGCGGTCGATCTCGACGTGGATCCAGGACTCGGTGTGCGCGTCGTGCGGGCGCTCGCCGGGGGCCGGGGGAACGGTGAGTACCTCGACGAGCTTGCCGGTGACATCGCGGCGGACGACGACCTGGGGGTGGATGACGACGTGGATGCCCCGCCCCTGGCGGGTCAGCTCATTGGTGACGGAGTCGACGAGGAAGGGCATGTCGTCGGTGACGACCTCGACCACGGAGTGGCTGCATGTCCACCCGTTCTCTTCCACCGTCGGTGTGTGGACCCGCACATTGGCCGTACCCTGCGGTCGGGTCTCGGCCAGCCGGTAGTGCGAGAAGGCGGCTCCGAAGACATCGACCGGATCGCGGTCGGTGAGGTCCTCCGGGGCGGTGTGCAGGTAGTAACGCTGGAGGAACGAGAGCACGGTGTCCCGGTCCGGGGTGGCCTCGCCCGTGGTCCCAGTCGGTAGGTGCCCCCCGGCCGGGCTGTTCTCAGCTACCCGGGCGGCCCTCTCGAGCAGCTCGGCCTTTGCTTCGTCCAGCTTGGTCTGCATTGTCCTCTGGCTCCTGTCGCGCGCCGTTGCGTGACGTAGAAGGAAGTACGGTCTCGTGCCCTCCGGCGTAACGTCGCGACGCGGGGTGTCCGGTCTGCTTCGACGCTATGCCGCGAGGTGAGAAGAGCGGGGGGATATCAGCCAAAATCGGCCCGGCCGTCGGGTGTGACACTGCTCTCCGCACTGCCGTCACCGAGGGATTGCGCGCCGTCGTCCGCCCGCGAGGATCAGCGACCGCCGCCCGGCCACGGATGTCATCCGTGGCCGGGCGCAGGGCAGGGGCGGCTTTGCCCCCGCGAGCTATCGCGCTGATCACGCCACCAGGCTATCGCTGATTACCGGGGGCCCGTCATGAGCCGTATGTGTACAAAACCGGGGGTGGAAGTTTGACGTTCTGCACAGTGCGGGCGCCCGCCGGGTCCGGTGCGTGACGCGCCGGTGCGGCACGGCCACGCCGTGGTCGCGGCCCGGCTCACGACGCCAGGCGTTCCGCCTCGGCGACCGCCTCGTCCAGGGTGTCCACCACCGGCACGCCGACCCCCTCCAGGCTGGCCCGGCTGTGCGATCCCCCGGTGTACAGCACCGCCCGCGCCCCCACGTGCAGGGCCGCCACGGCGTCGTCGGCCGCGTCCCCGATCACCACGGTCCGCGCCGGGTCCACCCCGGCCAGCGCCCCCAGGTGCCGCACCATGTGCTCGGCCTTGCTCCCGCCGGACGGCCCGGTGCGCCCGTCCACCCGTATGAAGTACGCGTCGATCCCGAACCCCCGCACCAGGGGCAGCAGGTCGTCATGCCCGTACATGCTGAGGATCGACTGGCTGCGCCCGCCCGCTCCCCAGCCTGCGAGCAGCTCGGTCACCCCCGGGGTCAGCCCGCACCCCACCCGGTGCTCGGTGTAGTACCGGTGGAAGGTCGCGTCCATGACCTCCCACTCGGCGTCGGTCGGCAGTCTTCCCAGCAGCCGCTCGTAGAACTTCGGCACCGGCACGCAGTACAGCGACCGGTACTGCTCGATCGTGATCGGCTCGAGCCCCAGCTCGCCGAAGGCCGCGTTCGTGGCCCCGATGATCGCGTCGTTGTCGTGGAACAGCGTCCCGTTCCAGTCCCAGACGATGTGCGCCCCTGTTCGCATCCCCATGCCCAAAAACGTACCCGCCCGCACTGACAATCAAGAGAACCGCAGGTCAAGAAGAGGAAGCCGCAAGCGGCGGTCCTCCTCTATCCCGCGAGCCCCACCAGGTTCGGGATCTCCTGCGTCGCGAACCACAGCAGCTCGTGGTCCTCGGCCCCGTCCACCACGAACTGGGCGTCGTCGTCCCCGGCGTCCGCCGCCTCCAGCGCCTGGACCGCGGCGGCCACGTCCGCCTCCGCGTCGCCGCCGTCGACATGCACGGAGGCCGCCTTCTTCAGCGGCACCGCTCCCGCGACCCGCACCTCGCCGAGCGCCGCCGGGTCGAGGCCCCGGTCGGGATCGGCCGTCGCCGTGCCGTCGGGCACGTCGACCGCGACCACCACGCGCCGCCGCACCGCCCCGGAATCCGCCGCCAGCAACCGCAGCGAGGCGACCGCGGCCCGGTTCAGCGCCGCGTACTCCAGCTCCTCGATGTCGTCCGAGAGATACCACTCGCGCAGCGCGGGCGTGACGGCGTAGGCGAGCAGCGGCCCGCTGCCCAGTTCGCCCGTCTTGTACGCCTCGGCGAGACCGGGAAGGGTCAGGGGGACGTAGACGCGCATGGCTGGCCGCTTTCGTGGTCGGAGGCTTCCGCAACAGTCCCGGAGAGGGCGTTCCCGCACCTCCCGAAGGGGCCTTCAGGATACGTGCGGCCGTCCCCTTTCGAGCCCCCGCCCGCACCTGAGGGGCCGTCCACCCGCGTCCGGCAACTCACCCGGCACACCCCCGTGCCCACGGGCCCGAGCACCCCGGAGTCATCCGGATAGGTGAACATTCCGGCCCCCCCGACAGACCCCCGCAGCCGCTTGATGCCACGGCCGACACCCCGTACAAGATCCCCAACCACAAAGTTACCGCTCGGTAATTCCGGGCCGACCCAACGGGGGCACCCATGAACAAGGTCATGACACGGGCGAGGAACCACCCCGGCGCCCGCCCGCCGGCCCGCCGCGACTCCCGCCGCCCCGGCGGCACCCCGGCCCACCGTTCCCCTTCCGGCGCGCGCGGCACCGAGCAGGCGGTCCCCGTCGTACCGCCCCAGACTCCGCGCCGCCCCGTCACCCAGCCCCGGCCCACCGATGTCTTCGCCGACCGCCTGCTCGCCGTCCTGAGCGGCCAGCGCCCGGTCCACTGCATGCTCCGGCACACGGCCGGCCGCGCCTACGACGATCTGGCCTGGCTCGCCGAATTCGGCCCCCTGCGCACCTCTCGCGGTACGCCCGGCAGCCGCCCGGTGATCCGCGACATCGGCTACTACGTGCCCTCCCCGGGCGCCATCGAGGCCTTCGCCCGCATCGGCGCCGGCGACCGCCTGCGCGCCATGGCCTTCCGCCTGGAACAGGGCCGCGACCTGCGCTGGCGCTGCACGGCAGTGGAACTCGGCGGCCCGTCCCGCCCACGCACGGACGACGACTGAACCGACCACAGCGAACAGCGCCCCACCCATGCCTCAAACAAGACCACCCCCACCACACGACACCGCCCACCAACGACACCGAAGGCGGACCCCGCAGACCCGCGCCGGCCCACGAGGCCAGAACCACAAGACCAGCAGTCCCCCAGGCCACAGGCCGCAGGGCCGCAGGCCGCTGGCCGCAGGGCGGCAGGGCGGCGGCCACAGGTCACAGGGCCGCTGGCCGCAGGGCCGCAGGCCGCAGGGCCGCTGGCCGCAGGGCCGCTGGCCGCAGGGCCGCAGGGCCGCAGGGCCGCAGGCCGCAGGGCCGCAGGGCCGCAGGGCCGCAGGGCCGCAGGCCGCAGGGCCGCAGGGCCGCAGGGCCGCAGGGCCGCAGGCTACAGGCCGCAGGGCGGCGGCCACAGGTCACAGGGCCGCAGGCTACAGGCCGCAGGGCGGCGGCCACAGGTCACAGGGCCGCTGGCTGCTGGCCGCTGGGCCACACGCCGCCAGGCCGCAGGGGCTAACCGAAGGGGCCAGGACCACAAGGCCAGCAGGCCCCCTGACCCTGGCCCGGGCCCCTGGCCACAAGGCTGGCAGGCGGCCGCAGGCCGCAAGGCCGCACGCCGCAGGGCCATAAGGCCGCTGAGCGGCACGCCGCCAGGCCGAAGGGTCACAGGGCCGCCAGGCCGAAGGCGGCCAGGACCACAAGGCCCGCAGGCCGCCTGGCTGGCAGGCGGCCGCAAGGCCGCAAGGCCGCAAGGCCGCAAGGCCGCAAGGCCGCAAGGCCGCAAGGCCGCAAGGCCGCAAGGCCGCAAGGCCGCAAGGCCGCAAGGCCGCAAGG
>NZ_JBSFVD010000007.1:0-20333 GCF_053592135.1 Streptomyces sp. NPDC002784 | reverse complement strand
TAGGCCAGCAGGCCCCCAGGCCCCCAGGCCCCCAGGCCCCCAGGGCGCCAGGCGGGCAGGTGGCCCTCAGACCGCAGGGCCACACAGTCGGCAGGCCCAGGGTTGCGAGGCCACAGGCGCAGGCCCGGGCCGCAGGCCGCCAGGCGGCCAGGTCCCCGGGCGGAGGCCGCAGGCACCGGGCAGAGGGCCGCAGGCACCGGACCCCGGGCCCTCAGCCCGCCCGCCCACCCCGGCAAGCCCTCACGCCGAAGGGCCGGGCACCCGAACGGTGACCCGGCCCTTCCGCGACCGCCGCTGCCCGCCCTTGCGGGCGCGGCGGGTACTTCGGAACCCCTACTTCTTACGGCGCCGTCCGCCCCGCGCCTGCTTGCGCCGCTCCGCGCGCGTGAGGCCGTCCGACTCGGAGCGCACCGGCTCCTCGTCGTCGGACCACTCCCGCTCGACGGTGCCACCGGCGCCGTCGACGGTCGGCGCGGACAGGTGCAGGTTCCGCCGCTGAGGGGCGTCGAGCCCCTTCGCGCGGATCTCCGGACGCGCGCCCGCCTGCGCGGGAACCGCGTCCTGCGGGCCCTTCTCCAGCGTCGGCTTGGCGTCCTCGACCGGGACCTCCTCGACCTGCTGCTCGACCTGGACCTCCAGGTTGAACAGGTAGCCGACGGACTCCTCCTTGATGCCCTCCATCATGGCGGTGAACATGTCGAAGCCCTCGCGCTGGTACTCGACCAGCGGGTCCTTCTGCGCCATCGCGCGCAGGCCGATGCCCTCCTGGAGGTAGTCCATCTCGTAGAGGTGCTCGCGCCACTTGCGGTCCAGCACCGACAGCACGACCCGGCGCTCCAGTTCGCGCATGATCTCGGAACCGAGCTGCGCCTCGCGCTCCGCGTACTGGGAGTGGATGTCGTCCTTGATGGACTCGGCGATGAACTCGGCGGTCAGACCCGCCCGGTCACCGGCCGCCTCCTCCAGCTCGTCGACGGTGATCTTCACCGGGTAGAGCTGCTTGAAGGCGCCCCACAGCCGGTCCAGGTCCCACTCCTCGGCGAACCCCTCGGCGGTCTCCGCCATGACGTACGCGTCGATCGTGTCGTCCATGAAGTGCTGCACCTGCTCGTGCAGGTCCTCGCCCTCCAGGACGCGGCGGCGCTCACCGTAGATGACCTCACGCTGGCGGTTGAGGACCTCGTCGTACTTCAGAACGTTCTTACGGGTCTCGAAGTTCTGCTGCTCGACCTGCGACTGCGCGGACGCGATCGCGCGCGTGACCATCTTGTTCTCGATCGGCACGTCGTCCGGGACGTTCGCCATCGACATCACGCGCTCGACCATCTGCGCCTTGAACAGACGCATCAGGTCGTCGCCCAGCGACAGGTAGAAGCGGGACTCACCCGGGTCACCCTGACGGCCGGAACGACCGCGCAGCTGGTTGTCGATCCGGCGCGACTCGTGCCGCTCGGTACCGAGGACGTAGAGCCCGCCGAGCTCCTTGACCTCCTCGAACTCGGACTGCACGGCCTTCTCGGCCCGCTCCAGAGCGGCGGGCAGCGCCGCGGCCCACTCCTCGATGTGCTCCTCGGGGTCGAGGCCGCGCTGACGCAGCTCCGCCTCGGCGAGGTCCTCGGGGTTGCCGCCGAGCTTGATGTCCGTACCACGGCCGGCCATGTTGGTGGCCACGGTCACGGCGCCCTTGCGGCCGGCCTGGGCGACGATGATCGCCTCACGGTCGTGCTGCTTGGCGTTCAGCACCTCGTGCTGGACACCGCGCTTGCTGAGCTGCTGCGAGAGGTACTCGGACTTCTCGACCGACGTCGTACCGACGAGGATCGGCTGGCCCTTCTCGTGCTTCTCGACGATGTCGTCGACGACCGCCTCGAACTTCGCGACCTCGGTGCGGTAGATCAGGTCCGACTGGTCCTTGCGGATCATCGGCCGGTTCGTCGGGATCGGCACCACGCCGAGCTTGTAGATCTGGTGGAACTCGGCGGCCTCGGTCATCGCCGTACCGGTCATGCCGCACAGACCCGGCTGTTCCTTGCCGTCGTGGTCGTGGCGCTTGTAGAGGCGGAAGAAGTTCTGCAGGGTGATCGTGGCGAGCGTCTGGTTCTCGTCCTTGATGTCCACCCCTTCCTTCGCCTCGATCGCCTGGTGCATGCCCTCGTTGTAGCGGCGGCCGGCGAGGATACGGCCGGTGTGCTCGTCGACGATCATGACTTCGCCGTCCAGGACGACGTAGTCCTTGTCCTTCTTGAAGAGCTCCTTGGCCTTGATGGCGTTGTTCAGGTAGCCCACCAGAGGCGTGTTCACCGACTCGTAGAGGTTGTCGATGCCCAGCCAGTCCTCGACCTTGGCGACACCGGACTCGTGGATCGCGACGGTGCGCTTCTTCTCGTCGACCTCGTAGTCGCCGGTCTCCTCGATGCCCTTGAGCTGGTTGCCCGGCTCGCCCCTCTTCAGGCGGGTCACCAGCTTGGCGAAGTCGCCGTACCACTTGGTGGCCTGGTCGGCCGGACCGGAGATGATCAGCGGCGTACGGGCCTCGTCGACGAGGATGGAGTCGACCTCGTCGACGATGGCGAAGTTGTGGCCGCGCTGGACGAGTTCGTCCTTGGACCACGCCATGTTGTCGCGCAGGTAGTCGAAGCCGAACTCGTTGTTCGTGCCGTACGTGATGTCGCAGTTGTACTGCTCGCGACGCTGGGCCGGCGTCATGTTGGCGAGGATGCACCCCACGTTCAGGCCCAGGAACTTGTGGACGCGGCCCATCATTTCGGAGTCGCGCTCGGCCAGGTAGTCGTTGACCGTGATGAGGTGGACGCCCTTGCCGGACAGCGCGTTCAGATACGCGGGCAGGGTGCCGACGAGGGTCTTGCCCTCACCGGTCTTCATCTCGGCCACGTAGCCGAGGTGGAGGGCGGCGCCGCCCATGATCTGCACGTCGTAGTGACGCTGGCCGAGGGCGCGCTTGGCGGCCTCGCGGACGGTGGCGAAGGCCTCGGGGAGGAGGTCGTCGAGAGTCTCACCGTCGGCGTACCGCTGCTTGTACTCCTCGGTGAGGGCCCGCAGCTCGGCGTCGGAGAGGTCGACGAAGTCCTCTTCGATGGAGTTGACCTGGTCCGCGATGCGGTGCAGCTTGCGCAGGATTTTGCCTTCGCCTGCACGCATGAGCTTCGAGAGGACGGACACGGGGGTTGGTCTCCTTGCCGGTCGGGCCTGGGACGGTCGGTTTCCATTTGACTTGACTGAGCAACGGCCATCGTATGCGAGGACCCCGCCACGCCGGGAGGCCTGCCGAGACGGCGACCTTCCGCTGCTTCACATCTCTTCGACAAGGACAACGGACGGGCGCCGCGGATGGTGCCGTGCGGTGCGACGAATTACGTGAATTGTGATCGCCCGCTCACGCACGGCACATACTTGGCGTCCGTGGCCGCCCGCGAGCAGAATCGCCCGATGGACCCCGTGACGCTGACCACCGACCGCCTCCTGCTGCGCACGGTCGGCCCGTACGACACCGACGCCGTGTACCGCGCCGTCCAGGACCCCGACATCCAGCGCTGGACGACTATCCCCTCGCCCTACCTCCCCGAGCACGCCAGAAGCTTCACCGAACAACTGGCCCCCGACGGCTGGGCGGACGGCAGCATGTTCACCTTCGGTGTCTTCCTCCCCGACGGGGAGGACCTGGCGGGCATGCTCGGCCTGACGATGCGCGCCCTGGGGGTGGCCGAGATCGGCTTCTGGACGGCGAAGGAGCACCGCGGCAAGGGCTACACCTGCGAGGCGGTCCTGGCCGCCGCCCGCTGGTCCTTCACCGCGGCCTGCGTCGACCGCCTGGAGTGGCGGGCCGAGGTCGGCAACACCGCCTCCCGCGCGGTGGCGGAGCGCACCGGCTTCACCATCGAGGGCACCCTGCGCTCCGCGATCAACAACAAGGGCGTACGACGGGACTGCTGGGTGGGCTCGCTCCTCCCGTCGGACCTGGGCCTGCCGTCGACGGCCCCGTATGCGCCGGCGAGGAGCTAGCGAATCCCCGGCTCACCCCCACTGTCAGTGCCACCCCCTATCGTGCGAACCATGACGACCCCGCGCCCCAGCACCGAGGTCTCGGCAGACGAGGCCCGCCGTATCGCCCTGCGCGCCCAGGGCCTGCTCGGCACCCCCGACCGCAGATCCGGCGTCCGCGGCGTCCTGCGTCATCTGGGCGCGGTCCAGCTCGACACCATCTCGGTACTGGCCCGCTCCCACGAGCTCATCCCGTACGCCCGCCTGGGCGCGGTGGGCCGCAAGACCGTCGAGGACGCCTACTGGAAGGACACGCACGCCTTCGAGTACTGGTCGCATGCCGCCTGCATCCTCCCGGTGGAGGAGTGGCCCCACTTCGCCTTCCGCCGCCGCGCCTACCGCAACCGTCCCCACTGGGGCCATGAACTCCCCGACGGCGCCTACGACCAGGTGATCAAGCAGCTCACCACCGAAGGCCCCCTCACCGCCACGGAGTTGGGCGGCGCGAAGAAGACCAGCGACTGGTGGGACTGGTCCGGCTCGAAGGTCGCCGTGGAGCGCGCCCTGATGTACGGCGAGGTCGTCTGCGTGGAACGCCGGGGCTGGAAGCGCGTGTACGACCTGGCGGAGCGCGCCATCCCGGAGGCCCTGCTGCACGATGAACTCGACGACACCGAGTGCCTGCGCCGCCTGGTCCGGCTGGCCGGCCGGTCCCTCGGCGTCGGCACCCGCGCGGACATCGCCGACTACCACCGCCTCAAGGGCGAGCAGGTGGCCGCGGTGATCGCGGACTCCGGCCTGATCCCGGTCACCGTCGAGGGCTGGGCCAAGCCCGCCTGGGCGGACCCGGAGGCGCTGGCCGCTCCACCCCGCGGGCGGCACCGCACGACTCTGCTGTCCCCGTTCGACTCCCTGATCTGGGAGCGGGCACGCACCGAGCGCATCTTCGGCTTCACCCACCGCCTGGAGGCCTACGTCCCCCGCCAGAAGCGCGTCCACGGCTACTTCGCGATGCCGGTGCTGGCGGGCGGCCGGCTCGTCGGCCGCGTGGACCCGGCCCGCGAGGGAAGCACGCTGGTGGCCAAGCAGGTCACCCTGGACGGCCCGAAGGCGGTCCCGGGGGTGGCCCAGGCCCTGGTGGAGGCGGCGAGCTGGGTGGACTGCACGGACGTACGCGTGGAGCGGGTCGACGCCCCGGAGCTGCGCGAGCCCCTCGCCCACGCGCTCAGCGGGCTGCTGGGCTGACCCCGCCTACCGGATCTCGAGGATCTTCTCCCGCATCGCGTACACCACGGCCTCCATCCTGGAGTGCAGCTGCAGCTTCTCCAGGATGTTGCGCACATGGTTCTTCACGGTGTTCTCGGAGATGAACAACTCCTTCGCGATGTCGCGGTTGTTCATGCCCGTGGCGACCAGCTTGAGCACTTCGAGCTCACGGTCGGTCAGCCGCGGCGCCGGCACCAGCCGGCGCTCGTCCGTGCGCTGGATCATCGACTTGAACTCGGTGAGCAGCTTCGACGCCATCGACGGGCTGATCTGCGACTGCCCGTCGGCCACCGCGCGGATGGCGGTGGCGACCTCGTCGGTGGAGATCTCCTTGAGGAGATATCCGGTCGCGCCCGCCTTGATCGCGTCGTAGAGGTCGGCCTCCTCGTCGCTGATCGTCAGCATGATGATCTTCGCGCTGGGGGCCACCTCCTTGATGGAGGTGCAGGCCTCGATCCCGCCCCGCTTCGGCATCCGCACATCCATCAGCACGATGTCGGGCAGCAGGTCGGCGGCCTTGTCCACCGCCTCGGCGCCGTCGCCCGCCTCCCCGACGACCTGGATGTCCTCCTCGGCCGCGAGCACGATCTCCAGGCCACGGCGGAAGAGGGCGTGGTCGTCCACGACGAGGACTCTGATCGGCTCCTTGCGTGGAGAGCCCGCGTCCGGGCCCATGCCGACGACACTTGCGTCGGCATCCTCGTCCCGCATCGGTCCGAAGGTGTCCGCCATCGTTCCTCCCCCTGAAGGCTGTGGCTGGTCAGGTGCCATCGCCAACCCAAGGCAGCGGCCCACCGGTTGGGCCGGTGCGGCCATGATTTCATGCTCGGACGACAGCGCGGTGACAGAGCGGGGCGCGAAGTGGTCGCACACCGGTGCCCCTGGGGGCGCACACGCGCTCCAGGGGCACCCGCTCGCTTCTTGACCGGGTGGCTCAGCCGCCCAGCGTGCCACCGGCCGCCTGGGTCTCCCCCTCGGCGACCATCGGGTCGGTGTTGAGGTGGATGACGCCGTAGTCGTAGGCGTGCCGTCGGTAGACGACACTCGGTTCCTTGGTCTCGGAATCGATGAACAGGTAGAAGTCGTGCCCGACCAGTTCCATCTCGTAGAGGGCCTGGTCCAGGGTCATCGGGGAGGCGACATGCGTCTTCTCGCGAACGACGAGGGGTCCCTCGCCCTTCACTTCCAGCGAGCCGATCTTCTTGACGGGAACGCCGTCCGAGTCTTCCTCCTGGAAGGTGCCGTTCCCGTTGAGCGTCGCCGCGTCCGGGACGTGGTCGGGGACCTCGGCCGCCGTCAGCCGGCGCGCGCCCCGCCGCGAGTAGCGCTTGTCGTGCTGCTTGCGCAGCCGCGCGTCCAGCTTTTCCGCCGCCAGGTCCAGCGCCGCGTACGGATCGCTGGCCGCTGCCTCCGCCCGGATCACCGGACCGCGGGAGCGGAGCGTGATCTCCACTCGGTCACTGCGGTCGGCCTGTCGGGGGTTGGGCTCCTTGGACACCTCGACGTCGAGGCTGATCACCTTGCCGTCGAGCTTCTGGATCTTCTCCAGCTTCAGCTTCTCGGCCACGTGCTTGCGGAACCGCTCGGGCACCTCGGTCTTGCGGCCCTTGACGACGATGTCCACGCAGAACTCCGTTCCCGGATCGCTCCGCTCCAGCGGCGGAGCATCTCCCTTTTGCACCAGGCTCCGGTGATTCCCGGAACCTCGGACTCGGTGACGTCCACCTCCTCCTCCCCCATGGGCAAGATCTCCACCCCATCGGCTCGGGTGAATACGGAAAACCCGCAGCCCGGCATTCAGGTATGAGAGGGATGGCCTGCGCCTTTCTCTCACAACCGAACATATCTCGCCCGGACGGATGTCGTCACCCTCTACAGCGGCGTACCTCCGTTCAGGTGAATTGCTCTTCTCATTACCTGCAACGACGCAAGTAGACAGTCAGTTCCGGTTTATTTCGAAAGCATCCGGTGGAGCCGCCACGACGGCCGCGCACAGCACGTCACCTGCGCGGATACCGCCCGCCATGCCCGGCACTCCGGGCATCCGCACCGCCTCGGCCCTCACTCCCGTCCTCCGTTCCCCTCTGTCTTCCCGAGTTACCGCTCCGCACACCGCGTTCGCCTCATCACCACGGCGAGCCGGCCGCACCGCCCCGTCCGCCCCCGTCCGCAGGTCCGCCGCCCCTTCCCGTACCGCCCGCGCCGCCTCCGCCAAGGAGGCACCGGTCGTCATCAAGTCGTCGACGAGCACCACCGAGCCACTGCCCAGCAGCCGCTCACCACCGGGCGCCACCCGTAGCGCGCCCGCCAGATTGTCCATCCGCTGCCGGGAGTTGAGCCCCGACTGATCGGCCACGGCGCGCCGCTGCCGCAGCACGGCGAGCACCCGCGCGGGGGTCCCGGTCCGCCGCAGCTCGGCCGCCGCGGCGAGCGCGATCCGCCGCGCCGGGTCATGCCCCCGCGCCCGCACGGCCCGCCGCGCCGACGGCACGGGCACCAGCAGCACCGGCGCGCCCCTGCCGCCCTGCCGGCCCACCAGGAGCCCCGCCCGCACGGCTCCCGCCAGCGCCACGCCGAGCGGCGCCGCCAGAGCCAGCGCGCCCCGCTCCTTGTGGGCCAGCAGGGCGGCACGCACCTCGTCGACGTAGGGTGCCGCGGCGTGCGCCAAGGGCAGCCCGGGCGGCTCCGGCACCGGTCGCACCCGGCGCGGTGCGGCCCCGCTCAGGGCCGTACGGCACTCCGGGCAGAGCACCGTACGAGGCCTTCCGCAGCCTCCGCACTCGGCCGGCAGCACCAGATCGGTGAGGTCCCGCCACCACCCCCGCATGCCCACCACTGTGCCAACCCGGGGCGCCCACCGGCCACCCCTGTGGATAACCACCTGTGGATAACTCCGGACGGTGACCTCGCCGGGCCGGGAAAGCGCCTCCCGAAGGGCGCGCAGAGCCTTTCGGGAAAGGAAAACGGCCGCCTCCGTCGGAAGCGGCCGTCCTGCACCCTCGGACGGGCACTCACCCCGGATAAACCGGCGCGGTCCCGTCCGTCACGACCTTCTGCCACTGTGCTCCGGCCTGCAGGCGCACGATGCCGTCCTCCGAGTACGCCACCAGCGGCAACCGGTCGTCCTCCGCCGCGGCGATCTCCTCCACGCCGGTCAGCGCGGCGGGGGCCGGCCCCTCCGGAGTGGATCCGTCGACCTGGACGTACCGCACCGTCTGCACGCCGTCCTGCTCGCGCCCGACCACCACGAGCCGGCTGTCACCCGCCCACGACACGGTGGTGACCTCCTCCAACTCCGGCGTCGCGGACCGCAGTTCCTGCACCGTCACGACCGGCCGGTCCTCGCCCGGCTTGTTCTCGCGCTCGATCCGCCCGATGAGCAGGGCGGACGTGTCGCCCTTCGCCACGACGAGCGCGATGCGCACCCCGTCCGCGGCCACCCGTACCGACTCGATGCGCCCGTCGAGACCCGGGGTCTGCACCTCGAGCGGCTCGCCCGCGCCGTTCTCCAGCAGGAGCAGTCGGGGCTCCTCGGGGTTGCGGTCGGCGACCCACAGGTCGTGCCGGGAGTCCCAGCTCGGCGTCGTCAGCCGGTCCTCGGCCGTCTTGCCGGTACTGCGCAGCACGGGCTCCCCGAGCGACGCCCCGGACACCAGGGAGCCGACGTACAGCTCCTTGCCCTCGACACCGACCCCGGCCGCCATGTGCTCGTCCCGCGAGACCGCCGCGGACCGCAGCTGTGTGTTCCCCTCGCCCAGCGCGCCGGGGACCGGATCCGGCGTCCGGGCGCCGTCCTCGGCCGCCGCCATCCGCACCAGCCGGTGCTCGTCGTCGACGTAGTACAGGTACTCCACGTCCTCGGTGGACCCGCGCGCGGCAGCGCCCGCGGATGCCTCCTCGGCGAGCGAGCACAACTGCTTGCCGCCCGACTCCAGCTCGACCTCCTCCAGCGACGGAGTGAGGCTGCGCAGGGTGAACAGGAGCTGGGCGGCCATCTCGGTGCACTTGCTCAGGCCGACCCGGGCCGCCCGGTCGTTGAGCGGCACGGTCAGCTTGTTCTGCTCGTCGGGCGTCAGCGTGGTGACGCCCTTCTGCAGCGCGGTCCCGGTGGGAAAGCTCGTCCTGACCACGGGGCTGAGCCAGGTGGTGGGCCCGTTCAGCAGGGAACGCACCATCTGCTTCATCGGATCGACGCGCGCACGGACGTAGACGGGATCGGCGACCGCCGCCGTCTGGCCACTGCCGCCGGCCACGGTGTTGGAGGCGAAGTAGTACTTGTTGACCGACGTGTAGTTGCGCTCGAAGTCGCCCTGTCCCATGACGACACCCTGGGGCAGCTTGCCGATGCGCCACTGCTTGGTCTTCGGATCCTGGGTGAGATGCAGCAGCGACTCGTACACCCCGTCCGCCGGGGCGTACGACTGCTGCTCGTCCACCGTGGCGACCTTGGTGCCGCTCAACGCGAACGAGGTCTCCCCGGTCTCATCCCGCCCCCGCGACCTGGGCAGCTCGAAGGCGTCCGGACCGTCCGCGAGGACCGTCGTGCCGGTCTTGGGCCGCCAGGTCTTCGCCGCGTCCTCGGTCAGATACTGGCTGGCGATCTCATAGTTCGGATCGTCGCTGGTCAGCGCCTCCAGGAAACCCTGGACGAGCTGGGTGGGCGTGGCGTCCTCCGAGGGCGGCATCGCGAAGACCCGCACCTGGGTGTCCTGCCGCGCGGTGGAGTCCACCCCGCTCAGATCCCCGCTGTCGGGCATCGAGGCGCACCCCGCCAGCAGTACGGCGCCACAGGCGGCGTACGCCGCCGCGCGCCCCGGTCTGCGCCGGGCGCCCCCCTCGCGGTCAGCGCCCACGGAATGCCTCCCCTTGCCTGCTCGGGCCCTCGGGCGGCCCGGCGTCCTCGCCGCGCGCCCTCTCACCGGCGGGCGCGTCGTCCTGTCGTCGCGGCCCCGACGCGGGCCGGGGCACCACGCGCGCGCCATTGCCCGGCAGCGCCGTCGGATCGGCCGTGGGGGCCGCTCCGTTCAGCCGCTGGGCTATCGGGTCCCGTGACGTCATCGCGGACGCCTGGTCACCGGTCTGCTGTGCCGGCACGGTCGCGCTCTTCTCCCCGCGCGGGAGACCGGCGTCGTCCAGGCCCCGGTTGCGGCGCGAGTCCTTCGGCTCCAGCGGTATCGGGGAGCCCCGCAGCGGCTCGTCCGCGGTCCGCGGCAGCGTCAGCCGGAACTGCGAGCCGCCGCCCGGCTCGCCCCAGGCCTGGAGCCAGCCGCCGTGCAGCCGGGCGTCCTCCAGGGCGATGGACAGCCCCAGACCCGTTCCGCCGGTGGTACGCGCGCGTGCCGGGTCGGCCCGCCAGAAACGGCTGAACACGCGCGTGGCCTCGCCGGGCTTGAGTCCGACGCCGTAGTCGCGCACCGCGACCGCGACCGCCCCGCCCGCCGAGGCGAGCTTGACGACGACGTCCCGGCCCTCACCGTGCTCCACGGCGTTGACCACGAGATTGCGCAGGACCCGTTCCACCCGCCGGGCGTCCGCCTCGGCGACGACGGGCTGCTGGTCGCCCACCACCCGGATCGTCGTGCCCTTGCGCTCCGCGAGCGGCTCGGCCCCGCTGACCACCCGCCGCACGACCTCGCGCAGATCGATCGGCTCGGCCTCCAGCGCCGCCGCCCCCGCGTCGAACCGGCTGATCTCCAGCAGATCCGCGAGCAGCGACTCGAAGCGGTCCAGCTGATCGGCGAGCAGTTCCGCCGACCGCGCGGTCACCGGATCGAAGTCCTCCCGCGCCTCATGGATCACATCGGCGGCCATCCGTACGGTCGTCAGCGGCGTCCGCAGCTCGTGCGACACGTCCGAGACGAACCGCCGCTGCATCCGCGACAGGTCCTCCAGCTGCTGGATCTTCAGCTGGAGGTTCTGCGCCATCTTGTTGAAGGCCTCACCGAGCCGCGCGATGTCGTCCTCGCCGGTGACCTTCATCCGCTCCTGCAGCCGCCCGGCGGACAGCCGCTCGGCGATCCCGGCCGCCATCCGCACCGGCGTGACCACCTGCCGCACGACCAGCCAGGCGATGGCTCCGAGGAGTACGACGACGAAGAGCCCGGCGGTCGCCAGCGTGCCCTTGACCAGGCTCAGCGACTTCTCCTCCTGCGTCAGCGGGAAGAGGTAGTAGAGCTGGTAGGGGTCGCCGTTGGGGTCGTTGACCTGCTTGCCGATGACGAGGGCCGGCTGGGACTCCTTGTCGGCGTTGTAGATGATGCGCGTGTAGCTCTGGGCCGCCGCGGTGCTGCTGTCGATGCGCTCGCGCAGGTTCTCGGGCACGCTCGCGGTCGGGTCGACGTAGTTGGAGGCGCGCGGACCGCGCCCGCCGCCGCTGTCCCCGCCCGCGGGGAGTGTCACCACTTCGAAGGCGCCCTGGCCGCCGCTGGAGAGCTGCTCCACCAGGTCGCTCATCCACTGGATGACGTTCTGGTCCAAACGGCCGTCCGTCGCGGTGCCGTCGTCGCCGGGCCCGGCCGCCCCCGTCTCGTCGGCCGTGGTCTTGGCCGCGGAGAAACCGCCGGTGGCCTGGCTCTGCGAGGCCTTCACCTTGGCGTCCAGCAAGCCGTTGCGCACCTGCCCGATGACCACGAAGCCCAGCAGCAGGACCACGCCCAGCGACATCAGCAGGGTCGTGACGACCACCTTGAGCTGGATGTTGCGCCGCCACAGCCGCATGACGGGCAGCAGCGGCCGGCGCACCCAGCGCATGAACAACCGAAGGACCGGGCTGCCCTGGACACCGCCCTGGAGCAATCCGCCCTCCAGGAACCGTCGCCAACGGGAGCCTGCCGTCCCCCGGCCGACAGGCCGCCCCCCGCGAGCCCCGGACCGGCCGGGCGCCGAAGCGGCACTGTCACCGGACATGTCAGCTCGGTCCCGCCTTGTAACCGACACCACGGACGGTCACCACGATCTCCGGCCGCTCCGGGTCCTTCTCGACCTTGGAACGCAGCCGCTGCACATGAACGTTGACCAGCCGGGTGTCGGCGGCGTGCCGGTAACCCCACACCTGCTCCAGCAGGACCTCGCGGGTGAACACCTGCCACGGCTTGCGCGCGAGCGCGACCAGCAGGTCGAACTCCAGCGGGGTGAGCGCGATCGACTGCCCGTCCCGCTTCACGGAGTGACCGGCCACGTCGATGACCAGATCGCCGATGGAGAGCTGCTCCGGCGCCGGCTCCTCCGACCGCCGCAGCCGCGCCCGGATCCGGGCGACCAGCTCCTTCGGCTTGAACGGCTTCACGATGTAGTCGTCCGCGCCCGACTCCAGGCCCACGACGACATCGACGGTGTCGCTCTTGGCCGTGAGCATGACGATCGGCACGCCCGACTCCGCCCGGATCAGACGGCAGACCTCGATGCCGTCCCTTCCGGGCAGCATCAGATCGAGCAGCACCAGATCGGGCTTGGTCTCACGGAAAGCGGCCAGCGCCTTGTCGCCGTCGGCTACGAAAGACGGCTCGAAACCTTCACCACGCAACACGATGCCGAGCATCTCGGCCAGTGCGGTGTCGTCGTCGACGACAAGGACTCGTCCCTTCATAAACGACATCATCCCATTCTCGTAACAGTGACCGGGGCGCTGGTGAGAAGGGTCACTGGCCTGTGACGATAGTCGTACCGAGCCGTCACTGTCTGCCCTGGCCCCGCCCGGCGCCCGGGTGACACCCCCGGAGCGGGCCGTGCCCGGCGATGATCCCAGTCGTTCCCCTGCACATGCGCAAGATCATCACGACTGCTGTCCTGACCGCGGCCACCCTGGCCCTGACCGCCCCCGCCCACGCCGACACCGGCGAGGACTTGGGCAACGCCCTCAACGCGGCGAGCAACGGAAACTTCACGGCAGCAGCGGTCTGCCTCCAGGAGATGGCCGTCGTGCCCCTCCTCGGCGACTGGATGGGCGACCACGTGAACAACTGCTCCGCCGGCAACGTGATCGACCACTCGGGCCGCTGACCGAAGACCGACCCCGCCGGGCCGCCGCACATCGCGGCCCGGCGATCCGGCCCGGCCTAGCCGATCGTCACCTCCCGCGACTTGGCACACACCTCGGCCAGCGCCTCGGCGGTCACCGGCGACACCACACCCTCTTCGGTCACGATCGCCGTCACCAACTCCGGCGGCGTCACGTCGAAGGCCGGGTTGTACGCCTGCGTCCCCAGCGGCGCCACCGGTATCCCGCCGCCCGGCCCCGTCAGCGGCACCTGCGGCGCGGTCAGCTCGGTCACCTCGTACCCGCCCCGCTGCTCCACCTCGATGGAAGCCCCGTCGGGCGTCTCCGGGTCCACCGTCGTCACCGGAGCCACCACGATGAACGGCACATGGTGGTACCGCGCCAGCACCGCGAGCGGATAACTCCCCACCTTGTTCGCCACCGACCCGTCGGCGGCGATCCGGTCCGCCCCGATCAGTACGGCGTCCACCTCACCGGCCGCGAACAGCGACCCCGCAGCGTTGTCCGTCAGCAAGGTGTACGCCATCCCGCTGCGCGCCGCCTCGTACGCCGTCAGCCGGGCACCCTGCAACAGCGGACGCGTCTCGTCCACCCACAGCCGCCGCAGCTGCCCCGCCCGATGCGCGGCCAGCGCCACCGCGAACGCCGTGCCCTCCCCGCCGGACACCAGCGACCCGGTGTTGCAGTGGGTGAGGATCCGGTGCCCGCCGCCGGGCAGCAGCTCGTCCAGCAGGGCCAGCCCCCGCTCGGCCATCCGCGCACTGGCGTCGGCGTCCTCCTCGTGCAGCTTCCGCGCCGCGGCCAGCGCCGCCTCGGCCGCCTTCCCCGAATCACCGCTCCGGGCCAGCTCGGCCCGGTGCGCGGCCTGCGCCCGGCGCACCCCGACGGCGAGATTCACCGCGGTGGGACGGGCGCCCGCGAGCGCGTCCGCCGCGTCGTCCACGTCGAAGCCGCGAACGGCGGCCAGCGCGACACCGTACGCCCCCGCGATCCCGAGCAGCGGCGCCCCGCGCACGGCGAGCGAGCGGATCGCCTCCACCAGCACCGGCGCATCCGTACAGACCAGTTCGACCTCCTCTGCGGGCAGTCTCGTCTGGTCGAGAAGGACCAGTACGGGGCCTTCGGGCGGCTCCTCCCACCGGATCACCGGTATCTGGGTCGGCCGCTTGTCCTCGCCGGATTGCGCGTGCTGATCAGCCATGCGGTCAGTCTGCCCGTTATCCGGCGGACAATTGAAGGTGTGCAGCCCATACCTTGGCCGGTCCCCGGATGACCACCCCATGGCACGATGGCTGCCAACCTGCCGCCGCGACCCGCGGACGGGCACCGTGAAGGAGCGACGATGAACGACACTCCGGGCTGGGCCTCGCCCGGATCCGCCCCGTCCGACGGACAGGAGCCCACGTCCGGCCCTGACCGGCCCGCCGACCGACCGGAATCCGAGCAGCCCGCGGACCAGTCCGGCCCGCAGCCGCAGGACTCCGGCCCGAAGTGGTCCAAGGAGCAGCCGCCACCGGCCCAGTGGTCCGCACCCACCGGCCCCGCGGCCCCGGAACAGACCCCGCCGCCCCCGCCCCCCGGCCCGGGCTGGGGCAACCGCCCCCCGGCCGGCCCCGGCGGCGGCCACGGAGGCTACGCAGGCCCCGGCGGACACGGCTCCTGGGGCGGCGGTTGGGGCGGCCCCCCGCCCGCGGCCAAGCCCGGCGTCATCCCGCTGCGCCCGCTCGGCGTCGGTGAGATCCTCGACGGCGCCGTCTCCACCATGCGCGCCTACTGGCGCACGGTGCTCGGCATCGCCCTCACCATCGCGGTCCTCACCGAGATCGTCGTCGTGCTGCTCCAAGGCTTCTTCCTGAACGACCGCATCGACACCGACGCCCTCAACGACCCCAGCGCCACCTTCAGCGAGCTCAGCCGCGCCATGGGCGACGCCATGCTCAGCTACGGCGTCATCTCCGTGATCTCCCTGATCGGCACGATCGTGGCGACCGCCCTGCTCACCACCGTCACCAGCAGCGCCGTCCTCGGCAAGTCGGTGACCATCGGCGAGGCCTGGACCGATGCCCGCCCGCAGATCGCCAGGCTCTTCGGGCTGATCTTCCTGCTGGTGCTCATCGCCTTCGGCATCGTCGCCGTGGGCGTCCTGCCGGGCATCCTGGTGGCCGCCACGGGCGCCGGTGAAGCGGGCGCCGCACTCACCGCCCTGGGCAGCCTGTGCGCCATCGTCGTCGCGATCTGGCTGATGCTGCGCTTCTCCCTCGCCTCGCCGGCGCTGATGCTGGAGAAGCAGAGCATCGTGAAGTCGATGAGCCGCTCCGTGAAGCTGGTCCGCGGCTCCTGGTGGCGGATCTTCGGCATCCAGCTGCTGGCCATGCTCATCGCGAGCATCCTCGCGTCGATCATCGCCATTCCGTTCGCCTTCCTGGCCGACGCCTTCAGCGGCGACAGCGGCAGCGGCCTCCTCGACAGCAGCGGCGGTGACCTCGGCTGGACGTACCTCATCGTCAGCGGCATCGGCTCGGTGATCGGCTCCATGATCACCTTCCCGATCTCCGCGGGCGTCACCGTGCTCCTCTACATCGACCAGCGCATCCGCCGCGAGGCTCTCGACCTCGAACTGGCCCGCGCCGCCGGCGTCCAGGGCTACGGATCCGACACCCCGGGGAGCTGAATCGGTGAGCCTGGCGGGGGGAGTTCTCACCGCGGCGCCGGCCCTGCCGCGCGGCGCCGTACGGATGTCCCTGCATGTCGGGGACGCGCTGTCACGCGCGCGCTCCGGCGACGAACCACCGGTGACGATCCCGCGCGACCCCGCCCGGGAGGCCGCGCGGCGCGAGCTGTCCAAGCGGATGTACCACGAGAACGAACCCGGCCTGTTCCAACGCGCCCTCGACGCCTTCTGGGGCTGGGTCGACGACCTGTTCAGCAGCGTCTCGGCCGTGACCCCCGGAGGCCCGCTCGGCCTGGTCGTCGTCATCCTGGCCGTACTCGCCGTCCTGGGCGCCCTGTGGTGGCGCCTGGGCACCCCGCGCCGCGAACCCGCCTCCGCCGCCGCCCTGTTCGACGACCGCCCCCGCAGCGCCGCCGAACACCGCGCCGCCGCCGAAGCACACGCCGCCCAGGGCCACTGGAACCAGGCCGTCCAGGAACGCATGCGGGCCATCGTCCGCGCGCTGGAGGAACGCGCCCTCCTCGATGCCCGCCCCGGCCGCACCGCCGACGAGGCAGCCGCCGAAGCCGGCCGAGCCCTGCCCGACCACACCGACCGACTGCGCACCGCGGCACGGGACTTCGACGACGTCACATACGGCGGCCGAGCCGCGACCGAGCCGTCGTACCGGCGCATCACCGAACTCGACCACGACCTGGAGCGCACCAAGCCCCGGCTCACCACCAGCAGCGCCCACAGCACGGCCCCCCACGCCCGCCAGGGAGCCGCCCAGTGACCACCGAGGCCACGCTCCCCTCCACCTCGGTCTCCCCCACCGCCCGCCAGGTGTGGACCCGCGCGCGAGGCATCGCCCTCGCCCTCGTCATCCTTCTGGTGGGCGCCGTCGCCCTCGCGGTGGTCCGCTCCGACGCCCGGCACGGCACCCTCGACCCACGCTCCGCCGACGCCCAGGGCAGCCGCGCCGTCGCCGAACTCCTCGCCGACCGAGGCGTGTCCACGCGCGTGGTCACCACTCTCGACCAGGCACGCGCCGCGACGGGCCCGGACACCACCCTCCTGGTGGCCGTCCCCGACCTGCTGACCGAGCGTCAACAGACTGCGCTGCACTCCACGATCGCCGACAGCGACGGCCGCACGCTCCTCGTCGCCCCCGGCGGCCGGTCCGTCGAACGGCTCGCCCCCGACGTCGTCGCCGACCCCGCCAAGAGCCTGGACTCCACCCTCCAGCCCGACTGCGACCTCCCCGAGGCCCGGCGCGCCGGCGCCGCCGACACCGGCGGCATCCGCTACACCACCACCCACCTCCAGGCAGACTCCTGCTACCCGAGCGAGCGCCTGGCCACCCTCCTGCGCCTCCCCAGCTCTTCCGGGGACGGCGACACCGTGGTCCTCGGCGCGCCCGACATCCTCTACAACGACCACCTCGACGAGCAGGGCAACGCCTCGCTCGCCCTCCAACTCCTCGGCTCCCGCCCCCATCTGGTCTGGTACCTCCCCTCGCTCTCCGACGCCACCGCCGCCAGCCCCGAAGGTGAGCGCGACTTCTTCGACCTGCTCCCCTCGGGCTGGCTCTGGGGCACCCTCCAGCTCTTCATCGCGGCAGCCCTGGCCGCCCTCTGGAGGGCACGCCGACTGGGCCCCCTCGTGCCCGAGAAACTCCCCGTGGCGATCCGCGCCTCCGAGACCGTCGAAGGCCGCGCCCGCCTCTACCGCAAGGCCGACGCCCGCGACCGCGCAGCCGCCGCTCTTCGCTCCACCACCCGCACCCGCCTCGCCCCCCTCGTAGGCGTCCCCGTCACCCAGGCGCACGCACCCGAGGCCCTGCTCCCCGCCCTGTCCGCCCACCTCCGCGGCGACGGACAGCCCCTGCACAACCTCCTCTTCGGCCCGCCGCCCGGCGACGACGCAGCCCTCATCTCCCTCGCCGACCAACTCGACGCCCTCGAAAGTGAGGTACGCCGTCCATGATGGACCCGACCACTGACAACGCCGGGCAGAGCGGGGACCGGCCCGATTCCCGGGCATCCCTGGAAGCCCTGCGCGCCGAGATCGCCAAAGCCGTGGTCGGCCAGGACCCCGCTGTCACCGGCCTCGTCGTCGCCCTCCTCTGCCGCGGACACGTTCTCCTCGAAGGAGTCCCTGGGGTGGCCAAAACGTTGCTCGTCCGCGCCCTCGCATCCGCACTCGAACTCGACACCAAGCGTGTCCAGTTCACCCCCGACCTCATGCCGAGCGACGTGACCGGCTCCCTGGTCTACGACACCCGCACCGCGCAGTTCTCCTTCCAGCCCGGCCCGGTCTTCACCAACCTCCTCCTCGCGGACGAGATCAACCGCACGCCCCCCAAGACCCAGTCGTCCCTCCTCGAAGCCATGGAGGAACGCCAGGTCACCGTGGACGGCACCCCCCGCCCGCTCCCCGAGCCCTTCCTGGTCGCGGCCACCCAGAACCCGGTCGAGTACGAGGGCACCTACCCCCTCCCCGAGGCCCAACTGGACCGCTTCCTCCTCAAGCTCACGATCCCCCTGCCCTCCCGCCAGGACGAGATCGCCGTCCTCACCCGCCACGCCGAGGGCTTCAACCCACGCGACCTGCGCGCCGCCGGCGTACGCCCCGTAGCCGGCCCCGCCGACCTCGAAGCCGCCCGCGCGGCCGTGGCCAAGACGACGGTCTCCCCCGACATCACGGCCTACGTCGTCGACATCTGCCGCGCCACCCGCGAATCGCCGTCCCTCACCCTCGGCGTCTCCCCGCGCGGTGCGACGGCCCTCCTCGCCACCGCCCGCGCGTGGGCATGGCTCACCGGCCGTGACTACGTCACCCCCGACGACGTGAAAGCGCTTGCCCTGCCCACCCTCCGGCACCGCGTGCAACTCCGCCCAGAAGCGGAAATGGAAGGCGTGACGGCGGACTCCGTCATCAACGCGATCCTCACCCACGTCCCCGTCCCCCGCTGATGGCACTCACCGGACGCGCCGCGCTCCTCGCAGCCCTGGGCTCCCTCCCCGTCGGCATCTGGGAACCCAGCTGGACGGGCATCCTGGCCGTCAACGCCCCACTCGCGGTGGCCTGCGCCTGCGACTTCGCCCTGGCCGCCCCCGTACGCCGTCTCGGCCTGACCCGTTCCGGCGACACCTCCGCACGCCTCGGCGAAACCGCCGACGTGACGCTCACCGTCACCAACCCCTCCGGCCGCCCCCTGCGCGCCCACCTGCGCGACGCGTGGCCGCCGAGCAGCTGGCAGCCCGGCACGGAGATCGAGGCCTCCCGCCACCACCTGACGGTCCCGCCCGGCGAACGCCGACGCCTCACCACGCGTCTACGTCCCACCCGCCGCGGCGACCGCCAGGCGGACCGCGTGACCATCCGCTCCTACGGCCCCCTCGGCCTCTTCACCCGACAGGGCACCCACAAGGTCCCCTGGACGGTACGTGTGCTGCCCCCCTTCACCAGCCGCAAGCACCTCCCGTCCAAGCTCGCCCGCCTCCGCGAACTCGACGGCCGCACCAGCGTCCTCACCCGCGGCGCAGGCACAGAATTCGACAGCCTCCGCGAGTACGTCCCCGGCGACGACACCCGCTCCATCGACTGGCGCGCTACGGCCAGACAGTCCGCGGTCGCCGTACGCACCTGGCGCCCCGAGCGCGACCGACACATCCTCCTGGCCCTCGACACCGGCCGCACCTCAGCCGGCCGCGTGGGCGACGCCCCACGTCTCGACGCCTCCATGGACGCGGCACTCCTCCTGGCGGCCCTGGCCTCCCGCGCCGGCGACCGCGTGGACCTCCTCGCCTACGACCGCCGGGTACGCGCCCTGGTCCAGGGCCGAACGGCCGGCGACGTCCTGCCGTCCCTGGTCAACGCCATGGCGACACTGGAACCCGAACTCGTCGAAACGGACGCCCGCGGCTTGACCGCCACAGCACTCCGTACAGCTCCCCGGCACGCCCTCATCGTCCTGTTCACGAGCCTCGACGCGGCCCCGATCGAAGAGGGCCTGCTCCCGGTACTCGCTCAACTGACCCAGCGCCACACCGTCCTCGTGGCGTCCGTGGCAGACCCGTACGTCGCCCGCATGGCCAAAGCCCGAGGCAACACCGATTCCGTCTACGAGGCAGCAGCTGCGGCGCAGGCCCAGAACGAACGCCACCGCACAGCGGACCAGCTCCGTCGTCACGGCGTCACAGTGGTCGACGCGACCCCGGACGAATTGGCCCCCGCTTTGGCAGACGCCTATCTGGCGCTGAAGACCGCAGGACGCCTCTGAGCGGGTTGGGTGCAACTGAAAGCACGGCTAAACGCAGAGAACCCCCGTACCGAATAAACGGTACGGGGGTTCTCTCACAATTTGTTCGGCGGCGTCCTACTCTCCCACAGGGTCCCCCCTGCAGTACCATCGGC
>NZ_JBSFVD010000006.1:161399-326165 GCF_053592135.1 Streptomyces sp. NPDC002784 | reverse complement strand
GGTTCCTTTGTCCTTTGGGCCCCTTGTCCCCCGGGCACCCCCCCCGCCCCGCGGCCGACATGGACCCGTTCTCGGTGCTCAGTCCGCGATCGGCAGATACACGCGGTTGCCCGCGGCCGCGAACTCCTTGGACTTCTGGGCCATCCCGTCCTCGATCTCCCCCGCCGTGCTGCCGTGCTGCCGGCGGATGTCCTGGGAGATCTTCATCGAGCAGAACTTCGGACCGCACATGGAGCAGAAGTGGGCGGTCTTGGCCGGCTCCGCCGGGAGGGTCTCGTCATGGAACTCCCGGGCGGTGTCCGGGTCGAGGGCCAGGTTGAACTGGTCCTCCCACCGGAACTCGAAGCGGGCGTCGGACAGCGCGTCGTCCCAGTCCTGGGCGCCCGGGTGTCCCTTGGCGAGGTCGGCCGCGTGGGCGGCGATCTTGTAGGTGATGACGCCGGTCTTGACGTCGTCCCGGTTGGGCAGCCCCAGGTGCTCCTTGGGCGTGACGTAGCAGAGCATGGCCGTGCCCCACCAGGCGATCATCGCGGCACCGATGCCGGAGGTGATGTGGTCGTACGCCGGGGCGACATCCGTCGTCAGCGGGCCGAGCGTGTAGAACGGCGCCTCCTCGCAGATCTCCTGCTGAAGGTCGATGTTCTCCTTGATCTTGTGCATCGGGACATGTCCCGGGCCCTCGATCATGGTCTGGACGTTGAAGCTCTTGGCGATCCGGTTGAGTTCGCCGAGCGTCCGCAGCTCCGCGAACTGTGCCTCGTCGTTGGCGTCCGCGATCGAACCGGGCCGCAGGCCGTCGCCGAGCGAGTACGTGACGTCGTAGGCGGCGAGGATCTCGCAGAGCTCCTCGAAGTTCTCGTACAGGAAGCTCTCCTTGTGGTGCGCGAGGCACCACGCGGCCATGATCGAGCCGCCGCGGGAGACGATGCCGGTCTTGCGGTCGGCGGTCAGCGGCACATACGGCAGGCGGACGCCCGCGTGGACCGTCATGTAGTCCACGCCCTGCTCGGCCTGCTCGATGACGGTGTCCTTGTAGATCTCCCAGGTCAGTTCCTCGGCCTTGCCGTCGACCTTCTCCAGGGCCTGGTAGAGCGGCACGGTGCCGATGGGGACGGGGGAGTTGCGCAGCACCCACTCGCGGGTGGTGTGGATGTTGCGGCCGGTGGACAGATCCATGACCGTGTCGGCGCCCCACCGGGTCGCCCAGGTCATCTTCTCGACCTCCTCCTCGATGGAGGACGTCACCGCGGAGTTGCCGATATTGGCGTTGACCTTCACCAGGAACCGCTTGCCGATGATCATCGGCTCGATCTCCGGGTGGTTGACGTTGGCGGGCAGCACCGCGCGTCCCGCCGCGATCTCCTCACGGACCACCTCGGGCGCCACGTTCTCCCGGATGGCCACGTACTCCATCTCGGGCGTGATCTCGCCCCGGCGGGCGTACGCGAGCTGCGTGACCGCCTGCCCGTCCCGGCCGCGGCGCGGCAGCCGGGGGCGGCCGGGGAAGACCGCGTCGAGGTTGCGCAGCCCGCCGCGCGGTGAGGTGTGCTTGATCCCGTCGTCCTCGGGGCGGACGGGACGGCCCGCGTACTCCTCGGTGTCGCCGCGGCCGATGATCCAGTTCTCCCGCAGCGGGGACAGTCCCCGGCGGACGTCGGTGTCGACGCCCGGATCGGTGTACGGGCCGGAGGTGTCGTACAGCGTGACGGACTGCCCGTTGGTGAGGTGCACCTGACGGACCGGCACCTGCAGATCGGGGCGCGAGCCCTCGACATACGCCTTGTGCCAGCCGATGGACTTCCCGGCCTCATCGCTCGACGAACCGTTCGCACCGTTCGTCGCGTTCTGCGTGGAGGCAGGCGTGCGTGCGTCCTTGATGGTCATGAGACCTACTCCCTACGCCGGCATTACCCGGTAACAGGTTCGGCGGTCGACGCAGCGGCTTCCGTCTGCCGACGTTTCGTGTGCAACGTCACTCGCGTGTCGTGACGTTCCACGTGAAACATCGCTGGGACGGAGGTCAGCGCCCTCTCAGCCCGGTGCTCCGAGCTCCCGCGTGTACAAAGGTGCCCCCACGCTAGCGTCAATTCGGGCGCGGTGAACAGGGGGCCCCGGTCGTTCTTGCGATGATCGGTCGGTGACCACGACGCATGAACCCCCGTTCCCGCCCGAGCCGCCCCGCGGCCCCGGTTCCGGATCCACCGGTGGTGGTGACGGGCACGGGCACGGAAACGGCCATTCCCACAGCCATGCCCATGGACCGGCGGCCCCGGTCTCCAAGCATCTGCGCAAGGTCATCGCGGCGATCCTCATCCCGTTCGCCGCGGCGGTCGTCGTGGGGCTCGCGGTGCTGTGGCCGGGTGGCGCGCCCTCGCACGAGCGCACGGGAGTCGGCTTCGACCGTCAGACCCAGCAGGCCACCGTCACCAAGGTCGAGGAGGTCAGCTGCTCCTCGGTGAACGCCTCCGGAGTTCCCCCGACCGGCGACACCTCCACCGCGGAGGGCTCCTCGGCGCAGCAGCAGGAGGACGGCACCTGCAAGAAGGCGACGATCCGCGTCGACTCCGGCAAGGACAAGGGCCGCACCTTCACCGAGATCGTCCAGCCCGACCAGTCGCGCCAGCTGCACGAGGACGAGGAGGTCGTGGTCGCCTACGAGCCCTCGGCGCCCAAGGACCTCCAGTACTCGGTCACCGACGTCAACCGCCGGATCCCGATGGCGGTGCTCGCCGGTCTCTTCGCGCTGGCCGTCGTGGCGGTGGGCCGGCTGCGCGGTGTCATGGCGCTGATCGCGCTCGCCGTCAGCTTCCTGGTGCTGACCCTCTTCATCCTGCCCGCCATCCTCCAGGGATCGAACCCGCTGGTCGTGGCGGTGGTCGGGTCGAGCGCCATCATGTTGATCGCCCTCTACATGTGTCATGGCCTGTCGGCCCGGACGTCCGTGGCGGTTCTCGGGACGCTGATCTCGCTGCTGCTGATCGGCATCCTCGGCTCGGTCTTCATCGACTGGGCCGCCCTCACCGGCAACACGGACGACAACACCGGTCTGATCCACGGGCTGTACCCGGAGATCGACATGAGCGGTCTGCTGCTCGCGGGCATCATCATCGGTTCCCTCGGTGTCCTCGACGACGTGACGGTCACCCAGACCTCGGCCGTCTGGGAGCTGCACGAGGCCAACCCGACGATGGGCTGGCGGGGTCTGTACCGGGCCGGCATCCGGATCGGCCGCGACCACATCGCGTCCGTCGTCAACACCCTCGTCCTCGCCTATGCGGGCGCCGCGCTGCCGCTGCTGCTGCTCTTCTCGATCGCGCAGAGCAGTGTGGGCACGGTCGCCAACAGTGAGCTGGTCGCGGAGGAGATCGTGCGCACCCTGGTCGGTTCGATCGGCCTGGTCGCCTCGGTCCCGGTCACCACGGCGCTGGCCGCGCTGATGGTCGCCTCCGACCGCCCCGAGCGGGAGCCCGCCGCGGCCGGGGGCCGCCCGGCTCCGGCTCGGGGGGGACGGGGGCGGCGAAGGAAGCGGTGAGGCCGGGGGCTGGGGGCGGAGGAAGCGGTGAGGCCGGGGGCCGCCGCCACCTCCGACAGTCGGATTCCGGCCTCAACGGCCCGGCGCGGAGAAGAAGCGTTCCTGCACAACTCCAGGCCGCCTGCTGAAGCGTTACGGCTAGCTCCCGCCGCCCTGCCGCACCGCTTCAGCCCGCGCTCTGTTCCTCCGCCAGGATGCGGTCCAGTGCCTCGTCGAGGCTGGCGTCGAAGTCGGACAGCGCACCCTCCTGGCCCAGCGGCACGAGCTTGTCGGTGCGGTCGAGGAACGCCACGAGCGGTGCCGCGGAGGAACGGAACAGCGCGTGATCGCCGCCCACCTGAAGCCGGATCAGCACATCGCCGAGCGCGTCGGGGTCGGCCGGGGAGACCCGCACATCACCCTCACCGCATGGCCGACCCACCCCGTCGATCAGCAGCTCCCGCCCGAAGGCCCAGGTCACCGGCGCGTCTCCGGGCAAATGGAAGGTCAGCCGCACGGCGTAGGGATCGCAGGTCTCGTACCGCAGTTCCACCGGAATGCGGAAAGAGAGCTCCTCGGAGACGAGGAAGCTCATCATGACCTCTGCCTGTACGGACTCGTGCATCGCCTACCCCGTCATCTGCCGTGGATGTGGCCAGGAATGGTTCCCCGGCACAGAGAAATCTTGCTGAACGTACACGGGAGATCACAAGGAGTGAGTTTTCAGATACTGATAGAGATCGCCAGCGACCCCAGATGCCGTCCGATCTCGCTCTGCAGTTGCCGGGCCGCGACCAGCAGCCGGTCGGCCTGGTGGGCCGGGAGGGAGATGGCCATCGTCGCCGCCGTGGTACCGACGGTGATCGGAATCGCGGCGCACACCGTGCCCAGCGCGTACTCCTGACGCTCGGTCACCATCTCCATCCGGTCCATCCGGTCCAGCCGGCGCAGCAGCGTGTGGTCGTCGCGCACGGTGTACGGGGTGACGGGCTGCACGGGATAGCGCTCCAGGTGGTCGCGGCGGGTGGCCTCGTCCACCTGGGCCAGCAGACACTGCCCGATGGCGTGCGCGTGCCCGGTCTCCCGGAAGTCGGCCCACTCCTCGACCGCGGGGTTGCCCGGGGTGTCGGAGACGCACATGACCTCGATCTCGCCGTCCCGGTACACCGCGTAGTACACGGGCACCCCGATGGCGTCCCGCCAGTGCGCGAGCGCGTCGGCGACCGAGCTGCGACGTTTCTGCTGGGCTCCGCTGGTGCCCAGCCGCTCGGCTGCCTCCCCGAGGAAGAACAGGCCCTTGTCCCGGCGGAGATAGCCCTCGTGGACGAGGGTGCGCAGCAGGTGGTACGCGGTGGGCAGCGCCAGTCCGTTCTCCCGGGCCAGCTGCTTGGCGGGGGCGCCGTGCTCGTGCTCGGCGACGGATTCCAGCAGGCGCATGGCGCGCTGGACGGATCCGATGAGGGTCGCGGAGTGGGCGGCGCTCGCCGGATCGGGCGGGTTCCCGGAGCGCTCGGGCGTCGGCTGCACCGGGGGCCGGGCGCGGGTCCCGGCGCCGGGGTGGGGGGCCCGGTCGGGTGCGCGGCCTGCGGGGTTGTGGGCTGTGGGGTTGCGGACTGTCGGGTTCTCGGAGGGTGCGGTGTCAACCGTGGCCAAGGGTCACTCCCGAAGCGCGAGGGGGCAGCCCGTGCGGGGAACACGGGTGGGGGTGTACGCCGCTCGCGGGGTCGTCCCCGCGTCGATTTCCGGACTCTATTCGTCCGCCACCGCTCGCAGACGGCCTGCCAGGGAAACTTCCCTCGGCCGAGGGAACCGATGCTTCTGGTTACCGTTCGCCCGTTGCCCGCGGGCCCGTCAGAAGTCGCTCCGCGAGGAAGAGCTCGACGTGAACTTCCGTACGACGTAAATGAGTCCGCCGACCAGGGCCACGAAGACCAGCACCTTGAACAGCAGCCCGATGACGAAGCCGACGATGTTCGCTATCAGCCCGCCGAACACCACCAGGGCGATGACCGGCACCGCGATCCACTTCACCCACCACGGCAGTCCCGCGAAGATCTCACCCATCGTCCTCGTCCTTACCTCTCCGCCCGCCGCTGTGCCGGGTCCGGTAGGACGGCCCGCGCTGTGCGGGCGGGCCGTCTCTTCGTGCCTGCCTTCGATGCTAGGGGCGCGGAGGGCGTCGGCGGGGGCCTCGCGCCCCCTGTCCTCCCCTGATCGATCCCCTAGGGAATCCGGGGGTCGGACCCTCAGCTGCCGGGGCAACCCTCAGCTCTCGGGCGGCCTTCAGCTCTCAGGCGGCCTTCAGCTCTCAGGCGGCCTTCAGCTCTCAGGCGGAGAGAACACCACGAGCACCCGCAGGTCCTCGCTGATGTGGTGGAACTTGTGGGCCACGCCGGCCGGCACGTACACCACGCTGCCGCGCGCCACCTGCGTGGTCTCCAGGCCGACCGTGATCGCGGCCCGGCCGCTCACGACGAAGTAGACCTCGTCCTGCTGGTGCGGCTGCTGGGGATCGTGATCGCCCGCGTCGAGCGCGTACAGACCGACCGACATGTTCCGTTCACGCAGAAACTGCAGGTAGGCGCCGTCATTGGCGGCGCGTTCCGCCTCCAGTTCATCCAACCGGAATGCCTTCATCGCTCTTGCCCGCCCTCGTCACACTGCTCGCAGCCGATCTCGTCTGCCACGATCAGACACATGAAGAATTTCGTAGTCAAGACGATCGCCAACGCGGGTGCCCTGGCGGTCGCCGTATGGCTGCTGGACAAGATCACTCTCACCGGCGACAGCACCGGCAAGAAGGTCGGCACCCTGCTCCTGGTCGCGCTGATCTTCGGCGTGGTCAACGTCCTGGTGAAGCCGGTCGTCAGCCTGCTGAGCCTGCCGCTGCTCATCCTCACGCTCGGCCTGTTCACCCTGGTCGTCAACGCGCTGATGCTGCTGCTGACCTCCTGGCTCGCCGACACCGTCGACCTGAGCTTCCATGTCGAGGGCTTCTGGACCGCCGTCCTCGGCGGCCTGATCATCTCGATCGTCTCCTGGGCGCTCAACGTCCTGCTGCCCGACGGGGACTGAGCGCCGATGACCTACCGCGTCTGCTTCGTGTGCACCGGCAACATCTGCCGCTCCCCGATGGCCGAGTCCGTCTTCCGCGCGCGGGTGGCCGAGGCCGGGCTCGACGGCCTCGTCGAGGTCGACAGCGCCGGCACGGGCGGCTGGCACGAGGGCGACCCGGCCGACCCGCGCACGGTCGCGGTCCTGGAGCTGCACGGCTACGACAGCGGCCACACCGCCCGGCAGTTCCAGGCGTCCTGGTTCGCCCGACTGGATCTGGTCGTGGCGCTCGACGAGGGCCACCTCAAGGCGCTGCGCCGGCTGGCCCCCACCGAGCAGGACGCGGCGAAAGTGCGGCTGCTGCGCTCCTACGACCCCGCTGCCGGGGACGATCTCGACGTACCCGACCCGTACTACGGGGGCGCAGAGGGCTTCGAGGAGTGCCTGGCGATGGTCGAGGCGGCGAGCGGCGGTCTGCTGGACGCGGTGCGCCAGGAGACCGGGGAGCGGGCGGCGTGAGCGGCGCCGGGGGCCCGGGAGACGGCACGCGCGCGGTGCGTGCCGGACTGCCCGAGCCGGTCAAGCACGAGCCCACCCTGCCCGGTCCGGTGTTCGCCGCGCACTTCCATCTGCCGGGCGAGCCCACCGGCCCGTACACCTACGGCCGCGACGAGAACCCCACCTGGACCCATCTGGAGCGGGCCATCGGGGAGCTGGAGGCGCCGGACGAGGACGGCGTCGAGACGCTGGTGTTCGCCTCGGGCATGGCCGCCGTCTCCGCGGTGCTGTTCTCCCGGCTGCGCGCCGGGGACGCGGTCGTGCTGCCCAGCGACGGCTACCAGGCGCTGCCCCTGGTACGCGACCAGCTGGGGGCGTACGGCATCGAGGTGCGCACCGCGCCGACCGGCGGCGACGCCCAGCTCGACGTCCTCGACGGCGCCCGGCTGCTGTGGCTGGAGACGCCCTCCAATCCCGGCCTGGACGTCTGCGACATCCGGCGCCTCGTCGAGGCGGCACACGCGCGTGGCGCCCTCGTCGCCGTCGACAACACCCTTGCCACGCCCCTCGGGCAGCGCCCGCTGGAGCTCGGCGCCGACTTCTCGGTGGCGAGCGGCACCAAGCAGCTCACCGGGCACGGCGACATCCTGCTCGGCTACGTCTGCGGACGCGCCGACGAGGCGATGACCGCCGTCCGCCGCTGGCGCAAGATCGTCGGCGCGATTCCGGGCCCCATGGAGGCATGGCTCGCGCACCGCTCCCTCGCCACGCTCCAGTTGCGCGTGCTCCGGCAGAACGCCACCGCCCTGGCGGTCGCCGAGGCCCTGCGCGACTGGCCCGAAAAGCTCGGGGTGCGCTACCCGGGGCTGCCGGCCGACCCCTCCCACCCGACCGCCGCCCGGCAGATGCGGGGCTACGGGTGCGTGGTCTCCTTCACGCTCCCCACGCGCGCGCGTGCCGACCGCTTTCTCGACGCGCTACGGCTCGTGGACGACGCGACCAGCTTCGGCGGGCTGCGGTCCACGGCCGAGCGGCGCGGGCGCTGGGGCGGGGACGCGGTGCCGGAGGGCTTCATCCGGCTGTCGGTGGGTGCCGAGGACGCCGAGGACCTGGTGGCGGATGTGCTGCGCGCGTTGGAGGAGTCGGCGCGCTGAGCGCCTCGGGGGGCCTGCGCTACGTACAACGGACGGTCCGAGCCTCCCCCCTCGTGGCTCGGACCGTCCTCGGTTCTGCGCGCGAAGAACCGCGCACACAAGGCTAGTTGACTGTGTGTCAGTGTCCAATCACAGTAGCGACACAGGCCTATCGACATATTTATAGTTGGGCCCGGCCGGGGGGCTTGAGGAGGGCTGAACAGGGGAGGGTGAGGCATGGACTTGGCCTTGTTGCGCACCTTCGTGACCGTGCACCGGGCCGGTTCCTTCACCCGCGCCGCCGCCCTGCTCGGGCTGTCCCAGCCCGCCGTGACCTCCCAGATACGCACCCTCGAACGGCAGCTGGGCCGCCCCCTGTTCCTCCGGCAGGCGCGCGGCGTGACCCCGACGACCATCGGCGACGAACTCGCGCACAAGGCCGCCCCCCACCTGGACGCTCTGGTCGAGATCACCGAGTCCGGCCTCGACGACGAGTCCTCCCTGCGCACCCTCCATCTCGCCGGACCGCCCGAGTTCACCGCCGAACGGGCCCTGCCCGCGCTGACCGAGCTCACCGGCGACGACGGCCAGGGCTTCGCGCTGCGGGCCTCCTTCGGAAACGCCGAGGAGACACTGGAAGGGCTGGCCGCCGGACATCATGATCTGGCCATCTGCACCGCCCGCCCGCGCGGCGCTCTGCTCACCGCGACTGCCCTCTGCGACGAAGAGCACGTCCTGCTCGCCGCGCCGCGCTGGGCCGGGAGGATCGGCGCCGCACCACCGTGCCGCGGCGGAGCGACCGCACTGGAGGACGTGCCGGTGATCGAGGTGCACGAGTCGCTGCCCTTCGTCTCCCGCTACTGGGCCTCCGTCTTCGACTCCCGCCCGGCCGTGCCCGGCACCGTCATCGTCCCCGATCTACGGGCGGTCCTGGCCTGTGCGGTCGCGGGCGCCGGCCTCGCGGTGCTGCCCCGCTACCTCTGTGTGCCCGCCCTGGAGCGCGGCGACGTCGTCGCCCTGCACGAACCCGCCGTACCGCCGCTGCGGACGTATTTCCTGGTGGTGCGCACCGGGACGCTGGCGATGCCGCACATCGCGCGCGCCCATGAGTGGCTGCTGCAGGCGGCCGCCGACTGGTGCTGAGCCGCCGTCGCGATGTTTCACGTGGAACCAGCCGGGCCACATTTCTCCCATGACCGTCCGACCCGTGGTCAAGCGCACCGCCCGCGCCGTTCTGCTGGACGGTGACGACCTGATCCTGATCAAGCGCACCAAGCCGGGCATGGATCCCTACTGGCTGACCCCCGGCGGCGGGGTCGAGCCCACGGACACGACCGTGGTGGACGCCCTGCACCGCGAGGTGTACGAGGAACTCGGCGCCAAGATCGTCGATGTGGTGCCCTGCTTCGTCGACACCGTCGAGCACATCGGCGACGACGGCGGCGCGACCGGGGTGAAGGTGCAGCACTTCTTCGTCTGCCGTCTGGTGTCGATGGACACGTCCCTGCGGCACGGTCCGGAGGTCGACGAGCCGATCGGCGAGTACGAGATCGTGCGGGTGCCGTTCACCCGCGTCGGCATCGCCTCCGTCCACCTCGTCCCGCTGTCGCTGCGGCACTATCTGGACGGCAACATCGAGGGCGTACGCGCCATGCACGCCCCGGACCTCGGCTGAACTCAGCTCCCCGCGGCGACCAGTTCCTCCAGCGCGTCATGGCGGATGCGTTCCGCGGGGACACCGGTGTTCCGGAGGGCGTCCACACCGGTGCGGATCATCCCCGGCGGGCCCGAGATGTACGCGTCGTACTCGTACCAGGGTCCGAACTCTCGTATGGCGTCCGGCAGCTGGACCAGCCCGTGCCGGTCCACCACGGGGCGCACCTCCAGCCACGGATGCGCCTGCTGGAGCCTGAGCATCGTGTCGATGTCGTACAGGTCGTGGTCGCTGCGGGCGCCGTAGAACACCTCGACCGGCCGCCGCTCGCCGTGCTCGGCGACATCCTCGACCAGGGCCTTGATGGGGGCTATCCCGGTGCCGCCGCCGACGCAGAGCAGTCCGCTGTCGGTGGTGTGGTCCACGGTCATCGAGCCGGCCGGCGGGCCGAGCCGCAAAATGTCCCCGGGCCGGGCCCGGTGCACCAGCGCGTTGGAGACCCACCCGGCGGGGACGGCCTTCACATGGAACGACAGCAGCCCGTCGGAGCGGGGCGCCGAGGCGAAGGAGTAGTGCCGCCAGATCCGCGGCCACCAAGGTGTCTCCAGGCTGGTGTACTGGCCGGCGAGGAAGGGGTAGGGCTGGTCGGGGCGGACGGTGACGACCGCGACGTCCGGGGTCCGCAGCTCGTGCGCGACGACCTCCGCGTACCACCAGGCCGGGGCGCGCAGCTCGTCCGCCGCCGCCGCGTCGATCATCACCTGCGAGATGGTCGTGTACGTCCGCACCCAGGCCGCCTCCGTCTCCGCGTCCCAGACGGCGGAGGCGTACTTGCTCAGCGCGCCGATGAGGCACTCGCCCACGGCCGGGTAGTGCTCGGGCCGGGTGCCGTACTTGCGATGGCCGCGGCCCAGGTTCTGCAGATACGCGACCAGGACCTCGGTGTTGTCGATGTGCTCGGCCGCCGTGAGCAGCGCCTTGAGCAGCCGGTCCCGCTGGGTGTCCATGGCGGCCGGGAACAGGGAGCGCAGGTCGGGGTGGCGGACGAAGAGCAGCGCGTAGAAGTAGGAGGTCACCTTGTCGGCGACGGGACCGACTTCGGCCATCGTCCGGCGGACCAGTACGGCGTCCGGGGAAGCCTGCTGCGCTGCGGCGGGGCGCTGACCGGAGAGACGGGGCTCGGGCGGGGCGGGGGTGGTGGGCTGGAGGGGTGTCTCGGGCACTGGGGCCTCCGGTGCTGCGGGCGGGGTGGCCTCCGGTGCTGCGGGCGCTGGGGCCTCCGGCGCTGCGGGCGGTGCAGTTTCCTGCCGCGCACCCGGGGCCGCCCCGGCGTCGGCCCCCGGTCTGCCCACCGGGCGCATCGCGGCCAGCCGGTTGCCCTCGGTCGTCTCCGGCTCACTGCCCTGACTCGTCGTCGGCTGGGTGCGCGGCGTGAACCAGCCGCTGCCGCCGCCGGAAGTGCCGTTGTCGGCCGACGTGGTGGTCGGAGCGTCCATGGTGTGTGCCTCGCCTCGAACATCTTTCGGTCGGTCTGCGCACTTCCTCGGCCGGAAGGTGCCTGCTTCCCCCGCAGACGGCTTGCTTTCCCGTTCGGTGCCCCTGGCCCGTACAGCCACATTCAAACCTGTGTGCACACTTCGTACGGACAAGTAACGGAAGAGTGTGACATTGGCCGCAGTCCTGTCACCGCAGCGTCCCACCGCGTGTGCACACCCCGGCCGCATAAGCGCAATCGCGGGTCTTCGATCTCTCCGTCCCGTTAGGCTGCGTTGCCCTTTTCCCGGCTCGCACGGGTCGTGTGCGGTCATCCCGGAGCCCGTCCCGGATGCGAACCGGAGTCGACCCTACCGGCCAGCGCTCCGCACACAAGTCCCCCCATCCCCCGTCACGTGTCGACCAGGGGTGAAGCCGTGACTTCTTTCAATTACCGGGCAGGCCGCACCAATTCATAGGGTTCCCGTAGATCCTGCTCCGTGGAGCACCGCATCGCCGGACGGGGGCTGCCGTCCTGGTCGACCGCCCCGGAGGTCGGTACGGCTGCGAACAGGCCCGTGTCCGGCCGGTCCGGCGCGAGGTGTTCGTCCATGTTTCACGTGAAACCACGTTCCCCCGGCGCCCGAGCCCATGCTGTGGGCAAAAGCTCGTACGACTCCTCGGAAACGGGTGGACGGCAAGGCCACCCGTCAGACAGCCTGACCTGCGTGTCGACACCTTCCCCCGCCGCTCTGCCCATCCGCCCCCTGACGCCGCGTGACCTCGCCGCCTGCGCCGACCTGTCCGAGAACCGGGGCTGGCCCCGGGAGGAACACAAGTGGGGCTTCCTCCTCACCGCGGGCCAGGGCTACGGCATCGACGACCCCGACGGCGGACTCATCGGCGCCTGCGTGGTCACCGAGTACGGCCGGCCCGGGCGCCCCGATCTGGCGGCCGTCGGCATGGTGCTGGTCGCCGAGCAGCACGCCCGCCGGGGCATCGGGCGCCACTTGATGCGGCATGTCCTCTCGGTCCAGGGCACCACCCCGCTGACGCTGCACGCGACGCCGAACGGCCGGCCGCTCTACGAGGAGCTCGGCTTCAAGGTCACCGGCCGAGCCGAGATGCTGCGCGGCCATTTCACGCCCCGTGGCCCGGAGCCGGGGGTCCCCACGCGCGCGGCCACCGCCGAGGACCTTGCCGCGATTCTCCGGCTCGACGAAGAGGTCTTCGGTTCGGACCGCACACCTCTGCTCACCCGGCTGCCCGCCTTCGCCGATCGGTTGCGGGTGGCGGAGGAGGACGGCCGGATCACCGGATTCGCGGCCGCCTGGCCCAACATGGACACCCATGTCGTCGGCCCGCTGATCGCCCGTGACACCCGGACCGCGCAGGCCCTGATCGCCTCCCTCGCCGCGCACACCGACCGGCCCCTGCGCACCGACATCGACGTACGGCACGAAGAGCTGCTGGCCTGGGCCAAGGAGCGGGGCCTGGCGTCCGTCGCCTTCAACTCGGTGATGACCTACGGCATCCCCGAGCTGCCCGGAGACTGGCAGCGGCGGTTCGCCCCTCTCACGGTGGCGGCGGGCTGAGCCACCCGGACACGACGACGCCGGTTCCCCGGGCTGTGGGGAACCGGCGTTGGTGTGTGGTCAGCGGTGGGGCAGAGCCGCCTTCATCTCGTCGCTCGGTGAGCGGTGGGGCAGGGCCTGCTTCCCGACGCCCGGTCAGCGGTGGGCCAGGGCCTGCTCCCCGACGCCCGGTCAGCGGTGGGCCAGGGCCTGCTTCTCGACGGGCGCGACGGGCGGGGACCCGGCGACGACGGCCCCGGTCCTCCGTTCGCGGCGTTCCAGGCCGGCCGAGAGGAAGGCCAGGAGCAGCGCGGACGCGGCGAGGGCGGCGCCGACCCAGTTGGGGGCGGTGTACCCGAGGCCGGCCGCGATGACGAGGCCACCGAGCCAGGCGGCGAGCGCGTTGCCGAGGTTGAAGGCCCCGATGTTCACGGCCGAGGCCAGTGTCGGAGCACCGTGGGCCTGGTCGAGGACGCGCTTCTGCAGCGGCGGGACGGTGGCGAAGCCCAGGGCGCCGATGAGCGTGATGGTGACGGCCGCCAGGACCTTGTGGTGGGCGGTGAGCGTGAACAGCGCCAGCACGACGGCGAGGGCGCCCAGAGAGACGTACAGCAGAGGCATCAGCGCGCGGTCGGCGAACCGACCGCCGACGAGGTTGCCGCCGACCATGCCGAGCCCGAAGAGCACCAGGAGCCAGGTGACCGAGCCGTCGGCGAAACCGGTGACGTGGGTCATCATCGACGCGATGTAGGTGATGGCCGCGAAGACTCCGCCGAAGCCGAGCACGGTCATCGCCATCGCGAGCAGGACCTGGGCGTTCTTGAAGGCGGCCAGCTCATGGCGCAGCCGTACGCCTTCCGGCCGGGGCAGGTCGGGGACCAGGCGGGCGATGCCGGTCAGGCCGATCACCCCGAGGGCGGCGACGATACCGAAGGTGACGCGCCAGCCGATGGACTGTCCGACGAAGGTGCCGAGCGGGACGCCGACGACGTTGGCGACGGTGAGGCCGGTGAACATCATCGCGATGGCGCCGGCCTTCTTGTCCGGGGCGACCAGCTCGGCCGCGACGACCGAGCCGATGCCGAAGAAGGCGCCGTGGGCGAGTGAGGCGACGATGCGGCCGGTCAGCATGACGGCGAAGGCCGGGGCGAGCGCGGAGAGCAGGTTTCCGGCGATGAACAGGCCCATCAGCAGCATCAGCATCCGCTTGCGGGAGATCCTGGTGCCGACCACGGTCATCAGCGGCGCTCCGGCCACGACGCCGAGCGCGTAGCCGGTCACGAGCAGGCCCGCGGTAGGGATCGAGACCCCGAAGTCGGCCGCGACCTCGGGCAGCAGGCCCATGATCACGAACTCGGTCGTCCCGATTCCGAAGGCCCCGATCGCCAGGGCCAGGAGCGCGAGCGGCATGGGGAGCCACCTTCCCAGAAGATTGCAGTAGAGCTTTACGCGTCACGACAATACTTGCACGCGCGTTATATCTGCAAGCGCAGGCAACCGCTCCTCGCTGGCGGGTGCCCTCCGCATAGGGTGAGCCACATGGGAGATCTGGAGATACGCCCCGCCACCGCGGACGACGTTCCGGCGATCGTCGCCATGCTCGCCGACGACCCCCTGGGGGCCCAGCGCGAGTCGCCCGACGACCTGACCCCCTACCTGACGGCCCTGGACCGCCTGAGCCGCGATCCGAACCAGCTGCTGATGGTGGCCGAGCGGGGAGGACGGGTCGTCGGAACCCTCCAGCTCACGCTCATCCCCGGACTCTCCCGCAAGGGCGCCACCCGCTCCGTCATCGAGGCCGTCCGCATCCACGCCGACGAGCGCGGCAGCGGCCTGGGAACGCAGTTCATCGAGTGGGCGGTCGACGAGTCCCGGCGCCAGGGCTGCCGACTCGTCCAGCTGACCTCGGATGCCTCCCGCACCGACGCCCACCGCTTCTACGAGCGGCTCGGCTTCGAGGCCTCCCACGTGGGCTTCAAACGCATCCTGTGACCGGCCGAGATGCCCTGTTTCACGTGAAACAGGGCTGCGCCAGGGCGCTCTCCCCTCGGCAGCCGCTACGGAATCCCCCGCCACCCCTCCGGGTCCACCCCACCCGGCACCGGAGCGCCCTCGTCGTACGGCTGACGCGTGAACACGAACGACCCGAGATCGAGATGGCTCACCGTCCCGTCCGGACGCCGTACGGCCTGGAGGCGCTCTCCGGCGTAGTACCCCTCAAGACCGGTCCAGGTGCCGTCACCGTTGGCCCGGAACCGTGAACGCCGGCCCTTGCCGGACAGCGGCTCCAGCGAGACGAGCCCATCGGCCGTCAACCGCAGCGCGAAGGCATACGTCCCCCAGTACCACTGGCCCGCCAGTTCCAGGACGGCAGGATCGACCTCGGTCATGGGCCGCCAGGGTTCGGGGATCCGCGGCTCCGCCTCGGCGACGATGCGCACCAGGTCGGCGGCGACCAGGGAGAGCAGCGGGCCCGAGGTGCAGTTGGCGAGCACGACCGCCGCGACATCGTCGCTCTCGCTGAAGAAGAGGCTCGCCAGGAAGCCCGGCAGCGACCCCGAGTGCCCGGCGAGCAGTCGGCCGTGCCGGTACTGAATCTGCAGCCCCAGTCCGTACGCGGCCCCGTCGGCGACATCCGCGGACTCGCCCGGCGCGGCCGGTTCCCGCATCTCCCGTACGCTCGCCGCACTCAGCACCCGGTCGTCCCCCTTGACCAGGAAGGCCGCGAACCGCGCCAAGTCGGCCGTGGTGGACCACAGTTGCCCGGCCGGAGCCATCCGCCCCAGGTCCTCCGCGGGCTCCGGCAGCATCACATCGGCCCAGGGGTGCACCGCCCAGCCGCCCGCGTGCGGCGCCTTCGGTCGCCCGCTGGTGCGGTTCAGCCCCAGGGGTTCGAGCACTTCACTGCGCAGGACGTCCTCCCAGGGCGCCCCCCGCAGCTTCTCCACCAGGGCGCCCAGCAAGGTGTAGCCAGGGTTGGAGTAGTGGTGGCGCCGGCCCACGGGATGCAGCAGAGGCTGTTCTCCGAGTACATCGGCGAGTTCGGGCCTCATCGAGCCGGGCGTCCGCTCCCACCAGGGCGCCGGGGACTCGGCGGCCAGTCCACCGGTGTGGGCGAGCAGTTCGGCGACCGTGGCCTCCCCCGCGCCGGTACCCGGCAGATGCTTCTCCAACGGGTCACCGAGGTCGAGCAGCCCCTCGTCGCGCAGCCTCATGACCAGAACGGCCGTGAAGGTCTTGGTGATCGAGCCGATCCGGTACTGCACGTTCTCGTCGGGACCGTGCTCCTCGACCGAGGTCCGGGATCCGTGCCACACCGCGCGCCCGTCCCGTACGACCGCCGCGACCAGCGACGGCGTCCGCCCCTCGGCCTGGGCCACGGCGATCCGGTGCGACAGCGCCCGCCGGGTCCCGGGCAGCAACTCTTCCTGAGGTGTCGTCATCCCCCCAGTCCACCCCGAGGGGGCCGCGGGAGTCGAGCGCATCACCGCGGAGCGCAGGGATCAGGTCTGGGCCATGTCGACGAAGCGGGAGTAGTGGCCCTGGAAGGCCACCGTGATCGTCGCCGTCGGACCGTTACGGTGCTTGCCCACGATGATGTCCGCCTCGCCCGCGCGCGGGGACTCCTTCTCGTAGGCGTCCTCACGGTGCAGCAGGATCACCATGTCGGCGTCCTGCTCGATGGAGCCGGACTCACGCAGGTCGGACACCATCGGCTTCTTGTCGGTGCGCTGTTCGGGTCCACGGTTCAGCTGGGAGAGCGCGATCACCGGGACCTCCAGTTCCTTGGCCAGCAGCTTGAGGTTACGGGACATGTCCGAGACCTCCTGCTGACGGCTTTCGGAGCGCTTGGAGCCACCGGACTGCATCAGCTGGAGATAGTCGATGATCACGAGCTTGATGTCGTTGCGCTGCTTCAGCCGGCGGCACTTGGCGCGGATCTCCATCATCGACAGGTTCGGGGAGTCGTCGATGTAGAGCGGCGCGGCCGAGACCTCCGGCATCCGGCGCGCCAGCCGGGTCCAGTCCTCGTCCGTCATGGTGCCGGAGCGCATGTGGTGCAGGGCGACCCGCGCCTCGGCCGACAGCAGACGCATCGCGATCTCGTTGCGCCCCATTTCGAGGGAGAAGATGACGCTCGCGAGGTTGTGCTTGATCGACGCCGCCCGCGCGAAGTCCAGGGCGAGCGTGGACTTGCCCATGGCGGGACGGGCCGCGATGACGATCATCTGGCCGGGGTGCAGGCCGTTGGTGAGCGAGTCGAGGTCGGTGAACCCGGTGGGCACACCGGTCATCTCGCCGGTACGCGAGCCGATCGCCTCGATCTCGTCGAGCGCGCCCTCCATGATGTCGCCGAGCGGCAGATAGTCCTCGCTGGTGCGCTGCTCGGTGACGGCGTAGATCTCCGCCTGGGCGCGGTTGACGATCTCGTCGACGTCGTCGTCGGCCGCGTATCCCATCTGGGTGATGCGGGTCCCGGCCTCCACCAGGCGGCGCAGGACGGCGCGCTCGTGGACGATCTCCGCGTAGTACTCGGCGTTCGCCGCCGTCGGCACCGTCTGGACGAGGGTGTGCAGATAGGAGGCGCCGCCGACCTTGTTGATCTCGCCGCGCTTGGTGAGCTCGGCGGCGATGGTGATGGGGTCGGCCGGCTCGCCCTTGGCGTAGATGTCCAGGATCGCCTGGAAGATCGTCTCGTGCGCGGGCTTGTAGAAGTCATGGCCCTTGAGGACCTCGACGACGTCCGCGATGGCGTCCTTGGACAGGAGCATGCCACCGAGGACGGACTGCTCGGCGTCCAGGTCCTGGGGCGGCACCCGCTCGAAGGCCGAACCGCCGCCGTCCCACTCGCCGCTCTCCCGGCCGCGGTCGTGCTGCTCGTCCCGGCCCCGGCCCCCGTCACTGCGGCGCCGGGAAGCAGGCAGACGATCACTGGGCCCGCTGCCGGCCCACGGGTCGTCCAAGGGCTCGGAAATACTCACCGAGCCACCTCCTCCCGTCCGCCGAGCGGACCCTCGCGTGCCTCTCATTTCTACGGCACGCCACTGACAAATAAGACGCCCAACTCCGGTTCTGGGGCCGTCGGTTTTGTGTCGTTTTCTCGACCGACGGACGGAGCGGGCGCCGGTCCACGGTAGGCCCCACGGCACCGTCAGCCAATCTGGTTATCCACAGGCCATGTGGACGACGGCCCGGATGCTGTGGAGAACTCCGCAAAACCTGTGCACGACCCGGTGGACAGCCCTGTGAACAAGCCGCGCAGCTTTCCGAAACACCGCCTCTGACCTGGACATATCCCATCCACCGGCTGTGCAGAAGAAAAAGTTTTCCAGTCGGCGCAAGATCACTTCGAACGGTGCGCGAGAGCACACACGCTGAGACGAACAGTAAGGGTCACTTCTCCATTGCATCTCTTACCTGTGGACGATTAGATTGGTGCTCATGACACAGGCTCCCGCGACCCCCAAGGCCACTCGCCGTCGGCACGATCGAGAGATCATCGCGCTGGCCGTCCCGGCCTTCGGCGCACTCGTCGCCGAGCCCCTCTTCGTCATCGCCGACAGCGCCATCGTCGGCCACCTCGGCACCGCCCAACTCGCCGGCCTCGGCGTCGCCTCCGCACTCCTGATGACCGCCGTGAGCGTCTTCGTCTTCCTTGCCTACGCCACCACCGCGGCCGTCGCCCGACGCGTCGGCGCCGGAGACCTCCAGGCCGCCATCCGCCAGGGCATGGACGGCATCTGGCTCGCCCTCATCCTCGGTGCCGCCGTCATCGCGGTCGTCCTGCCCACAGCACCGTTCCTCGTGGACCTCTTCGGCGCCTCCGACACCGCAGCCCCGTACGCGATCACCTATCTCCGGATCTCCGCCCTCGGCATACCGGCGATGCTCGTCGTCCTTGCCGCCACCGGCGTCCTGCGCGGACTCCAGGACACCCGGACACCGCTGTACGTCGCCCTCGCCGGCTTCATCGCCAACGCTGTCCTCAACGTCGGCCTCGTCTACGGCGCCGGCCTCGGGATCGCCGGATCCGCCTGGGGCACCGTCATCGCCCAGTGCGGCATGGCCGCCGCCTACCTCGTGGTCGTCGTCCGCGGCGCCCGCAAGCACCATGCCTCCCTGCGTCCCGACGCCGCCGGAATCAGGGCCTGCGCCCAGGCCGGTGTGCCGCTGCTGGTGCGGACGCTTTCGCTGCGCGCCATCCTGATGATCGCCACCGCGGTCGCCGCCCGCCTCGGTGACGCCGACATCGCGGCCCACCAGATCATCCTGTCGTTGTGGAGCCTGCTCGCCTTCGCCCTGGACGCAATCGCCATCGCCGGACAGGCGATCATCGGCCGCTACCTCGGTGCGGGCGATGCCGAGGGCGCTCGCGCCGCCTGCCGCCGCATGGTGGAGTGGGGCATCGCGGCCGGTGTCGTCCTGGCCCTGCTGGTGGTGGTGGCGCGGCCCTTGTTGCTGCCGCTCTTCACCAGCGACTCGGTCGTCCAGGACACCGCCCTGCCCGCTCTGCTCATGGTGGCGCTCTCCCAGCCGATCTGCGGCGTGGTCTTCGTCCTGGACGGCGTACTGATGGGCGCGGGCGACGGACCGTATCTGGCGTGGGCCATGGTGGTCACCCTCGCCGTCTTCACTCCGGTCGCCCTGCTTGTCCCTGTTCTCGGCGGGGGACTGACCGCGGTCTGGGGAGCGATGACCCTGATGATGACGGTCCGGATGGTGACCCTCTGGCTCCGCGCCCGCTCGGGTCGCTGGATCGTCACCGGCGCGACGCGCTGACTGTTTCACGTGAAACCGGCGTTTCACGTGAAACATGGCCGAGCTCCTGTTTCACGTGAAACATGGCCGAGACGCCAGGCACGAAGAAGGGGCCGCACCCCATGGGCGCGGCCCCTTCTCTCAGCTCTTCGAGCCGAGCACGGCGATCAGGCCGCGACGACCTCGATGTTGACCTTGGCGGCAACCTCGGGGTGCAGACGCACGGACGTCTCGTGAGCGCCCAGCGTCTTGATCGGCGAACCGAGCTCGATGCGGCGCTTGTCGACCTCGGGGCCACCGGAAGCCTTGATCGCGGAAGCGATGTCGGCCGGGGTGACGGAACCGAAGAGACGACCGGCGTCGCCGGAGCGGACGGCCAGGCGGACCTTGACGCCCTCGAGCTGGGCCTTCACAGCGTTGGCCTGCTCGATGGTCTGGATCTCGTGGATCTTGCGAGCACGACGGATCTGCTCGACGTCCTTCTCGCCACCCTTGGTCCAGCGGATCGCAAAGTTCCGCGGGATCAGGTAGTTGCGAGCGTAACCGTCCTTGACGTCGACGACGTCGCCCGCGGCACCGAGGCCGGAGACCTCGTGGGTGAGGATGATCTTCATGAGTCGGTCACCCTTCCCTTATCGCGCGGTGGAGGTGTAGGGCAGCAGCGCCATCTCACGGCTGTTCTTCACAGCCGTGGCGACGTCACGCTGGTGCTGCGTGCAGTTGCCGGTCACGCGGCGGGCACGGATCTTGCCGCGGTCGGAAATGAACTTCCGCAGCATGTTCGTGTCCTTGTAGTCCACGTACGTGACCTTGTCCTTGCAGAAAGCGCAGACCTTCTTCTTCGGCTTGCGCACAGGCGGCTTCGCCATGGTGTATCTCCTGTGTGATCAAGAAGTGTGGGTACGACCCACCCTTGGCCCGAGGGCCTAGAAGGGGGGCTCGTCCGAGTAGCCGCCGCCAGCGCCGCCGCTGCCGGAGTTTCCACCCCAGCCGCCACCGCCGCCGCCGCCCTGCTGGCCACCGGCGGGAGCGCCGGTCGCCCACGGGTCGTCGGCGGGAGCGCCGCCGCCCTGCTGACCGCCGCCGGGGCCACCGCCCCAGCCGCCGCCACCCTGGCCGCCACCGCCACCACCGCCGAAGCCGCCGCCTTGCTGGCCACCGCGGCCGGCGGTCTTGGTGACCTTGGCCGTGGCGTTGCGCAGGCTGGCGCCGACTTCCTCGACGTCCAGCTCGTAGACCGTGCGCTTGACGCCCTCACGGTCCTCGTAGGACCGCTGCTTCAACCGGCCCTGCACGATGACGCGCATGCCTCGCTGGAGCGACTCGGCAACGTTCTCCGCCGCCTGACGCCAGACCGAGCAGGTCAGGAACAGGCTCTCGCCGTCCTTCCACTCATTGGTCTGACGGTCGAAGGTGCGGGGAGTGGACGCGACACGGAACTTCGCGACCGCCGCACCGGAAGGGGTGAAGCGCAGCTCGGGGTCGTCGACAAGATTGCCGACGACCGTGATGACGGTCTCGCCTGCCATGGGGGAACCTCTCGGCGGGTTTGCTGCTGGCTGCTGGTGCTGCTACTCGGAACCCGAGATCAACTGAGCGGAGGAGCTCAGTGGGTCTCGGGACGGAGGACCTTGGTCCGGAGGACCGACTCGTTCAGGTTCATCTGGCGGTCGAGCTCCTTGACGACCGCAGGCTCGGCCTGCAGGTCGATGACCGAGTAGATGCCCTCGGGCTTCTTCTTGATCTCGTACGCGAGACGACGACGGCCCCAGGTGTCGACCTTCTCGACCTTTCCGTTGCCCTCACGGACGACGGAGAGGAAGTTCTCGATCAGGGGGGCGACAGCGCGCTCCTCCAGATCGGGGTCGAGGATGACCATCACCTCGTAGTGACGCATGTGGAACCCACCTCCTTTGGACTCAGCGGCCACGGTCGTTCCGTGGCAGGAGGGTTGTGATGCGTACGCAACGGTATCGGCCGCCACTGACAATCGGGGTCCCTCTCAGGAGTCCCGGCCGTGACATGGGCAGACACCGGTGCAGACGCTACAGACTACCCGCACACCCCCTTCGGGTTGAAATCCGGCCGGGAGGGCCGACAATCTGGATACATCGGGTGTGTACGGCGCTACGATGCGCCGCCCTTCCGCAGGAGGTGCCCTCATGGCACAAGCAATGCGACCCAACCCCGTCGGCGGCCTCTTCGCCACGGACGGAAAGCCCCACCCTCTCCAGGACGCCCTGCTCGCGGTGACCCTGGTGCTGGGCCTCACGTCTTTCGTCTCGGCGATGTTCCATGACCTGCATCTGCTCAGCTCCTGGACCGGCCTGCTGGGGATCGCCACCGGCGCCTACGGTCAGTGGGTGTCGGAGACGACACGTGAGCGCTTCGGCCTGATCGTGGGACTGGGCGCCGCGAGCATCGGCTTCTTCCTGGGCATGGCGCACGGTGGTCTCTTCGGCGGGATCGTCGGCTGACGCCAGGGACACCTCACACCTCTCCGACACTGCCGGCGATCGCCCCGGTGGCCCAAAAGCCGGGGCGAAGCTGCCGTACGCCCAGTCAGGCCGCTCACGAGGCGCAGTAGGCTTCGGCGCGAGAGCCGGAGCCCCTGAACCCATGGGGACACACCAGCCCGAGGAGCGCCCCGAATGAGCCTGACCCTGAGGACGATCAGTCGCGAGCAGCATCTGGCATACATCCAGAGCCTGCCGTCGGCGAGCCACATGCAGGTTCCGGCCTGGGCCGATGTCAAGGCGGAGTGGCGCTCCGAGAACCTCGGGTGGTTCGACGACCGGACCGGTGAGATGGTCGGCGCGGGCCTGGTCCTCTACCGCCAGCTGCCCAAGATCAAGCGCTACCTCGCCTATCTGCCCGAGGGCCCGGTCATCAACTGGTTCGCGCCGAATCTGACCGACTGGCTGGAGCCGATGCTCGCGCACCTGAAGCAGCAGGGCGCCTTCTCCGTGAAGATGGGCCCGCCGGTGATCATCCGGCGCTGGGAGGCGGGCTCGATCAAGCAGGGCATCCAGAACCCGGACGTGAAGCGGCTGCGTGACATCGAGGCCGACTTCATCGAACCGCGCGCCTTCGAGGTCGCCGACAAGCTGCGCCGGATGGGCTGGCAGCAGGGTGAGGACGGCGGCGCCGGCTTCGGCGACGTCCAGCCGCGCTACGTCTACCAGGTGCCGCTGGCGAACCGCTCCCTGGAAGAGGTCCACAAGAACTTCAACCAGCTGTGGCGCCGCAACATCAAGAAGGCCGAGAAGGCGGGCGTCGAGGTCGTCCAGGGCGGCTACCACGACCTCGAGGAATGGCAGCGGCTGTACGAGATCACGGCCGTGCGCGACCACTTCCGGCCCCGCCCGCTGGGGTACTTCCAGCGCATGTGGACGGCCCTCAACACCGAGGACCCCAACCGCATGCGGCTGTACTTCGCCCGGCACAACGGGGTGAACCTGGCCGCCGCGACGATGCTGGTGGTCGGCGGGCATGTCTGGTACTCCTACGGCGCCTCCGACAACATCGGCCGTGAGGTCCGGCCCTCGAACGCGATGCAGTGGCGGATGCTGCGCGACGCCTACGCGCTTGGCGCGACCGTCTACGACCTGCGGGGCATCTCCGACTCGCTGGACGAGTCGGACCACCTCTTCGGCCTGATCCAGTTCAAGGTGGGCACCGGCGGGCAGGCCGCCGAGTACCTCGGCGAGTGGGACTTCCCGCTGAACAAGCTGCTGCACAAGGCGCTCGACATCTACATGTCGCGCCGCTGAGGCCCAGGCATTTGCTTCGATAGCTTCCATACCTCTGATACACCGCAGCCACCAGAAAGGTTCCAGGTCCGGCCATGGCGCTCACGCTCTACGTCGACACCGCGCGCTGGCGGGCGCACCACAAGCACGTGCAGGAGCAGTTCCCGGGCCTCGTCCCGGTCTGCAAGGGCAACGGCTACGGCTTCGGGCACGAACGCCTGGCGGAGGAGGCCACGCGGCTGGGCTCGGACGTCCTCGCGGTCGGCACGACCTACGAGGCCGCGCGCATCAAGGACTGGTTCGGCGGTGACCTGCTGGTGCTGACGCCGTACCGGCGCGGTGAGGAGCCGGTGCCGCTGCCGGACCGGGTCATCCGCTCGGTGTCCTCGATCGACGGCGTGTACGGCCTCGTGGGCGCCCGGGTGGTCATCGAGGTGATGTCCTCGATGAAGCGGCACGGGGTGAGCGAGCAGGACCTGCCGCAGCTGCACTCCGCCATAGAGAACGTCCGGCTGGAGGGCTTCGCCATCCACCTGCCGCTGGACCGCACCGACGGCTCGGACGCCGTCGAGGAGGTCATCGGCTGGATGGACCGCCTGCGCGCGGCCCGGCTGCCGCTGCACACGATGTTCGTCAGCCACCTCAAGGCCGACGAACTCGCCCGGCTCCAGCAGCAGTTCCCGCAGACCCGCTTCCGCGCCCGCATCGGCACCCGGCTCTGGCTGGGGGACCACGACGCCACGGAGTACAGCGGTGCCGTCCTGGACGTCACCCGCGTCTCCAAGGGCGACCGTTTCGGCTACCGGCAGCAGAAGGCGGCCTCCGACGGCTTCCTGGTGGTCGTGGCGGGCGGCACGTCGCACGGGGTGGGCCTGGAGGCCCCCAAGGCGCTGCACGGTGTCATGCCGCGCGCCAAGGGCGTCGCCCGGGCCGGCCTCGCCACCGTCAACCGGAACCTTTCTCCGTTCGTCTGGGGCGGCAAGCAGCGCTGGTTCGCCGAGCCGCCGCACATGCAGGTCTCCATCCTGTTCGTGCCCTCGGACGCGCCGGAGCCGAAGGTCGGGGACGAGCTGGTGGCCCATCTGCGCCACACCACCACGCAGTTCGACCGTCTCGTCGACCGCTGAGCCCCGCCCACCAGGGCAACGGAAAGGCCGTGCACGCTTCCCGTGCACGGCCTTTCGCTCGTCTACGGCCTTCAGAGCCGTTCGCGTGGTCCACGCCTCCCAGAGGCCGTTCGCTCAGAGCGAACGCACACCCGCCGAACGCTCGCCCACCCCTGGCCCGCCCCACTCCACCTGTGGCCCGTCGAAGTGCGCCGCGTGCTTGGGCGGATGGGCCGCGGCGCCGAGGACGAAGACGTCCTCCGCCCCGTCGAGCACACCGCCCGAGGGATCGTCGTCGCCCGCCCGGCGCACCACGTCCCGCTCCGGCGTGAGGATGTCGCGGACGATCACGGCGCACAGGTAGAGCGTGCCCAGCAGATGCACCCCGATGGCCCAGTGGTAGCCGTCGGTCGGCAGCCCCTTGTGGGCGTCTCCGCTGGTCGTGTACGCGAGGTACATCCAGATGCCCAGGAAGTACGCCACCTCGCAGGCCTGCCAGATCAGGAAGTCCCGCCACTTTGGCCGGGCCAGCGCGGCCAGCGGGATCAGCCACAGCACGTACTGCGGCGAGTAGACCTTGTTGGTGAGGATGAACGCCGCCACGATCAGAAACGCGAGCTGCGCGAACCGAGGCCGCCGCGGTGCCGTCAGCGTGAGCGCGGCGACCCCGGCGCAGCTCAGCAGCATCAGCAGGGTGGCGAGGTTGTTGACGGTGTCGGTGGAGAGCGGGTCACTGGAGTTCTGGGCCAGGATCAGCCAGAAGGACCCGAAGTCGACGCCACGCTCCTGGCTGAACGTGTAGAACTTCGACCAACCGTCGAAGGCGAGCAGCATCACCGGGCCGTTCACGACCGCCCAGGCCACGGCCGTACCGCCCAGTGCCTTGCCGAAGTCCCGCCATTTCCCCGCCCGCCAGCACAGCACGAACAGCGCGCCGAGCAACAGGACGGGATAGAGCTTGGCGGCCGTGGCGAGCCCCAGGAGGACACCGAAGGCGAGCGGGCGGCCCCGCGACCACATCAGCATCGCGGCGGCCGTCAGAGCGACGGCCAGCAGGTCCCAGTTGATGGTCGCGGTCAGCGCGAAGGCCGGCGCCAGCGCGACGAGCAGTCCGTCCCAAGGACGCCGGGCATGCGTACGGGTCACACAGACCGCGATGACGGCCGCGCAGGCCATCAGCATCCCCGCGTTGACCATCCAGTACCACTTCTCCTGGTCCTGGATGCTGCCGCTGCCCGGCGTGAGCCAGGAGGCCACCTCCATGAACACACCGGTCAGCACCGGGTATTCGAGGTACTCCATGTCGCCGGAGAGCCGGTCGAAGTACGGCACGAGGCCGTCGGCGAAGCCACGCCCCTGGTAGAGGTGCGGGATGTCGGAGTAGCAGGCGTGGGTGTACTGCGAGCTGGCGCCGAAGAACCAGGCGCCGTTGTAGCAGGGCGCCTTCTGGACCAGGCCGAGGGTGAACACGCCGATCGCCACGAGCGCGATGACCCGCACCGGGGTCCACCACGACGTCCCCAGCAGGGCACGCCGACCGATGGGGCCGCCGATCAGCTCGCTGCCGCTGCGGGCCACCTCGTCGTCCTTGGTCGGCCGCACCAGGTCCGGCTCGTGCACGCTCGATTGCGTCGTCTCTGCACTGGGCATGGGGCACATCCTGCCGTACGCGCCTGGGAATACGCCGAGGGCCGCCGCACCTGGTCGGTGCGGCGGCCCATGTTTCACGTGAAACACCCTCGGTCGGCGATATGGCACCCAACCGGACACCCGCCGGTTTCCCGGCCGGACGGACTAGCCGGTCGAGTCCCCGCCGCCGAAGAGTCCGCCGTTGCCGTTGCCATTGCCGTTTCCGCCGGAGACGGAATCACCGGTGTCCGTCGGCGACGGAGACGTGGTCACCTCTCCGCCCGTGCCGCCGGTGTCCGTGCCTCCGTCGTCCTCGCACCAGCCCCACGTACAGCTTTCACTCACGGACGGCGTCGGAGAGGGCTCCGTCTGGCTGGGCGTCGGAGTCGGCGTCGGGCTGGCCTCCTCCGTCTCGCTGACCGTGGGAGTCGGCGTCGGGTCCGGGACGTCGTTGATGACCACACCGATGGGCTCCGGCGTGGGGAAGGCCTTGGCCGGCTCTCCCTTCAGCGCCTGCTCCATGTAGTCCTGCCAGATCTCGGCCGGGAACGACGCACCGTGGATCGACTGCTGGCCACCCGTGCCGTACATCTTCAGGAACTTGCGGTTCTTGATCGTCTCGTCGTCGGGGTACCGGAACATGCTGATCGCGGTCGACAGCTGCGGGGTGTACCCGACGAACCACGCCGACTTGTTGCCGTCGGTGGTACCGGTCTTGCCGGCCACCTCACGGCCGGTCAGCTGGGCACTGGTACCCGTGCCCTTCTCGACCACGGTCTTCAGGACGTCGGTGACGTTGTCGGCCACCTGCGCGGTGAAGGCCTGCTCCGTCTTGCCCTTGTACCGGAAGACCGTGCCTTCCTCACTCTTGACCTCCGTCACAGAGAACGGCTCACGCTGCTTGCCGCTGGCCGCGAACGTGGCGTACGAACCCGCCATGCGGATCGCGCTGGGTTCGGAGATACCGATGGAGAACGAGGGGAAGGTCGTGCCCGTCAGGGTGTCCTCCTTGATGCCCGCGTCGACGGCGGCCTCCTTCACCTTGTCCAGACCGACGTCCATGCCGAGCTGCACGAAGGCGGAGTTCGCCGAGAACTGCATCGCGGTGCGCAGGTCGACCTGGTAGTTCGGCGGCTCGCCGAGCGACTCGTCGCCGTCGTTGGCCTGGAGCCACTCCTTGCCCTTGTCGTCGTGCCAGACGGTCCCGTCGTAGTTCTTGATCTTGAGAGCGTGCTGGCCGCTGTACAGGCTCTTCGGGGACACCTTGGTCCGCTCGTCCTGTGCCTGCTCCGGGAGGCCCCCGGGATCGCGGACGCCCCACTTCATGGCGGCCGCGAGGACGAAGGGCTTGAACGTCGAGCCGACCTGGGCGCCGGTGACATCGGCGTTGTTGGTGAAGTGCTTGGTCGCGTCCTCACCGCCGTAGATCGCCCTGATGGCACCCGTCTCCGGGTCCACCGAAGCCCCGCCGAACTGGACGTGGGTGTCCGTCTTCGGGCGCTTCTTGGGGTCGATGTTCTCCTTCTGGACCTTCTTGACCGCGGCCTCGAGCGCCTTGACCTTCTTCTTGTCGAAGGTCGTGTAGATCGAGTAACCGCCCTGCTGGAGGTCCTCGGTGGTGATGTTCGTGTTGTTGACCACGTACGCCTTGGCGAGGTCGACGAGGTAGCCGACCTGGCCGCTCAGCGCGGTGTTCGACCGAGGGTTCTGGACCGCCGGGAGCTCCGTGTACTTGGACCGCGTGGTGGCGTCGAGGTGGCCGTACTCGACCATCTTGTCCAGCGTGTCCTGCATCTGGATCTTGGCCCGCTTGCGGTTCGCCTCAGGCGTGGCGGCCGGGTCGATGGAGGTCGCGCCGGCCGGGTCGTAGTAGGTGGCGCCCTTGAGCATGGCGGCGAGGAAGGCGCACTGGCCGGGGCTCAGGTCGACCGAGTCCTTGTTGAAGTAGGCCCGCGAGGCCGCCTGGATGCCGTAGGCGCCGCGGCCGTAGTACGCGGAGTTCAGGTAGCCGGCCAGGATCTGGTCCTTGTTGAACTTGGCGTCCACCTTGACCGCGACGAAGATCTCCTGGAACTTGCGCGAGATCGTCTGCGACTGATCGTCCAGCATCGCGTTCTTGACGAACTGCTGGGTGATGGTCGAGCCACCCTGCGTCTCGCCGCCCCTGGCCATGTTGAGCACGGCGCGGGCGATGCCCTTGGGGTCGATGCCGCTGTCGGTGTAGAAGGTCTTGTTCTCCTGGGAGATGACCGCGTTGCGCATCTCCTCGGGGATCTGCTCCAGCGCGACGATCTGACGGTTGGTCTCGCCACCCGTGGCGACCATCTGGGAGCCGTCGGCCCAGTAGAAGACGTTGTTCTGCGCCTCGGCGGTCTTGGCCACGTCGGGGACGCCCACCATGGCGTAGCCGATGCCGGCGATGGCCACCAGGCTGCCGAAGAAGCCCACGCACAGGCCGGACACGAGCTTCCAGGACGGCACCCAGCGCTGCCAGCCGTACTTGCCCGCGCGCGGGTAGTCGATGATCCGCTTCTTGACGGGTCCGGTGGCCCGGCCGCGGCCCCTCCCCGGGCCGCCGGGAACACCTCGGCCGGGCTCGGCCGCTCTGCGGCGGCCACCCCCACTCCTCTGGGCCGCACGGCGGGCCTCGGCGCGGCCGCTGTACGGACGCTCCTCACCGCCCGGACCGTACGACTCCGACCCGTGGGAACTCGTCCCATAGGAGTCGGCGGGTGACCCGGTGGCGCCTCGCGGTGCCGCGCGGCGGCCGGAGGACGAGCCGGACTGGCCGCGTCGGGCCGCGGCACGTCCGCCTCCCTGCGGCTGCGGCGGTTTGCGACGGTGCTCGCTCATCGAACGACTACTCCTCGGGCAGGCGCACCCGTGTGACGCGCCTGGAAACGGCGGCAGGTTTCCGGTCCCCCCGAAGTACGGATGCGGGCGCTCCCGCATTCACCCGTACTGCACCGGGGACGACGACGCCCCCAGACGTCACTTGGTTCCCGGTGGTGTGCATGGCGCACAGACTACGCACCGTCAAAACCCGCCGAGCCCCGAAGTTCACCCCAAATCAGGCAACTCGCATCCCATGAATCAGTGATGTGATCCCGTTCACCTTTTCCCCTCTTGTCGCATGCGGGAGGCCGTTCTATCGTCATGATGTATCGAGTCGATACATCAGCGCGAGATAAGACGAGGAGGCGAGCGGATGAGCCGGCGTTCCGGGATCCTTGAGTTCGCCGTCCTCGGCCTGCTCCGCGAATCCCCGATGCACGGCTATGAGCTGCGCAAACGACTCAATACGTCACTGGGCGTGTTCCGTGCGTTCAGCTACGGAACCCTCTACCCCTGCCTCAAGACGCTGGTCGCCAACGGCTGGTTGATCGAGGAGCCGGGGAGCGCCCCCGAGGACGCCCTCGCAGCGTCCCTCGCCGGCCGCCGCGCCAAGATCGTCTACCGGTTGACGGCGGAAGGTAAGGAGCACTTCGAGGACCTGCTCTCCCAGACCGGCCCCGACGCGTACGAGGACGAGCACTTCGCCGCCCGGTTCGCCTTCTTCGGGCAGACCTCGCGCGACGTCCGCATGCGCGTGCTGGAGGGCCGCCGCAGCCGCCTGGAGGAGCGTCTGGAGAAGATGCGCGCCTCCCTGGCGCGCACCAGGGAGCGCCTCGACGACTACACGCTTGAGCTCCAGCGCCACGGAATGGAGTCCGTGGAGCGCGAAGTGCGCTGGCTGAACGAGCTCATCGAGAGCGAGCGGGCCGGGAGGGACCTCAAGGGGTCCGCCACCGGGGGACCCGCTCAGCAGGACACCACATCTGGAGCGACGGGCGGCCTGCCCCGTCCCGGGGACGACCCCGGGACGGATACGCCCGACGACACCGCCACGTGAGAGCTCGCTTTGGGCCTCACTCGTACACACAGGGAGCAACCGGAATGGGTTCGGTTCGCGTAGCCATCGTCGGCGTGGGCAACTGCGCCGCATCGCTGGTGCAGGGCGTCGAGTACTACAAGGACGCCGACCCGGCGTCCAAGGTCCCGGGCCTGATGCATGTGCAGTTCGGCGACTACCACGTCGGTGACGTCGAGTTCGTCGCCGCCTTCGACGTCGACGCGAAGAAGGTCGGCCTCGACCTCTCGGACGCCATCGGTGCCAGCGAGAACAACACCATCAAGATCTGCGACGTCCCGAACAAGGGCGTCACGGTCCAGCGCGGTCACACCCTGGACGGTCTCGGCAAGTACTACCGCGAGACCATCGAGGAGTCCGCCGAGGAGCCGGTCGACGTCGTCCAGATCCTCAAGGACCGCCAGGTGGACGTCCTCGTCTGCTACCTGCCCGTCGGTTCCGAGGACGCGGCGAAGTTCTACGCCCAGTGCGCCATCGACGCCAAGGTCGCCTTCGTCAACGCCCTCCCGGTCTTCATCGCCGGCACCAAGGAGTGGGCGGACAAGTTCACCGAGGCCGGCGTCCCGATCGTCGGTGACGACATCAAGTCGCAGGTCGGCGCCACCATCACGCACCGCGTGATGGCGAAGCTGTTCGAGGACCGCGGTGTCCGTCTCGAGCGCACCATGCAGCTCAACGTCGGCGGCAACATGGACTTCAAGAACATGCTGGAGCGCGACCGCCTCGAGTCCAAGAAGATCTCGAAGACGCAGGCCGTCACCTCGCAGATCCCCGACCGCGACATGGGCGAGAAGAACGTCCACATCGGCCCGTCGGACTACGTGGCCTGGCTGGATGACCGCAAGTGGGCGTACGTCCGCCTCGAGGGCCGCGCCTTCGGTGACGTCCCGCTGAACCTGGAGTACAAGCTCGAGGTCTGGGACTCCCCGAACTCCGCGGGTGTCATCATCGACGCCCTGCGCGCCGCGAAGATCGCCAAGGACCGCGGCATCGGCGGTCCGATCCTCTCCGCGTCGAGCTACTTCATGAAGTCCCCGCCGGTCCAGTACTTCGACGACGAGGCGTACGCCAACGTCGAGAAGTTCATCAAGGGCGAGGTCGAGCGCTAAGAAGGCTCGCGAGCTGCTCCTGCCAGGGCCGCGAAGGGTCCCCGGGTCGTACGGCCCGGGGACCTTCCCGTATGTGAGGCTGAGCCCCATGTCCGTCGCCCGCGACCTGCGCGTCCTGCTGCGTTTCGGCAACTTCAGGCGTCTGCTCGTCCTCCGGCTGCTCTCCCAGGGCGCCGACGGCGTCTACCAGGTCGCGCTCGCCACCTACGTCGTCTTCTCCCCCGAGAAGCAGACCTCGGCCGCCGCGATCGCCTCCGCGATGGCGGTCCTGCTCCTGCCGTACTCCCTCGTCGGCCCCTTCGCCGGCGTCCTCCTGGACCGCTGGCGGCGCCGCCAGGTCTTCCTCTACGGCAGCCTGCTGCGCGCCCTGCTGGCGGCGGCGACGGCCGTGCTGATGCTCAGCCCCGTCCCGGACTGGCTCTTCTACGTCTCCGCCCTGTGCGTCACCGCCGTCAACCGCTTCGTCCTCTCCGGGCTGTCCGCCTCCCTTCCGCGCGTCGTCGACGACGAGCGCCTGGTGATGGCCAACTCCCTGTCCCCGACGGCCGGAACCCTCGCCGCGACCATGGGCGGCGGTCTCGCCTTCGTCGTACGGCTGCTGGTGTCGGACTCCGACGCGGCGGTCGTGCTGCTCGGCGCCGCCCTGTACCTGTGCGCGGCGCTGGCGTCCCTGCGGATGCCCCGCGATCTGCTGGGACCCGACCGGGAGTTGGTGCAGCCCGGCCTGCGGACGGCGCTCACCGGAACCGCGCGCGATCTGGTGGCGGGAGTACGGCATCTGGCCACCCCCGCGCGCCGGGAGGCGGCGTGGGCGCTCGGCGCGATGACCCTGATGCGCTTCTGCTACGGCGCCCTGCTGGTCATGCTGCTGATGCTGTGCCGGTACGCCTACGCCACGACCACCGACGACGGACTCGCCCTGCTGGGACTGGCGTTGGGCGTCTCCGGCGCCGGCTTCTTCACGGCGGCCGTCCTGACGCCCTGGGCGGCCCGACGGCTCGGTCCCGGCCGCTGGATCGTGGTGTGCGCCGGCCTGGCGGCGGTTCTGGAACCCGCGCTGGGGCTGCCGTTCGCCGCGGCCCCCATGCTGGCGGCGGCGTTCGTCCTCGGGCTGATCACCCAGGGCGCCAAGATCGCCACGGACACCGTCGTCCAGTCCTCGGTGGACGACGGCTTCCGCGGCCGCGTCTTCTCCCTCTACGACGTCCTGTTCAACGTCGCCTTCGTCGGCGCCGCCGGAGTCGCGGCCCTGATACTGCCACCGGACGGCCGCTCGGTGCCGCTGGTGGTAACGGTCGCCGTTATCTACGGAGCGGTTGCGGTGTCTATGGCCCGCTTTGAGCGCCGGTAAGTGTCACATCAATGCCACAGAGCCCCTCCTGGCTACAGGTGTGTCAGTGGGGCCCGATAACTTACGTGGGTCTTACGCGCGCTCCGGTCGCGCCATCAGCCATGTTCTTAGGGGGACCCCCAAGTGACCACTCCGCCGCCGCCCCAGGGCCAGAACCCGTTCGCTCAGGGTCAGAACCCGTACGCCCAGCCCCAGGGCCAGGCTCCGTACCCGCAGCAGCCGGGCTTCCCACAGCAGGGTGCGGCCCCCTACGCGCCGGTTCCGCCGGAGCAGCCGCGTCGCAAGCTCAGCTTCAAGACGATCAAGAACATCGTCATCGGTGTGGCCGTCGTCTCGGTGATCGTCGGCGGCTTCATAGCGAGCCGGGACGACGCGGCCACGGCGAAGGTCGGGGACTGCATGAGCATCTCGGACCCGGACAGCACGACCGACCCGGGCCTGGAGGTCGTGGACTGCGGTGACTCCAAGGCCGCGTACAAGGTCGAGGACAAGAAGGACGGCACCACGGCCGGCTGCGACCGCACCAAGTACTCGGAGTACACCGAGACCGGCGGCAGCGACGACTTCACGCTCTGCCTGTCGGACTACACGGCCAAGTAGTCCGTCGCTCAAGCCGAAGGGGCGGTGTTTCACGTGAAACACCGCCCCTCTCGCGCGCCCGGGGTCATGTTTCACGTGAAACATGACCCCGTTTCCCAGCCTCAGCCCTGCTCCGCCTCGGCCCACCACTCCTTGAGTGCGGTCACCGCCTCGTCGCGCTCCATCGGGCCGTTCTCCAGTCGCAGCTCCAGCATGTGCTGGTAGGCGCGCCCGATGACCGGGCCCGGGCCGACGCCCAGGATCTGCATGATGTCGTTGCCGTCGAGGTCCGGGCGGATCGCGTCCAGCTCCTCCTGCTCCTGGAGCTGGGCGATCCGGTCCTCCAGACCGTCGTACGCCCGGGAGAGCGCGGCGGCCTTGCGCTTGTTGCGGGTGGTGCAGTCCGAGCGGGTCAGCTTGTGCAGCCGGTCCAGCAGCGGGCCGGCGTCCCGGACATAGCGGCGGACCGCGGAGTCCGTCCACTCCCCGGTGCCGTAACCGTGGAAGCGCAGGTGGAGTTCGACCAGCCGCGAGACGTCCTTCACCAGGTCGTTGGAGTACTTCAGGGACGTCATCCGCTTCTTGGTCATCTTCGCGCCGACCACCTCGTGGTGGTGGAACGAGACCCGGCCGTCCTTCTCGAAGCGCCGGGTGCGCGGCTTGCCGATGTCATGCAGCAGGGCGGCAAGCCGGAGGGTCAGGTCGGGACCGTCCTCCTCCAGGGCCATCGCCTGCTCCAGGACGATCAGCGTGTGCTCGTACACGTCCTTGTGCCGGTGGTGCTCGTCGCTCTCCAGCCGCAGGGCCGGCAGCTCGGGCAGCACCCGCTCGGCGATCCCGGTGTCGACGAGCAGGGTCAGCCCCTTCCGGGGATGCGCGGAGAGGATCAGCTTGTTCAGCTCGTCCCGCACCCGCTCGGCCGAGACGATCTCGATGCGCTCGGACATCTCGCGCAGGGCCGTGACGACCTCGGGAGCCACCTCGAAGTCGAGCTGCGCCGCGAACCGTGCGGCGCGCATCATCCGCAGCGGATCGTCGGAGAAGGACTCCTCGGGCGTGCCCGGGGTGCGCAGTACACGCTCCGCCAGGTCACCGAGACCGCCGTGCGGGTCGATGAACTCCTTCTCCGGCAGCGCGACGGCCATGGCGTTCACCGTGAAGTCACGGCGGACCAGATCCTGCTCGATGGAGTCGCCGTACGACACCTCGGGCTTGCGCGAGGTCCGGTCGTAAGCCTCCGACCGGTAGGTGGTGACCTCGATCTGGTAGCCGTCCTTCTGCGCCCCCACCGTGCCGAAGGCGATCCCGACCTCCCACACGGCGTCCGCCCACGGGCGCACGATCGTGAGGACGTCCTCGGGGCGGGCGTCCGTGGTGAAGTCGAGGTCATTGCCGAGCCGGCCGAGCAACGCGTCCCGTACCGACCCGCCGACCAGGGCGAGTGAGAACCCGGCCTCCTGGAAGCGGCGGGCGAGTTCGTCGGCGACCGGCGCGACCCGCAGCAGTTCACTCACCGCGCGGTGCTGCACCTGGCTCAGGACACTGAGGTTGTCTTCGTTGGCGTTCGGCACAACAAAAGAGGGTACGTGGCCGCACCCGCCGTCAGCGCCTCCATTAAACGTGCACAGACCCGCTCCCCTTTATACGGGCACATACGGGACAGCCGGAGCGCACGGGCCGATCTTGTGGCGCGGTCCGCGGCACTTCCCCTCAGCGCGCATCGTTACCATGCGTGGACGCACATTCCGACGACCACTGACGACGACGAGGGACGGGCGAGCGCGTGGCCGAGGCGGCAGACTTCCAGGGGACCAGTGCCTCACCTGCCCGCCGCTGGCTGCGGCGCACCGGGGCACTGCTCGCCGGTGCCCCCCTGCTGGCGGGGCTGCTGCAGCTGCCCGCCGCGTCCCCCGCCCAGGCCGCCGGCGTCGACGAGACGGTCGCTGTCTCCGTCGACTCCCTCACTCCGAGCGTCCCCACGGACGGCGACAGGCTGACCGTGTCCGGCACGGTGACGAACAACGGCAGGCAGGCGGTCACCGACGCCCAGGTGGACCTGCGCGTGGGCCAGGAGCTGAACACCCGCTCCGGCATCGACACCGCCGCCAAGGCCACCGGCCACCAGCCGGGCAGCGACGGGGAACCGGTCGGCGGAAAGTACGTCGAGGAGTTCTCCACGCTCACTCCGGGCGTCGCCCAGCCCTTCACCATCTCCGTGCCGGTCGACGAGCTGGACCTGGGCGACAACGGCGTCTACCAGGTCGCGGTCTCGCTGTCCGGCCAGACCGCCGCGCAGCCGTGGCCCCAGGTGCTCGGCATCCAGCGGACCTTCCTGCCGTGGCTGCCCGACGGGCCCGACGCCCAGACCAGGACGACCGTGCTGTGGCCGCTGATCTCCACCGCCCACATGACGGCGCAGACGGGGTCGAACGAGTCGCAGACGCCGGTCTTCCGCGACAACGACCTCGCCAAGGAGCTCGCGCCGGGCGGCCGCCTGGAGCAGATGGTCTCCCTCGGCAAGGATCTCGACGTCACCTGGGTGGTCGACCCGGACCTGCTGGCCTCCGTCGACGCCATGACCCGCAGCTACCGCATCCAGGGCGAGGGCGACACCACCACCGCCGGCACCCGCGCCGACCAGGAGCTCGCCAAGCGGTGGCTCGTCGGGCTCCAGGACGCGGTGGCCGACAACGAGGTCGTCGCGCTGCCCTTCGCCGACCCCGACCTGGCGTCCCTCGCCCACAACGGCACGGCCGTCACCGGCTCACTCGGCCACCTCAAGGAGGCGACCGACGTCGCGGCCGACACCGTCGGCTCGATCCTTCACGTGGAGCCGACCACCGACTTCGCCTGGCCGGTGGACGGCGCCGTGGACCCGTCCATCGTGAAGGTCGCCACCTCGGCCGGGGCGGACAAGGTGATCGCGCGCAGCGACAGCCTGGACGAGACCGCGGGCCTGACCTACACGCCCTCCGCGGCCCGCCCCATCGGCGGCGGCACGACGGCGGTGGTCGCGGACGCCCGGCTGTCCACCCTGTTCCAGGACGACATGACGAGGGCGTCCGCGTCGACGCTCGCCGTCCAGCGGTTCCTGGCCCAGAGCCTGGCGCTGAACCTCCAGACGGACGAGGAACGCAGCATCGTCGTCGCCCCGCAGCGCATGCCGACGGGCGCCCAGGCCCGGGCGCTGGCGGAGGCGCTGACCGCCCTCCAGGACGGCGGCTGGACCGAGTCCCAGGACCTCACCGAGGCCGCCGCGGCCAAGCCGGACCCGGACGCCACCACCAAGGTCCCGGCGGCGTCCGCCTACCCCTCCGCGCTGCGCAAGCAGGAGCTCCAGCGGTCGGCCTTCGAGCAGATCGCGGCCACCCAGAACAAGCTCGGCAAGTTCAAGGTCATCCTCAACAACGAGTCCCGGGTCGTGACCCCCTTCGGTCGCGCCATGAACCGCGAGATGTCCACGTCGTGGCGCGGTCGCGGCACGGATGCGGCGGTGTACCGCAACGACGTGGAGGTGTACCTGGAGTCCCTGGCCGGCCAGGTCACGCTGATCGAGAAGTCCGAGACCAAGCTGTCCGGCCGCAGCGCCACGATTCCCGTGACGGTGCAGAACAACCTGGTCCAGGGCGTCGACAACCTGGTCCTGAGGCTCACCTCGACCAGCCCCAGGCGCCTGAAGATCGGCGGCTACGCCTACTCGGAGCAGCCGGTCACGGTCTCGGGCGGGCACAGCCAGACGGTGAAGTTCACCACCTCCGCCGAGGCCAACGGCCGGGCCGAGGTGATCGCCCAGCTCTACACCGAGGACGGGCAGAAGTACGGCGACCCCGTGAAGTTCGATGTGCGGGTCACCGAGTTCACCGCGACGGTGATGCTGGTCATCGGCGGCGGCTTCCTCCTCCTGGTCCTCGCCGGCTTCCGGATGTACACGCAGCGCAAGCGTGCCGCCCGCGAGCCGCGGGAGACCGGCCCCGAGGAGATCGCCGCCGGCCCGGAGAACCCGGAGGGCGCCGAGGACCGTCCCGTGGAGGAGTCCGCAACCGGTGCCGGGGCAGGCGAGTATGAGCAGCCGAGTGACCCGGCAGCGGACACCCCAGTGGAAAGCGCCGACCCGTCCGGCACGGGTGAGAGAGTGGACCGTTGAGGATGTCGTGGCCGGTGGGCCGGGGACGATGAGGTGGGGTAACCATGAACGCGCCGTACGACGGTGACCGCGGCCAGGCCGCGGGCAGCTCGGGCTACCCCGAGGGCCCGCCGCCCGAGCAGGGCCAGGTACCGCCGCAGCCCCCGGCGGACATGTACCTCCAGGACGCCTACGAGCAGGACCCCTACCGGGCCCAGGACCTCTCGGCCCAGGACCCGGTCGCCGAGGCGCTCTACGACCGCGCCGCGCACCCCCCGCCGCCCCCGGGCAGCTACGCGCCGCAGCAGCCGCTGTACGCCCAGCCCCAGCAGTCCCCCTACGCCCCCGACCCGAACGTGTGGGCCCAGACCCCGGCGCCCGAGCCGGACGGCGCCACCCAGTACCTGCCGTACGGTGACGACCCGCGCACCACGCAGTACGTGGGCGTGGACGACCTGGTCACGCACTCCTCCGACGAGCGCCACGAGCCTGACGCCTTCGCCCACCTGTTCAGGGACCAGCAGCAGGCCTCCACCCCGCCGTACGAGCAGCCGTCGGTGCCGGGCCAGGCGCCGGAGCCGGGGCAGTACCAGCAGCCGCAGGCGCCCGCCCCGGCGCCGGCCGACGCGACCATGAACCTCGGCACCGCGCCCGTCCCGCCGCCGGCCTCGCCGCCTCCCGTACCCGCTGCCAAGAGGGGCGGGAAGGCCGGGGGCCTGCTGAAGTCGAGCGCGGTGATGGCGGCGGGCACGATGGTGTCCCGGCTCACCGGGTTCATCCGCTCGGCGATGATCGTGTCCGCTCTCGGTGTGGGTCTGCTCGGCGACACCTTCCAGGTCGCCTACCAGCTGCCCACGATGATCTACATCCTGACCGTCGGCGGCGGCCTCAACTCCGTCTTCGTGCCGCAGCTGGTGCGCGCCATGAACAACGACGAGGACGGCGGCGAGGCGTACGCGAACCGCCTGCTGACGCTGGTGATGGTGGCGCTCGCCGCGCTCACCGCCCTCGCGATGCTCGCCGCGCCGCTCCTGGTGAGCGCCCTGTCGACGAAGGTCGCCAGCGACCCCGCCGCCAACGACGTGGCGGTCACCTTCACCCGCTTCTTCCTGCCCTCGATCTTCTTCATGGGCGTCCACGTGGTGATGGGCCAGATCCTCAACGCCCGCGGCAGGTTCGGCGCGATGATGTGGACGCCGGTCCTGAACAACGTCGTCATCATCGTGACCCTCGGCATGTTCCTGTGGGTGTACGGCACCGCGGAGCGCTCCGGCATGGCGGTCACCAGCATCCCGCCGGAGGGCCAGCGGCTCCTCGGCCTCGGTGTACTGCTCGGCCTGGTCGTCCAGGCCCTGGCGATGATCCCCTACCTGCGCGAGACGGGCTTCCGGCCGCGGCTGCGCTTCGACTGGAAGGGCCACGGTCTCGGCAAGGCAGCGATGCTCGCCAAGTGGACGATCCTGTTCGTCCTGGCCAACCAGGCGGGCGCGCTCGTCGTCACCCAGCTGTCCACCGCCGCCGGTGTCAACGCCGACGTCGACGGAACCGGCTTCGCCGCCTACGCCAACGCCCAGCTCATCTGGGGCCTGCCGCAGGCCATCATCACCGTCTCGCTGATGGCCGCCCTGCTGCCGCGCCTCTCGCGCTCGGCGGCCGAGGGGGACCAAGGTGCCGTCCGCGACGACATCTCCCAGGGCCTGCGGACGACGGCCGTCGCGATCGTTCCCATCGCCTTCGGTTTCGTGGCCCTCGGCATCCCGATGTGCACGCTGATGTTCGGCACCTCGGGCACCAGCGAGGCCACCAACATGGGCTTCATGCTGATGGCCTTCGGCCTCGGCCTGATCCCGTACTCCGTGCAGTACGTGGTGCTGCGCGCCTTCTACGCCTACGAGGACACCCGGACGCCCTTCTACAACACGGTCATCGTGGCGGCCGTCAACGCGCTCGCCTCGGCCGTCTGCTTCTTCGTCCTCCCGGCCCGCTGGGCCGTCGTCGGCATGGCCGCCTCGTACGGCCTGGCCTACGCGATCGGCGTCGGCGTCGCCTGGGCCCGGCTGCGCAAGAAGCTGGGCGGCGACCTGGACGGCGCACGGGTGATGCGGACGTACGCCAGGCTCTGCATCGCCTCGATCCCGGCCGCGCTGCTCAGCGGTGCGGCCTGCTACGGCATCGCCCAGAGCCTCGGCCAGGGCGCCCTCGGCTCCTTCGCCGCCCTGCTGGCCGGCGGAGCCGTCCTGCTCGGGTTCTTCTTCGTCTTCGCCCGCAAGATGCGGATCGAGGAGCTGAACTCGCTGGTCGGCATGGTCCGCGGGCGTCTGGGCCGCTGAGGCGGGGGTACGCGCACAACCATCGTCCGCCACCGCGTGTCGTGCATAGCGGCGGACTGTGGGCACAATTGGTTTCGGCGTCTGGAGCGCCCAACGGATGGGGAGGCAGGAGCGACGGTGGCAGAACGGAGCACGGCTGCCGTCGACGTGGCAGACAACAGCGGCGACGAGCCGCTGACCGCTCAGGCGGACCAGTCCACGGCCGACGGGGTGGCCCAGAATCGGGAGCGGGACACGGACACCGACGAGGCACAGGGGAGTGGCGGGACCGAGGGTTCCGGGAAGGCCTCACCACCCGAACTGCACAGCGGTCACAAGCTCGCCAGACGCTACCGGCTCGAGGAGTGCGTCACCCGTTTGGACGGGTTCAGCAGCTGGCGTGCGGTGGACGAGAAACTGCGGCGCGCCGTCGGCGTCCACATCCTGCCCGCCGACCACTCACGGGCCCGCTCCGTGCTGGCCGCCGCCCGCTCCTCCGCGCTGCTCGGCGACCCGCGTTTCGTCCAGGTGCTGGACGCCGTCGAGGAGAACGACGTCGTCTACGTCGTCCACGAGTGGCTGCCCGACGCCACCGAGCTGACCACCCTGCTCTCCGCCGGTCCGCTGGAGCCGTACGACGGCTACCAGATGGTCTCCCAGGTCGCCGCCGCCATGGCCGCCGCGCACCGGGAGGGCCTCGCGCACCTGCGGCTGAACCCGAACGCGGTGCTGCGTACCTCGACCGGTCAGTGGCGCATCCGCGGACTGGCCGTCAACGCCGCCCTGCGCGGCATCAGTTCGGAGACTCCGCAGCGCGCCGACACCGAAGCCATCGGGGCCCTGCTGTACGCGGGGCTCACCCAGCGCTGGCCGTACGAGAACGACGCCTACGGCCTGACCGGGCTGCCCAAGGACGTCGGTCTGATCGCGCCCGACCAGGTGCGGGCCGGCGTGCACCGCGGGCTGTCCGAGCTGGCCATGCGCGCGCTCGTCAACGACGGCGCGACCGCCTCCCGCCACGAGTCCCCCTGCACCACGCCGGAGGAACTGGTCAAGGCGATCAGCGAGATGCCCCGCATCCGCCCGCCGGAGCCGGCGTTCACCGCACCGCCGGACTACCAGCACACGACGTACCAGCAGGGCACCTACGGCCGCCAGTCCCCGCACCCCGGCGCCGTCCAGCCCGTCCCGGCCCCGCCGCCCCCGCTCCAGAGCCGCACCGGCAGGGCCCTGAAGTGGGCCGTCTCGGCGCTGCTCATCGCCGCCCTGGGCCTGGGCAGTTGGCAGCTGGCGGATGCCCTCATGGACCAGGGCAACAAGGCGGAGGACACCAACCAGACGCAGACGACCGACGGGAACGACAAGAGCCCGAAGAAGCCGACGGCAGGCAAGCCGATCGCCATCCAGGAAGCTCATGACTTCGACCCGCTCGGCGACGACGGTACCGAGTACCCGGCGGACGTGTACAAGGTCTACGACGCCGACCCGGCGTCGTTCTGGCAGACCAGCTACTACGGGAACGCCAACTTCGGGAACCTGAAGCCGGGCGTCGGAGTGATCCTGGACCTCGGCAAGGTCCAGCGGGTCGGTAAGGTGACCGTCTCCTTCAAGGGCAGCACCTCCGTCGAGCTCCGTGGCGCTTCCGGCGACACGGGTGTGATGCCGACGTCCTTGGAGAGCTACGTCAAGGTCGCCGAGGGTTCGGGCACGACGGTGACGCTCAAGCCGGGCAAGAGCCTGAACTCCCGGTACCTGCTGGTGTGGCTGACCGAGCTGCCGATACAGGCGGACGACGGCAAGTGGCGCGGCAGGGTCATGGACATCAAGGTGACCGGCTGAGGCTGGAGAGGGGGTCCGATGGCGGACAGCACCGCATTCGCCGACGCTAGCGATCAGGACCTCCTGGCCCGCCACGTAAAGGGCGACCCCGACGCCTTCGCCGAACTCGTGCGTCGCCATCGCGACCGGCTCTGGGCCGTGGCCCTGCGGACGCTCGGCGACCGTGAGGAGGCCGCTGACGCTGTTCAGGACGCTCTTGTCTCCGCCTACCGCGCCGCCCACACCTTCCGGGGCCAGTCGGCCGTCACGACCTGGCTGCACCGGATCACGGTGAACGCCTGTCTCGACCGGGCCCGTAAAGCGGCCTCCCGCAAGACCTCCCCCGTGGACGACACCGAGCGGCTCGAACAGCTTCTGGAGCCGCATGAGTCGGCCGCCGCGCCGGCCGAGCGGAACGATCTGCATCGGCAGTTGCTGGAAGCACTCGGCACGCTCCCGCCCGATCAGCGGGCCGCTCTCGTCCTGGTGGACATGCAGGGGTATCCCGTCGCCGAGGCCGCACGGATCCTCGATGTTCCCACCGGCACCGTGAAGAGCCGCTGCGCGCGGGGCAGAGCCAGACTGCTGCCGCTGCTCACCCATCTGCGGCCGGGAAACACCGGCAAGGAAGCGCGCGAGGGGCGGAACCGTGCGGAGGGGTCATCCGTCCCACCGGCAGCGGCCCCGCATGCCGCAGGTCCGGGTGACGCCGGGCCAAGTGATTCAGCTGCAGTGAAGGGCGGAGGTGGGCGAGCGTGACGTCGACGACAGACACGGCCGGGCACCCGGACGTCACCGAGCTCTCCGACCTCACCGAGGGCCTGCTTCCCGCGTCCCGCAGCGCGGATGTACGGCAGCACCTCACGGGGTGCGACCTGTGCGCGGACGTCTACGCGTCCCTGGAGGAGATCCGCGGACTGCTGGGCACCCTGCCCGGACCCCCGCGGATGCCCGCCGACGTCGCCGGACGGATCGACGCCGCACTTGCCGCGGAGGCGCTGCTCGACGCCACGGCTCCGGACGACGCGACGCCCTCGGTGCCGCTCGGCACGCCCCAGGGCTCGGACGACGAGGCGCGTGTTTCACGTGAAACATCGGCCACGGCGGACCGTCCCGCGGGCCACGCCCGCCCCTCGACCACAGGTCCCGGCCGCAAGGAGCGACGACGGAGCGGACGCCGTCGTATCGCCGTCCTCGGCACCGTCTTCACCGTGGCGGCCCTCGGACTCGGCTCCGTACTGCTCTCCTCACTCCATGAGGGATCGGACGGCGGACCCGAGAGCGAGAGCAGGCAGGCCACCGCCTCGGACACCTTCGCCGCGAGCACCCTGGAACAACAGGTCGACGATCTCCTCGCCGAGAAGGCCACCGGCGACGGCCGGACACCGCTCAGCAGCATGGGGGTGGAATCCGTTCCCGGCTCCAAGGAGCCCCACGTCTTCAAGCAGCCGACGGTCCCCGGCTGCGTCCAGGACGGCATCGGGCGCAACGACACCGCCCTCGTGACAGAGGAAGGCATCTACCAGGGCACCGAGGCCCTGCTGGTGGTCCTGTCCGACCCGTCCGACTCCACCAAGGTCACCGCGTACATCGTGGACACGGCCTGCGTGAGTGACCCCTCCGTGGGCAAGGGCGACGTTCTGCTGACCCACACCTACACCCGCACCTCCTGAGCACCTGTTCTCAGGCGTGGACGCTTCGGCTCCGCCCTGCGTGGTAGGCGCTATGGTGTCGCCCCTTCGTGTGCCCGGACACAGCGGGAATGCGCGCCCCTTAGGATCCGTTGGGTGGGGTGAGAGTCCTGAAAGGGGCTCCCACCGGACCTATGACGCAGTCCAGAGACGAGGAATCCAGCCGTGAGCGACGTCCGTAACGTGATCATCATCGGCTCCGGGCCCGCCGGCTACACGGCGGCGCTCTACACCGCGCGCGCGTCGCTGAAGCCGCTGGTGTTCGAGGGGGCTGTCACCGCGGGTGGCGCCCTGATGAACACCACCGAGGTGGAGAACTTCCCCGGCTTCCAGGACGGCATCATGGGCCCTGAGCTCATGGACAACATGCGCGGTCAGGCCGAGCGCTTCGGCGCCGAGCTCATCCCGGACGACATCGTCTCCGTCGACCTCTCCGGCGAGATCAAGACCGTCACCGACACCTCGGGCACGGTCCACCGCGCCAAAGCCGTCATCGTCGCCACCGGCTCCCAGCACCGCAAGCTCGGCCTGCCGAACGAGGACGCCCTGTCCGGCCGCGGCGTCTCCTGGTGCGCCACCTGTGACGGCTTCTTCTTCAGGGACCAGGACATCGCCGTGATCGGCGGCGGCGACACCGCGATGGAGGAGGCCACCTTCCTGTCGCGCTTCGCCAAGTCGGTGACGATCGTCCACCGTCGCGACACCCTGCGCGCCTCCAAGGCCATGCAGGACCGTGCCTTCGCCGACCCGAAGATCAAGTTCGTGTGGGACAGCGAGGTCGCCGAGGTCCAGGGCGACCAGAAGCTCGCGGCTCTGAAGCTGCGCAACCTCAAGACCGGCGAGCTCTCCGACCTTCCGGTCACCGGCCTCTTCATCGCGATCGGCCACGACCCGCGCACCGAACTCTTCAAGGGCCAGCTGGAGCTGGACGAGGAGGGCTACCTCAAGGTCGACGCCCCCTCCACCCGCACCAACCTTGCCGGTGTCTTCGGCGCCGGCGACGTGGTCGACCACACCTACCGCCAGGCGATCACCGCGGCCGGCACCGGTTGTTCCGCCGCCCTCGACGCCGAGCGCTTCCTCGCCGCCCTCGCGGACGAGGAGCAGGCCGAGCCCGAGAAGACCGCCGCCGTCTGACCTCCACCCCACCCGCCCCACGCACCAACCAGTTAAGGAGCCCGCCGTGGCCGGCACCCTGAAGAATGTGACCGACGACTCCTTCGAGCAGGACGTCATCAAGAGCGACAAGCCCGTCCTGGTGGACTTCTGGGCCGCCTGGTGCGGTCCGTGCCGCCAGATCGCGCCGTCCCTCGAGGCCATTGCCGCCGAGTACGGCGACAAGATCGAGATCGTCAAGCTGAACATCGACGAGAACCCGGGTACGGCCGCCAAGTACGGCGTCATGTCCATCCCGACGCTGAACGTCTACCAGAACGGCGAGGTCGCCAAGACCATCGTCGGTGCGAAGCCGAAGGCCGCGATCGTCCGCGACCTCGAGGACTTCATCGCCGACTAGCCGTTGTTTCACGTGAAACACGAAGAGGGCCGGCCCACCTGGGCCGGCCCTTTTGCTGTGCCCGTTACAGTTCTCACAGCGGCCGCAGCGCGGGTTCCTTCTGCACGGCCCCCAGCAGACGGTCCAGCGCCATCTCCACGTCTTCCTTCCAGGAGAGCGTCGTCCGCAGCTCCAGCCTCAGCCGCGGGTAGGCCGGATGAGGCCGTACCGTCTTGAAGCCCACGGCCAGCAAGTGATCGGCGGGGAGCACACACCCGGGTTCCTTCCAGCGCGCGTCACCGAAGGCCTCGATCGCCTTGAAGCCCCGCCGCAACAGATCCTTGGCGACCGTCTGCACCATCACCCGCCCCAGTCCCTGCCCCTGGTACCCCGGCAGGATGAACGCCGTCATCAGCTGGACGGCGTCCGGAGACACCGGGCTCGTGGGGAACGCGGTCGAGCGAGGGACGTAGGCCGGAGGCGCGTACAGCACAAAGCCCACCGGGACGTCGTCGACGTAGACGACCCGGCCGCAGGACCCCCAGTCCAGCAGCACGGCGGAGATCCAGGACTCCTTCTCCAGCTCCGACGTGCCGCCGGCTACCGCGGCCTTGCCGCTGACGGGATCCAGCTCCCAGAAGACACACGAGCGGCAACGCTGGGGAATGTCCTGAAGGTTGTCCAGCGTGAGCGGTACGAGCCGACGCCCCATGAAGGCTGATCCTCGCTTCCCTCGCCCGCTGCGTCGCGGGCGGCTGTCAGGGCGCTCCGTTCCCTGAGCAGACTGCCGACGAACCCGCCGACCGCCCCCAGGCCGAGACCCGCACTCACCAGTCCGGTCCGGCTCACCGTTCGCATGGCCCCCGCCTCCCCTAAGAGGTGCCGCCAGGTGGATGCGCCATACCCGATCGCATCGTATCCACGATGCGTTGGCATCGATACCGGGAGAAAGCAAAGGGCGGGCCGTGTTCCGGTACGACCGGACACGGCCCGCCCTTCATCGGGTCCGCTCTGGCACAAGGCCCAGGAGGTCAGTCCTCGGTGTCCTCCGCGCCGTCCTCCAGGAGGCTCTTCTGGAGAGCGAGCCGCTCGCCCGGGGCGAGGGTGTTCAGGATCCGTTCAAGGTCGTCCGGCGAGGCGAACTCGACGGTGATCTTGCCCTTCTTCTGACCCAGCTCGACCTTCACCCGGGTCTCGAAGCGGTCCGAGAGCCGGGTCGCCAGGTCGGTCAGCGCCGGGGAGACCCGGCCACCGGCGCGCGGCCCCTTGGCCCTCGGCGCCTTCTGGGCCCGGGAGCCCATCAAGGTGACGATCTCCTCGACGGACCGGACCGAGAGGCCCTCGGCGACCACGCGGTAAGCCAGCCGCTCCTGCTCCTCCGGGTCCTCCACCGAGAGCAGCGCCCGCGCGTGCCCGGCGGAAAGGACGCCGGCCGCCACCCGGTTCTGCACCTTCGGCGAGAGCTTCAACAGCCGCAGGGTGTTGGAGACCTGAGGACGGGACCGGCCGATGCGGTCCGCCAGCTGGTCGTGCGTGCAGTTGAAGTCCTTGAGCAGCTGGTCGTAGGCGGCGGCCTCTTCCAGCGGGTTCAGCTGGGCGCGGTGCAGGTTCTCCAGCAGCGCGTCCAGGAGGAGCTTCTCGTCGTCCGTGGCCCGCACGATCGCCGGGATGGCCTCCAGGCCCGCCTCGCGGCAAGCCCGCCAGCGCCGCTCGCCCATGATGAGCTCGTAGCGGCCCGGAGCCAGCTGGCGTACGACGACCGGCTGGAGGAGTCCGACCTCCTTGATGGAGGTGACGAGTTCCTGGAGCGCGTCCTCGTCGAAGACCTCACGCGGCTGGCGCGGGTTCGGCGAGATGGAGTCGAGGGGGAGTTCGGCGAAGTGGGCGCCCATGGGAGGCGCGGGCATCTCCGCCGTGCCGTTCACCGACGGCTCCTCTGTTTCACGTGAAACAGGCGGCAGCGCGGTCACCTTCGCCGCGGCCACACCGCGATCGGTGGTCAGCACGGGAACGGCCGTCGGCGACGCGGACGCGACGCTTCCCGCCGCGGCCGGGGCCGCCGTGCTGTCTGCCGGGCCAGGGATCAGTGCGCCCAGGCCACGGCCCAGACCAATCCTCCGTCGGTCACTCACTGGATCCCCTCCACCATGCTCGGGTCGCTCTGTGCGCCGACGTGGGCGTGGGTCGGGTCGTAGCCGACGCCGACACCCCTCAACGCGATTTCTCGTGCCGCCTCAAGATAGGACAGCGCGCCGCTGGATCCCGGATCGTAGGTCAGCACCGTCTGGCCGTAGCTCGGCGCCTCGGAGATCCGGACCGAGCGCGGAATGCTCGTCCTCAGCACCTCCTCGCCGAAGTGGCTGCGTACCTCGTCCGCGACCTGGGACGCGAGGCGCGTCCGGCCGTCGTACATGGTGAGCAGGATCGTCGACACATGCAGGGTGGGGTTGAGGTGCCCCCGTACCAGGTCGACATTGCGGAGCAGCTGACCCAGGCCCTCCAGGGCGTAGTACTCGCACTGAATCGGGATCAGGACCTCCTGCCCGGCCACCAGGGCGTTGACCGTCAGCAGGCCGAGGGAGGGCGGGCAGTCGATGAGGATGTAGTCCAGCGGCTGCTCGTACGCCTGAATCGCCCGCTCGAGCCGGCTCTCGCGTGCCACCAGTGACACCAGCTCGATCTCCGCACCGGCGAGATCGATCGTGGCGGGGGCGCAGAAGAGACCCTCGACATCGGGGACGGGCTGGACGACTTCCGCGAGCGGCCTGCTCTCGACCAGCACGTCATAGACCGACGGAACTTCGGCGTGATGGTCGATGCCCAAGGCCGTGGAGGCGTTGCCCTGGGGGTCGAGGTCGATCACCAGGACGCGGCCACCGTGCAGAGCCAGCGACGCGGCAAGATTGACGGTCGTCGTCGTCTTGCCGACGCCGCCCTTCTGGTTGGCGACCACGATGACCCGGGTCTGCTCGGGCCGTGGAAGACCCTCACCGGCACGGCCAAGAGCCTCCACCGCCAGTTGGGCAGCACGACCGATGGGAGTGTCGTCCATCGGGGGCGGTGTTTCACGTGAAACATCGTCCCCCATCGACTCGGTACGGGGACCGGGGACCGGATCGGTCATCGGTCCCGCGATGTTGGCGTCGGACCGCAAGGATTCACTCTCCTCGACTTCAGGCTCGCAATGAACAGAGCCTCCCATGTCTTCGGGGTCGTGAACCAGTGAGCCCTGGTCTTCTGTGGAGAAATCCACCTCTGTGGACAACTCCTTTGCCCCTCCGAGTGACCCGAGAGGCTTACGGTCGCGGGGTTCGGCCGCGGCGCGGCCCCGGCCGATGATGCCGTGCAGCAGTGAGCGACGTTTCACGTGAAACACGATGCACAGCAGCCGAGGCCGATTCGCCGCCGACACTCCGGCATGCATAGGTTTGGCAGCTTGTGTGGAGTACGTCTCGTCCTCAGGACGGATCAGAGACGACCACCCGCACCCTTGCTCAACGGCGCCGTCGGGTCCGTCCGGTCCGAGCCGCCTTCGCCCGCTTCGCAGCGAAGCGCACCCCGCCGGGGCTCTCCCCGACCTCGACCCGCACCACCGTCGAGAGCGGGTCCACCAGGCCCTCGCCGACCTGCAGGACGGAGGTGCTCACCGCGCCGAGCTTGCTCAGCGCCGTGGCGGCGCTCTTCAGCTCCTCCTCGGCGGTGTCGCCCTTGAGCGCGAGCATCTCCCCGTACGGGCGGAGCAGCGGGATGCCCCAGGTCGCCAGCCGGTCCAGCGGGGCCACGGCCCGTGCCGTCACCACATGGACGGGCTGGATCTTGCCCATGACCTCCTCGGCACGGCCCCGGACGACGGTCACATGATCGAGGCCCAGCAGCTCGACGACCTCGGTGAGGAAGGTCGTCCGGCGCAGCAGCGGCTCCAGCAGCGTGATCTTCAGGTCCTCCCGGACCAGGGCCAGCGGAATGCCGGGCAGTCCCGCCCCGGAGCCGACATCGCACACCGTCACCCCCTCGGGCACGACCTCCGAGAGCACGGCACAGTTCAGCAGATGCCGCTCCCAGAGCCGGGGCACCTCACGGGGCCCGATCAGACCGCGCTGCACGCCCGCCTCCGCGAGCAGCTCCGCGTATCGGACCGCGTCCGCGAAGCGATCACCGAACACCTCACGCGCCTGTTCGGGCGCGGGGGGGAGCTCCGCTGCCTCCGTCACGAGGGACCGTCCTTCCGTACCGTGTCAGCGCCACCCGGGCGCCGACACCAGAACCACCAGAACTATCAGGCTGACAAAGTTCGGCCCCGCCTGCCGGGCAGACGGGGCCGGAGGAACGTACGGACCGATCAGGCGGGCAGCACGACGACGAAGCGCTGCGGCTCCTCGCCCTCGGACTCGCTGCGCAGACCCGCGGCCTTGACGGCGTCGTGCACGACCTTGCGCTCGAACGGCGACATCGGCTTCAGCTTCACCGGCTCGCCGGTGTTCTTGACGTCGGCCGCCGCCTTGGCGCCCAGCTCGGAGAGCTCGGCGCGCTTCTGGGCGCGGTAGCCGCCGATGTCCAGCATCAGCCGGCTGCGGTCGCCGGTCTCCCGGTGCACGGCCAGGCGCGTGAGCTCCTGGAGTGCCTCCAGCACCTCACCGTCGCGGCCGACCAGCTTCTGCAGATCGCGGCTGCCCGCGTCGCTGATGATCGAGACAGCGGCGCGGTCGGCCTCGACGTCCATGTCGATGTCGCCGTCGAGATCGGCGATGTCGAGCAGACCCTCGAGGTAGTCCGCCGCGATCTCGCCCTCCTGCTCCAGGCGGGTCAGGGTGTCTGCACCCTCGGCAGCGGCGGAGGTGGTGCCTTCCGTCACGGGATGGACTCCTTCTTACTTCTTGGACGGGGACTTGGGCCGCTGCGGACCCTTGCGCTGTCCGGACTGGGCCTTGCTGCGGGCTCCGGAGCCGGGCTTCTGGCCGCCCTTATTGGCAGCGGACGGCTTGGCGTCCTCCGGCGCATCGGACTTGGTCAGCGAGGTCTTGGCCTCGGGCTCACCGCCCGGTGCCTTCGCGACGGCGGACTGACGCCGGGACTTGCTCTGCCGCTTGGGCTGCTGGCGCTTGGGCGCCGTCGTGGGCGTACCGTCCTCGGTCTCGACGGCGACGGGCGACTCGCTCTTCACCACACTGCCGTCGGTCTGCGCGGCAAGACCCGCCTTGTTCAGGCCGTTGATGAACTTGCGCTCGTACTCGTTGCGGTCACGGCCCTTGGCGACGATCGCCTTGATGATGACGCGCTGGCTGCGGCGGCGCGCCTTGCCGTGGTGCGTGACGTGCTTGGTCAGGCGCTCCAGGTAGGCGGCCTGCGCCTTGGAACCCGGGGTCGGGTTGTTGTGGATCACGTACATCTGCTGGCCCATGGTCCACACGTTGGTGGTCAGCCAGTAGACGAGGACACCGACCGGGAAGTTGATGCCGAAGACGGCGAACATGACCGGGAAGATGTACAGCAGCATCTTCTGCTGCTGCATGAACGGCGTCTTCACCGTGGTGTCGACGTTCTTCGTCATCAGCTGGCGCTGCGTGTAGAACTGCGACGCCGACATCAGGACGATCATGACCGCGGTGACGATGCGCACGGTGGTCAGCGAGGCGTCCAGCGCCGCGACGTCCGACGAGCTGTCGGTGAACTTCGCGGCCAGCGGGGCACCGAAGATGTGGGCCTTCTGCGCGCTGTCCAGCAGGCCCTGGTTGATGGCACCGATGGTGTCGTTGTTCGCGATGCTGTTGAGCACGTGGTACAGCGCGAAGAAGAACGGCGACTGCGCCAGGATGGGAAGGCACGAGGAGAGCGGGTTGGTACCCGTCTCCTTGTACAGCTTCATCATCTCTTCGGACTGGCGCTGCTTGTCGTTCTTGTAGCGCTCCTGGATCTTCTTCATCTCGGGCTGCAGCGTCTGCATGGCCCGGGTCGCCTTGATCTGCTTCACGAAGAGCGGGATCAGGCAGATACGGATCAGAATCACCAGGGACACGATGGACAGGCCCCAGGCCCACCCGGTGTCATCGCCGAAGAGGGCGCCGTACACCTTGTGGAACTGGACGATGACCCAGGAAACGGGTGTCGTGATGAAGCTGAAGAGGCTGGCAATCGTGTCCACTAATCATGCTCCTTGGGCATGGGACGGGGTCTCTGCGGCCGGGCTCGAAGAACCATGGTCCTCGGTGGCCGTTTCGGCGGCGGAGGGCCCGCCCTTGCGTGCGCGCCATGCGCCCCGCAGCATCTCGTGCCATCGCGGGCGCTTGCGCGGCGGGACATGGTCCACACCGCCCAGCGACCACGGGTTGCAGCGCAGGATGCGCCAGGCCGTGAGCGCCGTGCCCTTGACCGCGCCGTGCCGGTCGATGGCTGTGTAGCCGTAGTGAGAGCACGACGGGTAGTACTTGCAGACCGGTCCCAGCAGCGGACTGATCGTCCACTGGTAGATCTTGATCAGGGCCAGTAGCGGGTACTTCATCACGCGCCCCCTCCCAGCAGCCGCTGCAGAGCGGCGTCCAGGTCTTGGGCCAGCTGTGCATGGTCGGCGTCACCCGCTCCGGGCAGCGCTCGTACGACTACCAGGCTACCGGGGGGGAAGACGTCGACCCGATCGCGCACCAGATGGCGAAGCCTGCGCTTCACCTTGTTGCGCACGACCGCACCGCCGACGGCTTTGCTCACGACGAAACCCGCACGCGTCGGGGGAGCGCTCTCCCCAGGCGCGTGCGGGTCCGTGGCACCGCTACGAAGGTGGACGACGAGGGTCGGGCGGCCGGCCCGGCGGCCTCGTCGTACCGCGGTCGCGAAGTCCTCGCGCCGCCTCAGCCGGTTCTCGGTGGGCAGCACGACGGCATGACCTGACCGGGATCAGGCGGACAGTCGGGCGCGACCCTTGCTACGGCGAGTCGCGAGAATCGCGCGGCCGGCACGGGTACGCATACGCAGCCGGAAGCCGTGGGTCTTGGCGCGACGACGGTTGTTCGGCTGGAAAGTGCGCTTGCTCACTCGGGGGCTCCAGTAATCAAATCGGTGGTTGCGGGTGCCGTCCTGGCTGTCACCGTGCGCCCACGAGTAGCTCGCGTTACGCCCGAGTGCACCGCTTCCCGATCACCGGTTCACCCCCGCACTGGCGGGGACGTGATCTTGTGCCCATCGGAGGCAGGCGGCAGCAGCCATCGACAACTCGACCTGGTTACGGTACGCGGGGCTACGCCATCCGGTCAAACCAGGGGCAGCCGGGAGACACTGTCCACAGGCTGGGGACAACAACTTGAACCGCACCCGTCGCCCTGACTACCGTGGCTGAACTCCGATTCGCCCGTCCCACCCGATTTGAATCCCGATTCGTCCCACATCACACGTTCGTGGGACCCGTGAGAGAGCGTGCCCTGTGGCTGACGTACCTGCCGATCTTGCCGCAGTGTGGCCACGAGTACTCGAGCAGCTCCTCGGTGAGGGCCGGGGCCAGGGGGTCGAGGCGAAGGACGAGCACTGGATCCGCCGCTGTCAGCCCCTCGCACTGGTCGCGGACACCGCCCTGCTCGCCGTACCGAACGAATTTGCGAAGGGCGTACTGGAGGGCCGTCTCGCGCCGGTCGTCAGCGAGACCCTGAGCCGCGAATGCGGGCGCCCGATCCGCATCGCGATCACCGTGGACGACTCCGCCGGCGAGCCCTCGCCCTCTCCGGCACCCCGCTCCCAGCCGCGCTACGAGGAGCCCGAGCTCCCCTCCGGCCAGTACGAGGGGGGCTACGGCCGCCACCGCGGCGCCGACGGCGACGCCTACCCGGCCCGGTCCGACCAGGGCGACCAGCTCCCGACGGCCCGCCCCGCCTACCCGTCCGAGTACCAGCGCCCCGAGCCCGGCGCCTGGCCGCGCCCGCAGCAGGACGAGTACAGCTGGCAGCAGCAGCGCCTCGGCTTCCCCGAGCGCGACCCCTACGCGTCGCCGTCCCAGGACAGCTACGGCCAGGACGGCTACGGCCAGCAGCAGGACTACCGCCCGCAGTCGATGGACCGCCCGCCCTACGACGGCCAGCGCTCCGAGTACGAAGGTCAGCGTTCCGACTACGACGGCCAGCGCTCCGACTACAACAAGCCGCGCCCTGATTACGACAAGCCGCGCGGCGACTACGGCCAGGGCCGCTCCGACTACGACCAGCGCGACTCCCGCCGTGAGCTCCACGAGCCGTCCGGCGGCACGGGTCCCGGCCCGGGTCACGGGCACCGCGGCGGACCGGCCGGGTCCTCGCTGCCCTCCTCCAGCGGTGCCCCCGGCCCGCTGGGCGCGAAGCCGGCACCGGCCACCGGACCGGGCGAGCCGACCGCGCGCCTGAACCCCAAGTACCTCTTCGACACCTTCGTCATCGGAGCGTCGAACCGTTTCGCCCACGCGGCGGCGGTCGCCGTCGCCGAGGCGCCCGCGAAGGCGTACAACCCCCTCTTCATCTATGGGGAGTCCGGACTCGGCAAGACCCACCTGCTGCACGCGATCGGGCACTACGCGCGGAGCCTCTACCCCGGCACGCGCGTGCGTTACGTGAGCTCGGAGGAGTTCACCAACGAGTTCATCAACTCCATCCGCGACGGCAAGGGCGACAGCTTCCGCAAGCGCTACCGCGAGATGGACATCCTGCTCGTCGACGACATCCAGTTCCTCGCGGACAAGGAGTCGACGCAGGAGGAGTTCTTCCACACCTTCAACACGCTCCACAACGCCAACAAGCAGATCGTGCTCTCCAGCGACCGGCCGCCCAAGCAGCTGGTGACGCTGGAGGACCGGCTGCGGAACCGTTTCGAGTGGGGCCTGATCACCGACGTCCAGCCGCCCGAGCTGGAGACCCGGATCGCGATCCTGCGCAAGAAGGCGGTCCAGGAGCAGCTCAACGCCCCGCCGGAGGTCCTGGAGTTCATCGCCTCGCGGATCTCGCGCAACATCCGCGAGCTGGAGGGCGCGCTGATCCGGGTGACGGCGTTCGCCTCGCTCAACCGGCAGCCGGTGGACCTGGGCCTGACGGAGATCGTCCTCAAGGACCTGATCCCGGGCGGCGAGGACTCGGCCCCCGAGATCACCTCGACGGCCATCATGGGCGCCACCGCGGACTACTTCGGCCTCACGGTCGAGGACCTGTGCGGTACCTCGCGCGGCCGCGCGCTGGTGACGGCCCGCCAGATCGCCATGTATCTCTGCCGTGAGCTGACGGACCTCTCGCTGCCCAAGATCGGCGCCCTCTTCGGCGGCCGCGACCACACGACGGTGATGCACGCGGACCGCAAGATCCGCAATCTGATGGCCGAGCGGCGCTCCATCTACAACCAGGTCACCGAGCTCACCAACCGCATCAAGAACGGCTGACAGCCACGCCGGCACGGCATCCAGGGCGCCCTCCGGAGGAGATCCGGGGGGCGTTCCTCGTTGTGCCGGTGTCACCCGGTGTTCGATTACCTGCGAGGTTACGGCCACTCTCCACAGATTCGGTGACTTTCTTCCGTCCACATCCTGGGGACTGCGGAGTTGTCCAGATCGTGTCCACAGGCTGTGCTGTTGAAAGACCATCAGCCCAGCTCAGCCGGTTGTGGATTCGTGGACGAAGGATCTCCACAGACTGTGGACAACGCGTCGGTCCACAGGGTGTGCACGGAGTTGTCCACCGGCAACCCACAGGCTGGGGCGGGTTGTCCCCAGCGATCGCCGGTTTCTCCACATGGTTGTCCACTGTTCGGCAACGCGACGCGCCTTCTCACCGACGCGAGTGAAAGGCGTCACACGAAGGTGCCGGGTTGGGCTGTGGGAAAGCCGGGTAAACCTGGGGACGGTGCTGGGGAGAACTCGCCTCAACCTGTGCACGGGGTGTGCAGAACTTTCTGTTCTCCACAGATACGCCCGGTTGTCCACTGCCTCCACCCACAGGACCGGTGGACAAAATTTGCGCCCTGAGCTGGGCAAACGGAGTTATCCACGGTTTCCACAGGCCCTACTACTACTGACGACTAGAGAGAGCTGGGAAACCGTTTCGAAGTGGGTCCTGTGCACAACTCGCCCTCCGGCTCCCGGCTGCCCCTCGTCACGACTTGACCCCGAGGGGCACCTACTGTCAGTGCCGTGCGTCAGACTGTTCCCCGGTGTCCCTCCCCCACACAGGGACCGAGGACACCGCGACAGACGACGAAGCCAGGCAGGCCGAGAAGCGCCGGCAACAGCAGGAGGCGGCAACAGTGAAGATCCGGGTGGAACGCGACGTACTCGCGGAGGCCGTGGCCTGGGCGGCGCGCAGCCTCCCGGCCCGCCCGCCGGCCCCTGTCCTCGCCGGCCTGCTGCTGAAGGCCGAGGACGGCCAGCTGAGCCTGTCCGGCTTCGACTACGAGGTCTCCGCACGCGTGTCGGTGGACGCCGAGGTCGAGGAGGAGGGCACGGTCCTCGTCTCCGGCCGGCTGCTCGCCGACATCTGCCGCGCGCTGCCGAACCGGCCGGTGGAGATTTCCACAGACGGTGTACGGGCGAGCGTGGTCTGCGGCTCCTCGCGGTTCACCCTCCACACCCTGCCTGTGGAGGAGTACCCGGCGCTGCCGCAGATGCCGACCGCGACCGGGACCGTCCCCGGTGAGGTCTTCGCCTCCGCGGCCTCCCAGGTCGCCATCGCCGCCGGCCGCGACGACACGCTGCCGGTGCTGACCGGTGTGCGCATCGAGATCGAGGGCGACCGGGTCACGCTGGCCTCCACCGACCGCTACCGGTTCGCGGTCCGTGAGTTCCTGTGGAAGCCGGAGAACCCCGACGCGTCCGCGGTCGCGCTGGTGCCCGCGAAGACGCTGCTGGACACCGCCAAGGCGCTGACCAGCGGCGACAGCGTGACGCTGGCGCTGTCCGGCTCCGGTGCCGGTGAGGGCCTGATCGGTTTCGAGGGCGCGGGACGGCGGACGACGACCCGGCTGCTGGAGGGCGACCTGCCGAAGTACCGCACGCTGTTCCCGACCGAGTTCAACTCCGTCGCGGTGATCGAGACGGCGCCGTTCGTGGAGGCCGTGAAGCGTGTGGCGCTGGTGGCCGAGCGGAACACCCCGGTGCGGCTCAGCTTCGAGCAGGGCGTGCTGATCCTGGAGGCCGGTTCCAGCGACGACGCACAGGCTGTGGAAAGGGTGGACGCGCAGCTGGAGGGCGACGACATCTCGATCGCCTTCAACCCGACGTTCCTGCTGGACGGCCTGAGCGCGATCGACTCCCCGGTGGCCCAGCTGTCGTTCACGACCTCCACGAAGCCGGCGCTGCTGAGCGGCAAGCCCGCGGTGGACGCCGAGGCGGACGAGGCGTACAAGTACCTGATCATGCCGGTCCGCCTCAGCGGCTGACGGCAACACCGCAGGTCGGGGCATACGTTTGAGCGCGTATGCCCACAGGTGTGCGTGACGGTCCGGGTTTAGGCTCGGACATGGGTACGAAGGTGCCAGTCACGCCACAGCAACCTAAGGAACAACTGATGGAGCTCGGTCTCGTCGGCCTCGGCAAGATGGGCGGCAACATGCGCGAGCGGATCCGCCGCGCGGGCCACACCGTCGTCGGATACGACCGCAACCCGGACCTCGCGGATGTCCACAGCCTGGAAGAGCTTGTGGGCAAGCTCAAGGGCCCGCGCGTCGTGTGGGTGATGGTCCCGGCCGGTGCCGCCACCCAGTCGACCATCGACGAGCTCGCCGAGCTCCTGGAGCCCGGGGACGTCGTCGTGGACGGCGGGAACTCCCGCTGGACGGACGACGAGAAGCACGCCGAGGAGCTGGCCGCCAAGGGCATCGGCTTCGTCGACTGCGGGGTCTCCGGCGGCGTCTGGGGCCTGGAGAACGGCTATGCCCTGATGTACGGCGGCGACGCGGAGAACGTCGCCAAGGTGCAGCCGGTCTTCGACGCGCTCAAGCCCGAGGGCGACTTCGGATCGGTGCACGCCGGCAAGGTGGGCGCCGGGCACTTCGCGAAGATGGTCCACAACGGCATCGAGTACGCGATGATGCAGGCCTACGCCGAGGGCTGGGAGCTGCTGGAGAAGGTCGACTCCGTCACCGACGTGCGCGAGGTCTTCCGCTCCTGGCAGGAGGGCACGGTCATCCGCTCCTGGCTGCTGGACCTCGCGGTCAACGCCCTCGACGAGGACGAGCACCTGGACCGGCTGCGCGGTTTCGCACAGGACTCCGGCGAGGGCCGCTGGACCGTGGAGGCCGCCATCGACAACGCCGTGCCGCTGCCCGCGATCACGGCGTCCCTGTTCGCGCGGTTCGCCTCCCGCCAGGAGGACTCCCCGCAGATGAAGATGATCGCGGCGCTGCGCAACCAGTTCGGCGGCCACGCGGTCGAGAAGAAGCAGTAACCAGCGAGAACCAGCACCGGGGGAGGTCGGCGCACCACCATGCACGTCACGCATCTGTCGCTCGCCGACTTCCGCTCGTACGCCCGGGTCGAGGTTCCGCTCGACCCGGGCGTCACCGCCTTCGTGGGCCCCAACGGCCAGGGCAAGACGAACCTCGTCGAAGCCGTCGGCTATCTCGCCACCCTCGGCAGTCACCGCGTCGCCTCCGACGCGCCCCTGGTACGCATGGGCGCCGACCGCGCGATCATCCGGGCGCAGATCCGGCAGGGCGAGCGGCAGCAGCTGGTGGAGCTGGAGCTGAACCCCGGCCGGTCCAACCGCGCCCGGATCAACAGATCGTCGCAGGTCAGGCCGCGGGACATCCTCGGGATCGTGCGTACGGTGCTGTTCGCGCCGGAGGATCTGGCGCTGGTGAAGGGCGACCCCGGTGAGCGCCGCCGCTTCCTCGACGAGCTGATCACCGCCCGCTCCCCGCGCATGGCGGGAGTGCGCTCCGACTACGACCGGGTGCTCAAGCAGCGCAACACCCTGCTGAAGTCGGCCGCACTCGCCCGCCGGCACGGCGGCCGCTCGATGGATCTGTCCACCCTCGACGTGTGGGACCAGCACCTCGCGCGCGCGGGCGCCGAACTGCTCGCTCAGCGCATGGACCTGATCGCCGCGATCCAGCCGCTGGCGGACAAGGCGTACGAGCAACTGGCGCCCGGCGGCGGCCCGCTGGCGCTGGAGTACAAGCCGTCCGCGCCCGGCGAGGCGCACACGCGTGAGGCCCTGTACGAGCAGGTGATGTCCGCGCTCGCGGACGCCCGTAAGCAGGAGATCGAGCGGGGCGTCACCCTGGTGGGGCCGCATCGCGACGATCTGCTGCTCAAGCTGGGGCAGTTGCCCGCCAAGGGGTACGCCTCGCACGGCGAGTCCTGGTCGTACGCGCTGGCGCTGCGGCTGGCCTCGTACGACCTGCTGCGGGCCGAGGGCAATGAGCCGGTGCTCGTGCTCGACGACGTCTTCGCGGAGCTGGACACCCGGCGCCGCGAGCGGCTGGCCGAGCTGGTCGCCCCCGGGGAGCAGGTGCTGGTGACGGCGGCGGTCGACGACGACGTGCCGCACGTGCTGGCGGGGGCGCGGTACGCCGTGGCCGAGGGGACGGTGGAGCGCGTATGACCGCCGACGATCCCCAGAAGGCCGCGGGCCCCATGAAAGCCGCGGGCCCCCAGAAGGCCGAGGAGCCGGTGAAGAAGGCCCCCGAGCCGTCCGGTGTCGACCTCGCGCGCGTGGCGTTGCGCGCGGCGAAGGAACAGGCGCGCGCGCGGGGGGACGCGGCGCAGCAGAAGAGGCAGGCGCGGCGCGGCGGCGGCCTGCGTTCCGGCGCGCGCGCCGACGGCCGCGACCCGATGGCGCTGGGCGCCGCCATCAACCGGCTGATCACCGAGCGCGGCTGGGAGGCGCCGGCCGCGGTGGGCGGGGTGATGGGCCGCTGGCCGCAGATCGTGGGGCCGGACCTGGCCAACCACTGCGAGCCGCAGACCTACGACGAGGACGAGCGGGTGCTGGTCGTGCGGTGCGACTCGACGGCCTGGGCGACGAATCTGCGGCTGCTCGCCCCGCAGTTGGTGGCCCGGCTGAACGAGGACCTCGGGCACGGCACGGTGCGGGTGATCAAGGTCCTGGGCCCCGGCGGCCCCGAACGCCGCTACGGCCCCCTCAGGGCCCCGGGCAGCACCGGACCCGGCGACACCTACGGGTGACGTACCTCACGTACCGGCTGTCCGGGACGGCTCCGTCGTAGCACTGCACGCGGTCGCGGATCCCCTCGTGCGGGCGACCTGACTCCCAAGTAGCAAAGGGTTGACACCTCGAAGCGCTGAGTGCCGCTGTGAGCCTCTTGGAGCCCCGCTCCGCATATGGGGAGTCGGGAGAGACCGGTTCAGGGCGGCACATGCGGACTCAGGTACCGGCAAACCCCCATCACTGTCGGCGCTAACGGTAGACTGAAAGCCAATCCCGCCCCACACGTGGGGACCGCCCGGGAAACGCTGAGCAACGCTGATCAAGGCTTACCAACGCAACATGCCGCAGCCGCTCCGGCAACCTGCCGACGAGCCTGGCTAGTGCTGTGCCAGAAAGGGCGCTTCGTGGCCGATTCCGGCAACCCCAACGAGAACATCCCGTCCACCGACGCCGTGGCAGGCGTACCCGAGGCCCATGCCACGGCGTACGACGCGAATGCCATCACCGTCCTCGAGGGTCTGGACGCGGTCCGCAAGCGACCCGGTATGTACATCGGCTCGACCGGCGAGCGCGGCCTGCACCACCTCGTGTACGAGGTGGTCGACAACTCCGTCGACGAGGCGCTGGCCGGTCACGCGGACACCATCGAGGTGACGATCCTCCCCGACGGCGGCGTGCGGGTCGTGGACAACGGCCGTGGCATCCCGGTGGGCATCGTCGCCTCCGAGGGCAAGCCGGCCCTGGAGGTCGTGCTGACCGTGCTGCACGCGGGCGGCAAGTTCGGCGGCGGCGGCTACGCGGTCTCCGGTGGTCTGCACGGCGTGGGCGTCTCCGTGGTGAACGCGCTGTCGTCGAAGGTGGCCGTCGAGGTCCGCACCGACGGCCACCGCTGGACGCAGGACTACAAGATGGGCGTCCCCACGGCGCCGCTCGCCAAGCACGAGGCCACCGAGGAGACCGGCACCTCGGTCACCTTCTGGGCCGACAGCGACATCTTCGAGACCACGGACTACTCCTTCGAGACGCTCTCGCGGCGCTTCCAGGAGATGGCGTTCCTCAACAAGGGTTTGACGATCAAACTCACTGATGAGCGCGACTCGGCGAAGGCCACCTCCGGGGCGGACGAGGCCGGTGCGGACGAGACCGCCGAGGTCAAGACGGTCACGTACCACTACGAGGGCGGCATCGTCGACTTCGTGAAGTACCTCAACTCCCGCAAGGGAGACGTGGTGCACCCCTCGGTGATCGACCTCGAGGCGGAGGACAAGGACAAGGCCCTCTCCCTCGAGATCGCCATGCAGTGGAACAGCGGTTACAGCGAGGGCGTGTACTCCTTCGCCAACATCATCCACACGCACGAGGGCGGCACCCACGAAGAGGGCTTCCGCGCGGCGCTGACCAACCTGATCAACAAGTACGCGCGCGACAAGAAGCTGCTCCGCGAGAAGGACGACAACCTCACCGGCGACGACATCCGCGAGGGTCTCACCGCGATCATCTCGGTGAAGCTGAGCGAGCCGCAGTTCGAGGGCCAGACCAAGACCAAGCTGGGCAACACCGAGGCCAAGACCTTCGTCCAGAAGGCGGTCTACGAGCACCTCAACGACTGGCTGGACCGCAACCCGGTGGAGGCCGCGGACATCATCCGCAAGGGCATCCAGGCGGCCACCGCGCGCGTGGCGGCCCGCAAGGCGCGCGACCTGACCCGCCGCAAGGGCCTGCTGGAGTCGGCGTCGCTGCCGGGCAAGCTCTCGGACTGCCAGTCGAACGACCCCACCAAGTGCGAGATCTTCATCGTCGAGGGTGACTCCGCCGGCGGCTCGGCCAAGTCCGGCCGCAACCCGCAGTACCAGGCGATCCTCCCGATCCGGGGCAAGATCCTCAACGTCGAGAAGGCGCGGATCGACAAGATCCTGCAGAACCAGGAGATCCAGGCACTGATCTCCGCCTTCGGCACGGGTGTGCACGAGGACTTCGACATCGAGAAGCTCCGCTATCACAAGATCATCCTGATGGCGGACGCCGACGTCGACGGCCAGCACATCAGCACCCTGCTGCTGACCTTCCTGTTCCGCTTCATGCGGCCGCTGGTCGAGGCCGGGCACGTGTACCTCTCCCGTCCCCCGCTGTACAAGATCAAGTGGGGCCGGGACGACGTGGAGTACGCCTACTCGGACCGCGAGCGTGACGCGCTGATCGAGATGGGCCGCCAGCGCGGCAAGCGCGTGCGCGAGGACTCCATCCAGCGCTTCAAGGGTCTCGGCGAGATGAACGCCGAGGAGCTGCGCATCACGACGATGGACCAGGAGCACCGCGTCCTCGGCCAGGTCACCCTCGACGACGCCGCCCAGGCCGACGACCTGTTCTCGGTCCTCATGGGCGAGGACGTCGAGGCGCGCCGCGCCTTCATCCAGCGCAACGCCAAGGACGTCCGCTTCCTCGACATCTGAGTCGGTCTCAGCTGACCGCACCAGGAAGGATCTTCACCAGCAATGGCCGACGAGAACACCCCCGTCACCTCTGAAGAGGGCGGCATCATCGCCCAGCGTGTCGAGCCCGTCGGGCTCGAGACGGAGATGCAGCGTTCGTACCTGGACTACGCGATGTCCGTCATCGTGTCCCGCGCGCTGCCGGACGTCCGGGACGGCCTCAAGCCCGTCCACCGCCGCGTCCTGTACGCCATGTACGACGGCGGCTACCGGCCCGAGCGCGGCTTCTACAAGTGCGCGCGCGTGGTCGGCGACGTCATGGGCAACTACCACCCGCACGGCGACTCCTCGATCTACGACGCCCTGGTGCGCCTCGCCCAGCCGTGGTCGATGCGGATGCCGCTGGTGGACTCCAACGGCAACTTCGGCTCGCCGGGCAACGACCCGGCGGCGGCCATGCGCTACACCGAGTGCAAGATGGCGCCGCTGTCGATGGAGATGGTCCGCGACATCGACGAGGAGACCGTCGACTTCACGGACAACTACGACGGCCGCTCCCAGGAGCCGACCGTCCTGCCCGCGCGCTTCCCGAACCTGTTGATCAACGGCTCGGCCGGTATCGCGGTCGGCATGGCGACCAACATCCCGCCGCACAACCTGCGCGAGGTCGCGGCCGGTGCCCAGTGGTACCTGGAGAACCCGGAGGCCTCTCACGAGGAGCTCCTGGACGCCCTCATGGGGCGCATCAAGGGCCCCGACTTCCCGACCGGCGCCCTGGTGGTCGGCCGCAAGGGCATCGAGGAGGCGTACCGCACGGGCCGCGGCTCGATCACCATGCGGGCGGTCGTCGAGGTCGAGGAGATCCAGAACCGCCAGTGCCTGGTCGTCACGGAACTGCCGTACCAGACCAACCCCGACAACCTCGCGCAGAAGATCGCCGACCTGGTGAAGGACGGCAAGATCGGCGGCATCGCGGACGTCCGCGACGAGACCTCCTCGCGCACCGGTCAGCGCCTGGTCATCGTGCTGAAGCGGGACGCGGTCGCCAAGGTGGTGCTGAACAACCTCTACAAGCACACCGACCTTCAGTCGAACTTCAGCGCCAACATGCTGGCGCTCGTCGACGGCGTCCCGCGCACCCTCTCCCTGGACGCGTTCATCCGCCACTGGGTGACGCACCAGATCGAGGTCATCGTCCGCCGTACGAAGTTCCGGCTGCGCAAGGCCGAGGAGCGGGCGCACATCCTGCGCGGTCTGCTCAAGGCCCTGGACGCCATCGACGAGGTCATCGCGCTGATCCGGCGCAGCGACACCGTCGACGTGGCGCGCACGGGCCTGATGGAACTCCTGGAGATCGACGAGATCCAGGCCAACGCCATCCTCGAGATGCAGCTGCGCCGACTGGCCGCCCTGGAGCGCCAGAAGATCGTCCAGGAGCACGACGAGCTCCAGGCGAAGATCACCGAGTACAACGCGATCCTGGCCTCGCCGGTCCGCCAGCGCGGCATCGTCAGCGAGGAACTGGCCGCGATCGTCGAGAAGTACGGCGACGACCGCAAGACCACGCTGGTGCCCTACGACGGCGACATGTCGATGGAAGACCTCATCGCCGAAGAGGACATCGTCGTCACCATCACGCGCGGCGGCTACGTCAAGCGGACCAAGACGGACGACTACCGCTCGCAGAAGCGCGGCGGCAAGGGCGTGCGCGGCGCGAAGCTGAAGGAAGACGACATCGTCGACCACTTCTTCGTCTCGACCACGCACCACTGGCTGCTGTTCTTCACCAACAAGGGACGCGTCTACCGCGCCAAGGCCTACGAGTTGCCGGACGCCGGCCGGGACGCGCGCGGCCAGCACGTGGCGAACCTGCTCGCCTTCCAGCCGGACGAGGCGATCGCCGAGATCCTCGCCATCCGGGACTACGACGCGGCGCCGTACCTGGTGCTCGCCACGAAGGCCGGTCTGGTGAAGAAGACCTCTCTGAAGGATTACGATTCGCCGCGCTCCGGAGGCGTCATCGCGATCAATCTTCGGGAGCAGCAGGACGGTTCCGACGACGAACTGATCGGAGCCGAGCTCGTTTCGTCCGAGGACGATCTGCTGCTGATCAGCAGGAAGGCCCAGTCGATCAGGTTCACCGCAACGGACGACGCGCTGCGCCCGATGGGCCGTGCCACCTCGGGTGTCAAGGGCATGAGTTTCCGCGAGGGCGACGAGCTGCTCTCGATGAATGTTGTTCGACCCGGTACGTTCGTGTTCACTGCAACCGACGGCGGGTACGCGAAGCGCACCCCCGTCGACGAGTACCGCGTCCAGGGACGTGGCGGTCTCGGCATCAAGGCCGCCAAGATCGTCGAGGACCGTGGATCGCTCGTCGGCGCGCTGGTGGTCGAGGAGACCGACGAGATCCTCGCCATCACGCTGGGCGGCGGTGTGATTCGTACGCGAGTCAACGAGGTCAGGGAGACGGGCCGTGACACCATGGGCGTCCAACTGATCAACCTGGGCAAGCGCGATGCCGTGGTCGGTATCGCACGTAACGCCGAGGCGGGGCGCGAGGCGGAGGAAGTCGACGGCGTGGACGCCGTGGACGACACCGCCGAGACGGCCCAGGCCGCCGGCACGGACGAGGGTGAGGCGCCCTCGGCCGAGTAGCACGAGGAGTGAGTCACGTGAGCGGAGCCACGGGCGCCGGATCGGCCGGTACCTCTACGGGTACGGAGACGGACGGCGGCGGCCGTGGCTCCGCCGCGCAGACCGCGGACTCGCCCTCGCCCGATACGCATGGATCCCAGGGGGGAACTGTGACGGACACCCGAGGCCCGCAGGCCCAGCAGTACGCGGCCGGCCAGGCCCCGGCGGCTCAGCAGCAGCCGGCGCAGCCCGCGCCGGCGCCCTCGCCGCTGCCCGGCGAGCGGCAGCCCCAGCCCGCCTCCGGGCCCTACCACCCGCCGCAGGCCTACCCGGCGGCCGCCGCCCCGGCGAACGCGGTCCGCAGGCCCCGCACGGGTGCCAGGACCGTGCCGCGCACCCGCAAGGCGCGTCTGCGGGTGGCCAAGGCGGACCCGTGGTCGGTGATGAAGGTCAGCTTCCTGCTCTCCATCGCGCTCGGCATCTGCACCATCGTCGCGGCGGCGGTGCTGTGGATGGTCATGGACGCGATGGGCGTGTTCTCGACGGTCGGCGGCACCATCTCGGAGGCGACGGGCTCGAACGAGTCCAACGGCTTCGACCTCCAGTCGTTCCTGTCGCTGCCGAACGTCCTGATGTTCACGTCGATCATCGCGGTCATCGACGTCGTCCTCGCCACGGCCCTCGCCACCCTCGGCGCCTTCATCTACAACCTCTCCGCCGGCTTCGTCGGCGGCGTGGAGCTGACGCTGGCCGAGGACGAGTGAACACCGCTCCCACCTCTCCTGACGCCTCCCCGACAACCGATTTTGGGACTGCGCACGTCGTGCGCTAATCTTCAGGAGTCAGCGCGCGGGACACACACCGCAGAGCGCGGCGGGGCTATAGCTCAGTTGGTTAGAGCGCATCCCTGATAAGGATGAGGCCACAGGTTCAAATCCTGTTAGCCCCACAGTTCGAGAAACCCCCGGTCCAGCAGGACCGGGGTTTTCTTCTGTTCGGGGGGCGTTGTCACGGCGTGAAAAGACCCGATCGCTGGCGACGGGGGATGCACCAGCGATCGGGCTGTGAACCACAGTAACAAGGCTGGTGGAGCGGCGGGAGGCGGCCGTTCGGGACCGGGTGGGGGTTGTGAGCGGGATCACGTGGTCGTCACGGGTCGCACGGGGGGTCGTAGGAGAGCCGGGGGAGGTATTCGTCCCATTTCTCCTGGGTCAGGACGCCGCGTGTGGTGGCGCAGATGCGGGTCACGGCGCGGTCGACGTCGAGATTCCACAGGCGGACCGTGTCGGTGCCGCTGGAGACGCCGAGCATGTTGCTGCGGGGGCTGAAGGACAGGAAGTTGCCGGTCTTGGCGTTGGGGCTCATCGACTCGCCGATGGGGGCGGCCTCGGAGGGGGTGGCGGCCTTCCACAGGCGGACCGTGTTGTCGTTGCCGCCGCTGGCGAGGGTGCGGCCGTCCTGGCTGAACGTCAGGGAGACGACCGCCTCCGTGTGACCGGTCAGCGTGGCCGCGGGCTCGCGCGTCCCGGCCGGGTCCGTGACGTCCCACAGGCGGACCGTGTCGTCGTCGCTGCCGCTGGCGAGGGTGCGGCCGTCGGGGCTGTGGACGAGGACGTTGACGGGGCCCTCGTGGGCGGTGAGCGGGGAGCCGACCGGGGTGGTGTGCCGGGGGTCGGCGGTGTTCCACAGCCGGATCGTGCCGTCCGCGCTGCCGCTGGCGAGGGTGCGGCCGTCGGCGGAGAAGGCGAGGGTGTTGACGTAACCGCGGTGGCCGGTGAGCGGGGAGCCGTAGGGGGTCGGCCGGTGCGGGTCGGAGATGTTCCACAGCCGCAGGGTGCGGTCGTCGTAGGCCGTGGCGAGGGTACGGCCGTCGGGGCTGAACGCCAGTGCGTCGGGGCCCATGAAGCGGGTGCGCAGGGTCAGGGGCGGGCCGTGGGAGACCGGGCGGGTGGGGTCGGAGACGTCCCACAGGAAGACCGCGCGGGCGCCCGTCAGCACCGCGAGGGTGCGGCCGTCGGGTGAGAAGAGCAGGGAGCGCTGGCCGCCGTCGTCGGGCATGAACGGCTTGTTCAGGGTCGCCGGGCGGTCCGGGTTCCGTACGTTCCACAGCCGGACGCTGCCGTCGCGGGCGGCCGTCGCGAGGACCCGTCCGTCGGGGCGGAAGGCGCCGCTGCGGCCGAACATGTCGGAGGTCGGGATCGACCACAGCCGCACCTTGCTGTCGCCGCTTCCGGTGGCCAGGGTCCTGCCGTCCGGGCTGAAGCCCAGCGCGTACATCTCCCCGCTGCTGCCCGCGAGCGGCTCGCCGACCTGGGCGGGATAGGCCGGATCGCTGACGTTCCACAGGGTGGCGGTGCTGTCCGCGCTGGCCGCGGCGAGCGTGGAGCCGTCGGGGCTGAAGGCCACCGACCAGATGGGCCCGGTGTGGCCGGTCAGGGGTGAGCCCAGCGCGGTGGCGCGGCCGGGGTCCGTCACGTCCCACAGGCGTACGGCGTCGTCGGCGGCGCCACTGGCCAGGGTCTTGCCGTCGGGGCTGAACGCGACGGAGTGCACCAGGTCCGTGTGCCCGGTCAGCGGGGTGCCGTACGGCTTCGGGCGGCGCGGGTCGGCGGTGTTCCACAGCCGGATCGTGTCGTCGTCGCCGCCCGCGGCGAGGGTGTCGCCGTCCGGGCTGAACGCCACCGAGCGCACGGCGGCGCGGGCGCCGGTGAGCGTGCTGACGGCCTTCGGGCGGTCCGGGCCCGCCACGTCCCACAGGCGGACCGTGCGGTCCTCGCCGGCGGAGGCCAGGGTGCGGCCGTCGGGGCTGAACGCGAGCAGGTAGATCGTGCCCTGGTGGCCGGTCAGGGGGGTGCGCAGCGGCTTGGGGCGGCGGGGATCGCGTACGTCCCACAGCCGGATCGTGCCGTCGTCCGCCGCGCTGGCGAGGGTGCGGCCGTCCGGGCTGAAGACCGCGCTGCTCACCCAGCTGGTGTGGCCGACGAGCGGCTTGCCCAGGGGCTTGGGGCGGCGGGGATCGCGCACGTCCCAGAGCCGGACCGTGCGGTCGTAGCTGGCGGTGGCCAGGAGCCCCCCGTCGGGGCTGAAGGAGGTGAGGTAGACGGCGCCGGTGTGGCCGAGGAGCGGGGTGGCCAGCGGGGCGTTCACGATGGACACCAGCCGGTTGTTGGTGCCCTCGTCGCCGGGGCGCAGCCGGTGCGCCACCAGGTCGAGCTGGGCCGACAGCGACGGGTCGGTGTACTGCACGCGGTCCGCCTCGGCCACCACCTGCTCGAACACGGCGTCGTTGCGCTGCTGCCACGCCACCACCGCGGAGCCCACGGCCACCAGCGCCAGCACCACCAGCGTCGCCACCGCACCGCGCCGGACCCACAGGGTGCGCCGGCGCAGCCGTACCGAGGCCGCCAGGAACTCCACCGCGCTGCGGGTCAGGAAGGTGTCCCCCGCCGACCTCGCCCAGCTGTGCGCCTGCTCCAGCCGGGAGCCCCGGTAGAGCAGGGAGGAGTCGCGGTGGGAGTCCTCCCAGGAGCGGCCGTCCTCCTCCAGGCGCTGGCGCAGGAGGTTGCCGCCGCGGTCCTCGTCGATCCACTCGCGCAGCCTCGGCCAGGCGTGCAGCAGCGCCTCGTGGGTGATCTCCACGGTCTCCGCGTCGAGGGTCACCAGCCGGGCCTGGACCAGCGCTTCGAGTGACTCCTCCGTCTTGTCGGGGTCGCTCGACTCCGCCGCCAGCTGCCGCCGGGTGCCGCGTCTGCGGGTGGCCTGGGTGTCCTCGCCGAGCCGGACCAGCCGCAGCAGGAGCAGCCGGGCCGCCGTACGGGCCGCCGGGTCGAGGCCGGACCAGGCCCGCTCGGCGGTCGCCGCGACGGCGCCCTGGATTCCGCCGGCGGCGCGATAGCCGGCCAGCGTCAGCCGCCCGGACTTGCGGCGCTGCCAGGTGGCCAGCAGGGCGTGCGAGAGCAGCGGCAGCACCCCGGCGTCGTGGGCGCCGCGCGGGCCGTCCGCGCTGACCTCGCGGACGATCAGTTCGGCGAGGCCGGGTTCGAGTTCCAGGCCGACGGCCTTGGCCGGTCCGGTCACCGCATCGCGCAGCTCGGCGCTGGTCAGCGGGCCGAGCACCATGTGCCGGTGCTGGAGGGCGTCGGCGAGTTCGGGGTAGCCGAGGCACTGCTCGTAGAAGTCGGCGCGTATGCCGAGGACGACGAGTGCGGGGGCCGGGGCGCCGTCGGCGGCGGGTGAGGCGACGGCGTGCAGTAACTGGATGAAGGTGCGGCGGTCCGTCTCGTCGGCGCAGAGGGTGAACGCCTCCTCGAACTGGTCGACGATGACGACCGGCCGGGCCCCGGGAGCCCGCCCGGCCCACGCCGCGACGGCGTCCCGCACCGCGTCCCCGAACCCCGGGCTTTCCCGCCCGCCCACCGCGGCCAGTTCGGGGATCCGCCGGATCAGCTCGGCCAGCGGATCGGCGCCGGGGACGAGCTGCAGCACGTCCCGCTCGCCCTGTACGGCGGGCACCAGACCCGCGTTGAGCAGCGAGGACTTCCCCGCGCCCGAGGCGCCGACCAGCATCAGCAGCCCGCCGCCGCGCTCCGCCGCCCGCAGCTGCTCGACCAGGGCCGCGGTACTGCGCTCCCGGCCGAAGAACCAACGGGCGTCCTCCTGGCGGTAGGAGGCAAGACCCCGGTAGGGGCAGACGCTCACCGCGGGGGGCGGCTCCTCGGCGGCTTCCTCGGAGACGGGGTCGGCCACCGCCCGCTCCCACAGCAACTGCCACTGCGGCAGGTCGTACAGCCCGGGGGAGACCGGCGCCGGACGGGCGCGCCGCGCCTGCGGGATCAGCACCTGGAGTACGGCGGCCAGGGCGGCGAACTGCGCCGGTACGTTCTTCGCGCGCCGCCAGTCGCTGATGCGCTGCGCGGAAACCCGTACCGGACGCCCTCGTTCATCCACCCGCTGGAGCTGGACGACCGCCTCGGACACCCGCTTGAGGGGCGGGTTCCCAGCCTCCCGGTACAGCAGCGCAAGGCGTTCCGCGAAGGCTGTGCGTGCCCCTGAGTCGGAACTCAAGGCCTCCACCCCTTACTTTCCCCGCACCTGGACGTCCGGACCGGAAAACTCACTTTATACGGCTGACCTGGGCCAAAGCCCTGAGCGGAAAACCGGAACCTCCTCGGAAAGGGTCCCAACTGGCAGGATCACACCGCGTAGCGAGTCAACCGCGCGTCGTCCGGAGAGGCTGCCGGCCTCTGCCGCCTTTGCCGCAGTGACGGAAGAACGATTTCCCGTCCGCGCACCCTGAGAACCTCCCGAGTCCTCGGTCCCGCTCCGGCGGGGACCGACACCAGCGCGTCGTTTGGCACCGGTCCCCGCGAGGGGAGGGACCGGTGCCGAACGACGCGGCATCCGCTCCCGTCGCCTGCCCCTGATGCTTGCCGCTTTCACCCCGTGGGCTTACCTTCATTTCTGACGAACCGTCAGATGCGAGGCGGGAGGTAGCCGGCGTGGTCGAGGTCGTGAACGGCACCAGGGAACTGCCCAAGGTCATCAGCGTGGACGATCACGTGATCGAGCCCGCGCACCTCTTCGAGACCTGGCTTCCGGCCAAGTACCGGGACAAAGGCCCCAAACCCTTCACCGCCGGGATCGGTGAGCTGGAGTACGTGGGCGGAAAGTACCGGTTCACCACCGACCCGGACGGCCAGATCACCGACTGGTGGGAGTACGAGGGCGAGTTCTTCCCGTACAAGCGGATCATCGCGGCCGTCGGGTTCTCCCGGGACGAGATGACGCTGGACGGGATCACCCGCGAGCAGATGCGGCGGGGCTGCTGGGATCCCAAGGCCCGCGTGGCGGACATGGAGATGAACCATGTCGAGGCCTCGCTCTGCTTCCCCACCTTCCCCCGCTTCTGCGGCCAGACCTTCGCGGAGGCCAAGGACAAGGAGGTCGGGCTCGCCTGTGTGCGCGCCTACAACGACTGGATGGTCGAGGAGTGGTGCGGCGACAGCGGCGGCCGGCTCATCCCGCTCTGTCTGATCCCGCTGTGGGACATCGACCTGGCGGTCGCTGAGATCCACCGCAACGCCGCTCGCGGCGTCCGGGCGGTGACCTTCAGCGAGATCCCCACCTATCTCGGACTGCCCTCGATCCACTCCGGTTACTGGGACCCCTTCTTCGCGGCCTGCGAGGAGACCGGCACGGTGGTGAACATGCACATCGGGTCCTCCTCCCAGATGCCGGCCGCCTCCCCGGACGCGCCGCCCGCCGTGCAGGCCTCGCTGAGCTTCAACAACGCCATGGCGTCGATGATGGACTTCCTCTTCTCCGGGGTCCTGGTGAAGTTCCCGCGGCTGAAGCTCGCCTACAGCGAGGGGCAGATGGGCTGGATCCCGTACGCCCTGGAGCGCGCGGACGACGTCTGGGAGGAGCACCGGGCCTGGGGCGGGGTGAAGGACCTGATCCCGGAGCCCCCGTCGACGTACTACTACCGGCAGATCTTCTGCTGCTTCTTCCGGGACCGGCACGGCATCGAGGCCATCGAGACGGTCGGGGTGGACAACGCCACCTTCGAGACGGACTATCCGCACGTCGACTCGACCTGGCCGCACACCAAGCAGGTCGCGGCCGAGCACATGGCGGGCCTGTCGGACGAGGTGACGTACAAGCTGCTGCGCGGCAACGCCATCCGGATGCTCGATCTGCCCTTCGACCGCTGATTGACGGCCACCCGGAGGGGGCAGTCACCCGGGGAGAGACGGGAGTGCAGATGACGAAGGTCTCCGTGGACCCCGAGCTGTGTTACGGATCCGGCGAGTGCGTCTACCGCGTGCCGTCCGTCTTCACCGTGCAGGACGGCTTCGGGGCCGTCAGGGCCGGGCGTGAGGACAGCGGCGGCGAGTCGGAGGTGCGGGAGGCGGCGGAACTGTGCCCGTCCCAGGCCATCGTGCTCGGCGAGTCGTAGGTCCACCGGCTGGCGGCGAGCGCACGCGCGCGTGCCTCCGCCACCGCCATCCGCGCCGCCCGCTCCGCCGGATCGACGTGCGATGCCTGGCCCGTGGCCTGCCCCTCCCACTTCCGGTACAGCAGCCCGGTCTCGGCCGAGAACCAGCCGCGGCTCACGGCGTTCAGGGCGAGCAGCAGCCCGGTGTCCTCGGACGCGGGCAGCGCCATCCAGCCGCCGAGGGCGAGCAGCAGCTCCCGGCGTACGCAGAGGGAGGCCGGGTGGACCTGGGCGCGGAAGTCGTTGGCCCGCCAGAAGTCCAGTACCGCGCCCCGCTCGACCGGGCCGTCGTCGGGGTCGTGGGGGAATGCGGCGGTGGAACCGTCGGGCAGCAGATCCAGCACCCGTGAGGTCACCCACCCGATCCCCGCGTCGCGCTCCAGGACCGTGAGATCGCGGGCGAGCGCTCCCGGGGTGAGCCGGTCGTCGGCGTCCAGCACCTTCACATAGGGCCCGTCGGCGTGCGCGAGCGCGATGGTACGGGCCACTCCGGGGCCGCCGGACCGGCCCTGGCGGAAGGTGACACGGGGGTCGTCGGGGACATGGGGGGCGACGGTGTCGCTCGTCCCGTCCTCCTGCACGAGCCAGTGCCATTCCCAGCCGGGGGGCAGCTCCTGCGCGCATAACGAGGCGTACGCCTCCGGCAGGAAGCGGGCGGAGGGGCCGTGCACAGCGGTGACGATGACGACCCGCCGGCGCACCGCGGGTGTGCGAGACATGGGGCCAGGCTACGACGAGGCCCGGCCACGTCTGCGCGCGGCCGGGCCTCGGAACAGGGCGGAGCTGTACGCAAGTTCGCCAGGACGGATGGGGGAGGAGGATCAGGTGCGCGGGCGGTGCGCGGTCAGCGCTGGAGGGGGATGTCCCTGGTCCCGGTGGTCGCTCCGGCGGGCGCCTCGGCCTCCGCCTTGGTCTCCGCCTCGGCACCGGTGGAGTCGCAGTCGAGCGTGGCCGGATCCGCTTCCGTGTCCGCGGGCCCGTGGTGGCGGCAGCTCGGTGTCTTGCCGTGCGCCTCGGCGCGGATGCGCTGCTTCATCGTGGGGGGCAGTGACCTGGCGTAGGACCAGGTCCAGAGGGACATCGCCGGCACCGGGGACTGCGCGGTGCTGTCGCTGCCGCTGGTGCGGGCCGACTCGACGGGGGGTACGGCCGCGGCGGCGGCCGTGGTGACGAGTCCGAGCGCCGTGCACAGCGCGAGGAAGGCGGTGACGATGGCGGTCCACAGCTTCATGACCTTGTTCCGGGCCATGGCCCCTCACTTTCAGGTTGGGCGATTTGCGTACTTTCCTCATGATGTGTATGGAGGCCGCGAAGTGGTGGACCTACGCCCGTGGCGCGTCGATGTTCAGATGAACACCACTCGGATGGGTGCAAGTGGCCGGAAATGCGGAGAAGAGATCACAAAATCACCGTGCGTGAGGGGGTGATCACCCTCGGATCGGGGTCTCGGCCACCGCCGCTACTGCGGTCCGGCCGGGGTGAGTTGGAGGGCTCGCACAGGTCACCGATCGATATCGGGCGGTGTGTATAGTCGGGCGCCAGAGGTCCCCCTACGTCAACGAAGGACGAGGTCGCGCGGTGAAGAAGCTTCTCCTGGTCACACTGGCCGCCATCGGCGGGCTCCTTGTGTACCGCCAGATCCAGGCGGATCGCGCCGAGCAGGACCTGTGGACGGAGGCGACCGACTCCGTGCCCACGGGTTCGTGAGAATTCCGACAAGCTGAGCTGAGAACAGACCCCGGCCGTGGTTGCGGTCGGGGTTTTGTGTTTTCCGCGGGTGGCTCGCGGCCCGGGTGGGCAGGATGGGGCACGTTCCCGGTCCGGCGACGACAAGGGGTGGCGCGTGATGGGGCGGCGTACGGCGTGGTGGCGAGCGGTGTGCCGCGTGGCCGTGGTGACGGCGGTGCTGTGCGCAACCGGGGCCGGTGCCCTGCCGCCCTCCGCGGTTGCGGCCCCCGCGCCGACCCCTTATGGCTTCTCCCCCGACGCCACCACCGTCCCGGGCGTCGGCAGCACGGCGGACGCCGCCCGGCTGGAACCCGGACGGGCGTACCGCAGCTCGCTGCCGGTGAGCACCGACGTCTACTACCGCCTCGACCTGGACGGCACCTCCACCGCGTACGTCTCCGCCACCGCGGTCCCGCCGGCCGACGCGGCCGTCTCCGCCTCCGACGGGATCCGGGTGTCGGTGCGGGACGCCGACGGCGGCTCCTGCTCCTTCGAGACGGAGACCTTCGGCGGCGGCAGCAGCGCGCGTCCGCTCACGGCCGTGGCGATGCGGGAGCGGTCCGGGGACCGCGGGCGGTGCGCGGAGGCGGGCACCTACTACGTGGTCGTCGAGCGGGTGGGTACGCCGGCCCTCGGCGATGTCGCCTGGGACCTGGAACTCGCCGCCTTCTCGGAGCCCCCGCTGGACCGGGCCGCCCCGACCACCGCCCCCGGTTCCTGGGACTCCGGCACACCGGCGCCCCTGACGGACGAGGCGGTACGACGGGACGGGGGCGCGGGGTTCGCCTCGGCCGTCCCGCTCGGGCAGGGCGTGTGGCGCTCGGACCTGCCACCCGGGCGGACCGTGTTCTACAAGGTGCCGGTCGACTGGGGGGAGCGGCTGTACGCCACCGCCGAGCTGGCCGGTTCGGGGGAGGGCTCCCGGCTGGTCGTGGGGGCGCTGGAGCTGTCCGTCCACAACCCGGTGCGGGCGCCGCTGGACGACGCGAGCCTCAACTACAACGGCAGCCGGCGTTCCGCCTCGCTGGATCCGCTGCCGCCGGCGGTGTACGAGAACCGGTACGGGAACAGCGACCGGATCAGGGGGATGCGGTTCGGGGGGTCCTACTACCTCGTCGTGCATCTGAGCGCACAGGTGGCCGAGCGGTTCGGGGACGGGCCGTTCGCCCTGACGCTGCGGGTGCGGGTGGAGGGCCCGGCGCGGAGCGGTCCGGCCTATGACGGCCGGTTCCTGCCGCAGGGGGTGTTCGCGCCGCCCGGGGGCGCGGGGGAACTGGGCGGGGTGCCTTCCGGGGGCGGGAGTGCGGGTGACGACGACGCCTTGATGACGGTCCTCGCGGTGAGCGGCATCGGGGGCGGGACGGTGATCGTGGCGGTGCTGGCGGTGTGGACGACGGCGGGGCGACGCAGGGTTTTGTGAGGCGGGGGCGTGGGGGCGCGCGTGCGCGGGGGCGGGGTCGCGGGGTCGCGGGGCGGGCGGGCTTGGGTGTTGTGGGGCTGCCGGTGCTGGGGCGGGGTCGCCTGCGGGGTCGGGGCCCGACCCCGGGGTTGGGGCAGCCTCTGGTGTCGGTGTCGCCTCCGGGGTTGGGGCAGCCTCTGGTGTCGGTGTCGCCTCCGGGGTCGGTGTCGCCTCCCGTGTCGGTGTCCGTCTTCAGCTGCGGGCCAGGGCCCAGAAACCCGTGGCGTAGAGGGCCAGGGCGAGCAGCAGCAGGGGGAGCGCGATCTTCAAGGGCGGGCCGGGGCGGCGGGCGGCCTGACGGGCGGCTCGGCGGCGGGCCGTGCGGTGGCCTGTGGTCGGAGGGGGAACCTCCGGGGCCTGAGCGGTGTACGAAGCAGTAGAGGCGGTGTCGGAACGCCGGTGCGGCACCGGAGTGGGCGGCTGCGCGGGGTACTGCGGGACGTGAGGACGGGGGGTGGACAGGACATGGGTGGGACTGTGCGGAGGCTGCTGCTGTTCCTGGGGCTGTGCGTGAGGTGGTGGCAGAGGGAAGCTGCCGGTGTCCGACATGCGGGGCCTGGGTTTCGCCGGGGTGGGATCCACGCCGGGCGCCCTCTTCAGCGGTCCCTCGGGACCGAACCCCTCGGGCAGCGGCCCGAGTTGGTCGAAGATCTCGATGATCTCGTCGTCGGGCCTCGGCTCGGGCAGCAGCTCGGCCGCCGAGGCGAGCGCCTTGCGGGCCCCGGTCGCCGTGCGGAACCGCGCCTGCGGATCCGGCTGCAACAGCGTCGCCACGACCTGCCACAACGGCTCGGGAATCCCCTTGGGCGCCCCCGGTGTGCCCTGCGCCGCGAAATACTCGATCAGCGCCTTGGCATCCGGCTTGGCCCCCTCCAGCAGATACAGCGCCACCAGCCCTACGGCGAACAGATCGGCCGGGAAGTCCGGTTCCGCGCCCAGCAGTTGCTCCGGCGCGAGGTAACCGGGCGTTCCCACCACGAGGTTGGTCTCGGTCAGCCGTGGCTCGCCCAGCCGCATCGCGATGCCGAAGTCGGACAGCCGCAGCCGCGGCCGGCCCGTGCCGGTGGCCTCCAGCAGCACATTGGCGGGCTTGATGTCCCGGTGCACCACATCCTCGGCGTGCACCGCGGCGAGCCCCGCGAGGAGCTGGTCGAGCAGGGTGCAGACGAAGAACGGGGGCAGGGGGCCGTAGTCGCCGACCAGATGGACCAGCGAACCGCCGGCGACCAGGTCCATGGTGAACAGGACCTTGTCGTCGTCGGCGGCCCAGCTCGCGGGGGCGAGCACATGCGGATGATCGATCCTCAGGGCCTGCTCGCGCACGAAGCGCAGCAGGGAGTGCGCGTCGCTCTGCTGGAGCACCTTGGCGGCCACGTACCGGCGGCGGCGGTGATCCCAGGCGCGCCATACCGCGCCCACCCCTCCACGTCCGATCGGGTCGACGAGTTCGTACCGCCCGGCGAAGACCTCACCCATGGCTGTGCGCCGCTCCTCCCCCTCCGCTTACCCCCCTTGCTTCCCCCACGACGAGCGATACGACTCCCCCTCGCGCCGTGAGATGCGACCCCCTCGCATCTCTCCTCCGTCCCCCGGCCCGCCGAACCCCCTCCGGCGACCGGGGCGCGGGGTCAGCTCTGGTGGGACTGGTAGTGCGCGACCGCGTCGGAGGTGCGGCCCGCCCCGTAGACCCGCAGGAACTCCGCCAGCTCCGGGTGGGTCGGGGCGAGGGTGTCGGCGGCCTCGATGATGTCACCGGCGGCGGCGACCGAGCGCAGCAGCGACTGGATCTCGCGGACCACGCGCTTGACCGTGGGCGCTCCCGAATGGGTCGTCGACTGTGTGGTGTTGTTGCTGAGCACCGAGCCCCCCTGCGACTTCTTGATCTCGTCCATGCGCTCGGTGGCCTCGGCCGCGCTCACACTGCCGTCCGCGACCTGCCCCGCCAGGTCCTGGAGCAGCTGCACCCGCTGCACCACGGCAGGATTGCCGATCTTCGCCCGCTGACCGCTCATCAGCTGCGACAGCATCGGTGCGGACAGGCCCAGTACCCCCGCCAGACGAGCCTGGTTCAGACCAAGATCGTCTATCAGCTTACGGAAGAGCGCCCCCAGCGGCTCCCCGTACCAGTTCCGCTGCAGTTCCCGCGCTCTCGCTGTCGCTTCCTGCTGTGCGGCGTCCATTGCGTCTCCCCATCGCTTCCCCAGAACCGCGGTTCGCTCCAGCGAACCACGCGGGAGCATCTTACGGAGAGTGGTCGGCCACCGGGACCCCCAATCTTTTTGCGAGATACCCCGGGCGACCCGGTACTCTGGTTCGCGGCGCCCACCGGATGCGTGACCGTTCCGGCCGGACGTCCCCTGTTGAGGGGCCTTAGCTCAGTTGGTAGAGCGCTGTCTTTGCATGGCAGATGTCAGGGGTTCGACTCCCCTAGGCTCCACGGCCCGAGAGCCCCTCTGACCTGCGTAAATGCAGGTCAGAGGGGCTCTCCTGGTTTACGGTGCTGAGCATGGCGTGCGTGAAATGGCCGGGCGCCACACCATACGGTCCAGTACGGACTTGTCGTCCTCGTCCTTCTTCCACGCCCGCTGTACGCGGCCTGCGGGCGGCCGGTGCGCCGCCGGAGGTCACGCGCTGGAGCGCGGTCGCCTCACCCGACGGAAGCCGGTCAACGCCCAGTGGATGGGATGCCCTTGAACGGGCCGAAAGGCTTAAAGGACCATAGCCGCTCATGTTGTCGTGAGCTGAGGAGGCAGAGCGAGTGGGCGAGCAGGCACCCAGACTGAGGCCGGTCCTCGAGTCGATACCCGGCTACCGGCCGGGGCGCTCCGTGTCGTCTTCCGGCGCGCAGGCCGGCTCCGTGTACAAGCTGTCCTCCAACGAGAACCCCTTTCCGCCGCTCCCCGGCGTGCTGAAACGGGCGCTCGCCGGTACGACCAGCGTTAACCGCTATCCCGATCTGGCCTGCGGAGAACTCGTCCGTGAGCTCTCCAGGTACCTCGACGTGCCGGAGTCCCACATCGCGACGGGCACGGGATCCGTGGGCGTCACACAGCAGCTGCTTCAGGCAACCGTCGGTCCGGGGGACGAAGTCCTCTATGCCTGGCGGTCGTTCGAAGCGTATCCGGTACTCACGCAGATCGTGGGGGCGGACTCCGTGCGGGTCCCGAACACCACTGGGGCGGCGCACGACCTCGCCGCGATGGCCTCCGCGATCACCGAGCGCACCAGACTCGTCTTTGTCTGCAACCCCAACAATCCCACCGGAACCATCGTGCGCCGAGCGGAGCTGGAACGCTTCCTCGACTTAGTTCCCTCGGACGTGCTGGTGGTTCTCGACGAGGCGTACATCGAGTTCGTCCGAGACGACGACTTTCCCGACGGGATCGAGGTGTACCGGAACCGTCCCAATGTCTGTGTCCTGCGCACCTTCTCCAAGGCGTTCGGGCTCGCCGGACTGCGAGTGGGCTTCGCCGTGGCGCACGAACCCGTCGCAGTGGCGCTGCGCAGGACGGCCGTGCCGTTCGGGGTGACCCGGTTCGCGCAGGACGCGGCCATCGCCTCACTGCAGGCCGACGGCCTGATGCGGGAACGAGTGGCCGCGCTCGTGGCCGAGCGGGACCGGGTGACTTCGGCACTGACCGAGCAGGGATGGGCCGTGCCTCCGTCGCATGCCAACTTCGTGTGGCTCGCCACCCACGAGCGCACGGCTGCCTTCACACAGGCCTGTGAGGACGAGGGAATTCTGGTGCGCTCGTTCGACGGCGAGGGCGTGCGGATCACCCTCGGGGAGCGCACCGCGAACGACCGCGTCCTCGTCGCGGCGAAGCGTTTCCACAAGGAGACAACCGGCAGGTGAACCTGCGCGGCCGCTTCGGGAAGGCTGGACCGGGCCGCTCCGCGGGAGGCGGGACAGCGCGGTGTCCCGGGTGAGTACGACCGGGCCGCCGTTCGGTCAGCCCTCGGTCGCCACGATCCGGCGTCGGACCGCGCCGCGGAGGGCCCACTGCCCGGCGGCCGCCACACCGCACAGCGCGGCGCACGTGTACCAGAGCACGGGGGCTCCCGTCTCCAGCAGACGGGTGCCGCCGAGCGGCGCGGTGAACGACCCGACCCCCCAGGCCAGTCCGTAAAGGCCGTTGTACCGGCCGCGCAGGTGCACCGGTGCCAGGTCGGCGACCAGGGCGGAACCGATCGAGGTCAGCAGGACCTCGCCGACCGTCCAGACGGCGACCGCGGCGGCGTACCCGGGGGTGGTGGACACCCAGGCCGTGGCGGCGTTGCCGGCGCCCATCAGCACCATGCCGAGGACCAGCCCGTGGGTGCGGTCGAACTGCCCGAGCCGGTGCCCCAACAGTGGTTGGAGCACCACGATGGTCAGCCCGTTGAGGGCCATGACCAGGCCGTACGAGGACGTGGGCAGCCCCTGCCGTTCCATGGCCAGGGGCAGGGTGGTGAGGGCCTGCATGAAGACGAAGGCGCACAGAAGGGTCAGGAGAACGAAGATGACCATCACGTGATCCCGCAGGACGTCGGTGGCGTGCCCCTGGCCGACCCCGGTCTGCCGGGTGGGCCCTTCCGGTACGCCCCGCCAGACGAGCAGGCCGAAGACGGCGCAGCTCAGCGCGTCGATCCAGAACAGTGTGAGGAACCCGTCCCTGGCCAGTACCCCGCCGAGCGCCATGGACAGGGCGAAGCCCAGGTTCACCGCCCAGAGCAGCATCCCGAAGGCCCTGGGGCGTCCCTCGGGCGGGAACAGGTCGGCGACGATCGCCTGGGACGCGGGCCGGAACAGGTCCAGGGCGATGCCGAGGAGGAACACCACCATGACGATGACGGGGGTGCTTTCGGCGTAGCCGAGGACCAGCATGAGCGCGCCCGTGGCCAGCATGCCGCCCGTCAACGCGACACGACGTCCCCAGCGGTCCGCGATCACTCCACCGATCGGCTGGGAGAGCACCCCGCCGATCCCCAGCACCGCGAGAACGGCACCGACCTCCGTGGCGGCCAATCCCCGCTCGCGACTCAGATAAAAGGAGAGAAAGGGGATGACCATCGTGCCGAGTCGGTTGATCAGGGTGCCTGACCAGAGAATCCAGAAAGGTCGGGGCAGGCCGCCGAATCTGGCCTGGGTTATGGCTGAAAATCGCCCGACCGTGGCGGGATTTCGCTTGGTCCACATAGGTGGAAATCCTTGCACGATAGTGGCTCGGCTGTCGACGTCGGCTGCTCCGAGCGGCATTCCGGATGGTGAGATAGGAGGTTGACGGACCGCATGGGGGCAGTGAAGGATGCATATGGTTTCGACGAGCACGGGGGAAGTAGTGAGAATTAACGCTCGTACGGCAGGGAAGCCACATGTCATTCTCGTGGACATTTATGAAACGGCATCGCACGGTGTTCCACAGACCGCTCGCCATATAGCGCCGGCGTTTATTCGGGCCGGATTTCCGTGCGTACGGGTCCAGAGTTCCCCCGAGCCGCCCGCCGTGTACCGGTCGTCGCACCCGGCGCTGGAGAACTATGCGGCGAACATCGTGCACGACGGTGATCTCGACCGGACCCTGAAGGAACTCACCCCGTACCGGCCGGTCGCCGTCATGGCCGGCGGCGAGTACGGAGTGGCCTTCGCCGACGTCCTGAGCGAGGCTCTCGGACTGCCGTCCAACGGCACCCGACTCAGCGAGGCCCGCAGGGACAAGGCCACGATGACCGAGGCCGTACGCGCTGCGGGCCTGCTCACCGCACGGCAGCTGCGGGCCGAGACCGAGGCCGAACTGGTGGACTGGCACCGGGAGACCGGCGGTCGGATCGTCGTCAAGCCGCTGCGCAGCGCGGGCGGGGACGGCGTCTCGTTCTGCGACACTCCGCAGGAGTCGGCCGAGGCATTCCGCCGGCTCATCGGGTCCGACGACATCTTCTCCGCGACCAATACGGCGGTCCTCGCCCAGGAATACCTGGTGGGTACGGAGTACATCGTCAATACGGCGAGTCTCGACGGCCGCCACCACGCCGCCGAGATCTGGCGCAGCTCCCGGTACTCCGTCAACGGGATCACGGACCTGTCCGGCGCGTGCTACATCGTGCCGCGCCGGGGCGAGGTCCAGGACGCGCTGGTCCAGTACGCCTTCGCCGTACTGGACGCGCTCGACATCCGGCACGGCCCGGCGCATGTGGAGCTCAAGATGACCTCGCAGGGCCCCTGTCTCATCGAGGCGGGTGCCCGGCTGTCCGGTGGCGACCTGCCGTACTACGCCCAGCTGGCCACCGGAGAGTCCCAGCTGGACTGGGCCGTTGACGCCTATGTCCGGCCCAGGCGCTTCCTCGCCCGCCGGGGCGAGCCCTACGAGATCGACCGGTACTTCGCCTGGGTGGCGCTCATTTCTCCGGTCGCAGGAAGACTCGCGGGATATCCCGAGCTAGACCGGATCAAGTCGATGGAGAGCTTCCGGGAAGCGTGGGAGCTCGTACGGGCGGGTGACCGGATCGTGCCGACCGTGGACGACACCACGTATCCCGTGATCGTCAATCTGATGCATGAAGTGGAAGAAATCGTCCACCGTGACATGGGGACGATTCGATATCTCGACGGGGTGGGTTTCTATGAAATCGAGCAGTGATTATTCTCGCTTCTTCTCTTATGTAAGAGGGAGCTGACCATGACTGCACAGATCGATGGCTATCAGCAGGCGGCGGCATTTGCCACGGAAATCACCCCGACCATGCGCTATCACTCCGCCGCCACACTCGCGGACGATCCCGCAGGTCTGACCTGCAGCGTCACCGTGGGAATGCGGTGGGCGGCGGCACACGGACGAGCGGGCCAGCTGTTCGGCTATCCGTCATTCGAACTCGCCGCCACGTCGGTGAAGGACGGTCGGCACGACGCGCTGCTCGTCGCCGGCGCCTACCCGGAGATTCGCTCCTTCTTCTTCGACCCGCAACTGCTCGCGGTCGAGGCGTTCGTCAGCACGCTGCCCGACATGGTCCTCGCCGCCCCTGAGGAACATGCAGCCCTCCACCGCTTCGACACCGTCCACTACCACCCGGCGACCAGAGTCCTGTTCGAAGCCGGTGTCGCGGGCCGCGCGGACGACGCGGTCCAGGCCACGTCCAACAGCGCGGCCTGCCGTGGCGCCCTGGAGAACCCCCGTAGAGCGGCTGCCATCACCAACCAGACCTGCGCCGACCACTATGGTCTCAAGACCATCGAGGTGCTCTCGGCCGGTACGCCGATGAGCTTCGTCGTGTTCGAGCGAAGGAACCAGCAGTAGTGTCCGATCTCCTCCGCACGGCCATCGCCGTCGACAAGTCGCTGGACGCGGGAGCGGTCGCCAACGCCTCCGCGATTGTCATGGGCCAGCTGGCCCGCCTCGACGACCGGATCTACGCGGACGACGTGCGTGACGCCGAGGGCGCGCTGCACGCCGGCATCCGTTTCAACACCTTGGTGCTCTCCGGCCGGAGCAGTCATCTGACCGCTCTTGCCCAGGCCGCCCGGGCCGAGGGACTGCCCACCGTGCTGTTCACCGCCCAGGGCCAGTCGCTCAGCAACTCCTTCGATGCCTACCAGGACTTGATCACCCGAGCCGCGCCGGGCGAACTGGGCGTCTGCGCGGTCGGCGTGGTGGGGGAGCATGAGCTGGTACGCACCCTGACCAAGCGCTTCAGTGTCTACCGCGGCTGACGCTTCGTCGAACGGATCGATCACCTCCCTGGCCACGGTTGGTGACGCCGTGGTGGAGGAACAGCTTCCTCCGTGATCTTGCCAACGGCTGGCGTTTTGCGGGCGTCTGTCGGTCTCCGGGCGCTGTTTCACGTGAAACAGCACCGCGGGGCGGGAAACCCCCGACAGGTCTCCCGCCCCACGGGGCGCTGGGCTCGGAACGCGTCAGATCACGGGCGTTCCTCGCGGTTCGCGGCCTCCTCGGCCTCCTTCTCCTGGACCTCGGGGTCGAGGACCGAGGGGGCGCTGCCGTCCACGGAGGCGAGGGGGCCCGACTCCGGGACCTCGGTGGCGGCGGGGGGTTCGACCAGCCAGTCCGGGTTGGCCTGCTTGTCCCACCACTTCCACGCGGCGAACGCGGCACCCGACAGGGCGCCGGCGACCAGCAGGGCCTTCGCGAGCCGGCCGGCCCGCGCCCGGCGCTCGTGCTTGCGGACCAGCTTGTGGATCTCCTGGGGCGAGACCTGACCGCGCAGCGCGGCCAGCGCGGCGGCGCTGCGCGCCGCGGCCTCGTCCTTCATGGGCACGGCCACCGCAACCGCCTGCTCCAGCCTCGGCCGGGAGTACTCGGCCGCCTGGCGGGCAGCGATACGGGTGCGGAGCGCGGCTTCCTGGGCGGCGTGGTCGACCTTCGGCGGCACATGGGTGAGGGCCTGTTCCAGTCGCGGGGCGACCAGGGCGTCGTACTGCACGCGGGCCTGCTCGGCGGCCTGGGACACCTTCGGCGCAAGCCGTACGCGTGCCTCCTGTGCGTATTGCACGGCCGAGTCCTTGGCTGTGCCGGCGTAGGGCGCCACCACTTCCGCGGCGTGCCGCACGCTGTCCTTCGCCGAGCCGGCTGCGGCGCGCACGCTGTCTTTGCGGGTCACGGTTCCTCCTCCTCGGTGGCGTTACGTATTTCGACTTTCCACCCTTTTAGGGATCATGCCTGTGAATGAGCGTGGAGGCATGTGAAGGGCTGGCATCCGGGTCACGCAGAGCCATCAGGTTCACACAGTGGCATCAAGGTCACACAGATGAATACCGGGCAACGGGAGCTTGTCGTCGACAATGCCACGGATCGCCGCCCCGCGCCCCCGGCCCGGCGTCACTCGACCGGATTTCTGCAAGGATCGGAGGGTCACCGGAAGACAAAGGAAGGCACATCGTGGCCGAGCAGCTCCACGCCACCCTGAAGACCAGCCAAGGCGACATCGACGTACGGCTTCTGCCGAACCACGCGCCCAAGACGGTGCGCAACTTCGTCGAACTCGCCAAGGGCGAGCGTGAGTGGACCAATCCCGCCACCGGGGAGCGGTCGAGCACCCCCCTGTACGACGGCACGGTCTTCCACCGGGTGCTCAGCGGCTTCATGATCCAGGGCGGCGACCCGCTGGGCACCGGCATCGGCGGCCCCGGCTACGAGTTCGAGGACGAGTTCCACCCCGATCTGCGCTTCGACCGGCCGTACCTGATGGCCATGGCCAACGCCGGCCCGGGCACCAACGGCTCGCAGTTCTTCATCACCGTCGCCCCGGCCGTGCACCTCAACCGCAAGCACACCATCTTCGGCGAGGTCGTCGACCCGGCCAGCCAGAAGGTCGTGGACGCCATCGCCACCACCCAGATCAACCCGCGCACCACGCGCCCGGTCACCGACATCGTCATCGAGTCCGTCGTCGTCGAGATCCGCTAGGCCCTGCTCGAAGGGAACCAATCGCCCCGCTCAACCGTAAAGATGGGCGGGGCGGGTGCACGCCGGGACGACGACTTAGGGGATCTCATGGACCAGGCGCCAGACAGCGCGCACCAGGCCCAGGGCCTGCCCGGCTGCTACCGGCACCCGGACCGCGAGACCGGCGTGCGCTGCACCCGGTGCGAGCGCCCCATCTGCCCCGAGTGCATGGTCAGCGCCTCCGTCGGCTTCCAGTGCCCCGACTGCGTCCGCACCGGCTCCGGCACCGGACACCCGCCCACCGCGGTCCTGCCGCGCACGATCGCGGGCGGCACGCTCACCGCGGACCCCCGGCTGATCACCAAGATCCTCCTCGGCATCAACCTCGCGGTGTTCATCGCCGTACAGGCCCGGCCGTCCCTGCTGACCGACCTGGTGCTGCTCGGCGCCTGGCCGCCCGAGCCCTTCACGCCCACCCAGGGCGTCGCGGGCGGGGAGTGGTACCGCCTGGTCACCTCGGTGTTCACGCACGAGCAGATCTGGCACATCGGCTTCAACATGCTCAGCCTGTGGTGGCTCGGCGGCCCCCTGGAAGCCGCCCTCGGCCGGAGCCGGTATCTGGCCCTGTACCTGGTGTCGGGCCTGGCGGGCAGCACCCTCGCCTATCTCGCGGCCTCCCCCACCACGTCCACCCTCGGCGCCTCCGGTGCCGTCTTCGGGCTCTTCGGCGCCACCGCGGTCCTGATGCGCCGCATGAACTACGACATGCGGCCCATCCTCGCCCTGCTGGCGATCAACCTGCTCTTCACCTTCAACCCCGGCTTCAACATCTCCTGGCAGGCCCACATCGGCGGCCTGGTGGCGGGCGTGGTGATCGGCTACGGCATGGTCCACGCCCCGCGCGAGCGGCGGGCCCTCATCCAGTACGGCACCTGTGCGCTGGTGCTGGCGGTGATGGTCGGGCTCATCCTGCTGAGGACCGCACAGCTCACCTGAGCTGGGCGTATCCACAGCTGAGCGAGACCGTTGTCCACAGCATGTGCCGGATCTTGTGCATACAGTGGGGGAACAGCTGTGCCCCCTGTCACCGACCCATGTTTCCGCAGGTCAGACAGGTGGCGAACGCGTTTTCGAATGCCGGTACTTCGGTCACACCGGCGTCAACGCCCCAGGGGTTATCCACAGATCGTCTTTCTTTTCCCCACTGTGGAAAACCGCTGTGGATAACTCAGGGGATAGCCCTGGGCAGAGCTGGGTTCACCGGGTGGTGGCCGTCACTTCCACTGCGTGGAGACGCCGAATCCGGCGGCGATGAACCCGAAGCCCACCACGATGTTCCAGTTGCCCAACGCGTCGATGGGCAGCGAACCGTCGGTCACGTAGAACACGACGATCCAGGCCAGCCCGATGACGAACATGGCCAGCATGACGGGCGCCACCCAGCTGCGGTTGGTCAGCTTGATGGCCGTCGCCTGCTTCGCCGGCGGCGGCGTGTAGTCGGCCTTCTTGCGGATACGTGACTTCGGCACGAGGGTCTCTCCTGTCGATGCGCTGCGTGGCCGCGCAGGGAACGGTGGCTGGCTCGGGGCAGCGTACAAGGGGACACTGAGTGCTCCCCCGGGCGTCCGTTAGCGTAGTGCTTCCGTGGCGCCGAAGGAGATAAGGGTACGTTGAGCAATTCTGCCGACTTCACCCCACCGGGATCCAGTCCTGCCCGCGGGCGCCGCTTCCGGCCCGTGCGGGTGCTCACCGCCGCCGTCTTCGCTCTCGCGGGCCTCATCTTCTTCACCAGCTTCAACACGGCCAAGGGCACCAACATCCGCACGGACGCCTCCTTGCTGAAGCTGTCGGACCTGATCCACGAGCGCAGCCTGAAGAACGGCGAGCTGGACGAGTCCAACGCCGCCCTGCGCGAGGACGTGGAGAGCCTCGCGGAGCGGGACGACGGCAGCACCAAGGCCGAGGACGAGAAGCTCGCGGGCCTGGAGAAGAGCGCGGGCACCCAGAAGGTGACCGGCGAGGCGATCACGGTCACGCTGAACGACGCCCCGCCGGACGCCACCGCGAAGCTCCCCGGCTATCCCGAGCCGCAGCCCGACTACCTGGTCATCCACCAGCAGGACCTCCAGGCCGTGGTGAACGCGCTCTGGCAGGGCGGCGCCAAGGGCATCAAGGTCATGGACCAGCGGCTGATCTCCACCAGCGCCGTGCGCTGCGTCGGCAACACCCTGATCCTCCAGGGCCGCGTCTACTCACCGCCGTACAAGATCACGGCGGTCGGGGAGCCGGAGAAGCTGCAGAAGGCGCTCGCGGAGAGTCCGGCGATCCAGAACTACATGGTCTACGTCAATGTCTACGGCCTGGGCTGGAAAGTGACCGAGGACGGGGCGGTGACTCTTCCCGGCTACTCGGGCACAGTGGATCTGCAGTACGCCCAGCCCGTGGAGTGAGACCGACCGGGAGCCGCCGGTGCGCCTTGTCGTCAGGACCGTCAGCGAGCTGTGCATCACCGTCGGCACCGTGATCGTCCTGTTCGTCGCCTATGTGCTGTTCTGGACCGGCGTCAAGGCCGACCATGTGATGGACGACCAGATCGACCAGCTCCAGGAGCAGTGGGCGCGCGACAGCGTGCGGCCCACGCCGAGCAGCCCGCCGGAGCCGGCGGCGTACCGGAGCGGCAGGCCGTTCGCGATCATGTACATCCCCCGGCTCGGTTTCACGTGGAACAAGCCGGTGCTGGAGGGCACGACGACCGGCACCCTCAAGAAGGGCCTCGGCCACTACGCGCACACCGCGCGGCTCGGGCAGCGGGGCAACTTCTCGGTCGCGGGCCATCGGCGGACGTACGGCGACCCCTTCAAGGACTTCCCCAGGCTGCGCCGGGGCGACGCGGTCGTGCTGACGGACGGCACGACCTGGTTCACGTACCGCATCGACAAGGGTCCCTACACCACCGTGCCCACGGACATTGAGGTGATCGACCCTGTGCCACGTAAATCGGGGTACACGCGCGCGGGGCGCTATCTCACGCTCACCACGTGCGAACCGGAGTGGGGCCACAGCCACCGGCTGATCGTCTGGGCGCACCTGGACGCCACACAGCCTGTGGAGGCCGGGAAACCAGCGGCCCTGCGCCGTTAGTCTGGTGGGCGGTACGGCGTGAGTCTGGTGCCGTGGCGCTACGGAAGGGACGGCATGTACGGCTGGATCTGGCGGCATCTGCCGGGAAACGCGTGGGTGAAGGCCCTGCTCTCACTCGTGCTGGTCGTGGCCGCGGTGTACGTCCTCTTCCAGTACGTCTTTCCGTGGGCCGAGCCCCTTCTTCCCTTCGGTGATGTGACGGTGGACAACCAGTGAGCGCGCGCATTCTCGTCGTCGACAACTACGACAGCTTCGTCTTCAACCTGGTCCAGTACCTCTACCAGCTGGGCGCCGAGTGCGAGGTCCTGCGCAACGACGAGGTGTCCACGGCGCACGCCCAGGACGGCTTCGACGGCGTGCTGCTGTCGCCCGGACCCGGCACCCCCGAGGAGGCGGGCGTCTGCGTCGAGATGGTCCGCCACTGCGCGGCCACCGGCGTCCCCGTCTTCGGCGTCTGCCTGGGCATGCAGTCGATGCAGGTGGCCTACGGCGGTGTGGTGGACCGGGCGCCGGAGCTGCTGCACGGGAAGACCTCGCCCGTCGAGCACGAGGGCAAGGGCGTCTTCGCCAGCCTGCCCTCCCCCTTCACGGCAACCCGGTACCACTCCCTGGCCGCCGAGCCGGCGACCGTGCCGGCCGCGCTGGAGGTCACCGCGCGCACCCACGACGGCATCATCATGGGTCTGCGCCATCGCGAACTCCCGGTCGAGGGCGTGCAGTTCCATCCCGAGTCGGTGCTGACCGAGCACGGTCACCGGATGCTGGCGAACTGGCTGGCGGAGTGCGGCGACCAGGGTGCCGTGGCGAGGTCGACGGGGCTCGCCCCGGTGGTGGGCAGGGCCACGGCGTGACCCAACTGCGCCCCGAGCGCGAGTCCGGTGCCTCGTACGGAGAGCAGCCGTACGGGGACTCCGGTGCGCTCGGGGGGTGGTACGACAGCGCGGGGCCGGCGGAGCCCTGGGCGCCGGCCGACGACGAGACGGTGGCGCTGCGGGTTCCGGAACCGCCCGGGCCGATATCCCCGTCTGCGGGCGGGTCCGGTGCCGCCGCTTCCGGAACCCCGGGCGGGGGGCGTGCGGCCCGCAGAAAGGCCGCCAAGCGGCGTCATGGGCGTCATGGGGGCGCGGCTCGGGCGTCCGCCGCGGAGTCGGCGCCGGACCGGCCGCTGTCGCGGGTGGAGGCGCGCCGGCAGGCGCGGGCCCGCAAGCCGAGTCCGGGCGTGCTGGTCAGCCGGGCGATCGGCGAGGTGTTCATCACCACCGGTGTGCTGATGCTGCTGTTCGTCAGCTACCAGCTGTGGTGGACGAACGTGCGGGCGCACGCGCAGGCCGACAAGGAGAAGAACAGCCTCCAGGAGGACTGGGAGAGCGGCAGACGCAACCCCGGGACCTTCGAGCCGGGGCAGGGCTTCGCCATCCTGCACATCCCGAAGCTGGACGTGGTGGTCCCCATCGCCGAGGGCATCAGCAGCAAGAAGGTGCTGGACCGGGGGATGGTCGGGCACTACGCGGAGGGCGCGCTGAAGACGGCGATGCCGGAGGCCAAGACGGGGAACTTCGGTCTCGCGGGGCACCGCAACACCCACGGGGAACCGTTCCGCTACATCAACCGGCTGGAGCCGGGCGACCCGATCGTCGTGGAGACGCAGGACGACTACTTCGTCTACAAGATGGCCTCGATGCTGCCGGTGACGGCGCCGAGCAACGTGAGCGTGCTGGATCCCGTGCCGAAGGACTCGGGGTTCACCGGGCCCGGCCGCTACATCACGCTCACCACGTGCACGCCGGAGTTCACCAGCAAGTACCGGCTGATCGTCTGGGGCAAGATGGTCGAGGAACGGCCGCGCAGCAAGGGCAAGCCGGATGCGCTCGTCCAGTAAGGGCAGATGAACAGTGGCAGCGACCACCGAGCAGCAAGAGCTGACGGGCACCCCCACCTCCCCCCGGCGCCGGGGTCCCGGCCGGGTCGCGGTGGCGATCAGCGTCTTCGGTGAACTCCTCATCACGTCGGGCCTGGTGCTGGGTCTGTTCGTCGTCTACTCCCTGTGGTGGACGAACGTCATCGCGGACCGCAAGGCGGACCAGCAGGGTGACAAGGTCCGCGACGGCTGGGCCCAGGACGCCGGTGACGGCCCGGTGGCCTACGACTCCAAGAACGGCGTCGGCTTCCTGCATGTCCCGGACATGACCAAGGGCGAGATCCTGGTCGAGAAGGGCACGACGGCGAAGATCCTCAACGACGGCGTCGCCGGCTACTACACCGACCCGGTCAAGGCGACCCTGCCGACCTCCGGCAAGAAGGGCAACTTCTCCCTCGCCGCCCACCGCGACGGCCACGGCGCGAAGTTCCACAACATCGACAAGCTGGAGAAGGGCGACCCGATCGTCTTCGAGACGAAGGACAAGTGGTACGTCTACAAGGTCTACGCCGCCCTCCCGGAAACCTCGAAGTACAACGTCAAGGTCCTCGGCGCGGTCCCCGAGGAATCGGGCCGCACCAAGGCGGGCCACTACATCACCCTGACGACCTGCACCCCGGTCTACACGAGCCGCTACCGCTTCGTCGTGTGGGGCGAACTGGACCGCGTGGAAAAGGTCGACGAACAGCGGACGCTGCCGGAGGAACTGCGCTGACTGAACTCCCTACGGGGCTCGGGTAGAACATTTCTGGTCACCAAGGGCGCCGGTGCTGGGTATCGGAGCACTGCCGAGCCGACACTCCCAGTGGGTTGCCGATGTAGTCGGCCGCCTGGAACGGTGCGTCCTATTGCTAGGTTCTCGAGCTGTTCACCGGGGATACACGGCATCGACGATTATCGGTCAACTGTGGGACAAGGGACTTGTAGTTGCGTAAGTGCCGAGGTGATCATCAGTGCTGATCACCGGGGGGCAACCGTCCGAGGGGGACCGGGGCCACCGGCAACTCAAGAGGCAGAACCACTATGAGAACTCGCACGCGCATAGCCACCGCCTGCGCCGCGGCCGTCGGAATCACATTCGCGTTCACCGGCCAGGCGTCCGCAGCAACCGAGACCGCCAGCTGCTCGACGACCGGGGCACGGGGCAGCATGGGGGCAACTTATCCCTCGGGCGACCAGTGGCCGTACGAGGAGTTCAAGATCGCGCTGTCTGTCACGGACACATCCGCGGACGGGCACCATGTACGGGTTCGCCTTCTGACCAAGCCGGTGGGAAGTCAGCAAGTCCTTACGTGGAAGTGGCACGCGCTCTACTCCGGCTCGGGCAACACTTACACGGTCAGCACCACTGCCCAGAGCTCGTACGGCATTTATGCAACCGGAGTCGAGGTGGCGCGATTCGAAGGCGACACCAAGCTCAACTCCTGCACCGACTGGACCTGACGAGCGGTCGGACAGGCTGACAGACGAGAAAGTCCCGAAACCTGGAAGGTTTCGGGACTTTCTCGTCAGGCGGGAACTCAGTTCTCCGTGCGGAGTGTCACGCCGTTCACTCCGCCGAAGATTCCTCCGTTGCCATTGCCGTTGCCGCCGTCCTCGCCGCCACCGCCGCCGTCGACGGCGATGATGTCGACGGTCTGGCCCTTGTTGACGGCGGTGCCCGGGGCCGGGTTGGAGCTCAAGACGGTGGCGTTGTCATCCTGCGATCCGCCGATGTTGCCGACCGCCAGGCCCGCGTCCGTCAGCATCTTCTTGGCGTCCTTGAGCTTCTGGCCCTGGATCTGCGGGACCTGGACCTGGGTGTTCGCGGGCTGCTTGCCGACCTCGATGTTGACCTTGGAACCGGGGTCTGCCGTCTGGCCCGCCGCGGGGGTGGTCTTGATGACCTTGCCCACCTGGTTCGGGTCCTGGGTCTCGACCTCGGTGCACTCGCCGACCAGCTCGCTGGCCGTCATCTGGGTCTTCGCCTCGTCGCAGGACTTGCCGACGACATCGGGAACGGTCGCCTTCTCCTCGGCCTTGGCCACGGTGAGGGTGATCGTGGAGCCCTTCTCGACCTCGGCGCCGAGTTCGGGGTCCTGTGCCGTGACGGTGCCTTCCGGCTCCGACGACACCTCCTCCTTCTTCTTGACGACGAACTCGTACTTGTCGTCTTCCAGCCGCGCCTTGGCGTCCTCGAAGGAGTCCCCGAGCACACTCGGCACCGCCACCTTCGGCGCACCGGTCGACACCACGACGTCGATGGTCGAGTTCTTGTCGACGGTCGCGCCCCCGGTCGGCGACTGCGTGCAGATCTTGCCCTTGGTCTGGTCCTCGCAGGGCTTCTCGGTGGGGTTCAGCGTGAGTTCGGCGTTCTTGGCCCGCTGCTCGGCCTTTTCGAGAGTGAGGCCCACGAAGTCCGGCGCCTTCGTGGTGTTGTTGGACACTCCCTCACCGTCGAAGATCCACTTGCCGATCAGGATGGCGCCCACCAGGACCAGCACCGCGGCCACGACCAGCAGGATCGTGGAGGTGTTGTTCTTCTTCTGGCGGCGCCGGTCCGGGCGGTCGTCGTAGCCGAAGCCGCCGTCGTCCGGGTGCATCGGCGGCAGCATCGACGTGGCGCCGGCGTCCGAGGAGCGCAGGGCCGTCGTCGGCTGGTCGTCGGGGTAGCCGCCGTAGCCGACCGAACCCATCGCCGCCGTGGCGGCGACCGGCTGGCCGTCGAGGGCGGCCTCGATGTCGAGCCGCATCTCGTCGGCGGACTGGTAGCGGTAGTTCGGGTCCTTGACCAGCGCCTTCAGGACGATGGCGTCCATCTCGGGCGTGATCTCGGGATCGAAGACCGACGGCGGCTGGGCCTCCTCGCGGACGTGCTGGTAGGCCACGGCCACCGGGGAGTCGCCCACGAAGGGCGGCCGTACCGTCAGCAGCTCGTACAGCAGACAGCCCGTGGAGTACAGGTCGGACCGGTTGTCGACCTGCTCGCCCTTCGCCTGCTCCGGCGAGAGGTACTGGGCGGTGCCGATGACGGCCGACGTCTGCGTCATCGTCATCCCGGAGTCGCCCATCGCGCGGGCGATACCGAAGTCCATGACCTTGACCTGGCCGTTGCGCGTCAGCATGACGTTGGCCGGCTTGATGTCGCGATGGACGATGCCGTTGCGGTGCGAGTACTCCAGCGCCTGGAGGATGCCGATGGTCATCTCCATCGAGCGCTCCGGCAGCAGCTTGCGGCCACTGTGCAGAAGCTCACGCAGGGTGGAGCCGTCGACGTACTCCATGACGATGTACGGGATCGACACGTTGTCGATGTAGTCCTCGCCCGTGTCGTAGACCGCCACGATCGCGGGGTGGTTGAGCGAGGCGGCCGACTGGGCCTCCCGGCGGAAGCGGGCCTGGAAGGAAGGGTCTCGCGCGAGATCCGCGCGCAGCGTCTTCACTGCCACGGTGCGGCCGAGGCGCTGGTCATGCGCGAGGTAGACCTCGGCCATGCCACCACGGCCGAGCACTTGGCCCAGCTCGTACCGGCCGCCGAGGCGACGCGGCTCTTCCATAAGCTACCTACCAGCCCTCTCCGTCGGTCCCGACCGGCATGCTTGTACGGTCGGAGGCTGCCGTCCGGGCCTACCGTACCCGGCTCGCTCTGTGTGACCTGGCCAAGCCCGTCACCCGATACAGGACCGGTATCGCAACGTGCACCGATGTGAAGGCAACGTGAGCGGGGTCACTTCTTGCTGTCGATGACTGCCTTCATCACGTCCCTTGCGATCGGGCCGGCCAGACCGCCGCCGCTGATGTCGTCACGGTTGGCGGCACCGTCCTCCACGACCACGGCGACCGCCACCGGGGAGCTGCCGTCGGACAGCTTGGCGTAGGAGATGAACCAGGCGTACGGCTTCTCGCTGTTGTTCAGGCCGTGCTGGGCGGTACCGGTCTTGCCGCCGACCGTGGCGCCGTCGATCCGCGCGCTGGAGCCGGTGCCCTGCGGGTCGTTGACCACGGCCTCCATCATTTCCTGGAGCTTCTGCGCGGTGTCGGCGGAGACGGCCTGGGACAGCTCCTCCGGCTCGTTGGTCGCGATGGTGTCGAGGTTCGCGGCCTTGAGCTGGTCGACCATGTACGGCTTCATCAGCTTGCCGTCGTTGGCGACGGCCGAGGCGACCATGGCCATCTGGAGCGGGGTGGCCCGGTTGGAGGCCTGGCCGATGCCGTCCATGGCGTTCTGCGGCGGGTTGTCCTCGGGGTAGATGCTCTCCGCGGCACGGACCGGGGTGTCCAGCTCCGGGTCGTTGAAGCCGAACTTCTCCGCCTGCTCGATCATCTTCTCGTTGCCGACGTTGTCGGCCATCTTCGCGAAGACGGTGTTGCAGGACACCATGAGCGCGTACTTCAGGGTGGCGTTCTTGCACTCACCGTGCTGGTTGGTGAGCGGGTCCCCGGTGGTCTGCGGCAGCTGGTACGGGTCCGGCGTCTTGGTGGCCTCGTCGATCCCGGAGACCTCGCCGTTCTCCAGGGCCGCGGCCGCGGTGACCACCTTGAAGGTGGACCCCGGCGGGTAGACCTCGCGCAGCGCCCGGTTCAGCATCGGGTCGTCGGGGTTGTTCTTCTTCTGTACGGCGTTCCAGGCCTCGGCGTCCTTGTCGGAGTTCCCGGCGAACTTCGAGGGGTCGTACGACGGGGTGGAGACCAGCGCCAGTATCTTGCCGGTGGCCGGGTCGATCGCGGCGACGGCGCCCTTCTTGGAGCCGAGCCCTTCGTAGGCGGCCTTCTGCGCGGCGGCGTTGAGGGTGAGCTCGACGCTGCCGCCCTCCCGCTGCTTGCCCGTCAGCATGTCCAGGGTGTTGCGGAAGAAGAGCCGGTCGTCGGTGCCGGTGAGGATGCCGTCCTCCAGCTTCTCCAGCTGGTTGGCGCCGAACGCCTGCGAGGAGTAGCCGGTGACCGGCGCCCACATGGCCCCGTCGGTCCAGGTGCGCTTGTACTTGTAGTCGCCGCTCTTTGACTCCACCGAGCCGGTGATGGCCTTGCCGTCGACGATCATGTTGCCACGCGGCGTGGCGTAGCGCTCGATGTTGACCCGGCGGTTCTCGGGGTCGTCCGCCAGGTCGTCGGCCTTGACGTACTGCAGGTAGTTGTTGCGGATGAGCAAGGTGAGGATCAGCAGTCCGCAGAAGATCGCGATCCGGCGCAGGGGCTTGTTCATGACGGGCGCACCACCTGGGTCATCTCGGCGTCGGGGTTGGGGGCGGGGGCGGGCGCCGGGCGGCGCGCGGTGTCGCTGATCCGCAACAGGATGCCGATCAAAGCCCAGTTGGCGATGACGGAGGAGCCTCCGGACGCCAGGAACGGCATCGTCATGCCGGTCAGCGGGATCAGGCCCATGACGCCGCCGGCCACGACGAACACCTGCAGCGCGAAGGCGCCGGACAGGCCGATGGCGAGCAGCTTGCCGAACGGGTCGCGGGCGGCGAGCGCGGTGCGCACACCCCGTTCCACGATCAGGGCGTAGATCAGCAGGATCGCCATCACACCGGCCAGGCCGAGCTCCTCGCCGAAGGTGGCGAGGATGAAGTCGGAGTTGGCGGCGAAGCGGATCAGCTCGGAGTGGCCCTGGCCCCAGCCGGTGCCGAGCGTGCCGCCGGAGCCGAACGCCCACAGCGCCTGCATGGCCTGCTCGGAGTGGCCGCTGACGCCCTGGCGGGAGAGCGTGTACTCGCGCATCGGGTCGAGCCAGGCGTCGACGCGCTGCTGGATGTGCGGCTCGAAGGAGGCCACGCCGACGGCGCCCACCGCGGACATCAGCAGACCGAAGACGATCCAGCTGGTCCGCTCGGTGGCGACGTACAGCATGATGACGAACATCCCGAAGAACAGCAGGGACGTACCGAGGTCGGTCTCGAAGACCAGGATGAGGATCGAGATCGCCCAGACGACGATGATCGGACCGAGGTCGCGTCCGCGCGGCAGGTACAGCCCCATGAAGCGGCGGCTGGCGAGGGCCAGTGCGTCCCGCTTGACCATCAGGTAGCCGGCGAAGAAGACCGCCAGGACGATCTTCGCGAACTCACCGGGCTGGATGGAGAATCCGGCGATCGAGATCCAGATCTTGGCGCCGTAGAGGTCCTTGCCGAGCCCGGGCACCAGCGGAAGCAGCAGCAGGAACAGCGCGCCGACCATGGAGATGTAGGTGTAACGCTGCAGGACGCGGTGGTCCTTGAGGAAGATCAGGACGACGACGAACAGCGCGATGCCCATCGCCGTGTACAGCAGCTGCCGCGGCGCGGCCGACCCGGCCTGGCCGATCGACTGGAGCAGCTCGGACTGGTCGAGCCGCCAGATGGCGACGAGCCCGAGTCCGTTCAGCAGCGTCGCCAGGGGCAGCAGCAGCGGATCGGCGTACGGGGCGAACTTCCGCACGACGACATGCCCGATGCCGGCCAGCAGGCCGAGGCCGAGGCCGTACGACAGCAGACCGGCCGGGACCGTTTCGTCGATCGCGAGCCCCACGTTGGCATAGGCGAAAACCGGAATGACGACGGCGAACACCAGCAGCGCGAGCTCGGTGTTGCGTCGGCTCGGTGCGCCGATGGAGCCGATCGTGGACGTGTGATGCGTCGAGGTGTTGGGCGTACTGCTCATCGTGTGACGGGGCCTCTCACGGCTTGCCTACTGCGTACCGCACTTCGAGACGACCTTCTGCTCTTCCTCCGAGAGGGTGGGGCCGGGAGTGGGAGTAGGGGCGGTCGTGGACGGGGACGGGGAGTTCGACGGGGAACCCGAGGGCTTGTCCGACGGCGTGGGTGTCGGTGACGCCTTGGACGTGAGGGAGGTACGCGTGGTTCCCGTGGTGCCGCCGGCCTCGCCCTCGCCGGTCCGGGAGTTCCGCTCGCGCTCGGCCGCCTGCCGCTCGGACTGCTTCTTGCACGCGGAGGCCTGCAGGGCCAGCTCGTCGATCTTCTTCTGGGCGTCGCCGAGCCCGCCCTCGGGGATCGTCGCCTCGACGAGCTCCTGCTGGTACGGCGGGAGGTACTTGAGTTCGATCTCGGGGTGGTCCTTCTCCACCTCCGACAGCGAGACCCAGGCGAGGTCCTGGCTGATGCCCCGGTACAGGGCGACGTGCTCGCCGTTGGCGCCGACGTAGTACTGGGTCTGCGTCCAGCGCCAGCCGCCGTACAGACCGCCGCCGACGACGGCCAGCGCGAGCACCGAGTAGAAGGATCTCTTCAGCCACTTGCGGCCCTTGCGGGGCTTGACGAAGTCGTCGTCGCCGTAGTCGCCGAAGCCGGCCGTGGAGATGTAGCCGGTGGTGTCGCCGGAGCCGGGCGGACCGAACTCGCCGCCCCCGCCGCCCTGTCCGGGCACCTGGCGGCCGAGCCCGGAGGCACGGCCCGCGGGGGTCTGCATGATGCCGTTGTCGTGCAGCTGGTGCTGGTTCTCGGCGACGGCGCCGACCACGACGGGCTGGTCGGAGATCTGCCCGGCGAGGGTGTCCCCGGTGTCCAGGTCGAGGACGTCCGCGACGATCACGGTGATGTTGTCGGGGCCGCCGCCGCGCAGCGCGAGCTGGATGAGCTCCTGCACGGTCTCCTGGGGGCCCTGGTAGCTGGCGAGGGTGTCCTCCAGGGTCTGGTGGGACACCACGCCGGAGAGGCCGTCGGAGCAGATCAGATAGCGGTCGCCGGCCCGGACCTCGCGGATCGACAGATCCGGCTCGACATGGTCGCCGCTGCCCAACGCCCGCATCAGCAGGGAGCGTTGGGGGTGGGTGGTGGCTTCCTCCTCGGTGATCCGGCCCTCGTCGACGAGCCGCTGCACCCAGGTGTGGTCCTGTGTGATCTGGGTGAGCACACCGTCGCGCAGCAGATACGCGCGCGAGTCGCCGACGTGCACCAGGCCCAGGCGCTGCCCGGTCCACAGCAGGGCGGTGAGCGTGGTGCCCATGCCCTCCAGCTGAGGGTCGTCCTCGACCATCGAGCGCAGCTGGTCGTTGGCGCGCTGCACTGCGGTGCCGAGCGAGGTGAGGATGTCGGAGCCGGGCACGTCGTCGTCGAGGGCGACGATGGTGGAGATGGCCTCGGAGGAGGCGACCTCGCCGGCCGCCGCGCCGCCCATGCCGTCGGCGATGGCGAGCAGCCGGGGACCGGCGTATCCGGAGTCCTCGTTGCCCTCCCGGATCATGCCTTTGTGCGATCCGGCGGCGAAGCGCAGTGACAGACTCATGCGCACCTCGCCCGTCGGCTCCGGGTACATCCGCACGGTGCCCACCCTCCGGTCGGGAGCGCGCCGGGGCCCGTCGTGGGGGCCTCCGCTGCGTGCTCGCTCCGCTCGCGCCTATTCATGATGCAGCACTACTTCCGCAGCTCGATGACGGTCTTGCCGATGCGGATCGGCGCGCCCAGCGGAATCGGGGTCGGGGTCGTCAGCCGCGATCGGTCGAGGTACGTGCCATTGGTGGAGCCCAGGTCCTCGACGATCCAGTTGCCGTCGCGGTCCGGGTAGATCCTGGCATGCCGGCTCGAGGCGTAGTCGTCGTCCAGCACGATCGTGCTGTCGTGCGCCCGGCCCAGCGTGATGGTCTGGCCCTGGAGCGCGACCGTGGTGCCGGTGAGGGTGCCCTCGGAGACCACGAGTTTGGTGGGGGCGTTACGGCGCTGACGGCCGCCGCCGCCCGTCTGCTGGCGCTGCTGCGGTGGCGCCGCCTGGCGCGCCTGCTGCTGCTGGCGTCCGGCCTCCCGGCGCGACCCGCGCTGGGTGACGCGCGTACCGAACAGGTCGCTGCGGATGACCTGCACGGCCACGATCACGAACAGCCACAGGACGGCCAGGAAACCCAGCCGCATGACCGTGAGGGTCAGCTCTGACATTGCCCCCGCTTCACCCTTCGGCTTGCCTATAGAGAATGGTGGTGTTGCCCACGACGATCCGCGAGCCGTCGCGGAGCGTAGCGCGGGTGGTGTGCTGTCCGTCCACCACGATGCCGTTGGTGGACCCGAGATCCTGGATCGTCGAGGGCGTTCCGGTCCGGATCTCACAGTGCCGGCGGGAGACGCCGGGGTCGTCGATCCGCACGTCGGCCTCGGTGCTGCGGCCCAGCACGAGCGTCGCGCGGGAGATCTGATGGCGGGTGCCGTTGATCTCGATCCAGTAGCGGGTGCGGCCGGCGGCCGCGGGCGCCGCGGGACGCGGGCCGCCTGCGGGCTGGGGGTAGCCGTAGCCGCCGGGGCGGGCGCCGCCGGGGGGCGGCGCGCTCGGCATCGGCGGGGCTCCCGCGGGCGCGGCCGGAGCGGCGGCGGGCGGGTAGCCGTAGCCGCCGGGGCGTCCGGCCGGGGCGGCGGCGGGCTGGCCGCCCTGCTGGTCGGTGGAGCCGGCCAGGGTGCGGCTGCGCACGCGGTACAGGCCGGTGTCGAGGTCCTCGGCCTTCTCCAGGTGGACCTTGATGGGGCCCATGAAGCTGTAGCGCTGCTGCTTGGCGTAGTCGCGGACCATGCCGGCGAGCTCGTCGCCGAGCTGCCCGGAGTAGGGGCTCAGGCGCTCGAAGTCCGGTGCGCTGAGCTCCACGATGAAGTCATTGGGGACGACCGTGCGGTCGCGGTTCCAGATGGTCGCGTTGTTGTCGCACTCGCGCTGCAGGGCTCCCGCGATCTCCACGGGCTGGACCTCGGACTTGAACACCTTGGCGAACGTGCCGTTGACCAGACCTTCGAGACGCTGCTCGAACTTCTTCAGGACTCCCATGGGGCACCTCCTCCGTAGCTGCTCGTGTCCCGCGTCCCGCCCTGCGGGTACTGCCTTACCTGGTACTGCTTACTGATCGTATCCACGCGCCGGTGAATCGGCTGGTTCCCCCTGTCGGCCCGGTCGACGGGTGTCGACGCCTGACGAAGTTCCCTGTGGAGCTCGCCTTCGAACTCTTCTCGGGCGTACTCCTGCCAAGGATCGTAGAGGCGGCCGCAGACCAGTGTCCCGCACCTGGCTGTGGACCCGGACCGGCTGTGGGGCAGACGGGCCGGACCGGTACGAGGTTGATACGTGAACGGAGACGGCCTGAGACGCGTGCGGGGCCGCGCAGGGGGGCTGCTGCCCCGCAGAAGGGATGTGAACCCACCCGGTCCAGCGTGCTAATGTTCTCGATGTCGGAAGGCGCGGAACCGCAAGGGACAGGGCCTGAGGACACACCCAATGCGCGGGTGGCGGAATAGGCAGACGCGCTGGATTCAGGTTCCAGTGCCCGCAAGGGCGTGGGGGTTCAACTCCCCCCTCGCGCACCACCGGAAGAGCGGCATCGATCAGATGCCGCTCTTTCTTGTTGTCCGGTGACGGTCGCAGGCGTGCCGCCTGTGAGGAAGCTCTCAGGCGCGCTTCATGACCAGGCTGACGTTGTGGCCGCCGAAGCCGAAGGAGTTGGCGAGGGCGGCGTCCCAGGAGCCGGTGCGGTTCTCGCCGTGGACCACGTCGAGCCGGATCTCGGGGTCCTGCTCGTCGAGGTTGCGGACCGCCGGGACCACCCCGTGGTGCAGGGACAGCAGCGTGGACAGGGCGCCGAACGCACCGGAGGCGCCCAGCATGTGGCCCGTCATGGACTTGGTGGCGGTGACCGCGGCCCCGTCGCCGATCACCTTGTGCAGCGCCTCGGCCTCCGCGAGGTCCCCGCTCGGGGTGGAGGTGGCGTGCGCGTGGACGTGCCCGATGTCCCGCGCCTCGACGCCCGCGTCGGCCAGCGCCGTGCGCATCGCCTGGATCTGGCCCTCCGCGTCGGAGGCGGTGATGTGCTGGGCGCTGGACTGCACGGCCGCGCCCGCGAGCGCGCCGTAGACCCGGGCCCCGCGGGCCCGGGCGAACTCCGCGCGCTCCAGGACGACCAGGGCGGCGCCCTCGGCGATCACGAACCCGGAGCGGGCCGCGTCGAACGGGCGGGACACCGCCGCCGGGTCGCCGCCCCGCACGGACAGCGCCTTCATCTGGGCGAAGGCCGCGATCATGAACGGGTGCAGGGTGGCCTCGGTGCCGCCCGCGACGACGACATCGGCGCGGCCCGCCCGGATCAGGTCCAGGCCCAGCGCGAGGGACTCCGCGCCGGAGGCGCAGGCGCTGACGGGGGCGCGGGCGCCGGCCCGGGCGCCGAGTTCCATGGAGACCCAGGCGGCCGGGCCGTTGGGCATCAGCATCGGCACCGCGAACGGCGACAGCCGCCGCATGCCCGAGCTCTCGTAGAGGTCGTCCTGGCCCAGCGAGCTGAGGATGCCGCCGATGCCGGTGCCGACGACGACCGCGAGGCGCTCCGGCTCGACCCGCGGCACCCCCGCGTCCTGCCATGCCTCGCGGGCGGCGAGCACGGCCAGTTGCTCGCCCCGGTCCAGCTTGCGGGCCTGCGCCCGGCCGATCGCCTCGGTGAGATCGCCCTGCACGGTGCCGGCGATGCGCACGGGCAGCTCCCCGGGCCAGTCGGGGCCGAGGTCGCGGATGCCGGAACGCCCGGCCAGCAGGCCGTCCCAGGACGCGGCGGCGTTCGCGCCGAGCGGTGTCAGCGCACCGACACCTGTCACCAGTACGTCGTCACCGTGCGGGGCCATCTGAACTCTCCTCGGATCCGGCGGGGCCAATTCGTCGATACGTCCTGACACCATCGCCCGGCGGACCGCCGGACGGGCCCGCCGGACGCGAACGGGCCAGAGATCCTGCGTGAACGTGGCACCGGGTACGGGCACGTCGACCCGCCGTTCCGGCACCCCTGCCGGCGTGCGCGGATGTGCCACTGCGCGTGCGCGGCCGGGCGAGAAGACCGCGGCGCGGCGGCCTAGCGTGTCCTCGGTGCAGCGGCGCCCCCACCGGACCGGGGACAGTCCGGTGGGGTTCGCGGCCGTGTCACGGTTCCGGTCGTCACCTCGTGGAGAACAGCTCGCCGTCCGTACGGCGGGCCAGGAGCGACCGGTACCAGGTGGCACCGACGGCGAAGTCACGGGCGAAGTCACTCGTGGGCGCCATGTCGAGCAACTGCCACAGACGGGAGCTGTCGTACCAGTGGTCGACCGCGAGCAACGACAGACGCCGCCGGACCAGGCTGTCCCGGTCGGCGCCGGTCAGCGCGGCCGCCCGGGCGTAGGACACCTCGCCCTCGGGCGGCGGCAGCCGCAGCTCGCGGCAGACCGTCTCGATCAGGTCCCGCACCAGGACCGGCTCCGGCCGGGCCGCGTGCAGGACCGCACCGCGCGGCAGCTCGGGCCGCAGGGCCAGCGCGGCCACGACCCGGGCCAGATCGTGCACACCGATCACGGACGTGCGGGCACGTCCGCCGTCGATCCAGTGGGGGAAGGCGGTGAGGAAGTCCACCAGCGCCGGGACCACCCAGACGTCTCCGGGTCCGTGGACCAGATGCGGGCGCAGGACCAGGCCGCCGGCCGCGAGGACCCGCTGTTCCCCGGCCAGCCTGCTGACGCTGGTCGGCGAGGACGGGCCGAGCTCCGGCTCGCCCTCCCTGGCCCCGGTGTGCGGCTCGTCCCGGTAGACGGCCGTGGTGCCCAGCTGGACGATCCGCTCGACCCCCGCGCGGGCGGCCTCCGCCAGCAGGGCCTCGGTGCCCGCGTCGTTGACGGCCGCGCAGTCCGCGGGGCTGCCGCCGATCAGCGAGGCCAGATGGAGCACGGTGTCCACGCCGTCGCAGACACCGCGCAGCGAGCGCGGGTCGCGCAGCGAGCCGGGGCGCACCTCCACCCGGCCCGTGTCGTCGAGGGCTGGGGGGCGGTTGTGGACGAGTAGGCGCAGCTGCGGGGAGTCCAGCGCGGCAGGGCCGGTGGCGAGCAGGCCGGTGACGTGGGAGCCCACGAAGCCGGTGCCACCGGTGATCAGTATCCGTCGCGTGGGTGCCATGTGAAATGTCTTTCCGATCTCGTTTCGGGAAAAGGGATCAGGGCAGGCAGTGCGGCACGGAGGGGGGAAGAAAGCGGCGCGTGGGGTTGCCGTCGGTGCGTAAAAGAAAGCGTGCGGGAATTCGAGCCGGAATCGAGTACGGCGCGAATCGGGGACTCAGCAGACGGGTGAGGTGAGGCCATGCCGAACGGCGGACTTCTTGACGGAAAGCACGCGTTCATCACGGGCGCCAGCAGTGGCATCGGGGCGGCGGCGGCCCGGGTCTTCTGCCGGGAGGGTGCGTCGGTCACCCTGGCCGCCCGCCGGCGCGAACGGCTCGCCGCGCTCGTCGACGAGCTGTGTGCCGAGGGGTACGAGGCTCACTGCGTCGTCGTCGACGTAGCGAGGAACGACCAGGTGGCGGCCGGTGTGGCGGAGGCTCTGGAGAGATTCGGGAAGCTCGACGTGGCGTTCAACAACGCCGGGGTCGCGGCCGAGGGCACGCCCATGCACCTGATGAGCGACGAGGTCTACGACACCCTCATGGACACCAATGTCCGTGGCATGTGGAACTGCCTCCGTCATGAAATCACAGCGATGCTCGGCCGAGGTGGCGCCATTGTGAACACCAGTAGTACGGCGGGGCTGGTGGCGACTCCGGTGGCCGCGCCCTATATCGCCGCCAAGCATGCGGTCATCGGATTGACGAAGGCGGCCGCCGCTGAATATTCGGCGAGTGGAATTCGGATCAACGCCATTGTGCCCGGGGCGACCCACAGCGAAATGACGGACGCGTGGATGGCGAAGGTTCCCGGTGTGGCGGACGAACTCGCGCGGGCGGCGCTGCTGCCGCGGATCGCGGGGCCGGAGGAGATCGCCGAGGCGGCGGCCTGGCTGAGCAGCGACCGGGCCTCGTTCGTGGTCGGCGCGACGGTGCCGGTGGACGGCGGCTGGACGGTGCGGTGAGGAGGGTGGTGCCGGGCGGCGGTGGCCGGCGGGCGAGGGGTGCGGGGGGAGGGGCGGAGGGACCGCGGGGGCAGGTCGTGCCGTGCGGGCTCCGGCGGTGCGGGTCATGGGAGACGGGCTCCTGAACTGAGGCGGAACGAGGTGCGGTGCCCGGCCGGGGCCGGGGCCCCGCCCACCCGGGCCGCCGCGCACAACGGCGGTTCACGGGTCCGGGCGGGCGAGCGACGGCCCGTGGGCGGGCCGGGTCAGCTGACTGAGGGACGAAGGTCGAAGGGCGGTGCGGTGGATGGGCGGATGCCGGCGAGGTCACGCCGAGGAGGACCCGGCGCGCGAGGGCCGCGGGGGCCACACATGCCGGGGTACGGATGTGCGGCTGGGGCGGCGGGAGCGCCTGGGCGTCGGTAGCGGAGCGTCGCAAGGGCGGTGCCCGAGGGTGGGCCGTGCGGCCGGTGAGCATCCGGCGGGGTCCGGGAGGAGGTGCCGGCTCTGCGCGTACGGGATCCCGCGGACGGGCGGGAGCGGGCGGTGAACGCCTAGCGCGCGGAGGGCAGTTGCCGGAACAGGATCTCGAAGACCTGCTCGCCGTCCTGATGTCCGGTCACGGACAGGACGTATCCGCCGGCGCCGTCGTCCCGGAGGTCGGCGCGGACGGAGCAGGGGGAGTCGAACTCGACGTAGCGGGAGCAGAGGACCTCGCAGGACGACGGCCGGAAGGGGCGCTCGCCGAAGACGGCGTGCGCGGCCTGCTGGGCGGCGTCGAGGAGGACCATGGCGGGCATATGGTCGTTCGGGTGGTCGAACATCAACTCGTTGGTCACATCGGCCCGCAGCAGCCAGTGGCCGGGGGTGTCCCCGGGGGCCAGGGCCACGTCGCAGTCGTGGGTGCGTCCCACGGAGCGGGCGGGCACGGGTGCGGGCAGCGGGACGGCGAGCGCCGCGGTCCAGGCGGTGTCGGTACGGCCGCGGCGCAGCCGGCGGTAGACCTCGGCGGTCATGACGGAGCAGTCGCCGCCGCCGGTGCCGATGATCTCGCCGTCCACCCGGATGACCACCCGGGCCTGGAGCGAGGACGGCACGCCCCGGCGGTGCTTGAGGTCGTGGATGGAGACGTCCAGCTCGAGCCGGGCCGGCGCGCCGGGTGCGAGCAGCCGGCCCGGGTCCACGCGGTGGTGCGCGGACGACACCAGGAACTGGTGCCCGAGCGGTACGCCGAGGCCGTCGTGAGCGACCAGGATCACGGCCTGGCGGACGCTCTCGATGACCAGTGACGGCAGGAAGTTGCCCTCCTGGTCCGTGAAACGGCGGTGGTCCGCGGGCCACTGTGTGAAGACGGTGTAGTGACGGTCGTCGTGCTTGGTGATGCCGGTCGGCAGTACGTCCTTCCGGTACGTGCGATGCACGAGCCTGGTGTCGACCGACGCCGCGGACGGCGGGATGCACGGCCTGAGCGGTGCGGCCGGCCTGGCCGGAAACACCGTCTTCCTTATCCCCCCATGGCGGTGTCGGCCCCTGTGAATACCAATGTTGGTGGTCATTGCTCTTCCTTCTGGAACGAGAAGGTGCATGACGGGTGACTGGTTCCAACCCCGCCGGTAAGATACGCGCATGCGGGTATGTTTTTCAATGAGAGCCGGTGGTTCCGCATACGAGTCCCGCGTGTGTTCATCATCAACAACGACGAGGGAAGGGGGCCCAGTGGCGCAGCAGGATCGAGCCATCAGGACACGCCAGGCGATTCTGGAAGCGGCGGGCGAGGTCTTCGCGGAGTGCGGTTACTCCGCCGCGAGGATCTCGGACGTCTACCAGCGGTGCGGTGTGACGAAGGGGGCCTTCTACTTCCACTTCACCTCCAAGGCGGAGCTGGCGCAGGCGGTCCTGGACGAGCAGGTGGCGGAGCAGTTCCGGTACTTCGCGCCGCCGCAGGAGCCCGGGGCGCCGAAGCTCCAGGAGTGGGTGGACGTGACGCTGCTCGTGGCGCACCGGCTCACCTTCGACCGGATGCTCCAGGGCAGCATTCGCCTCGCGGTCGACCAGGGGCACGACGTGATCGACCGGAAGGTGCCCTACCGGGCCTGGATCGAGGTCAGCACCCGGCTGCTCGGGCAGGCCCAGCAGCTGGGGGAGCTGGTGCCGGGCATCGATGTGGGGGCGGTGTCCGACGCGGCGGTGGGCGCCTTCACCGGCGTGCAGCTGCTGTCGGAGATCATGACGAACCGGGCCGACGTGGAGGAGCGGATCGCCGTCCTCTACGACCTGATGGCCCGCTCGCTGGCCCGGCCCGAGGTGTACGCCCGGCTCGACATCACCGCCGAGCGCGGCAAGCGGCTGACCCGCGGGGCCGCGGTCCACAGCTCCGTCTGAGAGTGGTTCTGGGCGGCCCTGTGGAGGGCCGCCGGAGGGGAGCGGCACGTGCAGATCCAGCAGCTACGGGCATTTCATGAGGTGGCGGCCGAGTTGAGCGTGACCCGGGCGGCGCGCAACCTCAACTACGCGCAGTCCACGGTGACGGCGCAGATCCAGAACCTGGAGGAGTCCGTCGGGGCGGCGCTGTTCGACCGGAGCCATCGCCAACTGGCGCTGACCGAGGCGGGTCTGCGGCTGCTGCCGTACGCCCGGACCATCCTCGAAGCGGCGGAGGAGGGGCGGCGGGCGGTGGCCACGGACGCGGTGTGCACGGCCCCGGTGCGCCGGGCGGGTGTGCGCCAACGTGCCAGGAGCGGTGCGCGGGTTCGATAGCAAGGGCTTGCGCCGGTGGCGCGGCAGGCGCGAGGCAGTGGGCAGGTGCGGCGGCTCTGGTGGTCCGGGGCCGCCCTTTGGTCTTCCCGGCTTCCGGAAGAAGTAATTCCGAATTTCCGCTTCCGCATTCATGCTTGGCCGAAAGAAGTCCCTCGGATTCCCCTTTCTTGATCCCCTCGCTCGGAATGATCTGTTCCGGCTCCCACGGAATATGAAATTCCGGCCTCCGCGTCCGCTCACGCGTGTTTCGGCAAGGGACGGTGCGCGGGGTGGCAACCACGGGGGCGGGGGCGTTCGTAGAGTCGGGGCATCGCGGTGAGTCCGGGGCCGTAGGCGGGCCGGATGTCGCTCGCCCCCCGAGTCGCGGCCCTCCCGCCGACCGGTGCCCTCCTCGTACCTCCCCCGGCGAGGAGTGTCCCGGCGGTGGGAGGGCCGCTCCGTACCCGAGGACCCGCGCCCGCAGGGCACCGCACCGGCCCTTCCCCGGACTCCCGAACCGGACTCCCGAACCGACACCCGTCCCCGGACAAGAGTGAGGCTCAGCCCGACATGAACGCTGATCAGCGCATCACGGATGTGGATTCCTGGCGCCTGCTTCCTGCCGCCCAGCAGCCCGACTGGCCCGACCCGGACGCCCTCAAGGGCGTACTCGAAGAGCTGACGTCCTACCCGCCGCTGGTGTTCGCCGGGGAGTGCGACCAACTGCGCGAGCGCATCGCCCGGGTGGCCCGGGGCGAGGCCTTCCTGCTCCAGGGCGGCGACTGCGCCGAGACCTTCGACGGGGTCACCGCCGACCAGGTCCGGGACAAGGTCAAGACGCTGCTGCAGATGGCCGCCGTCCTCACCTACGCCACCTCCGTGCCCGTGGTGAAGATCGGCAGGATCGCCGGCCAGTACTCCAAGCCGCGCTCCCGGCCGGTCGAGGTCCGCGGCGATCTCACGCTGCCCGTCTACCGCGGTGACGCCGTCAACGGCCAGGAGTTCACCGAGGAGGCCCGCCGGCCCGACCCGGAGCGCCTCAAGCGCATGTACCACGCCTCCGCCTCCACCCTGAACCTCATCCGCGCCTTCGTCACCGGCGGCTACGGCGACCTGCGCCAGGTCCACGAGTGGAACCGCGACTTCGTCAACAACTCCCCCATCGGCGCCCGTTACGAGGCCCTCGCCCGGGACATCGACCGCGCCCTGACCTTCCTCGCCGCCTGCGGTGCCGACCCCGGCGAGTTCCACCTCGCGGAGTTCTACTCCAGCCACGAGGCGCTGCTGCTCGACTACGAGGCCGCCCTGACCCGTACCGACTCGCGCACCGGGCACGCCTACGACGTCTCCGGGCACATGGTCTGGATCGGCGAGCGCACCCGCCAGCTCGACCACGCGCACGTGGCGTTCGCCGCCGCCGTCCGCAACCCCGTCGCCGTGAAGCTCGGTCCGTCGGCCTCGCGGGACGAGGTGCTCGCGCTCATCGACCGGCTCGACCCCGAACGGGAGCCGGGTCGGCTGTCGTTCATCGCGCGGATGGGCCGCGACAAGGTCCGGGACGTGCTGCCCTCGCTCGTCGAGGCGGCCGCCGAGGCCGAGGCGCCGATCGCCTGGATCTGCGACCCGATGCACGGCAACACCTTCTCGGCGGCCAGCGGTCACAAGACCCGCCGCTTCGACGACGTCCTGGACGAGGTGGCCGGCTTCTTCGAGGCGCACCGCGAGCTGGGCACCCACCCCGGCGGCATCCACATCGAGCTCACCGGCGACGACGTCACCGAGTGCGTGGGGGGCGGCCACCCGATCGGCCTGACGGATCTGCACCGGCGCTACCAGACCGCCTGCGACCCCCGCCTCAACCGCTACCAGGCGCTCGATCTCGCCTTCCAGGTGGCCGAGTTGTACGCCGACCGCGCCGTCCCGGCCGCCGCCCGCCCGCGGATCGCGCAGGCGGCCTGACCAGCACCTTCGAACCGAATACCGGACCGTGCGGCCGGACCGGAGACGGCCGGCCGCACCGGCGTGCCCTGTCCGAATCATCGAAACTCTCGATCGAAGTAGAAAACCCGCATGCGGGTATGTTTTTCTTGGGGTGCTTCATCGAGAGCTCCGACATCGGAACAGGGGGTACGCGATGCAACGTGTCAGTGAGGTGAAGCCCCGCCAGCTGCGCAGGTGCACGGCCGATCCGCCGCCCGCGGAACGCGGGGGCCTGCAGATCGTCAAGAGCCACGAGGAGATCCTCGAAGGGACCACGGCCCGCCACCGTTTCGGCGAGGTGACCGTCTCGCTCGTCCAGGGCGGCCCCCGCGAGCTGGTCCGGCCCGCCCGGCTGATCGGTGCCGGTGAGCGGTCGCGGCTGCGGATGTGCCGGCCGCTGCACGGCGAGGTCTGGGTGTTCCAGGACGGCCGCCACGGCGTCGTACGGCCGCCGCAGCTGATCTCCTTCGACACCGGGCGCCCGTTCAAGGTGATCATGCCGGACCAGTTCCGGATGGTCGACGTGATGGTGACCCACTCCCTGGTCGGGCTCACCGCCGCCGACACCCAGCGGCTCACCGCCCGCGCCTGGAGCGGCGACCAGGGTGCCGCCGCCCTGCTGAGCAGCCTGCTGGAGGGCCTGGACCGGCACGGCGAGGAGGTCGAGACGGCCGTCGACCTGCTCGGCGGCAGCGTCGCCGGGCTCACCGCGGTCCTGTTCGCCGAGCGGATGCGCGAACTCGCTCCCGACAGCGAGATCGCCCGCCAGGCGCTGATGCTCAGGATCCAGGCCCATGTCCGCGAGCACCTCGCGGAGCCGAGCCTGAGCCCCGTCGAGGTCGCCCGCCGGCACAACATCTCGCTGCGCTACCTGCAGAAGATCTTCCAGGAGTTCGGCGTCAGCCCGGCCCGCTGGATCCGCGACGAGCGGCTCGCCCGCTGCCGGTCGGAACTGGCCGACCCCGCCCTCGACCACCTGCCCGTCGCGCTGATCGGCGAGCGGGCCGGTCTGTACGGGGCGTCCCACTTCAGCCGGCTGTTCCGCGGCCGCTACGGGGTCACGCCCAGCGAGTTCCGCAAGGAGCGCCGCGCCCTGGCCCACCGGCTGGACGCCGACGCCGTGGACACCGACGCCGCCGCGAACTCCGGAGCCCGGCGATGAGCGCGCCCACCGGCGCCGCCCCGACGGCGCGCTACGGAACCGTCGAGCACTTCCTCGGCCTGCTGCTGCCCGGCGGCCTCGAACCGGAGTCGTCCTGCCCCGGCCGCCTGGTCTCGGCCCGCACGGTGACCCCCCAGAACACGGCACCGCACCCGGCCGCACGGGACCGGGGCAACGCCAAGGGCCGGAGGAGGACGCCATGACCGCCACCGTCACCGGCCTGCCCGAGCTGCGCATCAAGGTGCTCGGCCCGCTGGAGATCCACGTGGGCGGCGAGCGCCGCACCCTCACCGCGCCGATGGCACGGCGGGCCATGGCCGTCCTGCTGCTGGACGCCAACCATCTGGTCTCCACGCAGGCCCTCGTCGAGGAGCTGTGGGACGAGGAGCCGCCGCGGCTGGCCCGCAAGACCGTGCAGACGTACATCTACCAGCTCCGCCAGGCCCTCAAGGGCAGCACCGACGCCGCCGGGGAGCGCCTGGAGACCGGGCCGGGCGGCTACCGGCTGACGGCGCGGCCGGGGGAGCTGGACCTGTGGGAGTTCGAGCAGCGGGCCGGCCGGGCCCGCGCCGCGCTCGCCTCCGGAGCGGCCGAGGACGCCGCCCGGCTGCTGCGCGAGGGGCTCGCGCTGTGGCGCGGTGAGCCGTTCGCGGGCCTGGAGGCCGGTCCGCTGCTCACCGCGCGGATCGCGCAGATCGGCGAGGCCCGGCTGAGCGCCCTGGAACTGCGGATCGAGGCCGACCTCCAGCTCGGCCGCCACCAGGCGCTGGTGGCGGAGTTGCGCCGGCTCACCGTGGACCACCCGCTGGACGAGCGGTTCACCGCCCAGCTGATGATCGCCGCCCACCGGTCCGGGCAGCGCAGCACCGCCCTCGACGCCTATCTGCGGCTGCGCCACCGGCTCGTCGACGACCTGGGCATCGAGCCCTCCGAGCGGGTGCGCCAGCTCCAGCAGGACATACTGCGCGAGGTCCTGCCGCCCGCCGCCAAGCCCGAGAGGGCGGTCGTACGGCGTCCCGCGGCCCCGGCCCGCGTCACTCCGGCGGTGGACCAACTGCCGCTGGATACACCGGACTTCGTGGGGCGCGAGCGGGAACTGGCCCAGATCGGTGAGCCGTTCACCGCTCCGGGACCCAAGGTGATCACCCTGCTCGGCCCGGCCGGCGTGGGCAAGACCGCGCTCGCCGTACGGGCCGCCCGCGCGATGGCCGAACGGTTCCCCGACGGGCTGCTGTACGCCTCCCTGCACGACGCCGCCGACCGGCCGCGCTCCCCCGAGGCCGTCCTGCGGTCCCTGCTGGACGGGCTCGGCATCGGCCGGCCGCGGCAGCCCGAGGACACCGAAGGGCTCGCCGCGCTCTTCCGGGCCGCCGCCCGGGAACGGTCGCTGCTCGTGCTGCTCGACGACGCCGCGGCCACCGATCAGGTGCTCGCGCTGCTGCCCGGCGGCGACTCCTGCCTGACCCTGGTGACCTCCCGGGTCCGGCTGTCCGGACTGCCCGGCGCCCGGCGCCTGACGCTCGGGCCGCTCGGCGCCGAGGACGCGGCCGCGTTCTTCGAGCGGCTGGTCGGCGAGGAGCGCATCACCGGGCACCAGGCGGCGCTGCGGCACATGGTCACCCGGATGGGCAGGCATCCGCTGATGCTGCGTGCCGTGGGCGAGCTGTACGCGGCGCGGCCCATGTGGACGCTCAGCGACCTGGCCGCGGGACTCCTCGACGACGACCGCCTCGTCGCCGAGCTCCAGGACGAGGCGTGCGCGGCGCTCGCCCGCGCGGACAGCGCCCTGGCCCGGCTCGCGCCCTGGCTGCGCAGGTCGGTGTTCCTGCTCGCCGCGGCGGGGCCGGGGCCCTTCGGCACCGAGCAGGTCAAGGCGGTGCTCGAACTCGACACCTGGAGTGCCCAGTCGGTGGTGGGGCGGCTGCTGGACCGGCACGTCCTGGTCCTCGCCGACGACCGGCCGGGCGCCTCGGCGACCTTCCGGGTGCCGGAGATCGTCCGGTTCGGTGTCCTGGCGCACGCGGCCGGCGGGGTGGGTGGGCGGGAGGACTCGGCTTGGTCCGACGCCGGGGGGAGCGGTTCCGCCTGGTCCGACGTCGGGGGGAGCGGCTCCGCCTGGTCCGACGCCGGACAGGGGGACTCCGCCTGGTCCGACGTCGGACAGAGGGACTTCGCCCGGTCCGACGTCGGGAGCACTGACCCCGTCCGGTCCGATGCTGGGGGCGCTGAGTCTCCCCGGAACGACGCCGGGCGCATCAACTCCCTCTGGTCCGAGGTCGGCCGCGCCGACTCTCCCCGGTCCGACGTCGGCCGTACCGGCTCTTCCCGGAATGACGCTGGGCGCATCAACCCCATCTGCTCCGACGTCGGCCGCGCCGAGCCCGCCCGGTCCGACGTCGGCCGTACTGGCTCTTCTCGGAATGACGCTGGGCGCACCAACCCCGCCTGGTCCGACGCCGGGCGCGCCGACTCTCCCCGGAACGACGCTGGCCGTACCGACCCCGCCCGGTCCGAGACCCGCCGTACCGACCCCGCCTGGTCCGAGGCCCGCCGTACCGACCCCGTCGGGCCCGACGTCGATCGGCCCTACGGCGGCGGGCCCGACATCGATCGGCCCTACGGCGGCGGGCCCGACATCGATCGGCCCCACGGCGGCGGGGCCGTTCGTCGTGGGCCGCTTGCGGCGCGGTCGCACGGGCCGGTCCCCGGGCCGCCGCGGCGGCGTCCGGTGACCCCCGCCACATAACTCATTTCCAGCCTGTCCCGAACGCCCGCACCAGCGCCCCGCACAACCCCCGAAAAACGGCCCTGACCAGCACGTTTTCCCGCTCTTGGACACGCCTTGGGCGGGTGTTGAACGGGCCACCGGAGTCTGATCCCCGGCGACGGTCGCCCGTCCGGATCGCTCCCCGTCGCACGTCCGAACGAACCATCCAAGGAGACCCCATGACGGACCAGCAGTTCGGCCAGCTCGACGTCCGCTACCTCAACCACTCCGCGCTCGCCCTGCCCGGCGGCGGGGAGCTGTACTACGAGGACAGCGGCGAGGGCCCGGCGGTGACCCTGCTGAACAACTTCTACATCGTCAGCCCGATCTGGCGGAACTTCACCACCGAGCTGGCGAACGACTTCCGGCTCGTCCACTACGACCTGCGCAACCAGGGCGCCTCCAACCCGGGCCCGGAGCCGGTCACGTTCATGGACCACGTGGAGGACGTGCGCCGCCTGCTGGACCACCTCGGCATCGAGAAGACCTACCTGGTCGGCACGTCCATATCCACCCTCATCGCCCGGGAGTTCGCGCTCAAGTACCCCGAGCGCGTGGCCGGCCTGGTCCTGGTGGGCCCGGCGTTCTCCCCCAACGGCACCCTGCGCCGCAAGCTGGTCAGCCGCTCCTGGCTGGCGAGCCTGGAGTCCGGCGGCACCCAGCAGCTCTTCGGCCACCTCTACCCGCTGGTCTTCCCGGACCAGATGATCCACGAGGGCGGCACCGCGGCCTACCTGGCGCTCAAGGACAACTTCCTGTCCCTGCTCTCCGTCGGCTCCATCCGCGAAAACCTGCTCGCCTCCCTGGACATCGAGGACGACCCCGAGGAACTGGCCCGCCTCGCCGCCCCGACGCTGATCATCAACGGCGACGGCGACTTCGCCTGGAGCGCTTCTGTCATCGAGGACGCGCTCAACCGCATCCCGGACAGCCGCGCCGTCACCCTCAAGCACGCGGGCCACGTCCCGTTCTTCGACGACCCGCAGGGCTTCCAGACGGCCGTCTCCGAGTTCGTACACGAGCTGGAGGCGCGCCACGCGTCCGAGACCGCCACCGCGGCCACCGGCGCGTAGCCGGACGGGCGACCCGGGGGACGGCCGGGGCCCGGTGATCCCGGACCCGCCGGCCCCCCTCCGCGCCGCCCGCCCGCACCCCCCGAACCCCGCCCCCCGAACCCCGATCCGCTGCACCACCGCAGCACCACAACGACGCACACCACGTCCCGACGCTGGAGACAAGCACTCATGACAACACGTCTGTTGACCGGGGCCACCGGCTTCGTCGGCGGAGCCGTGGTCCTCGAACTCCTCGACAAGACCGACGACCCCGTCATCGCACTGGTCCGCGGCAAGGACGACGCCGAGGCGACGCAGCGCCTGCACGACACCCTCTCCGCGATGGCGGACGGCTACGGCCGCTCCGACCTGCACCCGGAGATCCTGCGCCGGACCGTCGCCGTGCACGGCGACATGACCGTGGACGGCTGCGGAGCCGACCTGACCGCGGTGCCGCCGGTCGACGAGGTCTGGCACTGCGCCGCCTCGCTGCGCTACGAGGAGGAGTACCGCGCCGAGATCGAGGCGCAGAACGTCCAGGGCACCGCCAACGTCCTGGAACTCGCCCGCAAGGTCGGCGCGCGCACCTTCAACTACGTCTCCACCGCCTACGTGGCGGGCTCGCGCACCGACCTGATCACCGAGGGCCCGGTGACCGACCCGTCGGTGGCCAACAACTGCTACGAGCAGACCAAGATGCGGGCCGAGGCCCTCGTCGAGGAGGCCGCCGGCGACCTGCGGATCCGCATCCTGCGGCCCACCGTCGTCATCGGCCACAGCGTCACCCGGCACGGGCTGAACTGGTCGGGCCTGTACGGCTTCGCCCGTCAGGTGCTGGTCTTCAAGAAGACCGCCTCCCGCAAGCTCGGCACCTTCCTCTCGCACGCCCGGGTCCGGCTGCTCGCCGACCCCGAGACCGTGGTCAACCTCGTCCCGGTCGACATCGTCGCCCGCAACGCCGTGGCCATCTCCCTGTCGGACTCGCCGGAGACGTACTTCCACCTCGGCAACTCCGAGGGTCCCAAGGTCCGCGACATGGTCACCCAGATCTTCGAGCTGCTCGGCCTGCGCGAACCGCATTGGGTGGACGACCGCGACGGCTTCACCGCGATCGACGAGGCCCTCGACGGCGGCATGAACTTCTACCGCTCCTACCTGCGCTACAACAAGCGCTTCGATCTCACCAACACCGCCGCCGTCTGCGGCCCCGACGCCTCCTACGCGCCCACCGGCGAGCAGGAGCTGGCCGAGTACCTCCTCTACTACCTGCGCACCCTGCGCGGCTTCGAGGAGAACAGCGGCAACGACCGCATCGTCCACCCCGTAGCGGCCTGACCCGTCCGTCGACGACGAAACCCCGAGCCTGCGCGACCCCGCGGGCCGTCACTGGAGGAGACATGTACGACAGCACGACGGTCGCGGAGCACCTGCGCGGCCTGCTGGAGAACGCGGTCGGCGCTCCGCTGCCGCTGGACGACCCGGCGGCCCGGACGGCGTCGCTGTGGAACCTGGGGCTCACGTCGGCGGGCTTCATGCGCCTGCTCGCCGACGTCGAGGACGCCTTCGGCATCGAGTGGGACCTGGACCAGCCGACCGAGGCGTTCTCGTCCTACGACGCGCTGCTCGCCCACGTCACCGGGCACCTGGAGCGCCGTACGGCCAAGGCGGGGGGTGCGTGATGGCCCGCGTGAACCGCCGGCTCGCGCTGGCCACCGCCCCCGCCGAGGCCGCCCGCCGCCACGGCGCCGTACCGATCCGCCTCGACCGGCCGCTCGACCTGTTCCCGCAGGCCGGCCGCAGCTTCGACTACGCCGCTTTCGCCGGCCTGGTCGAGGAGGCCGCCGCCCTGCTCGCCGGGGCCGGTGTCACCGAGGGACAGCGCATCCTCGTCGTCAAGCAGCCCAACTTCGACATACCCCTGCTGGCCTTCGCCTGCGCCCGGATCGGCGCCGTGCCGGTGCTGGTGCACTCGGCCGTCGGCTTCCAGGCGCTCGGCGTCATGACGGAACGCGCCGCCCCGGCGGCCATCATCACCGACGCCACCACCGAGGCGGCCGGCGTGCTGGACTCCGTCGACCCCGCGCTGCCCCGCTGGTACGCCGGGGAGCGCGGCGAGCACGGGCTGTCCCTGCTGGACGCGGAGCGCGGCACCGTCCCGCCCGCCGCCGTGCCCCGCGAGGACACCCCGCAGCTGGTCACCCACAGCTCGGGCACGACGGGGGTGCCCAAGCTGGTGCTGCACTCCGTGCACAGCTTCGCCGGGCACGCCCGTCCGCAGATCACCATCGGCAAGGTGCTGCGGGTGCGCGACCCGTACCTGATGTGCCTCTCCCCGGTGCACGCCCGCTGCATGTCCGGGATGCTCGCCATCCTCGCCCTCGGCCTGCCGCTGGGCTTCCTCACCGACACCGCCCCCGAGAACGCGGCCGAGCTGCTCGCCGCGGTCCGGCCGGGCGTGGTGGAGACCGTCCCGAACGCCTTCATCCGCTGGGAGGAGGTGGCCGAGCGGCAGCCCGAACTGTTCGCGCAGACCCGGCTGTTCGTCAGCTCCTTCGACGCCGCCCACCCGCGCACCATCCGCACCCTGCTCGGCGCCGCGAAGCCTGGCGCCCGCTACATGCAGGCGTACGGCCAGACCGAGACCGGACCGGTCACCGTCAAGTCCCACAAGCTCAAGAGCCGCTGCGACGACGGCCGGTGCGTCGGCCGGGCCGTCCTCGGCCACACCAAGATCCGCGTCCTCGACGACGAGGGCGACAAGGCCCCCAAGGGCACCCCCGGCCAGATCTTCGCCCGTTCCTCCGGCGTCACCCCCAGCTACCTCGGCTCCCCCGACCAGCGGGTCGACGGCTGGTGGGCGATGGGCGACTACGGCCTGGTCAGCGACCGCGGCTGTCTGCACCTGTTCGACCGGATCGTGGACCGGGGCAGCGGCGTGGCGAGCCTGCTGGCGGCCGAGGACGACATCCTCGAAGCCCTGCCGCAGCTCACCGAGGCCGTGATCATCCCGATGTCCGACGGCCCCGCGGTCCCGCTCGTGGTCACCCGCGGCGACGCCCCGCTGGACCTCGCCGCCTGGCGCCGCGCCGTCGCCGCGCTGCCCGAACTCGCCCCGCCGGTGCAGTGCCGCTGGGACGACATCCCGCACACCGCGACCTGGAAGGTCAAGCGACTGGAGGTGGCGCGCCGGCTGGCCGCGGGCGACCTGCCGGTCCTGGCCACGGCAGGGGAGGAACGATGACGACCGCCGCGCCGCGCCGGACCACCACGGCGGCGGAACTCTGGCACCACTGGCTCCCGGCGGTGGAGCGCCTCGTCGCGGTGCCCGAGGAGTACCGCGACGCCCGGCTGACCCACGAGGAGGCGGCCCGCGAACTCGCCGTCGACGAGGCCGTCCTGGAGAACCTGGTCGGCGCCGGCTTCCCCGCCGAGGACACCCCGGACGGGCTGCGCTACGACCACCACGACGTACGCAACCTCGGGCTCCGGTCCGGCCTCGGCCGCTCCCTGGCCGAGCTGGGCGAACGCCAGTGCATGCGGATGGCGGCCGGGCAGCCCGAGCAGTGGCTGACCGAGCGCGTCACCCGGATCCGGCTCACCGCCACCTGCTCGGCCGCCGGCTGCACCAGCTGCGTCACCACCCCGGTCCCCGCCGAACCCGCCCCCAAGCTGTACGAGGGCCGGCTGACCGAGTGGGCGAAGGAGGAGGGCGGCTCGATGGTGGCCACGGTCACCACCCGCGGCCACCGGGACGCCCCGCGCACCGACACCGTCCGCCGGATCCACGACGACCTGCTCGGCCGGCTGGTCTCCGGCGAGTACCAGTACGGCTGGGTGCCCGAGGCGCTGCGGGCCCGCCCCGCCGCCGCGATCGAGCACCGCACCGTGGACTGTGTCGTCGCCGCCTGGCAGATGCAGCGGTGGGCCGAGGAGGCGGGCGTCCGCGCCCGCACCCGGCGCGGCTTCCTGCTCGGTCTGGTCGGCGTCGAGCACGCCTGGACCGAGGTGTTCGAGGAGGGCCGCTGGCTGCTCCTGGACCCGGTGCTGGCGTACCTCGGCTCCCGGCACCGGACCACCCACCCCGAGTTCGCCGACTTCACCCGAGGTTCGGTGCACAACCGGCTCCTCGCCTGGGACCGGACCGTCGACGAGTCGCTGGCCGTGCACGACTGCGTGGCCGGCGGACACGTCCGCGTCGACTGCCGTCAACTCCCCGCCGCCCGTACCCCCGCCTGAGCGTACGGGCGACACATCCCCCCATCGGGGCGTTGCCCCGCCCCGTCATTCCTGGAGGAATACCCATGTTCAACAAGCTGGCCGCCTTGGCGACCGGCCGCCGGAAGCTGGTTCTCTGGCTGGGACTGCTGTTCTGTGTCGTGGCCGGAGGACTCGGCGGCGCCGTCAACAGCAAGCTGTCCTCCGGTGGTTACGAGGTGCCCGACGCCCCGTCGACGCAGGCGAACGAGATCCTCAGCGAGAAGTTCGGCACCGGTGAGCCCAACCTCGTGCTGCTCGTGAAGACCCCGAACGGGGTCGACGACCCGGACACCGCCGCCAAGGGCGCCGAGCTGACCGAGAAGCTCGCCGCCGAGGACGGCGTCCAGGAGGCGGCCTCCTACTGGACCCTGGACAAGGCGCCCTCGCTGAGGGCCGAGAAGTCCGACTCCGCGCTGGTCCTCGCCCACCTGGAGGGCAACGAGGACGAGGTCGACGACTACCTGGCCGAGCTGCGCCCGCACTACGAGGACGGCTTCGAGGGTCTGCAGATCCAGTTCGGCGGCCGGGCCGAGGCGTACGCGGAGATGAACGAGCAGACCCAGAAGGACCTCGCGCTCGCCGAGACCCTGGTGCTGCCGCTCACCCTGATCCTGCTGGTCTTCATCTTCCGCGGGGTCATCGCCGCCCTGCTGCCGCTGGCCGTCGGCATCGTCGCCATCATCGGCGCGCTCGGTGTGCTGCGCGTGCTGGTGGAGCTGACCGACGTGTCGGTGTTCGCGATGAACCTCACCACCGGACTCGGGCTCGGACTCGGCATCGACTACAGCCTGTTCGTGGTCAGCAGGTACCGGGAGGAACTGAAGAAGGGCGCCGCAGTCAACGACGCCATCGCCATCAGCCTGCGCACCGCGGGCCGTACCGTCCTGTACTCGGCGATCACCGTGGCGCTCTCGCTCTCCGCGCTGCTGCTGTTCCCGATGTACTTCCTGCGCTCCTTCGCCTACGCCGGTATCGCGGTCGTCGCCTTCGCGGTGGTCGCCGCCCTGGTGCTGCTGCCGGCGCTGCTCGCGGTCATCGGCACCCGGATCAACAAGTGGTCCTGGAACCGCAAGAAGCCCGAGCAGGCCGTGGAGAACGGCTTCTGGCACCGCCTCGCCACCCTGGTGATGCGCCGCCCGCTGCCGCTGGCCACCGGTGTCATCGTGATCCTGCTCTTCCTCGGCTCGCCGTTCCTCGGCATCAAGCTCAACCTCGCCGACGAACGCACCCTGCCCGCGGACGCCGAGGCCCACCAGGTGGGCACGGTCCTGATCGAGGACTACTCGGCCCGTGAGATGGAACCGCTGATGGTCGTCGCCGAGAACGCCGGCACCCCGGCCGAGCGGGAGACCAAGGTCGCGGCCTACGCCGAGACCCTGTCGCAGCTGGACAACGTCGCCCGCGTCGATGCCCTGACCGGCTCCTACGCCGACGGCAAGCAGATCGCCCCGGCCGGCGCGATCAGCGAGCGCTACGAAAAGGGCGAGGGCACCTGGCTGTCGGTGATCCCGGAGGTCGGCTCCTACACCGACGAGGGCCAGGAGCTGGTCGGTGACGTGCGGGACGCGAAGGCGCCGTTCGAGGAGGTGAAGGTCGCCGGTACCGCCGCCTCCTTCAAGGACACGATGACCTCGCTGACCGACCGCATGCCGTGGGCGCTGCTGCTGATCGCCGTCTCCACGTTCGTGCTGCTGTTCCTGATGACGGGCAGCGTGCTGATGCCGGTGAAGGCCTTCGTGCTCAACCTGCTCAGCCTCACCGCCACCTTCGGCGCCATGGTCTGGGTCTTCCAGGACGGCAATCTGATGTGGCTGACCGGCGACTTCACCGTCACCGGCGGCATCGTGGCCACCACCCCGATCATGATGTTCTGCGTGGCCTTCGGCCTCTCCATGGACTACGAGGTCTTCCTGCTCTCCCGCATCAAGGAGGAGTACGACCGGAACGGCGACAACACCCGTGCCGTCGCCCTGGGCCTGCAGCGCACCGGTGGCCTGGTCACCGCGGCCGCCGCGCTGATCGCCCTGGTCTTCGCCTCCTTCCTGGTCTCCGGCATCACGTACATGAAGCTGCTCGGCCTCGGTCTCGCCCTGGCCGTGCTGATGGACGCCACCCTCGTCCGGGGTGTCCTGGTCCCGGCCTTCATGCGGCTGGCCGGCCGCTACAACTGGTGGGCCCCGCGCCCGCTGACCCGGGTCTACGAGCGGTTCGGCCTGAGCGAAGGGGAGGACGAGCCGGTCCCCGCGCCCGCCGGCGCCGACAAGTCGGTGGACCCCGGGCGCACGCCCGCAGACGTCGGTCGCTGACCCGGCCGGCGCGCAGACCCCCGGCGGGGCCCACGGCCACCCGGGCCCCGCCGGGCCTCACTTCCCATCCGAACATCCGAGGGGAACTCCCATGTCCGACCAGCTCACCCCGGGCCACGCGCTCCTGCTGGAGTTCGTCGACCTGCCCGAACTTCTCGACGGCATCGGCCGTGACGACGACCTGACGACGGCCGGCCTCAACTCCGGCGACCTGATCCGGCTCGCCCTCGCCATCGAGGAGCAGACCGGCAGCCCGCTCGACGACGACGAACTGACCGCGCTGCACACCGTCGCCGGCATCGACCAGGTGCTGACCGCGCGCTCCGCCTCCGTGAGCGAGGTCCGCTGATGTGGCTGGCCCACTTCGTCCGGCGGCACGCCGGACAGCGCCCCGACGCCCTGGCCCTCGCCGACGAGCGGCTCTCGCTCACCTGGCGCGAACTCGACGAACGGACCGACGCGCTGGCGGCCGCCCTGCTGGACCGGGGCATCGGCCCCGGTGAGCGCCTGGTGGTCAGCTCGCCCAACCGGGTCGAGGTGCTGGAGCTGTACATCGCGGCCGGCAAGGCCGGGGCGATCGTCTGCCCCGTCAACCACTCCTTCCCGGCCCCCGAGGTCGAGCACATCGTCTCCAACTCCGCGCCGCGCGGCGTGATCGCCGAGCAGGGCGTCCTGGACCGGCTCGGCGACGCGTTCGGCGACAGCTGGCGGCTCGCCCTGGACAGCCCCGCCTACGAGGAACTGCTCGCCACCCCGCGCCGGACGCTGCCGCTGCCGCACATGGACGACCTGGTCGCGATCCTGCACACCTCGGCCACCACCGGCCGGGCCAAGGGCGTCGCCGTCACCCACCGCTCGGTGTCGGCCTGCTACACGGCGCTCGCCGCCGAGGCCCGGTTCACCGCCGACGACGTGATGCTCAACCCGTGCCCGCTGTTCCACGGCTCGATGGTGATCGGCCTGGCCCTGCTCGCGGCCGGCGGAACCCTGGTCCTGCAGCGGGAGTTCGCCCCGCAGCGCTTCCTCGCCGAGGCCGAGCAGCGCGGCGCGACCCGCGCCTTCCTGGTGCCGTCCATGGTCCGCTTCGCGCTGCGCACCAAGGCGTTCGACTCCACCGACCTGTCCACCCTCGTCGACGTGATGTTCGGCGGCGCCCCGATGCCGGAGGAGCTGCTGCGCGAGTCCCTGGAGCGCTTCCCCTGCCCGTTCCGCGGGATCTACGGCATCACCGAGGGCGGCGGCCCGATCGCCACCGTCGTCTTCGGCGGGGCCGAGGACCACGGCGCCGACGCCGCCGCCCGGGAACTGCGGCTGCGCTCGGCCGGCCGGATGCTGCCCGGCTGCCACATCGAGGTGCAGGACAAGGAGGGCAAGGCGCTGCCGCCCGGCGAGATCGGCGAGGTCTGCGTCCGCGGCGACGGTCTGATGCGCGGCTACTGGCGCAACCCCACGGCCACCGAGTCCACCCTGCGCGACGGCTGGCTGCGCACCGGTGACCTCGGCTACTCCGACGCCGACGGCTACCTCTACCTGGTCGACCGGATCAACGACGTCCTCATCCGCGGCGGGCAGAACGTCTACCCGGCCGAGATCGAGCGGGTCCTCGGCGCCCAGCGTGGCGTCGCCGACACGGCCGTGGTGGGCGCCCCCTCGGAGGAGTGGGGCGAGGTCCCGGTGGCGTTCGTGGTGGCCGAGGGCGAGGAGCTCTCGGCGGCCGGGCTGCTGAAGGCGTGCGCCAGCGAACTCGCCAGCTACAAGCGGCCGGTGCGGATCGAGTTCGTCGACGAGATCCCGCGCAGCGCGGCCGGCAAGATCCTGCGCCGCAAGCTGCGGGAGCGGTTCGCCGACGGCATGCCGGGCGCCGCCCCGGTGCCGCCCGTGGACCAAGGAGCGTGAGCGGCATGCGCGTCGCCTGCATAGGCGCGGGCCCCGGCGGGCTCATGCTGGCCCTGCTGCTGCGCCGCCTCGGCGGCCACGAGGTCGACGTCTACGAACGCAGCCCGGCCGGTGCCACGTACGGCTTCGGCGTGGTCTTCTCCCGCCTCAGCCTGGCCCGGCTGCGCCGCGCCGCCCCCGACGTGGTCGCCGCCCTGCTGGACCGCGGCGCCCGCTGGGACGACGTGGAGGTCCGCCGGGACGGCGAGCGGGTCCGCTCCTCCGGCCACGGCTTCGCCGCGGTGGAGCGGCGCGGCCTGCTCACCGCGCTGACCGAACTGGCCGAGGAGGCGGGCGCCCGCCTGCACTTCGGCACCGAGGCCGACGCCGGCGAACTGCTCGGGCGGTACGACGTCGTGGTCGCCGCCGACGGCTCCGGCAGCCGCACCAGGACCGCGTTCGCCCGGGAGTTCGGGGCCGAGGTCGTCCCCGGGCGGGGGCGGTACGCCTGGTTCGGGGTGGACCGGGCCTTCGACGCGATGACGTTCCTGTTCGCGGACAGCGCGTACGGGCCGGTCGGCGCCCATGTGTACCCCTACGGCCCGGACCGGTCGACGTTCCTGGTCGAGCTGGGCGAGCGGACCTGGGAGCGGGCCGGATTCACCGAGGGCGCCACCAAGCCCCCGGGCTGGAACGACGAGCAGGCCATGGCGTTCTGCGCCGAGGTGTTCGCGGAGCACCTGCGCGGGGCGAAGCTGCTCGGCAACGGCTCGCGCTGGCTGACCTTCCCGCACATCTCCGGTGCCCGCTGGTCCACCGGGCGCCTGGTGGGGCTCGGTGACGCCGTGCACACCGCGCACTTCTCCGTCGGCTCGGGCACCACGCTGGCGCTGGAGGACGCGGTGGAGCTGGCGCGCCGGCTCACCGAGCACAGCGACGACGTGGACGCGGCGCTGGCCGCCTACGAGGCCACCCGGCGGCCGATCGTGGAGTCCGTGCAGCAGGCCGCCTGGGCGAGCCTGCGGATGTGGTCGCACCCCGAGGAGCACCGCGCCCTGGACCCGGCCACGCTGATGCTGCGGCTGCTCACCCGCACCGGCCAGTCCCCCGCGGACGTGCTGCTGCGGCTCGATCCCCAGCTCGCGAAGATCGGTGACGGGGTGACGGCGCTGCCGGAGGGCCCGGTGCCGTCGCTGGTGCCGGCCGGCGGTTCCGCCGCTGCGGGCGACGCGCTGCTCCTCGCACCCGGGGAGCGGCCGCCCGCGGGCCATGCCGGGCCCCTGCTGGTCACCGCCGGTGAGCAGGCCGGGGAACAGTTGAGGGCGCTGCGGGCCGAACTTCCGGACGCGGTGCTCGGGTTGCTGGTCGAGGCGCCGGCGCCGGCGGAGGAGCCGGTGTCCGGGCTCGTCGACTCGGTCGCCGCGCTCGCCGCCGCCGTACCCCTCGACATCGTGGCCGTGGCCCCCGGCGCGGGACTCCCCGGCGCCGACCGCACGGCCCGCTCGGCCCTCGCCGAACGCCTGACGGCGACCGGCACCCCCACGGCGTACGTCTGCCGCCCGAACGAACTCAGCCAGGGCTGGACCCACGTCCAAGCCGCCCGAGCCACGGAGGTATGGACAACCCCCACCTGACCACTCCGGGCCTTCAACTCCCCAGGGGCGCGGGGAACTGCGCGACCAGCCACAACCCACCCGCACCCGCCAGACCACCCGCTCCCGCGTCCCCGTCGCGGGTCGACCTCTTGCCAGCCCACTTGCCAGCCCCGGACATCACCGGGTTCACGAAAGGAATTTGGGGGATGCCCCTGCTGGAAACCTCCCGGCCGCGCACCGGCCGGGCAGCCCCGTCCGGGCGGTGGACGACACCCGTCGGAGTCGAGGTCGTCCGCACCACCGAACTCCTCGGCTCCGCCGCCGCCCTCCGCACCGACCTCGAGGACACCCTCGACGAACGCCGCGGAATGCTCCTGTTCCGCGGGCCGGACCGGATCATCGGCTACTCCGACCCACCCGTGGAGATCACCGCGACCGGCCCGGAGATACGGGCCACCGCGCTCAACCAGCGCGGCCGAGTCCTGCTCCCCGCCCTGCTGGCGCTGTTCTCCGACGCCGTCGGACCCGGCGGTCGCGTGGAGGCCGACGGTGACACCCTGCGCGTGCGCGGCGGCGTCCCCGACGGGACCTTCGCCGAGGAGGACCGCACCCGGCAGGTCGGCGTGTTCGCCGTGGTCCGGGCCGTCGTCGAAGGGCTGGCGATCGGCGACGACCCGCTGCTCGGCCTGTACGGCGCCTTCGGCTACGACCTGATCTTCCAGGTCGACCCGGTCAACCTCACCCAGCACCGCGCCGCCGAGGACCGCGACATGGTGCTGCACCTGCCCGACACCCTCTACGAACTCGACCTCAAGGCCGACGAGGCGACCCGCCACGACTACGAGTTCCGCGTCGGCGCCTCCCGCACCGACGGCCTGGACCGCTCCACCCCGGCCCGCCGCTTCGTCCCGGCCACCGAGGCCCCGCCCCGCGACCACGCCCCCGGCGAGTACGCCCGCGTGGTCGAGAAGGCCGGCCCGCTCTTCCGCTCCGGCGACCTGTTCGAGGTCGTACCGAGCCAGTCCTTCCACCGCGTCGTGCGGCGCCCGCCGTCCCGCCTGTTCCGCACCCTGCGCGAGCGCAACCCCGCCCCGCACAGCCTGCTGATGAACCTCGCCCAGGACGAGTACCTGGTCGGCGCCTCACCGGAGATGTTCGTCCGGGTCACCCCGCGCGACGCGGCCGGCGCCCTCGTCGAGACCTCCCCGATCAGCGGCACCATCGCCCGCGGCCGGGACGCCCTGGAGGACGCCGAACGCATCCGTACCCTGCTCAACTCGTCCAAGGACGAGCACGAGCTGACGATGTGCACGGACGTCGACCGCAACGACAAGTCCCGGGTCTGCCTGCCCGGCACCGTCCAGGTCACCGCCCGCCGCCGCATCGAGATGTACTCCACCCTCATCCACACCGTCGACCGGGTCGAGGGCGTGCTGCGGCCCGACCGGGACGCCCTGGACGCCTTCCTCGCCCACCTGTGGGCGGTCACCGTCACCGGCGCGCCCAAGCTGTCCGCGGTCGAGTTCATCGAACGGCACGAGCGCTCCCCGCGCCGCTGGTACGGGGGAGCGGTGGGCCGGATCGGGTTCGACGGCGGCCTGGACACCGTCCTGACCCTGCGCACCATCCATCTGCACGACGGCGTCGCCACGGTGCGGGCCGGCGCGACCCTGCTGCACGACTCCACCCCCGAGGACGAGGAGCTGGAGACCGAGCTGAAGGCGAAGGCGCTGCTCGGCGTCCTGGACGAGCCCACGGCGGCCGTGCCCCGGCCGACCGTGACGGAGGGTCCCGGCACCGGCCGGCGGATCCTGCTCGTCGACCACCGCGACTCCTTCGTGCACTGCCTCGCGGGCTATCTGCGCGAGACCGGCGCCGAGGTCGGCACCTACCGCAGCGGCGGACACCTCCCGCTGCTCGCCGAGCAACGGCCCGACCTGGTGGTCCTCTCACCGGGGCCGGGCACCCCGTCCGACTTCGGCGTCGGCGCCACGCTCGCCGAGGCCGAACGGCTCGGCATCCCGGTGTTCGGTGTCTGCCTCGGCCTCCAGGGCATCGTCGAGTACCTCGGCGGCACCCTGAACGTGCTGCCCGAGCCGGTGCACGGCAAGCCCTCCAGGGTCCGGCGCACCGAGGCCGACTCGATGCTCCTGGACGGCCTGCCCAAGAGCTTCACCGTCGGCCGCTACCACTCCCTGTACGCCGACCCGGCCCACCTGCCCGACTCCCTGCGGGTCACGGCGGCCACCGAGGACGGACGGGTCGCGATGGCCGTGGAGGCACCCGGACGCCGGCTCGCCGCGGTCCAGTTCCACCCCGAGTCGATCATGACCTACGCCGGGCGCACCGGCCGGCTCGTGGTGCACAACGCGGTCGCCGGTCTGGCCCGTACCCCGATCGGAGCCCTGCGGTGAGCGCCCTGCTCCCGGCCCCGGCGCCGGTGAGCGGTGACCTTGAGCCCGTCGACCTGGCGGCCGTGGCGGCCCTGTTCGAGCCGCCCGTGATCGCGGCGCAGGCGCACACCGGCGAACTGGACTTCGGCCGGCTGCCCGCGCCGGTCCGGGAGCTGCTGCGCGGCTACACCGCGCCGCTGCGCCGCGAGACCTTCACCGCGGGCAGGCTGGCCGCGGCGCGGGCCACCGCCGCGCTGACCGGCATGCCCCGCTGGCTGGGCGCCGACGGCCGGGGGGCGCCCAGCTGGCCGTACGGCGTGGCCGGCTCGCTCAGTCACACCAACCGGGTCGCCCTGTGCGTGACCGGGCCCGATCACGGCGTCGGGCTCGGCGTCGACATCGAACCCCTGGACACCGGCGAGGAGTTGCTCTCCGCCGTGCACTACGTGTGCACCCCCGAGGAGCGCGACCGGCTGCGCGACAGCCCCGACCCGGCCCGTGCCGTACTGCGGCTGTTCTGCGTCAAGGAGGCCCTCTACAAGGCGCTGCCGCCCGACACCCAGGACGGCGTCTCCTTCCAGTCCGTGGAGCTGGAGTGGCAGGAGCCGCCGGCCGGCCAGGACCCGGCCGTACCGGTCCCGTTCACCGTCGTACGCGGTCCCGCGCCCGGCACCACGGGCCGCTGCGCCGTCGTCGGCAGCCGCATGATCGCGGCGGTCGCCCTGCCGTGGCCGTCCGGTTCCCCCACTTCCCGTACCGAGTCCCGTATCCAGCAGGACGGACAGCAGACATGACCACCAGACAGCACACCGTGTGCGTGATCGGCGCCGGCCCGCGGGGTCTCTCCGTGATCGAGCGGCTCTGCGCCGCCGCCCGTGCCGCCGCCCCCGACACCGCCATCGGCATCCACGTCGTCGACCCGCACGCGCCGGGCGCCGGCCAGGTCTGGCGCACCAGCCAGTCCGCGCACCTGCTGATGAACACGGTGGCCGGACAGATCTCGGTGTTCACCGATGCCAGCGTCGAGCTGACCGGACCGCTGGAACCCGGCCCCAGCCTGCACGCCTGGGCCCAGTCGCTGGCCGCCGGTGACATCCCCGGGCACCACCCCGCCCCGGTGCTCGCCGAGGCCCGCGCGCTGGGCCCCGACACCTACCCGACCCGGGCGTTCTACGGCCACTACCTGCGCTGGGCGTTCGAGCGCACGGTCGCGGCCGCCCCGCGGTGCGTGACCGTCACCTGGCACCGGTCCCGCGCGGTCGCCCTGGACGACGAGGCCGCGGCCCTGGCGACCGGGCACCCACCACGCCAGCGGGTCACCCTGGAGAGCGGCACGGTTCTGGAGCACCTGGACGCCGTCGTCCTGGCCCAGGGCCATCTGCCGGCCCGGCCGACGGCCGTGGAGGAGCAGTTCGCCGACCTGGCCCGCGAGTACGGCCTCACCCACCTCGCCCCCGCCAACCCGGCCGACACCGACCTGGAGGGCATCCGCCCCGGTCAGCCGGTCCTGCTGCGCGGCCTCGGGCTGAACTTCTTCGACTACATGGCCCTGCTCACCACCGGCCGCGGCGGCAGCTTCACCCGCGTCTCCGGCCGTCTCGTCTACCTGCCGTCCGGCCGCGAGCCCCGGCTGTACGCCGGTTCCCGGCGCGGGGTGCCGTACCAGGCGCGCGGCGAGAACGAGAAGGGCCCGCACGGCCGGCACGCGCCGCTGCTGCTCACCCCGGCCCGGATCGCCCGGATGCGGGCGGCGCGCGGCTCCGGCGGCGCCGACTTCCTGCGGGACGTGTGGCCGCTGGTCGCCAAGGAGGTCGAGACCGTCTACTACCGCACGCTGCTGGCCTCGCGCGGTCGTGGGGACCGCGCCGAGGCCTTCCAGCGGGCCTTTCTCAGCGCGCTGCCGGGCACGTCCGCGGAGGAGACGGTGCTCGACGCGTACGAGATCGGCGAGAAGGACCGGTGGGACTGGGACCGGCTCTCCCAGCCGTACCGGGACCAGGAGTTCGGCGGCCCCGAGGACTTCACCGCCTGGCTGCTGGACCATCTGCGCGAGGACGTCGCGCAGGCGCGGAGCGGCAATGTCAGCGGTCCGCTGAAGGCCGCCCTGGACGTGCTGCGCGACCTGCGCAACGAGATCCGGCTCGTCGTCGACCACGGCGGGCTGCACGGCGACTCGCACCGCGAGCACCTGGACCGCTGGTACACGCCGCTGAACGCCTTCCTCTCCATCGGGCCGCCCGCGTCCCGGATCGAGGAGGCGGCGGCGCTGATCGAGGCCGGGGTGCTGCACATCGTCGGCCCCGGTCTGCGCGTCGACGTCGACCGGCACGGTTTCCACGCCCATTCGCCGCTGGTGCCGGGCTCCCGGATCAGTACCGAGGTGCTGATCGAGGCGCGGCTGCCCGACATCACGCTCAGCCGCACCGAGGATCCGCTGCTGCGGCACCTGCTGGACACCGGCCAGTGCGCCACGCACCGGATCGCCACCCGCAACGGCACCTGGATCTACACCGAAGGGCTCGCGGTCACCCCGCGCCCCTTCCAGCTGCTGGACGCCGCCCGGCGCCCGCACCCGCGCCGGTTCGCCTTCGGCGTGCCCACAGAGTCGGTCCACTGGGTGACGGCCGCGGGCATCCGCCCCGGCGTCAACTCGGTGACCCTCACCGACTCCGACGCCATCGCCCAGGCGGCGCTCTCGGCGGTGCTGGAGCGGCGGGACCGTCTGGAGCGGACGGCGGCGTGACCCCGGCCCGCGGCCCGCGCCCGGCGGCGCGGGCCGCGGGTGCTCCGGGACCCCCCTGACCATCACCGGAAGAGGACCACCTCATGACCATCCCACTCTCCCCGGAGCCCTCCTCCCCGCTGGACTCCGGGCTGCTGTCCCCGGTGCGGGCGGGTACGCCCGTGGAGGCGGCGGTGTCCGACGCGGCCTGGCTGGCGGCCATGGTCGAGGCCGAGACCGCGCTGGTACGGGCGCAGGCCCGCCTCGGCACGGTGCCCCGGTCGGCGGCCCGGGCGATCGTGGACGCGGCCGACCCCGAGCGCCTGGACCTGGTCGCGCTGGCCCGTGCGGCCCGGGAGACGGCCAACCCCGTCGTCGGGTTCGTGAAGGCGCTGACCGCCGTGGTCGCGGCGCAGGACCCGGCCGCCGCCGAGTACGTGCACCGGGGCTCCACCAGCCAGGACATCCTGGACACCGCCACGATGCTGGTGGTCCGGCGGGCCGCCGCCCTGGTCCGCGCCGACCTGGACCGCTGTGCCGCGGCCCTGGAGCGCCTGGCCCGCACCCACCGGGCCACCCCGATGGCGGGCCGCACGCTCACCCTGCACGCCGTGCCCACGACCTTCGGCCTGAAGGCGGCGGGCTGGCTCCAGCTGGTGACCGACGCCCGCCGCCGCCTGGACGAACTGGCCGCCTCCCTCCCCGTCGAGCTGGGCGGCGCCGCGGGAACCCTGGCCGGCTACCTGGAGCACGCCGGTCCCGTCGGCGACGACTACGCCGGCCGCCTGGTCGAGGAGTACGCGCGGGAGACCGGCCTGGCCCCGGCCGCGTTGCCCTGGCACGTGCTGCGGACGCCGATTGCCGACACGGGCGCGGTGTGTGCCTACCTCACGTCCGCGCTGGGCAAGATCGCCGTCGACGTCCAGTCGATGGCCCGCACCGAGGTCGGCGAGGTCACCGAACCGGCGGTGGCCGGGCGGGGCGCCTCCTCGGCGATGCCGCACAAGCGGAACCCGGTGCTGGCCACGCTGATGCGCTCGGCCGCGCTCCAGGTGCCGCAGCTGGCCGCGGTGTTGTACGGCACCATGCTCGCGGAGGACGAGCGCTCGGGCGGCGCCTGGCACGCGGAGTGGGCGCCCCTGCGGGAGTGCCTGCGGCTGGCGGGCGGTTCGGCGCACACGGCGGCGGAACTGCTGGAGGGCCTCACGGTCGACGCGGAACGCATGCGCCGAAACCTCGACCTGACGGGGGGACAGATCGTCTCCGAACGCGTCGCCGCCGTCCTCACCCCGCTGCTCGGCAAGTCGGAGGCCCGGGCCCTGCTGACCCGTGCCTCGCACGAGGCGGCGGACCAGGGAACGGACCTGGCCCAGGTCCTGGCGACGGCCCCCGAGATCCTCCGCCACCTGACCCCGGCGGAGCTCACCGCGCTCCTGGACCCGACCCAGTACCTCGGAGCGGCCCCCTACCTGGTGGACCGCGCGACGGAGGCCGCCGGGACCCCCGACACCGTGCCGCTGCCAAGCCCCGCCCGGACGGCGGCATGACCAGCACCGGGGGGTCGGCGGACCGGGGCCGGGAGCCGGGACGGGGGCCCGCCCCGCCTGCCGGCCTCGCCCACCGTCGATATGGCACCGGTGCTCGCCTTCTGCCGCTGCACGGCATCGGGAGTGGTCGGCGGTGCCCGGTTCATCCTCGCCACCACCGCCGACCAGCCGCGCCCCCGAGACGTTGGCGGCGCCTTGAACGGTCCTTGACCACTCTTCACCAGCCTGGGGGTATGAATGGCGAACCCGCCGCGGAACGGCGGCAGTTGCTCGACACCCTGCAAGGTCTGCTCGACGCTCTGCCCCGCCCCGCCGACGGGGCACCGCTGCGGGCCGAGGACGTCCTCGCCTACCTGGAGACCGGCCGGGGCCGGGAGCCGGGTGCCGTGATCACCCGCCCGGCGGCCACACCGGAGGGCGACGCGGCCGTGGAGGCGTCGCTGCGGCTGGTGATCGAGGCGTTCACGGCGTTCCTGAGCGTGCGGGGAGACACGGCCGGACCCCGATAGGGGTACGGGGTTTTCCACAGACCTGGCCTTGTCCACAAGCCCGGACCCTGGTTGTCCACAGGGACTGACGCGTTTGCCTCCCCCCGCTGTACCGTCGGCACGAGTTGATGTTCGTGCGGGCCGGGGGACGGCCCCGGTACGGGGGGAGGCGGTCGGTGTGAGCGACGCCGATGGTCAGGAGACGACGGAGTCGGGCGAGCGGCGGCTGCCCCGGGTGCGCGGATTCGCCGAGTGGCCGGGGAACAGCACGGCCAAGCAGGAGGGCAAGGCGCTGCGGGACCGCGTCCCGCGCGCGTCGCACGCCCTCCTGGAACTGGACCTGTCCCGCCCCGACGCGACGGCGGCGGTGGAGGAGTCCAACCGCGGCCGGATCCCGGAGCTCGCGCCGATGCGGGTGGGCCGGATGGCGGCGACCCCGTTCGCCTTCCTGCGCGGCTCCGCGGGCCTGATGGCCCACGACCTGGCCCGCACCCCCATGACCCGGGTCGTCGCCCAGATCTGCGGCGACGCCCACGCGGCGAACTTCGGTCTGTACGGCGACGCGCGCGGCGGCCTGGTCATCGACCTGAACGACTTCGACGAGACGGTGCTCGGCCCCTGGGAGTGGGACGTGAAGCGGCTCGCGGCCTCGCTGGTGCTGGCCGGCCGGGAGGGGGGCGCGTCCGAGGACACCTGCCGCCAGGCCGCGCACGACGCGGTGGGCGCGTACCGGCGCACGATGCGGCTGCTCGCCAAGCTCCCGGTGCTGGACGCGTGGAACGCCATCGCCGACGAGGAACTGGTCTCCCACACCGACGCCCATGACCTGCTCGGCACCCTGGAGCGGGTGGCCGAGAAGGCCCGCTCCAACACCAGCGGCCGGTTCGCGGCGAAGTCGACGGAGCCGACACCGGACGGCGGCCGCCGCTTCGTGGCCGCCCCGCCGGTACTGAGCCGGGTCCCGGACGAGGAGGCCGCGGCGGTGGCCGCGTCCCTGGAGCAGTACGCCGAGACCGTCTCGGAGGACCGCCTCCCGCTGCTGGCCCGGCACGCGGTGCACGACGTGGCGTTCCGGGTGGTGGGCACCGGCAGCGTGGGCACCCGCTCCTACGTGGTCCTCCTCCTCGACCACCGGGGCGAGGCCCTGGTCCTCCAGGTCAAGGAGGCCCGCCCCTCCGCCCTCGTCCCGCACCTGGCCACGGCCGGCTTCGACACCCCGACGGCGGACCACGAGGGCCGCCGGGTGGTCCTGGGCCAGAAGCGCATGCAGGTGGTCAGCGACATCCTCCTGGGCTGGACGACCGTCGACGGCCACCCCTTCCAGGTACGCCAGTTCCGCAACCGCAAGGGCAGCGTGGACCCGACGGCCCTCTCCTCCGACCAGCTGGACGACTACGGCCGCATGACCGGCGCGCTGCTCGCCCGCGCCCACAGCCACTGCGCCGACCCCCGCCTGATCGCCGGCTACTGCGGCAAGAACGAGGAACTGGACGAGGCGATCGCGACCTTCGCGGTCACCTACGCCGACCGCACCGAGGCGGACCACGCGGAGCTGGTGACGGCGGTGCGGGCGGGGAGGATCGCGGCGGAGACGGGGATATGAGACCCGTCGGCCGGCGCCGGGCGGACCGGCGAGCCGCCCGGCCTCCTCGACCGGTGGCCTAGTCTGGTCGGGTGACGACCCCGGAAGCCGAGCAGTCCCAGCCCGACGAGGAGGCCGCGCCCCGGCCCGAGGAGCGGCTGGAGCGGGCCGTTCGGGCTGCCGAGCAGGCCCTGATCGAGTACGAGATCGCCGTGGAGACCTTCCGCGTCGAGATCGAGAACTTCTCGCGGCTGCACCACCAGAAGCTGGGCCCGATGTACGCCCGCCTCGACGAGCTGGAAGCCCGGATCGCCGAGGCCAGGGCGGCGCGCTCCGGCGACCCCGAGGACGTGCGCAAGGCGGAGGAGGCCCGGGCCCGGGTCATGCCGATGCCGGGCGTCGAGGAGCTGTTCCACGGCTGGATGGACGGCGAGGGCCTGTTCCCGGAGGCGTCCGCGATGCTCACGGACCAGCCGGTGCGGCCCCCGCAGCGGGTGCGCCCCAGCGAGGAGGCCCGCAAGCTCTACCGCGAGCTGGCCCGCAAGGCCCACCCCGACCTGGCCCAGGAGGACGCGGAGCGGGCCCGCCGGGAGGAGTTCATCACCCGGGTGAACGCCGCGTACGCCCGGGGCGACGAGGCCCTGCTGCGGGAACTGGCCGAGGAGTGGGCGGCCGGCCCGGTCCCCGAGGAGCACCGGCAGAGCCCCGCCGAGGAGCTGTACGCCCGCCTGGAGTGGCTCTCCCAGCGCAAGGAACTGCTCACGGTCGTCGTCCGCGAGCTGGAGGAGAGCGCGATCGGCTCCATGCTGCGGCTGGCCCCGGACGACCCGGACACGCTGCTGGAGGAGATCGCCGAGCAGCTGCTGTCGGACGTCTCCGCACGCGAGGCGGAACTGGCGGACCTGCTCGCCCCGCCCTCCGGTAGCGTCTGAGTCATGCATTTCGGATCAGGCGTGCCCACGGTCGAGGTCACGGACCTCAAGGACGGCGACTTCCTCCTGGACGTCCGCGAGGACGACGAGTGGCAGGCGGGCCACGCCGAAGGGGCCCTGCACATTCCCATCAGCGAGTTCGTCGCCCGGTACGGCGAGCTGACCGAGGCCGCCCCGCAGGACGGCCGGGTCAACGTGATCTGCCGTTCCGGCGGCCGTTCCGCCCAGGTCGCGATGTACCTCGTCCAGCAGGGCGTCGACGCGGTGAACGTCGACGGCGGCATGCAGGTCTGGGCAGCGACGGGCCGACCGGTCGTGACGGACGACGGCAAGCCGGGCTTCGTCCTGTAACCCCGCGTCCCGCAGCCCGTCTTCCTGCACCTCTCAGCTCAGGGGATGTGCCGCCAGCAGATCCCCCAGCGCTTCCTCGTGCGCCGCCGCCGGGCCGAGCCCCAGCTCCAGCTGCTTGGCCCAGGCGTGGTACCGGTGCAGCGGGTAGTCGACGTCGGCCCCGAACCCGCCGTGCAGATGCTGCGCGGTCTGCACGATCCGCCGTACCCCCTCCGAGGCCCAGATCTTCGCCACGGCGACATCCCCGGCGACGGGCAGCGCCCCCGGCGCCTGCGCGGCGATCCGCCACGCGGCCTGCCACAGCGTGGCCTCCATCGCCCGCAGGTCGATGTACCGGTCGGCGGCCTGCACGGCGACCGCCTGGAAGGTGGCGAGCGGGTGGCCGAACTGCTCCCGCTTGCCCGTGTACTCGCTGGTCATCCGCAGGACCCGGGTACCGAGGCCGAGCGCCAGCGCGCACGTCCCGACCGTCAGCAGCTCCCGCAGCCGCTCCCAGGCGCCCGCCGCCTCCACCACGTCCCGCTCCGCAACCCGCACGGCGTCCAGCCGCACCTCCCCGAGCCGCTCCCCGCTGGTGGAGTACTGCTCGGCGAGCCGCACCCCGTCCTGCCCGGGCGGCACCACCGCGAGCACGGTCCGGTCCCCGTCCGCGGACGCCGGTACGACGACGAGATCCACGTCGTAGGCCCAGGGCACGGCCGTCTGCGCACCGTCCAGCACCCACTCCGCCCCGTCCCGTCGCGCGGTCACCGCGAGCTGCGCCGGGTCGTGCCCGGTACGCCCGTGCGCGGCGACGGTCAGCACGGCCTCCCCCCGCCCGGCCCGCGCGAGCAGCCCGGACCGCAGCTCCTGACCGCCGTACGCCTGGAGGACCGCGAGCGCCGCGCTGTGCTCCAGCAGCGGCACCCGCGCCAGCACCCCCGCCGCCTCCCGCAGCACCAGACACAGCGCGACGGCGTCGAGTCCCGCCCCGCCGTCCTCCTCGGCGAGCAGCAGGCTCAGCAGGTCGGCGTCGGCGAGCCGGGCCCACAGCGCGCGGTCGAAGTCCTCCGCCACGGCGCCCGCGGTGAGCGCGGGACTCGGCACGGCGTCCGGCGCGACCCCGGCGAACACCCCCCGCGCCGCCTCGGCCGCCGCCTGCTGCTCCTCGGTGAAGGAAAAGTCCACGGTCCCTGCCCTCCCGCGCCCACGGAGATCTGACGGAGCGTCAAGATAGAACAGGTTCCAGCAGAAGGGAACGGTACGGACAGGGCACCTACCGACCGCTCGGCGGACGTGACCCCGTCGTGAGCCGGGCGCCGTAAGGTGTCACCCCGAGCAGGGCCGTCCGGGGCAGGCCCTGCCGGGGACCGGCATCGGGAGACGGGGCGCAATGGACGCGTACGACGCAGCGGGCGACGCCCGCCACGGGCCGCCGCCCGCGCCCGGGCCCCGGACCGGTGTGGCCGCCCTCAGGCTCCGCTACCAGATCGCCGCCGCCCTCGCCCTCGCGGTCGTGGCGGTGGCCGTCTGTGTCCACATCGGCATGGTCTTCCTGCACGTCGCGCCCTCGAACACGGTCAGCAAGCAGCACGGCTCGGCCATCGAGGACTGGATCTACCCGGAGTTCGAGCAGAACTGGAAGCTGTTCGCGCCGAACCCGCTCCAGCAGAACATCGCCGTCCAGGTCCGCGCCGAGATCCGCGAGCCGGACGGTGAGATGCGCACCACCGGCTGGTACGACCTGTCCGCCCGCGACGGCCGGGACATCGACGGCAACCCGCTGCCGAGCCACACCCAGCAGAACGAACTGCGCCGGGCCTGGGACTTCCTGCTCGCCACCCACGGCAGCGACAACCGCCCGGTCGGCGAGCGCGGCGAGCTGGCCGAGTCGTATCTGCGCCGGATCGTGGTCCTGCGCCTGGACCGCGAGGACGCGGCCGGACCGGGCGGAGTCGTCGAGCGCGTCCAGCTCCGCTCGCGCACCACCCACGTCCGCCCGCCCGAGTGGAGCCGGGAGCAGGTGTCGGACGAGCCGGTCCACCGGGAGCTGCCCTGGTGGGAGGTCCCCGCGGACGAGGCCGAGGGGGACCCGGCGTGAACCGTTACGCCCTCGCGCTCTCGGCCGGCATCGCCCGGGTCACGGAGTCCGCCCTCGGCCCGTACCAGACGGCCGTGGTCCGGATCGGCTTCGCCGTCACCTGGCTGCTCTTCCTGCTGCGCGAGCTGCCCCACCGCCACGAGCTGTACGGCCCCGACGGCCCCTGGAGCTTCGGGCTCGCCGAGCGGCTGATCGACATGAACGGCGCCTTCACGGTGCTGATGTGGTCCGACAGCCGGCTGTGGTTCGAGGCGGTCTACGCGCTCGCCGTCCTCGCCTGCGTCCTGCTGCTGCTGGGCTGGCGGACCCGCACGGCGTCCGTGCTGTTCATGGTCGGCGTGCTCTCGCTCCAGAACCGTTCCGTCTTCATGGGCGACGGCGGCGACAACGTCCTGCACCTGATGTGCATCTACCTGGTCTTCACCCGCTGCGGCCAGGTGTGGTCGCTGGACGCGCGCAGGGCCGGCCGGGAACGGGCGGCACGCGCGCGGGGGGAGCGGGTGACGGACCGGGTGGGCCCCCTGCTGTGGGGCGTGCTCGGGCTGGTGCTGGCCGGGGCGACGCTGGCCGGGAAGCTCGGCGACGACTGGCCCTCCGACGAGGCCGGGTCCGGGCCGTCGCGGGCGGTCACGGTCGCGGTGGCCTTCCTCGAGACGTGGGTCGGCGGGCAGGGGCTGATACCGGCGATCCTGTGGGGCATGTGGGCGGCCCAGGCCGTGTGGTGGCTGGTCGGACGCCGGGCGCGGACCGACCAGCCGCGGATCCTGCTCGACGTCGTCGGGAACATCGTGCACAACGGCGCCCTGCTGGTGATCATGGCCGAGGCCTGTCTGATCTACGCCACCGCCGGCTGGTACAAGATCCAGGGCTCCCGCTGGCAGGACGGCACCGCCGTCTACTACCCCCTGCACCTGGACTACTTCTCCCCCTGGCCCGCCCTCGCCGACGCCCTCTCGGCCAGCGGCACCCTGGTGATGCTGGTGACGTACGGGACGGTCCTGGTCCAGGTCGCCTTCCCGTTCGCGCTGTTCAACCGGCGGGTCAAGAACGTCCTGCTGGCCGCGATGATCACCGAGCACGCGGTGATCGCGGTCGTCCTCGGCCTGCCGTTCTTCTCCCTGGCGATGATCGCGGCGGACGCGGTCTTCCTGCCCACGGCGTTCCTGCGCCGCCTGGGGGCCCGGGCGGGCCGCCTGCCGCGGCGGCGCAAGGGCGGCGGTACGGCGCTCCCGGAACCCCGCAGCCCGGAGAACCCCGAGCCCCGCCACGTAGGCTCCCCGTCATGACCGCGCCCGTCGCCACCTGGCACCGCCTCGCCGACACCGCCGTACTGCTCGACGGCTTCCACGCCCTCAAGCACGCGGTGCGCTTCGCGGCCCGGGTCCCGGTGGCGGTGGCGGTGGACCGGCGGGCGGCCCTCGCCCTGGCCGACGAACTGGCCCCGGACGTGACGGACACCCTGGCCGCCCTGCTCACGGAGGTCCCCGAGGAGACGTACCGCTCCCTGGTCCCCCGCCCGCACCCGACGGCGGTGGCGGCACTGGCGCTGCGGCCGTCCCGCGCGGCCAACCTGGAGCTGCTGGCCCGGACCCCGCGCACCGCCCCGGTGGTGCTCCTGGACCACCCGCGCAACCTCGGCAACGCGGGCGCGGTGATCCGCCTCGCGGCGGGCTTCGGGGCGACGGGAGTGATCACCACCGGGACGCTCGACCCCTGGCACCCCACGGTCGTACGCGGCGGCGCCGGCCTGCACTTCGCGACCGCGGTGGAACGCCTGACGGCGGACGAACTCCCCGCGGGCCCCTTGTTCGCCCTGGACCCCGAGGGCGACGACATCCGGGACGTCAAGCTCCCGGACGACGCCGTCCTGGCCTTCGGCTCGGAGCGCAGCGGCCTGTCGCCGGAGGTACGCGCGCGTGCGGACCACCTGCTGTCCCTGCCGATGCGCCCCCAGGTGTCCAGCTACAACCTGGCGACGAGCGTAGGGATGACCCTGTACCACTGGAGCTACGGCACCAGGAGCGCCCCGTAGGGGGCGCGGGGAACTGCGCGACAAGCCACGCCGAACAGGCAGCCGCGCGATCCACCGCCACCCCCCGGACCTCCTAGGCTTCCCGCCGCACCTCGACGACCCGGAACCGATTGGCGACGAACGCACCGTCGGTGAGAGCGGAGTTGGCGGCAGGATTGCCGCCGGACCCGTGGAAGTCGGAGAACGCGGCCGTCTGGTTCACGTACACCCCGCCCGTCAGGTTCAGCGACAACTGCGCCGCCTCCTCCAGACAGGCTTCCCGCACGGCCTCCTCGACCTCCGGGTCGACGGTGTACGCGCCGACGGTCATCGCGCCCTTCTCCCGGACCGTCCGCCGCAGCAGCTCCACCGCGTGGCCGGCCGAGTCCACCGCCACCGCGAAGGAGACCGGGCCGAAGCACTCGCTCATGTACGCGGCCTCGTCGTCCGGCTTGGCCCCGTCCAGCTTGACCATGACCGGCGTGCGCACCACCGCGTCCGGGAAGTCCGGGTTGGGGACCTCGCGGGAGGCGAGGGCGACTTCGCCGAGGCCCGCCGCGGCTTCCAGGCGCGCCTTGACGTCCGGGTTCACGATCGCGCCGAGCAGCGCGTTCGCGCGGGCGTCGTCACCGAGGAGGCCCTCCATCGAGCGGGCGAGATCGGCGACGACCTCGTCGAAGGTCCGCGGACCGTCCTCCGTGTGGATGCCGTCCCGGGGGATCAGCAGGTTCTGCGGCGTCGTGCACATCTGCCCGCTGTACAGCGACAGCGAGAACGCCAGGTTGGACAGCATGCCCTTGTAGTCGTCGGTGGAGTGGACGAGGACCGTGTTGACCCCGGCCTTCTCCGTGTAGACCTGCGCCTGCCGGGCGTTGGTCTCCAGCCAGTCGCCGAAGGAGGTCGAGCCGGTGTAGTCGATGATCCGGATCTCGGGGCGCAGGGCGAGCGTCTTGGCGATCCCCTCGCCGGGCCGCTCCGCGGCGAGCGCCACGAGGTTCGGGTCGAACCCGGCCTCGGCCAGCACCTCGCGCGCGACCTGGACGGTCAGCGCGAGCGGCAGCACCGCGCGCGGATGCGGCTTGACCAGGACGGCGTTGCCGGTGGCCAGCGAGGCGAAGAGGCCCGGGTAGCCGTTCCAGGTCGGGAAGGTGTTGCAGCCGATCATCAGCGCGATCCCGCGCGGCACCGGCGTGAACGCCTTGGTCAGCGCGAGCGGGTCCTTCTTGCCCTGTGGCTTGGTCCACTCGGCGTTCTCGGGCGTGCGGACCTGCTCCACGTACGCGTACGCCACCGCCTCCAGGCCGCGGTCCTGCGCGTGCGGGCCGCCCGCCTGGAACGCCATCATGAACGCCTGTCCGGAGGTGTGCATGACCGCGTGCGCGAACTCGTGGGTGCGGTCGCTGATCCGCTTGAGGATCTCCAGGCAGACCACCGCGCGGGTCTCCGCTCCCGCGTCCCGCCAGGCCCGCTGTCCGGCCTTCATGGCGGGCAGCAGCACGTCCACGTCGGCGTGCGGGTACTCCACGCCGAGCGCGAGACCGTACGGGGAGACCTCGCCGCCCACCCAGTCGTCGGTGCCGGGCTGGCCGAGGTCGAGCCGGGTGCCGAGGAGGGCGTCGAAGGCGGCCTTGCCCGCCGCCATGTCCAGGCTGCCGTTCTCGCCGTAGGCCTTGGGGTGTTCGGGGTGCGGGGACCAGTACGCGCGCGTGCGGATGGCTTCGAGCGCCTGGTCGAGGGTGGGCCGGTGCTTGGCGATCAGCTCGTGGGGGGTCAGGGCGGTGGCCATGCGGGACCAACTCCTCGTCTCAAGAACTCTCCGTCGAGTTCATGACCGGGCAGAAACATGGGCAAGAAGAGCCAACGAGAGTTAGAGTAACCGAACGATCGGTCGGTACAAGGGGGTCCGCCGCATCTGTGGAAAACCCCGTGCGGGAGGATCGCGCACATGACAGCACTCGACCTCAGCAGCCCCGTGGCCGTCGTCGGCACCGGCACCATGGGCCAGGGCATCGCCCAGGTCGCGCTGGTCGCCGGCCACCCCGTACGGCTGTACGACGCCGTCCCCGGGAAGGCCCGGGAGGCGGCCGACGCGATCGGCGCCCGCCTCGACCGGCTCGTCGAGAAGGACCGCCTGACCGGCACCGACCGGGACGCGGCACGCGCCCGGCTGTCGGCCGCCGAGCACCTCACCGACCTCGCCGACTGCGCCCTGGTCGTCGAGGCCGTCCTGGAGCGCCTCGACGTCAAGCAGGACCTCTTCCGCGCGCTGGAGGAGGTCGTCGCCGACGACTGCCTGCTCGCCACCAACACCTCCTCCCTCTCCGTCACCGCCATCGGCGGCGCCCTCGCCCACCCCGGCCGCTTCGTGGGCCTGCACTTCTTCAACCCCGCCCCGCTGCTGCCGCTGGTCGAGGTGGTCTCCGGGTTCGCCACCGACGTCACCTCGGCCACGCGCGCGTACGAGACGGCACGCGCCTGGGGCAAGACACCGGTCGCCTGCGCGGACAGCCCCGGCTTCATCGTCAACCGCATCGCGCGGCCCTTCTACGCCGAGGCCTTCGCCGTTCACGAGGCCCAGGGCGCCGACCCGGCCACCATCGACGCCGTCCTGCGCGAGTGCGGCGGCTTCCGGATGGGCGCCTTCGAACTGACCGACCTGATCGGCCAGGACGTCAACGAGTCCGTCACGCACTCCGTGTGGCAGTCCTTCTTCCAGGACGTCCGCTTCACGCCCTCCCTCGCCCAGCGCCGCCTCGTCGAGTCCGGCCGCCTCGGCCGCAAGAGCGGACACGGCTGGTACGACTACTCCGCCGGGGCCGCCGAGCGCCCCGAACCGCACACCGCCGAGCGGGAACGCCCGCCCGCGTACGTCGTCGCCGAGGGCGACCTGGGCCCGGCCGCCGAACTGCTCACCCTGCTGCGCGAGGCGGGCATCCCCGTGCGCGAGGAAGAGGAGGACCACGGCACCCGGCTGGTGCTGCCGTCCGGCGGCCAGCTGGCGCTCGCCGACGGGCAGACGTCGGTGGAGTACCGGGACGTCGTCTACTTCGACCTCGCGCTCGACTACCGCCGGGCCACCCGGATCGCCCTGTCCGCCTCCCAGGACACCTCCCCCCAGACCCTCGCCGAGGCCACCGGCCTGTTCCAGGCGCTCGGCAAGGACGTCAGCGTCATCGGCGACGTGCCCGGCATGATCGTCGCCCGTACGGTCGCCCGGATCATCGACCTCGCCCATGACGCCGTCGCCAAGGGCGTGGCCACCGAGGAGGATGTCGACACCGCGATGCGCCTCGGCGTGAACTACCCGCTCGGCCCCTTCGAGTGGAGCCGCCGGCTCGGCCGCAACTGGGCCTACGCCCTGCTCGACGACCTCCATCTGCGCGACCCCTCCGGGCGGTACGCGCCCTCCCTCGCGCTGTACCGGCACGCGTACGCCACGGACAAGCGGGAGGGCAGCGGCTCATGACCACCGCCAAGCGCGACACGTACACCCCCGAGACGCTGCTGACGGTCGCCGTGCGGGTCTTCAACGAGCGCGGCTACGACGGCACCTCCATGGAGCACCTCTCGCGCGCGGCCGGCATCTCCAAGTCGTCGATCTACCACCACGTCACCGGCAAGGAGGAGCTGCTGCGCCGCGCCGTGAGCCGGGCGCTCGACGGCCTCTTCGGGATCCTCGACGAGCCCCCCGCGCGCGGGGGGCCCGCCTCCGGCCGTTTGGAGCACGTCGTACGGCGCATGGTCGAGGTGCTGATAGCCGAGCTGCCGTACGTGACGCTGCTGCTGCGGGTGCGCGGCAACACCGACACCGAGCGGTGGGCCCTGGAGCGGCGCCGCGACTTCGACCACAAGGTCGCCGAGCTGCTGAAGGCGGCGGCCGCCGACGGGGACGTGCGCGGCGACGTGGAGGTGCGGCTCGCCACCCGGCTCGTCTTCGGGATGATCAACTCGATCGCCGAGTGGTACCGCCCGGACGGCCGGGGCATGAACGAGCGCGAGGTCGCCGACGCCGTCGTGCAGCTGGTCTTCGGCGGGCTGCGCCGGGCCGCCTGAGTCAGCCCTGCGGCTCCAGGTCCTCCTCCTCGAACACCAGCAGGGTGCGGGTGCTGAGCACCTCGGGGATGGCCTGGAGCCGGGTGAGCACCAGTTCGCGCAGCGCCCGGTTGTCGGGCGTGTGCACCAGCAGCAGGACGTCGAAATCGCCCCCCACCAGCGCGATGTGCGAGGCCCCGGGCAGCTCCCGGAGCCGCTCGCGCACCGTGCGCCAGCTGTTCTGCACGATCTTCAGCGTGATGTACGCCGACGTCCCGTGCCCCGCGCGCTCATGGTCGACGCGGGCGCCGAAGCCCCGGATGACACCGTCCTCGATGAGGCGGTTGATCCGCGCGTAGGCGTTGGCCCGCGAGACGTGCACCCGCTCGGCGACGGACCGTATCGAGGCGCGGCCGTCCGCCTGGAGCATCTGGAGGATGTCCTGATCGATGGCGTCGAGGGGGCGCGGGGGCGGCAGGCCGGGGCCCTCGGGACCCTCGGCCATTTGTTCAGGTGCCATGTCCCCCCGCCTCCCTGTCGTGGACGTCCTGCGTTCATTGCAGGCTGTGGAGAACCGTTTGTCCACAGCCTGGAGGTGCCTGTAGCCAAAATGTGCCGACGACCGAACAATCGGTAGGTGAGGCGGGTCACAGCCGACGCGCCTCCCGTAGCCGCTCCCACGAGGAGGTGCCGTCATGACGGTCATGGAGCAGCGGGGCGCGTACCGGCCATCGCCGCCGCCCGCCTGGCAGCCCCGTACCGACCCCGCGCCCCTGCTGCCCGACGCGGAGCCCTACCGCGTCCTCGGCACGGATGCGGCGGCCCAGGCCGACCCCGGCCTGCTGCGCCGCCTGTACGCCGAACTGGTGCGCGGCCGTCGGTACAACACCCAGGCCACCGCCCTGACCAAGCAGGGCAGGCTCGCCGTCTACCCGTCCAGCACCGGCCAGGAGGCCTGCGAGGTCGCCGCCGCGCTTGCCCTGGAGGAGCGCGACTGGCTCTTCCCGAGCTACCGCGACACCCTCGCCGCCGTCGCCCGCGGGGTGGACCCCGTCCAGGCGCTCACCCTGCTGCGCGGCGACTGGCACACCGGCTACGACCCCCGCGAGCACCGCGTCGCCCCCCTGAGCACGCCGCTCGCCACCCAGCTCCCGCACGCCGTCGGCCTCGCGCACGCCGCCCGCCTCAAGGGCGACGACGTGGTCGCGCTCGCCCTGGTCGGCGACGGCGGCACCAGCGAGGGCGACTTCCACGAGGCGCTGAACTTCGCCGCCGTGTGGCAGGCGCCGGTCGTCTTCCTGGTGCAGAACAACGGCTTCGCGATCTCCGTCCCGCTCGCCAAGCAGACCGCGGCCCCGTCGCTGGCCCACAAGGCCGTCGGCTACGGCATCCCCGGCCGGCTGGTGGACGGCAACGACGCCGCCGCCGTGCACGAGGTGCTGTCCGACGCGGTGCGCCAGGCGCGGGCGGGCGGCGGCCCCACCCTGATCGAGGCGGTCACCTACCGGATCGACGCCCACACCAACGCCGACGACGCCACCCGCTACCGCGGTGACTCCGAGGTCGAGACCTGGCGCGGCCACGACCCGATCGCCCTGCTGGAGCACGAGCTGACCGAGCGCGGCCTGCTCGACGAGGCCGGCAAGCAGGCCGCGCGGGACGCCGCCGAGGCGATGGCCGCCGACCTGCGCGACCGCATGAACCAGGACCCGCGGCTCGACCCCAGGGACCTGTTCGCCCATGTGTACGCCGAGCCCACACCGCAACTGCGCGAACAGCAGGCCCAGTTGCTGGCCGAGCTGGACGCCGAGGGGGACCAGCGATGACCACCGTCGCGGTGAAGCCCGCCACCATGGCACAGGCCCTCACGCGCGCGATGCGCGACGCCATGGCGGACGACCCGTCCGTGCACGTCATGGGCGAGGACGTCGGCACCCTCGGCGGTGTCTTCCGGGTCACCGACGGACTCGCCAAGGAGTTCGGCGAGGACCGCTGCACCGATACCCCGCTCGCCGAGGCCGGCATCCTCGGCACCGCGGTCGGCATGGCCATGTACGGCCTGCGCCCGGTCGTGGAGATGCAGTTCGACGCGTTCGCCTACCCCGCGTTCGAGCAGCTGATCAGCCATGTCGCGAAGATGCGCAACCGCACCCGGGGCGCCATGCCGCTGCCCCTGACCATCCGCGTGCCCTACGGCGGCGGCATCGGCGGCGTCGAGCACCACAGCGACTCCTCCGAGGCGTACTACATGGCGACCCCGGGGCTCCATGTCGTCACCCCCGCCACCGTCGCCGACGCCTACGGCCTGCTGCGCGCCTCCATCGCCTCCGACGACCCGGTCGTCTTCCTGGAGCCCAAGCGCCTGTACTGGTCGAAGGACTCCTGGAACCCCGAGGAGCCGCAGCGCGTTGAACCGATCGGCCGCGCGGTGGTGCGGCGCTCGGGCCGGAGCGCCACGCTCATCACGTACGGTCCGTCCGTGCCCGTCTGCCTCGAAGCCGCCGAGGCGGCCCGGGAGGAGGGGTGGGACCTCGAAGTCGTCGACCTGCGCTCGCTGGTGCCGTTCGACGACGAGACGGTCTGCGCCTCGGTGCGGCGGACCGGACGAGCGGTCGTCGTGCACGAGTCGGGCGGGTTCGGCGGCCCGGGAGGGGAGATCGCGGCCCGCGTCACGGAGCGCTGCTTCCACCATCTGGAGGCGCCGGTGCTCCGGGTGGCCGGGTTCGACATCCCCTACCCGCCGCCGATGCTGGAGCGTCACCACCTGCCCGGCGTGGACCGGATCCTGGACGCCGTGGGGCGTCTGCAATGGGAGGCCGAGAGCTGATGGCACAGGTGTTGGAGTTCAAGCTTCCCGACCTCGGTGAGGGGCTCACCGAGGCGGAGATCGTGCGCTGGCTGGTCCAGGTCGGCGATGTCGTCGCCGTCGACCAGCCGGTCGTCGAGGTCGAGACGGCCAAGGCGATGGTCGACGTCCCCTGCCCCTACGCCGGCGTGGTCACCGCCCGCTTCGGCGAGGAGGGCACGGAGCTTCCCGTGGGGGCGCCGCTGATCACGGTCGCCGTGGGGGCGGACGCCGACGGCGATCCGGCCGAGGGCTCCGGGAACGTCCTGGTGGGCTACGGCACTTCCGAGGCCCCCGCGCGACGCAGGCGGGTGCGCCCGGCCCAGCCGGCGTCCACCGGCCCGGCGCCGGCCGCGGCGGCGAACGGCCAGGGTCCCGCGCGCAGCGCAGCCCCCGCTCCGGCACCGGCCCCCGCACGGCCCGCAGCCCCTGCCCCGGCACCGGCCCCCGAGGTCCCCGACGGCCCCGTCCCCGTGATCTCCCCCCTGGTCCGCCGCCTCGCCCGGGAGAACGGCCTCGACCTGCGGGAGCTCACCGGCTCCGGGCCCGACGGGCTGATCCTGCGCGCCGACGTGGAGTACGCCCTGCGTGCCGCCGCGGCCGCCCGGGGCCGCACAGCCCCGGCACCGGCCCCGGCGCCCGCCGACACCCCTGTCACCCCCTCCGACACCCCCGACACCCCCGTCGCCGCCGGAGTGACCCGCACCCCCCTCAAGGGCGTCCGCGGTGCCGTGGCCGACAAGCTCTCCCGCAGCCGGCGCGAGATCCCCGACGCCACCTGCTGGGTGGACGCCGACGCGACCGAGCTGATGCGCGCCCGCGCCGCGATGAACGCGGCAGGGGGACCGAAGATCTCCCTGCTGGCCCTGCTCGCCCGGATCTGCACCGCCGCCCTCGCCCGGTTCCCCGAGCTCAACTCCAGTGTGGACACGGAGGCCAGGGAGGTCGTCCGGTTCGACCACGTCCACCTCGGCTTCGCCGCGCAGACCGAGCGGGGCCTGGTCGTCCCGGTCGTCCGGGACGCCCACGCGCGGGACGCCGAGTCGCTGACCGCCGAGTTCGCCCGGCTCACCGAGTCGGCCCGCACCGGCGCCCTGACACCTGGGGAACTCACCGGCGGCACCTTCACGTTGAACAACTACGGCGTGTTCGGCGTCGACGGCTCCACCCCGATCATCAACCACCCCGAGGCCGCGATGCTCGGCGTCGGCCGCATCATCCCCAAGCCGTGGGTGCACGAGGGCGAGCTGGCGGTGCGCCAGGTCGTGCAGCTCTCGCTCACCTTCGACCACCGGGTCTGCGACGGCGGCACCGCGGGCGGCTTCCTGCGCTATGTGGCGGACTGCGTGGAACAGCCGGCGGTCCTGCTGCGGACCCTTTGATCACACGGCCGCCCCCGCATTCCCTGTGATCGCCGCGGCACGCATACTCAGGGGGTGACCGCGTACGAGCCCCCGGCGGAGCCGGGTTTTGAGGCGTACGACGCCGTCGTGCTCGCCGGGGGTGCGGCCCGGCGGCTCGGCGGCGCCGACAAGCCCGGCCTGAGCGTCGGCGGGCGACCGCTGCTCGACCGGGTGCTCACCGCCTGCGCCGGCGCGCGCGGCACCGTCGTCGTCGCCGACCCCCGACCCACCGCACGCCCGGTGACCTGGGCCCGCGAGCATCCGCCCGGCGGCGGCCCGCTCGCCGCCCTCGCCGCGGGCCTGCGCCCCACCACCGCGGACCTCGTCGTCGTGCTCTCCGCCGACCTGCCCTTCCTCGAAGAGGGCACCGTACGGCGGCTGACGGCCGCCCTGCGGGCCGGGACCGACGACGGCGTGCTGCTCACCGACGCCGACGGCCGCGACCAGCCCCTCGTCGCCGCGTACCGGGCACGGGTGCTGCGCGAAGGGCTCGCCGCGCTCTCCGAGGAGCACGGCGGCCTCACCGGTCTTCCCCTGCGGAGGCTCATCGCCGGTCTCCGCCTCAGCCGCGTCCCCGACCCCGTCGCGTCCTTCGACTGCGACACCTGGGACGACATCGCCACCGCCAGGGCACGGATCAGGGAGCATGGGCACGTGTTGGATGAATGGATTTCCGCAGTCAAGGACGAGCTGGGCATCGACCTCGACGTCGACACCAAGCTGCTGCTGGACCTCGCCCGCGACGCCGCCCACGGCGTGGCGCGCCCCGCGGCGCCGCTGACCACGTTCCTCGTCGGCTACGCGGCGGCACAGGCCCAGGGCGGCCCCCAGGCGGTCGCCGAGGCCGCCCGCAAGGCCGCGGACCTCGCCGCGCGCTGGGCGTCGGAGCAGACCCCGGCCGCCACCGCGGACGCGGAACCGCACTCCACCCCGGACGCCGGATGACCGCCCGCGGCGTCCGGGACGAGGACGCCGAGGACCTCGACGTCGAGGAGGTACTGGCGCTCGTGAAGGAGAACCGCCCCACCGGCGAGCACACCCCCGCCCCGCGGCCCCGGCCCGAGAGCGCCCCCCAGCACCCGGCCGAGGACCACCGGGCCACCCCCTGGCCCGAGGCCCGCGCCCTCGCGGCCCGCGCGGGACGCCGCCCCGGCGCCCGCCGCACCCCCCTCTCCGTCCCCCTCGACCGGGCCCTCGGCCTCACCCTGGCCGCCCCCCTCACCGCCCTCACCGACCTGCCCTCCTTCGACACCTCCGCGATGGACGGCTGGGCGGTCGCCGGACCGGGACCCTGGACCGTACGGGAGTGCGGCGTCCTCGCCGGACACGCGGCGCCCGCCCCGCTCACCGACGGCGAGGCGGCCCGCATCGCCACCGGCGCCCGCATCCCCCCGGACACCACCGCCGTCCTGCGCAGCGAACACGGCCGCAGCGACGACAAGGGCCAGCTGCACGCCACCCGCGACCTCCAGCACGGCCAGGACATCCGCCCCCGCGGACAGGAGTGCCGCTCCGGCGACCAACTCCTCGCCGTCGGCACCCTGGTGACCCCGGCCGTCCTGGGCCTGGCCGCCGCGGCGGGCTACGACAGCGTCACCGCCCTGCCCCGCCCGAGCGTCGAAGTGCTCGTCCTGGGCGATGAGTTGCTCACCGAAGGGCTGCCGCACGACGGGCTGATCCGGGACGCGCTCGGCCCGATGCTGCCGCCCTGGCTGCGCGCGCTCGGCGCCGAGGTCACCACCGTGCGCCGCCTGGGCGACGACGCCGAGGCGCTGCACAAGGCCCTCGCCTACTCCGAGGCCGAGCTGATCGTCACCACCGGCGGCACCGCCTCCGGCCCCGTGGACCATGTCCACCCCACCCTGCGCCGCCTGGGCGCCGAGCTGCTGGTCGACGGCGTCAAGGTGCGTCCGGGCCACCCCATGCTGCTGGCCCGCCTCAAGGAGGACCAGCACCTGGTCGGCCTGCCGGGCAACCCCCTCGCGGCCGTCTCCGGCCTGCTGACGCTCGCCGAGCCCCTGCTGTGCGCCCTCACGGCCCGGCCCGCCCCCGAGCCCTACACCCTGCCCTTGCAGGACGCGGCGCACGGGCATCCGTACGACACCCGGCTGGTGCCCGTCGTGCTGCGCGGTGACCATGCCGTGCCGCTGCACTACAACGGCCCGGCGATGCTGCGGGGCATCGCGGCCGCCGACGCCCTGGCCGTCGTACCGCCGGGCGGGACCGCGGCCGGTGCGGAGGCGGAACTGCTGGACCTGCCGTGGGCGTCCTCTGGGATCGGGGTGTGTTTGACGTGAGACTTCCGGGCTACGACGTCATCGCCCGCCAGCCGGACGAACACCTGGTGACCCACCGGGTGAAGCTGCCGAAGAAGGTGGTCGAGCACCCGTTCCGCCAGGTCGCCAAGCGGGTGATCATGGCGCTGTCGTTGCTGGTGGCGACGGCGCTCCTCGTCTACGCCGACCGCGACGGCTACGGCGACAGCTCCGATGACTCCGTCGACCTGCTCGACGCCTTCTACTACGCGACCGTCAGCCTCTCCACCACGGGATACGGCGATATCACCCCGGTCAGTGACGCCGCCCGGCTCACCAACATCCTTGTCATCACGCCCATGCGGGTGCTGTTCCTGATCATCCTGGTCGGCACCACGCTGGAAGTCCTCACCGAGCGCACTCGGGAGGAATGGCGTCTGAACCGCTGGAGGTCCGCCTTGCGCGACCACACCGTCGTCGTCGGCTTCGGTACCAAGGGACGCTCGGCGATCCAGACCGTCTGCGCGACGGGATTGAAGAAGGAGCAGGTGGTGGTGGTCGACCCCTCCACCAAGGTGATCGACGCCGCCACCGCCGAGGGCTACGCGGGGATCGTGGGCGACGCGACCCGCAGCGATGTGCTGATGCGGGCCGAGGTGCACAAGGCCCGGAAGATCATCATCGCCACCCAGCGCGACGACACCGCCGTGCTGGTGACGCTGACGGCCCGCCAGCTCAACCGCGGGGCGAAGATCGTGGCCGCGGTCCGCGAGGAGGAGAACGCCCCGCTGCTCAAGCAGTCCGGCGCCGACGCGGTCATCACCAGCGCCAGCGCGGCCGGACGGCTGCTCGGCCTGTCGGTGCTCAGCCCGGCGGCCGGCATGGTGATGGAGGACCTGATCCAGCAGGGCAGCGGGCTCGACATCGTCGAACGGCCGGTCATAAAGGCCGAGGTGGGCAAGGGGCCCCGGGAGACGTCCGACCTGGTGGTGAGCGTCGTCCGCGGGCACCGGGTGCTCGGATACGACGACCCGGCCGTCGGCACCCTGGAGGCGACGGACCGGGTCATCACCATCGTCCGGGCCACGCCGGGCGTCCAGATCGCGCCCGACGTCCGCCCGATTCCCCAGGACTGACTGCTCTCTGACTACTTGCGGTTGTACAGCCGCATCGTGATCGGCCCGAAGACCAGCACGAACAGCCCGGCCCACCCCAGCGACCAGGCGATCTCGTCGGCCGGCCAGTCACCCGCCATCAGCTCCCGCACCGCGGAGGACAGGTGGGTGATGGGGCTGTTGTTGACGAACGCCTGCAGCCAGCCCGGCATGGTCTTCGGGTCGACGAAGACGTTGGACAGGAAGGTCAGCGGGAAGATCACCATCATGCTGACGCCCATCACCGACTTCTCGGTGCGCAGCAGCAGCCCGAACATCGTCCAGATCCACGAGAACGCGAACGAGAACACCACCAGCAGCGCGATCCCGGCGACCACGCCGGCGACCCCGCCGTCCGGGCGGTAACCGATGATCATGCCGACGACGAGCATCACCACGGAGGCGATGGTGTAGCGCAGGGCGTCGCCCAGCAGATAGCCGACCATCGTCGACGGCCGCCAGATCGGCAGCGACCGGAACCGGTCGAAGACGCCCTTCTCGATGTCGGTGTTGACCGAGACACCCGTGTACATCGTGATCATCACGACCGACATCACCAGGATGCCCGGCAGCAGGAACTGGATGTACTCCTTCGGGGACCCGGCCAGGGCGCCCCCGAACAGGTAGGTGTACATCAGCACCATCATGATCGGGAACGCGGTGACGTCGAAGAGCTGCTCCGGCACATGCTTGATCTTCAGCATCGCCCGCCAGCCGAAGGTCAGCGAGGCCGACAGCGCGCTCGGCCGGGGCGGCCGCTCACCGGTCACCAGCAGCGCGGCGAGCGAGTCGGCGCTGACCGGGGCGAGTTCCTTGGCCTCTGGGGTTGTCGCGGTGCTCATGCCGCCACCTCGTCCTTGGTGTCGTGGCTGGTGTCGTGTCCGGTGAGGGCGAGGAAGACCTCGTCCAGGCTGGGCTGGCCCAGCGAGAAGTTGTCGACGGTGATGCCGCTGCGGGACAGCTCGGCGAGCGCCCGCGAGGCCTGCTCCGCCGCGCTGTCGCCGGTCGCGGCGCCGAGCCGGGCGGTCAGCGCCACCGGGTCGGGCTCCAGCTGGACGTCCGTGTCCAGCGCGAGCCGCAGCACCCGCTCCGCCTCCGGCCGCTGCTCGGGATCCCGCAGCCGCAGATGGACGGACCCGGCGCCCACGGACGCCTTCAGCTCGCCCTTGGTGCCCTCGGCGATCACCTTGCCGTGGTCGATGACCGCGATCCGGGAGGCCAGCTGGTCGGCCTCGTCCAGGTACTGCGTGGTCAGCAGCACGGTGGTGCCCTGGGAGACCACCGCCCGCACGATGTCCCACACCTGGTTGCGGCTGCGCGGGTCGAGCCCGGTCGTCGGCTCGTCGAGGAAGAGCAGATCGGGCGTGTTGAGAATGGACGCGGCGATGTCGATACGGCGCCGCATGCCTCCCGAGTAGTGCTTGACCTGCTTGCCGGCCGCATCGGTCAGTCCGAAGGCCTCCAGGAGCTGTTCGCTGCGGTGCCGGGCGGCCTGCTTGGCGTGGCCGAGGAGGCGGGCCAGCAGCACCAGGTTCTCGGTGCCGGTGAGGTCCTCGTCGACGGAGGCGTACTGGCCGGTCAGGCTGACCCGGCCGCGTACCTCGTCGGCCTCGCGCACGACGTCGTGGCCGAAGACATGGGCCTCGCCCCCGTCGGGGCGCAGCAGGGTGGCGAGCATCTTCACGGTGGTGGTCTTTCCGGCGCCGTTCGGGCCGAGGACGCCGTAGACGGTACCGGCCGGGACCGACAGGTCGACGCCGTCGACGGCCCTGGTCTCGCCGAACGTCTTCACCAGGCCCGCCGTCTCGATGGCCAGGGCTGACGTGTGCTGGCTCATGGTGGGATGTCCTTCCGCGTACACGGGTTTACGCAGGGAAAGACCTTTACCGTCGCGCAAACTCATCGGTTGCGCACAGGGTTTTTCGGGGGAACCGGTCCAAGGACCGAACCGGGATGGGACCAGGGACCGAGGAGTAGCGTCGCCCTCATGCATGCGATCACGATTGACGAACCCGGTGGGCCCGAGGCGCTGGTCTGGGCCGAGGTACCGGATCCGGTGCCCGGAGAGGGCGAGGTCCTGGTCGAGGTGGCGGCGAGCGCCGTGAACCGGGCCGACATCCTCCAGCGGCAGGGCTTCTACGACCCGCCGCCCGGCACGTCCCCCTACCCGGGCCTGGAGTGCTCGGGCCGGATCGCCGAGATCGGCCCCGGGGTCTCCGGCTGGTCCGTGGGCGACGAGGTGTGCGGGCTGCTCGGGGGCGGCGGTTACGCCGAGAAGGTCGTCGTCCCGGCCGGGCAGCTGCTGCCCGTGCCCCGGGGCGTGGGCCTGGTGCGGGCGGCGGCGCTGCCCGAGGTGGTCTGCACGGTCTGGTCGAACGTCTTCATGATCGCCCACCTGCGGCCGGGCGAGACGCTGCTGGTGCACGGCGGCTCCAGCGGCATCGGCACGATGGCGATCCAGCTCGCCAAGGCCGTCGGCGCGAAGGTCGCGGTCACCGCCGGCACCCCGCGGAAGCTGGACCGGTGTGCCGAGCTGGGCGCGGACATCCTGGTCAACTACCGGGAGCAGGACTTCGTGGAGGAGGTCAGGAAGGCCACCGACGGGGCGGGCGCCGACGTCATCCTCGACAACATGGGCGCCAAGTACCTGGACCGCAATGTCCGGGCCCTCGCGGTCAACGGCCGCCTCGCGATCATCGGCATGCAGGGCGGCATCAAGGGCGAGCTGAACATCGCCACCCTGCTGAGCAAGCGGGCCGCGATCAGCGCGACCTCGCTGCGGGCCCGCCCGCTGACCGAGAAGACGGCGATCGTGGCGGCCGTACGCGAGCATGTGTGGCCGCTGCTGGACGGCGGTCACGTGCGTCCGGTGGTCGACCGGGAGGTCCCGATGCGGGACGCGGCGGACGCGCACCGGATCGTGGAGGAGAGCGGGCACGTCGGAAAGGTGCTGCTCGTGACGGGTTAGGTGGATCAGGGGCGGGCGGGCTGCTCGGGAGGGGCCAGGTGGATCAGGGGCGGGCGGCTCAGTCCGTTCAGTCCGTCCGTCTGAGCCGCAGCCCCAGGAAGGCCAGCCCGAGACCGAGCCCGATCAGCACCAGGCCGCTGCCCAGCGGCAGTACCGGAATGACGGGCTCGGCCCGTACGACGTCCTGCCCGGCCGGCACGGGGGAGCCGACCGCCTCCGCCGGAGCCGCCCGGGAGGGCTCGGCCGGGGGCGTCTCCTCCTCGGGCACGATCACCCACTGGCGGCCGGGCCGCTCCCGCCCCTGCCCGGCCACGCTTCCGGCCCAGGAGGGCGAGGGGGAGGCCGACCCGGACGCCGAGGGCGTGGCCTCCTCGCCGTACGCCACCGGGCACCCCCAGCCCGCCACCAGGACGACGGCCAGCGCCGTCGCCCGTACTGTCCGCAGCCATCGAGTCACGGCACAAGCCTCACACTGACCGCCATGTCGGGCATGCCGGACTCCGCCACCGGGTGACGGAAAGTCCCCGTACGTAAACGGTGGATCACCTGCCGTGGGGGGCACCACGCTGATGGGATGCAGGCGTGCGAGAGAATGGCGGCATGGAGATGCCGAGGAACGAACGGTCGCCGGAGAATCCGCAGATCCTGGTCGTGGGCCAGGACGGGATGTCCATCGGCGGCGGAGGCGACGAGGACTCCCGTGAGGTTCCCGTGACGGAGATGGTCGAACAGCCGGCGAAGGTCATGCGGATCGGCAGCATGATCAAACAGCTGCTGGAGGAGGTCCGCGTGGCCCCTCTCGACGAGGCCAGCCGGGTCCGGCTCAAGGAGATCCATGCCAGCTCGGTGAAGGAGCTGGAGGACGGTCTGGCCCCGGAGCTGGTCGAGGAACTGGAGCGGCTGTCCCTGCCCTTCACCGACGAGGCGACCCCGTCCGACGCGGAACTGCGCATCGCGCAGGCCCAGTTGGTCGGCTGGCTGGAGGGCCTCTTCCACGGCATCCAGACCACGCTGTTCGCCCAGCAGATGGCCGCCCGCGCCCAGCTGGAGCAGATGCGCCGGGCCCTGCCCCCGGGCGTCGGCCACGAGGGCGAGGACCAGCACCACCCGGGCGGCCGCTCGGGCGGGCCCTACCTGTAGCCCGGGACCGACCCCTACCGCCGACGAGCAGCGGGCAGCCCGGTCACGCCGGGTTGCCCGTGGAGACGTCGAACTGGAAGGTGCCTGGGTCCTCGGGGTCGATGTCCGTGCCCGCGGCGGGGAACTGCTTCATCACCGTGCCGTCGCCCCAGGTGGACTCGTCGACGTCCCGGGTGTCGGCCGACCAGCCGGCGGCCTTCAGGCACTTCTTCACCGAGTCGATGTTCTTGAAGGCGAAGTTGGGCATCTCCACCTTCTTGGGGTCGTTGTACGACTCCTGGGGCTCGCTGCACTCCTCCGGGTCGATCGTCCGGCTCGGGTCCGGGCCGCGGTAGCCCTCCGCCGTCGTCGCCGACGGGCTGGGGCTCGCGCCGCCCTCGTCCTTCGTGCCCCCGCCGCTCAGCGTCAGCGCGGCGACCAGCCCGCCCACCGCGAGCACGGACACCACGATCGAACCGATGATCACCGGCTTGTTGTTCCGGCCCCCGCCCCCGGAACCGGACCCGGCCGGCTGCGGGGTGATGTTGTACGGCGGCGGAGTCGCGCCGTAGCCCGCGGACGCCGGGGTCTGGTAGCCGGGCTGCTGCGGATAGCCGTAGGACGGAGCCGGGGTGGGCGCCGGGGTGCCGTACGGGTTCGGGGCCGGCTGGTACGGCGTGTGGACCGGGCCGGTGGGCGCCGACGTCGACTGGTCGACCGGCGGGAACACCGCCGAACCGACGCCCGAGCCGCTGGCGGCCGGCGAGCCCGGCACGATGTTCGGCGCGGCGGCCCGGAAGGAGGACGCCACCCGCAGGCACTCGTCGCGCATGGCCTCGGCGCTGGGGAAACGCTCGTTGGGGTTCTTCTTCAGCGCGCGGGCCACCAGCGCGTCCACGGCCGGCGGCAGCGAGCGGTTGACGGAGGAGGGAGCCACCGGCTCCTCCTGCACGTGCGCGTACGCGATCGCCAGCGGCGAGTCCGCGTCGAACGGCAGCCGCCCGGTGACCAGTTGGAAGAGCATGATGCCGACCGAGTAGAGGTCGGAGCGCGCGTCCACGCCGCGGCCGAGCGCCTGCTCGGGGGAGAGGTACTGCGGGGTGCCGACGACCATGCCGGTCTGGGTCATCGAGGTGACACCGGACTGCATGGCGCGGGCGATGCCGAAGTCCATGACCTTGACGACGCCGCGCTTGGTCATCATCACGTTGCCCGGCTTGATGTCGCGGTGGACCAGCCCCATCTCATGGCTGATCTCCAGCGCCGCCAGCACATCCGCGGTGATCTTCAGCGCCTTGTCGGCGGGCATCGCGCCGTGCTGCCGTACGTCCTCGTCGAGCACCGAGCCGAGCGGGCGGCCCTCGATGTACTCCATGACGATGTACGGAGTGGTCATCCCGTCGACATCGTCCTCGCCGGTGTCGAAGACCGAGACGATGTTGGTGTGGGTGAGCTTGGCCACGGCCTGGGCCTCGCGGCGGAAGCGCTCGCGGAAGGCCTGCTCGCGGCCGAGTTCGGTGTGCAGCGTCTTGACCGCGACCTGACGGTCCAGCACCGCGTCGTAGGCCAGGTGCACCGAGGCCATGCCGCCCTCGCCGAGCAAGTCGCGCAGCTGATAGCGGCCGGCCGCCAGCGCCCGTCCCGCATACCGCCCCTGTGCGCCGTCCTGGCTCATGTCTCCGCGTCCCCCATAGCCCGTTGGCCCGGCGTTTGTCGACGATCTGTCGTTGATCGACAGTGCTATTCCCGGCCAAGTCTGCCCCAGGGCACTGACACGTCAAGCTCGGTGCCCGATCCGTGACCGTACGCGAAAGAAGCGTCGCGCAAGCGTTACAGGGGCCGTACGGCCGGTACACAGAATTTGCACGACGGACCGGCTAGCGGGTTTCATGGCCGGTCTGTCACGGACCGGCCGCTGGTCCGTCCCGGACCGGCGGCTTGCGCGGAGGCTGTAGCGTGGCCGACGGAGACCGTAACAACACCGCGCGCACCGCGGGCAGAAACGACGGCGAGGACTGATGGCACAGCAGCGCGCTCAGGGCCCGTCCGACCCCGAGGCGACTGGCGGCGGTATGTCAGATGCGCCGGAGCTGTGGGGGAACGGCGGGCTGGTCGGCGACGGCCGGTACCGGCTCACCCGCAGACTCGGCCGGGGCGGCATGGCCGAGGTCTTCGCGGCGGAGGACGTCCGGCTGGGACGCACCGTCGCGGTCAAGCTGCTGCGCGCCGACCTCGCCGAGGACCCGGTCTCCAAGGCCCGCTTCACCCGCGAGGCACAGTCGGTGGCCGGCCTCAACCACCACGCCATCGTCGCCGTGTACGACTCCGGCGAGGACTTCGTGGGCGGCCAGAGCGTGCCGTACATCGTCATGGAGCTGGTCGAGGGCCGCACCATCCGCGACCTCCTGCTCAACGCCGAGGCGCCCGGCCCCGAGCAGGCGCTGATCATCGTCTCCGGTGTGCTGGAGGCGCTCGCCTACTCGCACCAGCACGGCATCGTGCACCGCGACATCAAGCCGGCGAACGTCATCATCACCAACAACGGCGCCGTCAAGGTCATGGACTTCGGCATCGCCCGCGCCCTGCACGGGGCGTCCACGACGATGACCCAGACCGGCATGGTCATGGGCACGCCCCAGTACCTCTCCCCCGAGCAGGCGCTCGGCAAGGCGGTCGACCACCGCTCCGACCTGTACGCGACGGGCTGTCTCCTCTACGAACTCCTCGCGCTGCGGCCCCCGTTCACCGGCGAGACCCCGCTCTCGGTGGTCTACCAGCACGTCCAGGACATCCCGACGCCCCCGTCCGAGGCCTCCGACGCCTGCCCGCCGGAGCTGGACGGCCTGGTCATGCGCTCCCTCGCCAAGGAGCCGGACGACCGCTTCCAGACCGCCGAGGAGATGCGCGGCCTGGTCCAGTACGGCCTGCAGATGCTCTACGACCAGGGCGGCCACACCGGCACCTGGAACACCGGGCCGGTCCACCTGCACGACGGCCGGCACACCCCCGCGGCGGGCTTCGCGCAGACCGCGGTGATGGGCCACCCCGGCGCGGACGCCTCCAGCACCTCCGCGATCCCGCAGCCGATCCTGCCCGGCGGCCGGTACGGCGGCGGGGACGACGGCGGCTTCGAGGGGCAGGGCAACCGGGGCAGCGGCCGGGGCAAGCTGTGGATCCTCGCCGTTCTCGCGGTGATCGCCATCGCGGCGGGCGTCGCCCTCGCGCTCAACGGCGACAACGGCAAGAGCTCCGACACGGACACCACCAAGTCGCCGACCGCCACGCAGTCCAAGGACGACGAGACGGCCAGCGAGGAGCCGACCGACGAGGCGACCGAGGAGCCCACCGACACGGCCACCGACGACAGTTCGGGCACCGGCGGCGGCTCGGGCTGGACCCCTCCCGAGCAGCCTTCGGTCACCCCGTCGCCGACGGAGCCGGAGCCGACGGACGAGCCGACCACCACGGAGCCGACGGACGAGCCGACGACCGAGGAGCCGACCGGCGAGCCCACGGACGAACCGACGGAAGAACCCACCGACGAGGTCATCGGCGGCACCACCGGCGGCGGCACCGACGGCGGCGTCGGCGGCGAGGACTGACGGGTCGCGTCCGCGGGCCTCATCCCACGAACGCGTCGCACACCCGGTCGTACTCCCGGGTCCACCACACCGCCAGCGCCGAGGCGGCCGGGAACTGCGCGTCCGCGCGGGTGTCGCCGCGTTCGTAGTGCCAGCGCAGCATCCAGAAGTCGTTCAGGCGCTCCCACCACACCCGGTGCACGGCCGCCGCCAGCTCGGAGGGCGTGGCGCCCGCGGTGCGCCGGTACGCGCGCGTATAGGCCCGTACCTTCGGCAGGTCAAGCGTGCCGACGGGCCGCACGAAGAAGATCGCGGCGGCCCGTACCGCCTCCTCCGCGCGCGGCTGCACCCCGAGCCGGTCCCAGTCGACGATCGCGGCGGGGGCGTCGCCCCGGTACAGCAGGTTGAACGGGTGGAAGTCCCCGTGCACCCACCCCACCGAGCCGCCGCACGGCGGGCGCCGGCCGGCGTGCCGTGCCAGCAGCGCGCGCCGTTCCAGCAGCCGGTGGCGGGCCAGCGTGTCGAAGGAGTCGGCGGGCCGGTGCCGGCGCACCCGGGCGAGCAGGTCCTCGATGAGGACGAAGGTCTCCTCGGGGTCCGCGCTCACCGCGGGTGCCCGCCCCTCCGGCGGCATCACGCGCTCCAGGCCCGCGTGCACCGCCCCGAGCAGCGCCCCGAGCCGGGCGCACTGCCCCGGGGCGAGCTGGCCGCCGTGCCGGTGCCGGCCGTCGATCCAGGGGTGCAGGGCGTAGGCGTGGCCGCCGATCACCGCGACGGTACGGCCGTCCCGCCCCGGCAGCGGCGGCGCGACCGGGACGCCGAGGTCGGCCAGGCGCCGGGTGGCCCGGTGCTGGCGGGCGATGGCGGCGGGGTCGGCGGTCTCGGGGTCGAAGTGGTGCTTGAGGAAGTACCGGCCGCGGGTCGTGCGGAGCCGGTAGCCGCGGTTGAGCAGCCCCTGGTCCACGGGGACGCAGGCGACGGCGCCGCCGGCGGCGTACTGGCGGAGCAGGGCGCCCAGCGGGGGCGCGGGATGCACGGGGGGTGGTACACAAGGGCGCGGCACGCGGCAGATGCTAGGGCACTCACCGGCCCCGTGAGCTGGGCGTTGTCACAGAAAGCCAGCGTCAGTCGCTTTTGGTCACGAGACGCTCCCGAAGTGGCTTTCGATACCGTCGCGCCCGCCGAATTGCCGAATCGCGCACGATCGCGTCGGCGGTCGTCCCGGACGCCCGGAAGGAATACCCGGATTTCTCCATCTTCGCCCGCCGCAAGTCAGCGGCACAAAGTCTTCCTCTGGGCTGGGTGCGCGGGATAACGTGCCGTTGCTCCGGCCTCCTGCAAGGCTGTGACCAGTACTCTTCGAGCCCCTCGCGATTTACTTGGAAATCCAAGCAAAATCGCAGGTCAAACGGGGTTTCACAGAAATGTGGAGCACTGGGTAACGTGATGGTTGCAGGGCGCTCGCCGGGGCACCTGTCACGCCTGTTCCGGCCGAGTGACACCCACCCCGTGCACGGGTGTCGGACCAGGTGAGCCGCACTGGTTTCACCGGCAACCCCGGGGGACCGGACCGACGGAGGAGCACACGTGACCGTGGAGAGCACTGCCGCGCGCAAGCCGCGACGCAGCGCCGGGACCAAGAAGTCCCCGAGCCCCAAGCCCGAGCTGGTACAGCTGCTGACGCCCGAGGGCAAGCGCGTCAAGAACGCCGAGTACGACCAGTACGTCGCCGACCTCACCCCCGAAGACCTGCGCGGTCTGTACCGCGACATGGTGCTCACCCGCCGTTTCGACGCCGAGGCCACCTCCCTGCAGCGCCAGGGCGAGCTGGGCCTGTGGGCCTCCCTGCTCGGCCAGGAGGCCGCCCAGATCGGCTCGGGCCGGGCCACCCGCGAGGACGACTACGTCTTCCCGACCTACCGCGAGCACGGCGTCGCCTGGTGCCGCGGGGTCGACCCGACCAATCTGCTCGGCATGTTCCGCGGCGTGAACAACGGCGGCTGGGACCCGAACAGCAACAACTTCCAGCTGTACACGATCGTCATCGGCTCGCAGACCCTGCACGCCACCGGTTACGCGATGGGCATCGCCAAGGACGGGGCGGACAGCGCGGTGATCGCCTACTTCGGCGACGGCGCCTCCAGCCAGGGCGATGTCGCGGAGTCGTTCACCTTCTCGGCCGTCTACAACGCGCCGGTGGTGTTCTTCTGCCAGAACAACCAGTGGGCGATCTCCGAGCCGACCGAGAAGCAGACCCGCGTCCCGCTCTACCAGCGCGCGCAGGGCTACGGCTTCCCGGGCGTCCGGGTGGACGGCAACGACGTCCTGGCCTGCCTCGCGGTCACCAAGTGGGCCCTGGAGCGGGCCCGCAGCGGCGAGGGGCCGACGCTGGTCGAGGCGTACACCTACCGCATGGGCGCGCACACCACCTCCGACGACCCGACCCGCTACCGGGGCGACGAGGAGCGCCAGGCCTGGGAGGCCAAGGACCCGATCCTGCGCCTTCGCCAGTACCTGGAGTCCGCACACCACACGGACGAGGGATTCTTCGCGGAACTGGAGACCGAGTCCGAGGCGTTGGGCAAGCGAGTGCGCGAGGCGGTCCGTGCCATGCCGGACCCGGACCACTTCGCCATCTTCGAGAACGTGTACGCGGACGGGCATGCGCTCGTCGACGAGGAGCGAGCCCAGTTCGCCGCCTACCAGGCGTCGTTCGCGGACGCTGAAGGGGGCAAGTGACATGGCCGAGAAGATGGCTCTCGCCAAGGCGATCAACGAATCGCTGCGCAAGGCCCTGGAGGCCGACCCCAAGGTGCTCGTCATGGGCGAGGACGTCGGCAAGCTCGGCGGTGTCTTCCGGGTGACCGACGGGCTGCAGAAGGACTTCGGCGAGGAGCGGGTCATCGACACCCCGCTCGCCGAGTCCGGCATCGTCGGCACCGCGATCGGCCTCGCGCTGCGCGGCTACCGCCCGGTGGTGGAGATCCAGTTCGACGGCTTCGTCTTCCCGGCCTACGACCAGATCGTCACCCAGCTCGCCAAGATGCACGCCCGCTCCCTGGGCAAGGTCAAGCTCCCGGTCGTCGTGCGCATCCCCTACGGCGGCGGCATCGGCGCGGTCGAGCACCACTCGGAGTCGCCCGAGGCGCTGTTCGCGCATGTGGCGGGCCTGAAAATCGTGTCCCCGTCGAACTCCTCCGACGCGTACTGGATGATGCAGCAGGCCATCCAGAGCGACGACCCGGTGATTTTCTTCGAGCCCAAGCGGCGCTACTGGGACAAGGCCGAGGTCAACACCGAGGCGATCCCCGGACCGCTGCACAAGGCGCAGGTCGTCCGCGCCGGCACCGACGTCACCCTCGCCGCCTACGGGCCGATGGTGAAGCTCTGCCAGGAGGTCGCCGACGCGGCCGCCGAGGAGGGCCGCTCCCTGGAGGTCCTGGACCTGCGCTCGGTCTCCCCGCTGGACTTCGACACCATCCAGGCGTCGGTGGAGAAGACCCGCCGCCTGGTCGTGGTCCACGAGGCGCCGGTGTTCTTCGGCTCCGGCGCGGAGATCGCCGCCCGGATCACCGAGCGCTGCTTCTACCACCTGGAGGCTCCGGTGCTCAGGGTCGGCGGCTATCACGCCCCGTACCCGCCGGCGCGCCTGGAGGAGGAGTACCTGCCGGGCCTGGACCGGGTGCTCGACGCCGTCGACCGTGCCCTGGCGTACTGAGGAGAGGGTCGTGACGACGATGACGGAAGCGTCCGTACGCGAATTCAAGATGCCGGATGTCGGTGAGGGCCTCACCGAGGCGGAGATCCTCAAGTGGTACGTCCAGCCCGGTGACACGGTGACCGACGGCCAGGTGGTGTGCGAGGTCGAGACGGCCAAGGCCGCCGTCGAGCTGCCCATCCCCTACGACGGTGTGGTCCGCGCGCTGCACTTCCCCGAGGGCACCACGGTGGACGTGGGCACGTCGATCATCGCGGTGGACGTGTCGGGCGGTGCGGCGGCCCCCGAAGCCGCTCCGGAGCCCGTTCAGGAGCCCGTGCAGGAGAAGAAGCCCGAGGGCCGCAAGCCGGTCCTGGTCGGCTACGGCGTGGCCGAGTCCTCCACCAAGCGCCGCCCGCGCAAGGGCCCGGCGGTCCCGGTGCAGGAGGCCCCGGTCCAGGCCGTGCAGGCGGTGCAGACCGAGCTGAACGGCCACGGTCCCGCGGTGGTGAAGGAGCGCCCGCTGGCCAAGCCGCCGGTGCGCAAGCTCGCCAAGGACCTCGGGGTCGACCTCAGCACGGTGGTCCCGTCCGGCCCGGACGGCATCATCACCCGCGAGGACGTCCACGCGGCCGTGGCCCCGCCGAAGGCCCCGGAGCCCGCGGTGGCCGCCCCCGCCCCCGCCCCGGCCGCCACGGCGCCCGTGGCGGCGTACGACGGCGCGCGGGAGACCCGGATCCCGGTCAAGGGGGTCCGCAAGGCCACCGCGGCGGCGATGGTGGGCTCGGCGTTCACGGCCCCGCACGTCACGGAGTTCGTGACGGTGGACGTGACCCGCACGATGAAGCTGGTCGAGGAGCTGAAGCAGGACAAGGACATGCAGGGGCTGCGGGTCAACCCGCTCCTGCTGATCGCCAAGGCCCTGCTGGTCGCCATCAAGCGCAACCCGGACATCAACGCCTCCTGGGACGAGGCGAACCAGGAGATCGTGGTCAAGCACTACGTCAACCTGGGCATCGCCGCGGCCACCCCGCGCGGTCTGATCGTGCCGAACATCAAGGACGCGCACGACAAGACCCTGCCCCAGCTGGCCGAGTCCCTGGGCGAGCTGGTCGCCACGGCGCGGGACGGCAAGACGTCCCCCGCCGCGATGCAGGGCGGCACGGTGACCATCACCAACGTCGGCGTCTTCGGCGTCGACACCGGCACCCCGATCCTCAACCCCGGGGAGTCCGCGATCCTCGCGGTCGGCGCGATCAAGCTCCAGCCGTGGGTCCACAAGGGCAAGGTCAAGCCCCGCCAGGTCACCACCCTGGCCCTCTCCTTCGACCACCGCCTGGTCGACGGCGAGCTGGGCTCGAAGGTGCTGGCCGACGTGGCGGCGGTCCTGGAGCAGCCCAAGCGGCTGATCACCTGGGCGTAGCAACCACGGGAAGGGGCCCACCACGTGCTCGTGGTGGGCCCCTTCCGGCTGTTCCCGGGGGATCAGTCGCGCTGGGCGCCGGACGGAAGCGTCCGCAGCTGCATCGTGGACGCCGTCGTCGAACCGAAGGCGTAGTCCATCAGCTTGGCCGCGTCCGTGTACCGGTTGGGGTCGTTGAGGAGCACGCCCACCACCGTCTTGCCGTTGCGGGTGCCGGCGAAGACCAGGCACGGGCCGGACGGGGTGTTGGTGCCGGTCTTCACACCGAGCGCGCCGCTGTAGGAGCCGAGCAGCGTGTTGGTGTTGTACCAGGTGTAGGTGCGGGTGGCGCCGGCGCTCGACGTGGCGTACTGCACCGTCTTGGTCTTCTTGACGATGCCCGCGAACGCCGAGAACTTCATCGCGCTGCGGGTGAGCTTCGCGAGGTCGCGCGGCGTCGTGTAGTTGGTGTTCTGCGTGGAGTTGCCGTCGAACGAGTCGAAGTGCGTGTTCGTCAGGCCGAGCGCGTCGGCCTTCTTGTTCATCTTGGCGATGAAGTTCTTGGTGCGGGCGGCGACCGTGGTGCCGGTGCCGAACTTGTCGGCGAGGGCCATCGCGGCGTCGCAGCCGGACGGCAGCATCAGCGCGTGCAGCAGCTGGCGGACGGTGACCTTGTCGCCGGTCTTCAGGTCCGCGGTGCTCGCCTGCTTGGCGGCGACGTAGTCCCGGTAGGCCTGCTTGATGGTGACCTTGGTGTCCAGGTTCACGTCCGGGATGGCCAGCACCACGCGGGCCGCCATGATCTTGGTGGTGCTCGCCATGGGCCGCTTGGTGTCGGCGGACTTGCTGTACAGCGTGGAGCCGGTCGTGCTGTCGAGCATGAAGGCGCCCTTGGCGCTGACCGTGGGTGCGGTCGCGGCCTGGGCGGGCGCAGCCAGGGCGCCGCCCGCGACCAGCGCGCCGGTGGTGGCCACGACGGCGGCGGTGCGGCGCAGGCGTACGCCCTTGATGCCGGTTATCACTATGAACGCTCCGAGTAGGTGTCAGCTGATTTTGGCGTAGCCGTAGTTGATGAGCTTCTGCACGTCCGTCGTGCGGCTGGCCGCCGAGGACGAGGTGAGCACGGCGCCCATCACGGACTCGCCGTTCTTGGTGGCGGCGAACACCAGGCAGTACTTGGACGAGGTGCCGGAGCCCGTCTTGACGCCGAGCGTGCCGTTCCAGCCGAGCAGCGTGTTGGTGTTCTTCCAGGCCGCCATGGTGCGGATGGAACCGCTGCTGGTGACCGTCTTCGCCGTGTACGACGTGGTCTTGACGACGGACTTGAAGGCGGAGTGCTTCATCGCGCTGCGGGCGAGCAGCGTCAGGTCCTTCGGCGTGGAGTAGTTCGAGCCATTGCTGATGCCGTCGAACGAGTCGAAGTGCGTGTTCGTCATGCCGAGCTGCTTGGCCTTGTTGTTCATCTTGGCGATGAAGTTCTTGGTGCGGGCCGAGACCGTCGAGCCGGTGCCGAACTTGTCGGCGAGGGCCATGGCCGCGTCGCAGCCGGACGGCAGCATCATCCCGTAGAGCAGCTGACGGACGGTGACCTTGTCGCCGACGATCAGCCGGGCCGACGAGGCGCCCCGGGACACGATGTAGTCGCTGTACGCCTTCTTGATGGTGACCTTGGCGTCCAGGTTCAGGTTCGACTGCGCGAGCACGACCTTGGCGGTCATGATCTTCGTGGTGGAGGCGGTCAGCCGCTTGGTGTTGGGGGACTTGTAGTAGAGCGTCTTGCCTGTGGCGCTGTTCATCAGGTACCCGCCCTTGGCGGTGATGCTGGGCGTCGTCACGGCCTGCGCCGGTGCCGCGGTGAGGGCTCCGGTGACGAACATCGCGCCGGTCGTGACCACGACGGCTGCGGCCCTGCGAACGCGGAAGCCCTGATATGCGGTTTTCAACACAAATACCCCGTATGCAGTCGAATGCCCCTGGTGTGCGGCCGAGTTGGAGGGGGATGGAGATGGGGCCGCAAGTGTGTGACACGTAACTAGCACAGAAGGTTGTGCGGCTGCTGGGACGAATCGAAGGTCCGCATCTCGAAGGTCCGCATGATGAAACGCGCTCCCTCATGCGTACGTGTTGTATCTAAGATGTGCTCATGCCGTCAGCGCCGCCTGCCCCGATCCCCGCCCCCCTGAAGCAGCCGCCCGCCGCCGACCGTGTCTACGTCCACGTCAAGCAAGCCGTCCTGGACCGCCGCTACGAGGGCGGCACCCTGCTCACCGAGGGCGAGCTGGCCGAGGCCGTCGGGGTCTCCCGCACCCCGGTGCGCGAGGCGCTGCTGCGCCTGGAGGTGGAAGGGCTGATCAAGCTCTACCCGAAGAAGGGCGCCCTGGTGCTGCCGGTGTCGGCACAGGAGATCGCCGACGTCGTGGAGACCCGGCTGCTGGTCGAGGAGCACGCGGCGCGCAAGGCCGTGCCCGCCCCCGCCGCCCTCATCGAGCGCCTCGAACACCTGCTCGCCCGCCAGAAGGCCGAGGCCGCCGCCGGCGACCTGGCCGCCGCCGCCGTCACCGACCGCTGCTTCCACGCCGAGATCGTCCGCAGCGGCGGCAACGACATCCTCTCCCGCCTCTACGACCAACTCCGCGACCGCCAGCTGCGCATGGGCGTCGCCGTCATGCACTCCCACCCCGACCGGATCGCCAAGACCCTCACCGAGCACGAGGAGATCCTCGACGCGCTGCGCTCCGGTGACGCCGAACGGGCGGTGGGCGTCGTCCACCGGCACGTCGGCTGGTTCTCGCACCTGGCCCGGGGTGAGGTCCGATGAGCGCTGCGGCCCTGCCGGGCGATCCCCCGGGCGGCCGGCGCGCCCTCGCCGTGTGGGGCATCGGCGTCTCGGTCTACTTCGTCGCCGTCATCTTCCGTACGTCCCTGGGGGTCGCCGGACTCGACGCGGCCGACCGATTCCACGTCAACGCCTCGGCCCTGTCGACGTTCTCGATCCTCCAGCTGCTCGTCTACGCGGGCATGCAGATACCCGTCGGCCTGCTGGTCGACCGGCTCGGCACCAAGAAGGTGCTGACCATCGGCGTCGTGCTGTTCACGGCGGGACAGCTGGGGTTCGCGTTCTCCCCCACGTACGGCATGGCCCTCGCCTCGCGGGCGCTGCTCGGCTGCGGGGACGCCATGACCTTCATCAGCGTGCTGCGGCTCGGCACCCGCTGGTTCCCGGCCCGGCGCGGACCGATGATCGCCCAGCTCGCCGGGCTCGCCGGCATGGCGGGCAACCTGGTCTCCACCCTGGTCCTGGCCCGGCTGCTGCACGGCGTCGGCTGGACCGCCGCCTTCGCGGGCAGCGCGTTCGCCGGAGTCGTCGTCCTCGTCCTGCTGCTGCTGTTCCTGAAGGACCACCCCGAGGGCCAGGCACCGGAGCCCGTCCCGCACCAGGGCGTGGCCTACGTCCGGCGCCAGATCGCCGCGTCCTGGCGGGAGCCGGGCACGCGGCTCGGCCTGTGGGTGCACTTCACCACCCAGTTCCCGGCGATGGTGTTCCTGCTGCTGTGGGGCCTGCCCTTCCTGGTCGAGGCCCAGGGTCTGTCCCGCGCCACCGCGGGCGAACTCCTCACCCTGGTCGTCCTGTCCAACATGGTGATCGGCCTGGTCTACGGCCAGCTCGTCGCCCGGCACCACGGGGCGCGGCTGCCGCTGGCGCTCGGCACGGTCGGCGCGACCGCGCTGATGTGGGCGGCGACCCTCGCCTACCCCGCCGACCGCGCCCCGATGTGGCTGCTGATCGTGCTGTGCGTGGTGCTCGGCGCCTGCGGCCCCGCCTCCATGCTCGGCTTCGACTTCGCCCGCCCCGCCAATCCGCCGGAGCGTCAGGGCACCGCCTCCGGAATCACCAACATGGGCGGTTTCGTCGCCTCCATGACGACCCTGTTCGCGGTCGGTGTCCTGCTCGACGCGACCGGCGACGACTACCGGATCGCCTTCTCGGCCGTGTTCGTGCTCCAGGCGCTCGGGGTCAGCCAGATCCTGCGACTGCGCGGGCGGGCGGCCCGCCGGGAACGGGAACGGCTGGTGGCGAGCCGGGTGGAGACGGTGCACGTCCCGGCGTGAACGGGGCCCTTGCCGGGCCGCGACCAGGCGGGGGGCGGGGGCCCTGTTGGGCCGGGACCGGCGCCACGGTCCCGGCTGGGCCGGGTCCGGCGGCGGGGTCCCTGCTGGTCCCCGGACCAGTCCGGCGGCGGGTCCTTACTGGGCCGGGAGCAGGCTGGGGGCGGGGTCCCCACTGGGTTGGGACCGGCGGCGGGGTCCCTGCTGGGCCGGGACCAGGCTGAGGGCGGGGCCCTGCCGGGCCGGGTCCGGCGGCGGGGGCCCTACCGAGCGGGACCAGATCG
>NZ_JBSFVD010000006.1:45412-161299 GCF_053592135.1 Streptomyces sp. NPDC002784 | reverse complement strand
GGGGCAGGGTCCCCACTGGGCCGGGGCCGACGCCACGGTCCCTGCTGGGCCGGCATCAGGCTGGGGGCGGGGTCCCCACTGGGTTGGGACCGGCGGCGGGGTCCCTGCCGGGCCGGGTCCGGCGGCGGGGGCCCTACCGAGCGGGACCAGATCGGGGGCAGGGTCCCCACTGGGCCGGGGCCGACGCCACGGTCCCTGCTGGGCCGGCATCAGGCTGGGGGCGGGGTCCCCACTGGGTTGGGACCGGCGCCGCGGTCCATGCTGGGCCGGGATCGGCGGCGGGGTTCTTACTGTGCCGGGATCAGGGTGAGGTAGGCGATGCCCAGTACCCCGCGGTAGGTCATCCACTGGGCCCGGTGACGGTCGAGGCGCTCTCGGGTGGCGGCCGCCGAGGGGTGCCCGGGGTTGCGGGCGAGCCACACCTCCAGGTCGGCCTGGTAGCCGGACTCGAACTCCTCCCATTCGTCGAGGTTCGCCGTCTCCGTCCACTCGGGCCGGAAACCGGCGGTCACGGCGAGGTCGAGCAGGGTCGCGAGGGCGTGGTGGTCCGAGACGGCGGCCCCCGGCCACATCCCGGCCAGCTCCTCCGCGGTCGGCGTGCGCTCCCAGAAACCCTCACCGAGCAGCACCCGGCCGCCGTCGTTGACCAGCCCGCGCAGGGCGCGCAGCGCCTCCAGGGTGAACTCGGGCGGCGCCACCGGGCTCAGGGCCTGGCTGGACCCGAGACAGAGCACCAGGTCGGCCGGGCCGAGGTCGGCGTCCCGCGCGGACTTCTCCAGGAATTCGACCCGCCCCGCGAGCCCGCGCTCCGCGGCCTCACGGCGGCCACGGTCGAGATCCTCGGCGTTGATGTCGACGCCGATGCCCGTGGCCCCGGGCGCGGCGGCCAGCACCCGCATCATGAACTCGCCCCATCCGCACCCGATGTCGAGCACGGTGGAGGGCTCGTTGCCCGCGACCCGGCGCACCAGCCGTTCGGCCCGGGCCTCGGAGAGGGGGTTGTGGAAGGTCAGGCGGCTCAGCCGGGGCGGTCCGTCGATCTCGGTGTCGGTCATGTGAGGCAGACAAGCACCGAACTGACGTGCGCCACAAGATCTTTGTGCCGCTCCCGCTACTTCGTCACCGTGAAGTTCCGCAGAATCGCCCCCGCCAGCGCCAGGTCGCCCTCCGCCTTGATCCGGTCCGTGACCCCCTCCGGCGTCACCCGGCCGCAGGCCAGCCGCACGAAGGTCTCCCAGTCCAGGGTCAGCGTCGCCGCGGGCCCCAGCGCGGGCGCCGTCTCCAGCGTGCCCCGCCCCTGGATGTCCACCCGGATCGTGCGCAGGAACTCGACCGGACCGTGCACGTCGAACACGATCGCCGAACTGCGCGGCGCCTCGGCCTTGACCGCCACGATGTCCGGCAGCGCCGCCAGCAGCACGTCCCGCGCCACCTGCGCACCCGGCGAGTCGAGGTTCCCCGGCCGGCCGAGCGCGGCGCGCAGGTCCTGCTCATGGACCCACACATCGAAGGCATGCGCCCGCATGGCCTCCTCCAGGGTCTGCTCGGTGCCCAGCGGACCGCGCACCTTCGTGCCCGGGTCCCGGGACTCGTTGCGCAACTGGCGGTTGCGGCGGATGACCGTGTACTCCAGCTCGGAGGTCATCTCCGGCGCCGTGTGGTGGCGGCGGACGTCGACCTGCATCTCCATGTAGCGCTGGTGGTCGTTGGTGACGTGGAAGAGATCGCGGGGCAGCGTGTGGATGGGCCGCGGGTCGCCGAGCATCTCGCAGTCCAGGCCGATGACATGGGACACCACGTCCCGCACCGACCAGCCCGGGCACGGCGTACGCCGGTTCCACTCCCCCTCCACAAGGGGCAGCACCAGCTCGGATATCGCCTCGATGGAGTGGGTCCAGGCGTCGGCGTAGGGCTGGAGGGTGGGATGCAGACTCACGGAACGGGACCCCTCGGCGGTCGGTACACGGGCAGGTGGTGGCGGCGATGCCAGTGGGAGGTGGCTGTCGGCGGGCGTCTTGAGACGTTAAGTTACGCTCCTGAGAGGCACCCCGGCAGTGCTTTCGTGTGACGATCGTAGGCCCGTGTGATCGGGTCGAATGCCAGGACGGTGGTAGTGTGCGCGCCTCTCTGATCCAGATCGCCGTAGACGAGGGCGAATCGGTCGCCTCGCGCCGGGAGCGGGCCGCCTCGCTGGTACGGCGGCAGACCGGGGCCGATCTGGTCGTCCTGCCGGAGCTGTGGACCACCGGCGCCTTCGCCTACGAGGAGTTCGCCCAGGAGGCCGAGCCGCTCGAAGGACCGACGTACGAGGCGATGGCGAAGGCCGCGAGCGACGCGGGCGTCTGGCTGCACGCAGGCTCGATCCCGGAACGCGACCCGGACGGACCGCTGTACAACACCTCCCTGGTCTTCGCCCCCTCCGGCGACCTGGCCGCCGCCTACCGCAAGATCCACCGCTTCGGCTTCGACAAGGGCGAGGCCGTGCTGATGGGCGCCGGACGCGATCTGGTGACGGTCCGGCTGCCCGGGACCACCCTGGGCCTGGCCACCTGCTACGACCTCCGTTTCCCCGAACTCTTCCGCGGGCTCGTCGACAACGGCGCCGAGACCCTGGTCGTCCCCGCGGGCTGGCCGGAGCGCCGCCGGGCGCACTGGACGCTGCTGGCTCAGGCGCGGGCGGTGGAGAACCAGGCGTTCGTGCTCGCCTGTGGAGCGGCCGGGACGCATGCGGGAGTTCCGCAGGCCGGTCACTCGATCGTGGTGGATCCCTGGGGCGAGGTCCTCGCCGAGGCGGGCCCCGGCGAGGAGATCCTCACGGTGGAGTTCGACCCGGCGAAGGTCGCGGCCACCCGGGAACAGTTCCCGGCGCTCAAGGACCGCGTCCTGTGACGACAAGTCACCGCGGCCTGTGACGGCGATTCAGTCCCCCTCCCGCTCCTTCTCCGCCAGGTGGATCACACACACCGCCACCGCGATCAGCAGCGCCGGGTCCGCGTCCTCCCGGACCACGTCCACGCCGTAGGTCTCCCGGACGTGCAGCCAGCGGCGGGAGACGACGGCGAGCAGCTCGCCCTCGTACTCCACGGCGAACTCCCGGTCCAGGATCCGGCCGCTGACGTCCAGCTCGGTGCTGCCGTCGGCCAGCGCCACCCGGTAGTGGTTGCGCAGCAGGGACAGCCGCTTGCGGCGGATGGTCGCGAGCGGCTCGCCGTCCCGCTCGATCAGCAGGGTGTCCCGCAGGGCGAGCATCTTCTGCCGGATGTCGATCAGGACCCGCCCCCGCGCGTCCTTCAGCTCGAAGGTGTCGCGCAGCCGCATCGCCTTGCCGTCGACGAGGAAGGTCTTGTTGCCCCGGTCGTCCTCGATCCAGTAGTCGTCACCGAAGCCGAGGAGCCGGTCGCGTACGAGGAATCTCATGACACCAGGGCTTCCCCGGGGCGCGGTCCGAAACGCCGCCGGTAGGCCGACGGGCTGAGTCCGGTCTCGCGCCGCACCCGCGCGCGCAGGTTGGCCGCCGTACCGAGCCCGCTGCGCGCGGCGACGACGTCGAGCCGCTCCTCCCCGCGCTCGATCAGCCGGCAGGCCAGCGCCACCCGCTCCCCGGTCAGCCAGGCCAGCGGCGTCGTCCCCAGCTGGGTGCGGAACCGCCGGTGGAGCGTGGCCGGCGACACCGCGGCCCGCGCCGCCAGCTCCGCCACCGTCAACGGCTCGCCCAGCCGCTCCTGCGCCCACGCCAGCAGCGGCCCCAGCGACTCGTCCGGCACCTCGGGCACCGGCCGCTCCACGAACTGCCGCTGCCCGCCGTCCCGGTGCGCGGCGAACACGAGCCGCCGGGAGACGGCGTTGGCGATCTCGGCGCCGTGGTCCTGCCGGACGAGATACAGGCCGAGGTCGAGCGCGGCGGCGCTCCCCGCGGCGGTGAGGATCCGTCCCTCGCCGATCCGCCCCTCGTCCACGAAGAGCACGTCCGGTTCGAGCCGCACCCGCGGATGCAGTTCCCGGAACGCCTCGGCCCACATCCAGTGCGTGGTGGCCCGGCGCCCGTCCAGCAGCCCGGCCTCGGCGAGCGCGAAGCTGCCCGTGCAGAAGCTGACCACCCGCGCCCCGCGCGCGTGGGTGCGGCGGACGGCGTCCAGGACGTCGGCGCCGCGCGGGACGACGTTGTCGGGGCGTCCGGGCACGACGAGGGTGTCGGCGTCGTCCACGGCGTCGAGCCCGGCCGTGCCGGTCATGGTGAAGAACCCGTGGTTCATCCGCACCGCGCGCGTGGGCGTGCACAGCGTGACCACGTACAGCGGGGCGGGCCGGCCGAGCTCGGGCCGCGGCAGGCCGAACAGCTCGGTGGCGACGCCCACCTCGAAGGGGTTGGTGCCCTCGTCGACGATGACGGCCACCCGGTGCGGTTGCGAGGATCCTTGCGTCATGTGCGATTCCTAGCACTCGTGGGCCGTCCCCGGCCACCCGCACGATGACGGCATGACTCCCGAACCCGTCTCGCTGCCCGCCGCCCTCGCCTCCTTCACCGAGCAGTGGAGCCCCCGCATCGCCACCACGGTCAACGACTACGACGTCCGCGTGACCCATGTGGAGGGCGAGCACCTCTGGCACGTCCACGACGACACCGACGAGTTCTTCCTGGTGCTCAGCGGCGAGCTGCACATCAGCCTGCGGGAGCCGGCCGGGGAGCGCACGGTCGTCCTGCCCCCGCTGTCGGTCTTCACGGTCCCCCGCGGCACCGAGCACAAGCCGTACGCCCCCGTCCCCACCGACATCCTCCTGCTGGAGCCCTCCGGCACCTCCACCGTCGGCGACCGCCACGAAGAGGTCCCCGCCCACGTGGACGTCACCACCGGACACGCGCTGAGGTGACTGTCGGTGCCGGGTGGCACCCTTGATCCATGACCGCTTCCGCACCCCGCCGCGTCCGCGTCCGCGCCCCCGAGCTGACCGGCCGCGGCGGGTGGATCAACACCGGCGGGAAGGACCTGAGGCTCGCCGACTTCCGGGGCCGCGTACTGATCCTGGACTTCTGGACCTTCTGCTGTGTGAACTGCCTGCACGTCATCGACGAACTGCGGGCCCTGGAGCACAAGCACCCCGACACCGTCGTGGTCGTCGGGGTGCACTCGCCGAAGTTCGTCCATGAGGCCGAGCACCAGGCGGTCGTGGACGCCGTGGAGCGGTACGGGGTGGAGCATCCCGTGCTGGACGACCCGGAGCTCGCGACCTGGAAGCAGTACGCGGTGCGGGCCTGGCCCACGCTCGTGGTCGTCGACCCCGAGGGGTACGTCGTCGCCCAGCACGCCGGGGAAGGGCATGTGCACGCGATCGAGCGGCTGGTGACGGAGCTGGCGGCCGAGCACGGGGCGAAGGGCACGCTCCGGCGCGGCGGCGGGCCCTACGTGGCGCCGGAGCCGGAGCCGACCGCGCTCAGGTTCCCGGGCAAGGCGGTGCTGCTGCCGTCCGGGAACTTCCTGGTCAGTGACACCACCCGGCATCAGCTGGTGGAGCTGGCGCCGGACGGGGAGACGGCCGTGCGGCGGATCGGCCAGGGGGATCACCGGGGGGCGACGGACGGCACCTCGGCGCGCTCACGGTTCAACGAGCCGCAGGGGCTGGCGCTGCTGCCGGACGGGTCCGTGGTCGTCGCCGACACGGTGAACCACAAGCTGCGGCGCTTCGACCCGGAGTCGGGCCGCACCACGACCCTGGCCGGCACGGGCGAGCAGTGGATGCGGGGCGACGCCACCGGCGGCCCCGGCCGGGAGGTCAACCTCTCCTCGCCCTGGGACGTGGCCTTCTGGCAGGGCAAGGTGTGGATCGCCATGGCGGGCATCCACCAGCTGTGGACGTACGACCTTCAGGACGGCACCGTGGCCGTCGCGGCCGGGACCACCAACGAGGGGCTGGTCGACGGGCCCGCCGCCGAGGCGTGGTTCGCGCAGCCCTCCGGGCTCGCCGCCACCGCCGACCGCCTCTGGGTCGCCGACTCCGAGACCAGCGCCCTGCGCTGGGTGGATCCCGACGGCACCGTGCGCACCGCGGTCGGCACCGGCCTGTTCGACTTCGGGCACCGCGACGGCCCCGCCGGACAGGCCCTGTTCCAGCACCCGTTGGGCGTGACGGCGCTGCCCGACGGCTCGGTGGCCGTCAGCGACACGTACAACCACGCCCTGCGCCGCTACGACCCGGCGACCGGCGAGGTCACCACCCTGGCCACCGATCTGCGCGAGCCCAGTGCCGCGGTGCTGGCCGGCGAGGACATCGTGGTCGTGGAGTCGGCCCGGCACCGGCTGACCCGGCTGCGGTTGCCGGAAGAGGCGGTGCGGGTGGAGTCCGTCGCCCACCGCACCCAGCGCGCCGCCACCGAAGTGGCCCCGGGCACGCTCCGGTTGGACGTGATCTTCCAGGCGCCGCCCGGCCAGAAGCCGGACACGCGGTACGGCCCCTCGACGCGTCTGCTGGTCTCCGCCACCCCGCCCGGCCTGCTGCTGCGGGGCGAGGGCGCGGACACGGAACTCTCCCGCACCCTGCGCCTCGATCCCGGGATCGCGGAGGGCGTCCTGCACATCTCGGCGATGGCCGCGTCCTGTGACGACGACCCCGCCCACGAGTACCCGGCCTGCCATGTGCACCAGCAGGACTGGGGCGTGCCCGTCCGCCTCGTCGAAGGCGGAGCGGACCGCCTGCCCCTGGTACTCGCGGGCCTGGACGCTCAGGCGCCGTAGCCGTTGCTGTAGCCGTCGTTGCGCCGGTGGTGTCCCCCCTCGTCGATCACGGTCGGCGGTGTGGTGGGCGGTACCACCACCCGCCTGCGCCGGGCGATGCTGCTGAACGTGGTCACGCCGATCAATCCGACGATCATCAGGATGACCCCGACGAGGTCGAGATTGACGCCCTCCATGTTCCAATCCGTTGCGAACGTGAGGATGGCTCCCACGGCGATGAGGATGATGCACCCGCCGAGGCCCATGAGTTGTCGCCTCCCTGTCCGGTGGTTCCGGTCGCTGGCGGGTACCCCGTATCGCCGCGGACTACCCCCGCAGGAAGGCAACCAGCGTGTTCGCCAGGAGGAACGGGTCGTCGGCGCCGCACAGTTCGCGTGCGCTGTGCATGGAGAGGATCGCCACGCCGATGTCGACGGTGCGGATGCCGTGCCGGGCCGCGGTGATCGGGCCGATGGTGGTGCCGCAGGGCATGGAGTTGTTGGAGACGAAGGACTGGAAGGGCACCCCGGCGCGTTCGCAGGCGGCGGCGAACACCGCGCGGCCCGAACCGTCCGTGGCGTAGCGGTTGTTGACGTTGACCTTGAGGATCGGCCCGCCGTTGATCCGCGGGTGGTGCGTGGGGTCGTGCCGCTCGGCGTAGTTGGGGTGCACGGCGTGCCCGGTGTCGGAGGAGAGGCACACCGTCCCGGCGAAGGCACGGGCCTTGTCCTCGTAGGACCCTCCGCGCGCGAACACCGAGCGCTCCAGCACTCCGCCGAGCAGCGGTCCGTCCGCGCCGGTGTCGGACTGCGAGCCGTTCTCCTCGTGGTCGAAGGCGGCGAGGACGGGGATGTACGGCAGGTCCGGGCCGGACACGGCCGTCAGCGCCGCCACCGCGGCGTGCACCGAGAGCAGGTTGTCCATGCGCGGCCCGGCCAGCAGTTCGCGGTCGCGGCCGAGGTAGGCGGGCGGTTCGACGGAGTGCACCATCAGGTCCCAGCCGGTGACCTCGCCCGCCGTCAGTCCGCTCTCCTCCTCCAGGAAGGCGATCAGATCGCCGTCGCGGACATCGTCGCCGAGTCCCCAAATCGGCTGGAGGTGGCGCTGCTTGTCGAGCTTGAGGCCCTCGGAGGAGACCGCGCGGTCCAGGTGGATGGCGAGTTGGGGGACGCGCAGCAGGGGCCGGTCGATGTTCACCAGCCGGGTCGAGCCCTCGCGCAGGGCCAGCCGGCCGGCCAGGCCCAGGTCGCGGTCGAGCCAGGAGTTGAGCAGGGGTCCGCCGTAGACCTCCACGGCCACCTGCCGCCAGCCGTGCGCCCCGGAGTCGGGCAGCGGCTTGACGCGCAGGTTGGGGGAGTCGGTGTGCGCGCCGACGATCCGGAACGGGGTGTGCGCCGCGGCCCCCTCGGGCACGTACCAGGCCACGATCGCGCCGCCCCGTACCACGTACTTGCCGCCGCTCGTCCCGTCCCAGGCGTCCGTCTCGGCGACCTGGCGGAATCCTGCCTTCTCCAGCCGCTCGGCGGTGTTCGCCACGGCGTGGTACGGCGACGGTCCGGCCGCCAGGAAGGACATGAGGTCGTCGGTGTGGCCGCGGTCGAAGCGGGAGGGTTCGCTCATGGGGTTCACCTTAACGACGTACCAGGGCCCGCCCCCCGTTTGTGAGGAGGCGGGCCCTGGCGGGGAAAGAGGCGGGGACTAGAAGGCGGCTTCGTCCAGCTCCATCAGGTCCAGCTCGACGCCCTGGGCGAGCTTGCGCGCGCCGGTGACGCCGGGCAGGACGTTGGCCGCGAAGAACTTCGCCGCCGCGATCTTGCCGGTGTAGAAGGGCTTGTCTTTGGCGGAGGCCGTCTCCAGCTTCTCGGCCGCCACGGCGGCGCCCTTGAGCAGCAGGTAGCCGACGACGACGTCACCGGAGGCCATCAGCAGGCGGGTGGTGTTCAGGCCGACCTTGTAGATGTTCTTGACGTCCTGCTCGGTGGCGGCCAGGTCGGTCAGCATCAGGCCGACGATCGCCTCCAGTTCGACGGCGGCCTTGGCCAGGTGCTCGCGGGCACCGGCCAGTTCCTCGCCGCCGGTGCCGAGCGCCAGGAACTTCTTGATGTCCTCGGCGAGGCCGTTCAGCGCGGCACCCTGGTTGCGGACGATCTTCCGGAAGAAGAAGTCCTGGCCCTGGATGGCGGTGGTGCCCTCGTAGAGGGTGTCGATCTTGGCGTCCCGGATGTACTGCTCGATCGGGTACTCCTGGAGGAACCCGGAGCCGCCGAAGGTCTGCAGCGACTGGGCGAGCTGCTCGTAGCCCTTCTCGGAGCCGTAGCCCTTCACGATCGGCAGGAGCAGGTCGTTGAGCGCGTGCTCGGCCTTGGCGTCCTCGCCGGCGGCCTCCTTGACGGCGATGGCGTCCTGGACGGAGGCGGTGTAGAGGACGAGGGCGCGCATGCCCTCGGCGTACGCCTTCTGCGTCATCAGCGCGCGGCGCACGTCGGGGTGGTGGGTGATGGTGACCTTGGGCGCGGTCTTGTCCATGAAGTTCGCCAGGTCCGGACCCTGGACGCGCTCCTTGGCGTACTCCAGGGCGTTGAGGTAGCCGGTGGAGAGCGTGGAGATGGCCTTCGTGCCGACCATCATGCGGGCGAACTCGATGATGCGGAACATCTGGCGGATGCCGTCGTGCTTGTCGCCGATCAGCCAGCCCTTGGCGGGGTGCCGGTCGCCGAAGGTCATCTCGCAGGTGTTGGAGGCCTTCAGGCCCATCTTGTGCTCGACGTTGGTGGCGTAGACACCGTTGCGCTCGCCCAGCTCGCCGGTCTCGAAGTCGAAGAGGTACTTCGGGACCAGGAAGAGGGACAGGCCCTTGGTGCCGGGGCCGTGGCCCTCGGGGCGGGCGAGGACGTAGTGGAGGATGTTCTCCTCCATGTCGTGCTCACCGGAGGTGATGAAGCGCTTCACGCCCTCGATGTGCCAGGAGCCGTCCTCCTGCTGGACGGCCTTGGTGCGCCCGGCGCCGACGTCGGAGCCCGCGTCGGGCTCGGTCAGCACCATGGTGGAGCCCCAGGTCCGCTCGACGGCGATCTGGGCGATCCTCTTCTGGACGTCGTTGCCCTCGTCGTAGAGGATCCCGGCGAAGGCCGGACCGGAGGAGTACATCCACACGGCCGGGTTGGCGCCGAGGATCAGCTCCGCGTACGACCAGATCAGCGACGGGGGAGCGGTGGTGCCGCCGATCTCCTCCGGGAGGCCGAGGCGCCAGTACTCGGACTCCATGAACGCCTTGTAGCTCTTCTTGAAGGACGCGGGGACCGGCGCGGTGTTCGTCTCCGGGTCGAAGACCGGCGGGTTGCGGTCGGCGTCGGCGAAGGACTCCGCGAGGTCGTTCTCCGCGAGGCGGGTCATCTCCCCGAGGATGCTCTTCGCGGTGTCCGTGTCCATCTCGGCGAAGGGTCCGGTGCCGTACAGCTTGTCGCGCCCGAGCACCTCGAAGAGGTTGAACTCGATGTCGCGGAGATTCGACTTGTAGTGCCCCATGGCGACGGCTCCGTAGAGAGATCGGCGAGGCACTGGATCCTCGCGCTAGTTCACGTACCAACAAGTAGCTCCGATGATGCTACCCGTCGGTAATAAGGCGCAACCTCGATCCGGCCATCTGTGACGGGTCACACCGGAATGGTCAGCGTGGCCGTAGCCGTCCGTCGCGTACACCGTCTCGCAGACGTCCTGGGGCAGCGCGAGCTGCGAGGTACTGGTGATGGAGGTCGCCGAGGTGGCGTCGGCGAGGCTGCCGTAGACCTCGAAGTGGATGTGCGGCCAGCGGCCGGTGTAGCAGGCGGGGAAGATGCTCGTGAAGGTGACCCGGCCCTCGTCGTCGGTCTCCTGGACGCCCCGCAGGTAGTTCTCCTCCGTGACACCCTCCGAGTACAGGGAGTAGTTGCCGTCCCGGTCGCAGTGCCACAGGTAGACCGCGGCGCCCGCCTTGGGGGTCCCGCAGCCGGAGGCGGCGTCGACGACCGTGAGCGTGATCGTCAGGGGCACGCCCTCGGCGGTGCCGCCGGCCGAGTCGCCGAAGCTGGAGGTGATGTCGCCGCGCACGACACCGCTCTCCTTGAGCACGTTGACCCCGTTGGAACCGTCGCCGGGGTAGGGACCGGCGGTCTCCTCGGGGATCACGGCACACTCGGCGGAGGAGGCGGAGGGCGGGGACCCGGCCGAGGAGGAGGCAGCGGGGCTCGCGGCGGTGCCGTCCTCGGCGGAGCAGCCCACCAGCGGGATCAGGCCCGCCCCCGCCATGAGCCGGATCATCCGTCGGCGGGCGAGGACGGGAAGGTCGTAGGAGAGTCCCCGGTCGTGCTCGTGGACCTCGTCGTCGTGGTGGCTGCGCATGGTCTGTCTCCCCTGGCTCGGCTTCCGGCGACGGACGCTACGGCGGCGCGCTGTGCGTCGGCTGTCAGGCCGCTGTCGGTTCGCCCGGCCCGCCGTACCGGCCCTCCGCCTCCGTCCGCTCGGTAGGCTTGCGCGCATGTATGGATACGGCCAGCCCATGGACGGCGGCGCCGCACAACAGGGCTACGCCCCGCCGCAGCAGCCCATGTCCGGCGGCTACGGCCAGCAGCCCCCGCTCTACCCCGAGCCGTCCCCGCCCTCGCTCGCGGACGCGGTGCGGGCCTTCACCACGGGCCAGATGTCCGCGGAGGACTTCCAGCAGGTCTTCGCGACCTCCAAGGTCTACTGCCCCCGCGGTGACAACCCCGGCTTCCTCGCCCTGCACAACACCCAGCAGCCGGTGATCCCGATGTTCACCTCCCTCAAGGAGCTGCGCCGGTACGCGGGCAAGGAGTCCAAGTACTTCGTCATCACCGGCGCCGAGGTGATCGACCTGCTGCCGACCGGCTACGGCTTCGTCCTCGACATGGAGGGCGAGCACCGCATGGTCTTCGACGCGAAGGCGGTCGAGCAGATGGTCGACTTCGCGATGCGCCGGATGTACGGCTAGCCGGACCCCACCGGGCGGGAGGGGGGCCGGAATATCCCCCTCCCCGTTGTCACAGCCATGCCATAGAGTGCCCCCTGGCAGCCGCGCCCCGCACGTCACCGCCTTCCCGCGGTCCACGTCCGGGTGCCGCGCGGCGCTCTCATCATCTCCCGGCCATGCCGGGACTTCTGTGGGGGTTCAACACTGTGCGCATGCGCAGCATTTCGGCCGCGACGTCGCTCGCGGTCCTGTTCAGCTCGGCGGCGCTGAGCGTCGTGGCCGCCGGTCCCGCGTCGGCGGCCGGCGCCGTGGTCGGCGCGCCCGGCGGCATCGTCGCGGACGGCGTCCACCGGCGGGTCTTCGTCGGTGACAGCTCGGCCGGCACGGTCGTGGCCGCCGACTGGTCCGGTGCCGTGCTCGAATCGGTGAGCGGTGTCCCCGGCGTCACCGACCTGGCGCTGTCGGACGACGGCAGCACGCTGTACGCGGCCTCGCCGGCACTGCACGAGATCGTGGCCCTGGACCCGGCCACCCTCGACGTAAAGGCGCGATACTTCGTCGCCACCGACAAGGGACCGCGCTACGTCGCCTTCACCGCAGGCAAGCTGTGGTTCAGCTACGGCGACCAGTGGAGCAGCGGCATCGGCTCGGTCGACCCGGCGAGCGGCACCGATCCGGTGACACTCCACGGGCTGCCGTCGGGCACCTGGATCAACGATCCGGGCCTGCTCGACACCGATCCGAACACCCCCGGTCTGCTGGCCGTGGGCGAGACCGGTCTGTCCTCGGACTCGATGGCCGTGTTCAACGTCACGGACGGCAGCCTGAAGACGGTCGCCTTCCACAATGGCGACTACACCCTGAACCAGGGCATCAGCGACATCGACGTGGTTCCGGCCGCCCCGCAGGTGCTGGTCAACGGCCATCTGCGGGACGGCTACGAGAACGGCGGCTTCAAGCAGGTCGGCACGTACCCGACCGGCCACCACGCCGACATCGCCCCCGACGGACTGGTCGCGCAGTTCAACGGCACGAAGCTGGCCGTGTTCCGGCCCGACGCGACGAAGCCGCTGCGCACGTACGACGTGGGCACGTACGGCACCCCCGACCTGACGTGGGCACCGGACTCCTCCCGTATCTTCGCGCTGGTCGGCACCTCGGGCGGCCGCTACACCCTCAAGGCCCTCACCGACCCGACGAAGAACGTCCCCACCCTCACGGTCAACGCCCCCTCGACCGCCACCCGCGCCAAGCAGCTCACCGTCACCGGCAAGATCTCGGCGACCGTGGCGCTGCCCGCCGGCGTCCAGCTGAGCGTCACCCGTACCGACGTGGAGAGCCCCGACGGCAAGGCGCTGGCCCCGGTGACGGTCAAGGCCGACGGCACGTACTCCTTCACCACCACCCCGCCGGCCGGCGGCAAGGTCAAGTACACGGTGAAGTACGCGGGCGACGCCGCGCACACCGCGGTGAGCGCCTCCGACACCGTCGAGGTCTCCCGTGCCTCGACCTCGCTCAGCCTGAACAACAACGGCAAGCTGTACAGCCACGGCGCCGACGTCAAGTTCACCGCGCACCTCGGCACGACGTACAAGAACCGCTCGGTCGAGATCTGGGCCAACCCCTTCGGCGGTGACAAGCCGAAGAAGCTGATCAAGAGCGGCACGGTCAACTCCGACGGCAACATCGCCGCCTGGGTGGACATGACCCGGGACACCACCGTCACCGCGGTGTTCAAGGGCGACGCCCGCTACAAGCCGAAGACGGTGAACGTCACGGCGTACGCCAAGGTGAAGGTCTCCACCGCCGTCTCCAAGCACTACAAGACGGCGAAGATCGGGTCGACGACGTACTACTGGTTCCGCAAGAGCACCGACCCGCTGCTCACCACGACGATGTCCTACTACCCGGGCCGCCAGCAGCGCTTCGACCTGCAGGTCTACTACCAGGGCTCGTGGTACTCGGCGGACTCGCAGTACTTCCCGCTCGGCACCAGCGGGAAGTCGGCCGTGACCCTGGAGGCGCCCGGTGAGTCGGGGATCCGGGCGCGGATGCGGTCGGTGTACGTCAACGGCTCGTCCGGCGACAGCGTGAACTCGACGACGTACGGGTCCTGGAAGTACCTCTACTTCAGCAACTGAGGGTGAAGGCGAAAGCCCGGGGGAATGCCCTCCGGGCTTCCGCCGTTACGGGTGGCAGGAAGTTCAATGCTCAACTAAACTCGGATGTACGTCGCCCAAGGAGGTACCGACATGCCTGCAGTGACCGTCGAGAACCCGCTGACGCTGCCCCGAGTCGCCGCACCCGCGGAGGCCGTGGCCCGTCCCGTGCTCGCCGTCACGACCGCGCCGAGCGGTTTCGAGGGCGAGGGCTTCCCGGTGCGCCGCGCGTTCGCCGGGATCGATTACCGCCATCTGGACCCGTTCATCATGATGGACCAGATGGGTGAGGTGGAATATCAGCCGGGTGAGCCGAAAGGCACCCCTTGGCATCCCCACCGCGGCTTCGAGACCGTCACCTACATCATCGACGGCATCTTCGACCACCAGGACAGCCAGGGCGGTGGCGGCACCATCACCAACGGCGACACCCAGTGGATGACCGCCGGGTCCGGACTGCTGCACATCGAGGCGCCGCCGGAGCACCTGGTGATGTCCGGCGGCCTCTTCCACGGCCTCCAGCTGTGGGTGAACCTGCCGGCCAAGGACAAGATGATGCCCCCGCGCTACCAGGACATCCGCGGCGGCAACGTGCAGCTGCTGACCACGCCCGACGGCGGCGCGCTGCTGCGCGTGATCGCCGGTGAGCTGGACGGGCACGCCGGTCCCGGCATCACCCACACCCCGATCACGATGGTGCACGCCACCCTGGCGCCGGGCGCGGAGCTGACCCTGCCCTGGCGCGAGGACTTCAACGGCCTGGCGTACGTGCTGGCGGGCAAGGGCGCGGTCGGTGCCGAACGCCGTCCGATCCACCTGGGCCAGACCGCCGTCTTCGGCACCGGCGGTTCGCTGACCGTCCGCGCGGACGACAAGCAGGACTCCCACACCCCGGACCTGGAAGTCGTCCTCCTCGGCGGGCAGCCCATCCGCGAGCCCATGGCCCACTACGGCCCGTTCGTCATGAACACCCGCGAGGAGCTGCAGCAGGCGTTCGAGGACTTCCAGAAGGGCCGCCTCGGCACCGTTCCGGCCGTCCACGGGATGACCGAGGGCGGGCTGTAGGCCGCGTACTGACACCTCGTCACCCGGGTGGGTCCGCCGGAAGGTGGGCCCACCCCGCGCGTGATCGGGTGGGAGGGTGCAGGACTCCCGAGCGCTGCTTCCCGGGCCCGTGTGGCGGGTCGGGGCCTGGTGTGCCGTGACGTTGCTGGTCGCCGGGGTGGTGTACGTCGGCATCCGGCTGTGCGCGGAGTTCCGTACGGCCATCGTGCCGGTGCTGCTCGCGCTGCTCGGCAGCGCGCTGCTCGGGCCGTTCCACCGGCGCCTGGTCAAGGCGGGCGTCAACCGGTCGATCGCGGCCGCCGTCACCTGTGTCGCCGTGGTGGCCGTGGTCGGCGGGGCCGTGTACCTCGTGGTGGCCGCGCTCGTCGACTCCGGTGACGAGATCGTCGCCTCGCTCCGGACCGCCGCCGCGGATCTCGCCGATCACTTCGGGGCCGCCGGCACCTCGCTGGACGACATCGCCTCCAACGCCCGGGGACTGCTCTCCAAGTTCGGCGGCACCGCCGCCTCGGGCGTCATCAGCGGGATCAGCGTCGTCGGCGAGGCCATCGCCATGGCCGTACTGGCGCTGCTGCTCGTCTTCTTCTTCCTGCGCGACTCCGACCGGGCCGCCGGCACCCTGCGGACGATGGCGCCGCGCGGCACCGCCGACACCGTGGAGGCGATGGCGCGGCGGGCGTTCGAGGCGGTCGAGGGGTTCATGCGGGGGACCACCTTCATCGCGTTCATCGACGCGATCTGCATCCTGGTGGGCCTGCTGATCCTGGATGTGCCGGGCGCCGTCGGACTCGCCGCCCTGGTCTTCGTCGGCGCCTACATCCCCTACCTCGGCGCCTTCCTCTCCGGTGCGGTCGCCGTCCTCGTCGCGCTGGCCGACCGGGGATTCGTGATCGCGCTGTGGGTGCTCGGCGTCGTGCTCGCCGTACAGATGCTGGAGGGGCATGTACTCCAGCCGATGATCCAGAGCCGCACCGTGCAGATGCACCCGGCGGTGGTGATGCTGACGATCACCGCGGGCGCCTCGGTGGCCGGCATCCTCGGGATGCTGCTGGCGCTGCCGCTCACGGCGGCGGCGTTCGGGATCGTCCATGAGCTGCGCACGCGCGAGCCCGCACCCGAGCCGTAGCCCTCGGCCTACGTCCCCGTCCCGTCCCGTTCGGCCAGCTCGAACCAGATGCTCTTGCCCTCGCCCCGCGGATCCACCCCCCAGGTGTCCGCGAGCAGCTCGATCAGCATCAGGCCCCGGCCGGAGGAGGCCAGCTCGCCGGGGCGGCGCTTGTGCGGCAGGTCGTCGCTGGTGTCGGTGACCTCCACGCGCATCCGGCGCCCGCCCGCCTCGCCGCGCACCTCGGCCAGCAGCAGGGCGTCGGCGTCGGTGTGCACGAGGACGTTCGTCAGCGTCTCGGACAGCAGCAGCACCGCCGAGTCGATCTGGTCGTCGGAGGGCCAGTCGTGCAGCAGCTCCCGCAGCAGTTGCCGGGCCACCGCGACCCGCTCGGGCTCGTCCTGGGCCACCGTCAGCATCGTGCGGCGCACGGCCGGCCGTACGGCGACGGACTCCCCGCAGCCGCAGCCCTCCCCGTCACGGCACAGCAGCACCACGGCTATGTCGTCCTCGCGCCGGTCGGCCAGCGGGCCGGTGGTGTGGTGCGAGGAGGGCCCGTGCACCGCCTGCACCAGGGCGTCCGCCAGCTCCTCGGGGTCGCCCTGGTGCGCCTCCAGGATCGAGCGGATCCGCTTCCAGCCGGTCTCCATGTCGTGGCCGCCGGTCTCGATCAGACCGTCGGTGCACAGCAGCATCGTCTCGCCGGGCTCCATCACGACCCTGGTCGTCGGGTAGTCCGCGTCCGGATCGATGCCGAGCGGCAGCCCGCCCGCCGTGGGGCGGGTCAGCACCGTGCCGTCCGCCAGCCGGATCGCCGGGTCCGGGTGCCCGGCACGGGCGATCTCCAGGGCCGCCGTCGCGGGGTCGACCTCGACGTACAGGCAGGTCGCGAAGCGCAGGTCGAGGGAGTCGGGGTCGCCGTCCGTCATGCCGTGCAGGAAGCGGGAGGCGCGGGAGAGCACGGCGTCCGGGCGGTGTCCCTCGGAGGCGTAGGCGCGCAGGGCGATCCGCAGCTGGCCCATCAGCCCGGCGGCCCGTACGTCATGGCCCTGCACGTCCCCGATGACCAGGGCGAACCTGTCTCCGCCGGGCAGCGGGATCATGTCGTACCAGTCACCGCCGACCTGGAGGCCGCCGCCGGTGGGCACATAGCGGGCGGCGACGCTCATGCCCGGTATCTCCCGGGGGGCGAGCATGGGCAGCATGGAGCGCTGGAGGCCGTCGGTGAGCTCCCGTTGGGTCTCCGCGGCCCCGGCCCGGGACAGCGCCTGCGCCAGCATCCGGGCCACCGTCGTCAGCACCGAGCGTTCGTCGGGGGTGAAGGCGACCGGATACGTGAACGCGGCCATCCAGGCGCCCATCGTGCGCCCGGCCACCGTCAGCGGCAGGAACGCCCAGGAGCGGCGGCCGAAGTGGGCGGCGAGCGGCCAGGTCAGCGGGTAGCGGGAGCGGTACTGCTCGGGGGAGGAGAGGTAGACCGCCCGGCCGGTGCGCACCACTTCGGCGGCCGGGTAGTCGGTCTGGAGGGACATGTGCGTGAAGGGGCCCTCGTCGCCGGGCTGCTGCCCGTGGTGGCCGATGATCGTCAGCCGGTCCGCCTCCACGCCGAACACCGCGAGCCCGTCCGGGGAGAACCCCGGCATCGACAGCCCCGCCGCGACCCGCAGCACCTCCTCCGTGGACCGGGCCTCCGCCAGCGCCCGGCCCGCGTCCAGCAGGAACGCCTCCCGGGAGCGCCGCCAGTCCCCGGTGACCGCGCGCCGCCCGGCCGGGGTGCCCGGTGTCGGCTCGGTGACCTCCTGGAGGGTGCCGATCACCTCGTAGGACCGCTTGTCGGGGTCGAAGCCGGGTTTGAAGCGGCTGCGGGTGATGCGGACGACCTCGCCCCGCTCGTCCATGATCCGCACCCGCACCTCGCCGAGCGTGGTCTCGGCGACGGCGAGCTGGATCACCCCGGTGATCTCGTTCCAGTCGACGGGGTGGAGACGGGCGCGCACCTCGGACTCCCGGAGCGTGGCCGGCTCCGCGGGCAGCCCGAGCAGCCTGGCCGCCTCGGCGTCCACCGTGACCAGACCGGTGGCGGTGGACCAGTGCCATTGACCGGTCGCCAGAGCGGCGAGTACCTCCTCCACGGCGGGCAGGGGCTCACCAGTGCGCATTGACCCACTCTAAGAACAGGAGATCGAAGGCTGCCACCGAAGACCGCCGACAATGTGGGGAGCCGATCATCACGTGCCCGGTACGCTGGGGGTGTTTCACGTGAAACACGACCCCGATCCGCGAAGACTGGATGAACGACGATGCATCGGTACAGGTCCCACACCTGCGGCGAGCTCCGCGCCTCTGACGTCGGCAGCGACGTCCGGCTGAGCGGCTGGCTGCACAATCGGCGCGACCTGGGCGGCATCCTCTTCATCGATCTGCGCGACCACTACGGCATCACGCAGCTCGTCGCGCGCCCCGGCACCCCCGCCTACGAGGCCCTGGACAAGCTGTCCAAGGAGTCCACGGTCCGGGTGGACGGCAAGGTCGTCTCGCGTGGCACGGAGAACGTCAACCCCGAGCTGCCCACCGGTGAGATCGAGGTCGAGGTCGGCGAGGTCGAGCTGCTCGGCGCGGCCGCCCCGCTGCCGTTCACGATCAACGCCGAGGACGGCGTCAACGAGGAGCGGCGCCTGGAGTACCGCTTCCTCGACCTGCGCCGCGAGCGCATGCACCGCAACATCATGCTGCGTACGGCGGTCATCTCGGCGATCCGGCACAAGATGACGGCGCTGGGCTTCAACGAGATGGCGACCCCGATCCTGTCCGCGACCTCCCCCGAGGGCGCCCGTGACTTCGTGGTCCCCTCCCGGCTGAACCCGGGCAAGTTCTACGCCCTCCCCCAGGCGCCGCAGCAGTTCAAGCAGCTGCTGATGATCTCGGGCTTCGACCGGTACTTCCAGATCGCGCCCTGCTTCCGCGACGAGGACGCCCGTGCCGACCGGTCGCCGGGCGAGTTCTACCAGCTCGACGTCGAGATGAGCTTCGTCGAGCAGGAGGACGTCTTCCAGCCGATCGAGAAGCTCATGACGGAGCTGTTCGAGGAGTTCGGTGGCGGCCGTCCTGTCACCTCCCCCTTCCCGCGGATCCCGTTCCGCGAGGCGATGCTGAAGTACGGCTCCGACAAGCCGGACCTGCGGGCCCAGCTGGAGCTCGTCGACATCACGGACGTCTTCGATGGCTCGGAGTTCAAGGCGTTCGCCGGCAAGCACGTGCGCGCGCTGGCGGTGCCGGACGTCTCCGCGCAGCCCCGGAAGTTCTTCGACCAGCTCGGTGACTTCGCGGTCTCGCAGGGCGCCAAGGGCCTGGCCTGGGTGCGGGTGGCAGAGGACGGCTCGCTGTCCGGCCCGATCGCGAAGTTCCTGACCGAGGAGAACGTCGCGGAGCTGACCAAGCGGCTGTCCCTGGCCGCCGGTCACGCCGTGTTCTTCGGCGCCGGTGAGTTCGACGAGGTCTCGAAGATCATGGGCGCGGTGCGGGTGGAAGCCGCCAAGCGCGCGGGCCAGTTCGAGACGGACGTCTTCCGGTTCTGCTGGATCGTCGACTTCCCGATGTACGAGAAGGACGAGGAGACCGGGAAGATCGACTTCTCGCACAACCCCTTCTCGATGCCGCAGGGCGGCCTCGAAGCCCTGGAGACCCAGGACCCGCTGGACATCCTGGGCTGGCAGTACGACATCGTCTGCAACGGCGTCGAGCTGTCCTCCGGCGCGATCCGGAACCACGAGCCGGAGATCATGCTCAAGGCCTTCGAGATCGCGGGCTACGACCGCGACACCGTCGAGGAGCAGTTCGCCGGCATGCTGCGCGCCTTCCGCTTCGGCGCCCCGCCGCACGGCGGTATCGCCCCGGGCGTCGACCGCATCGTGATGCTGCTCGCGGACGAGCCCAACATCCGCGAGACGATCGCCTTCCCGCTCAACGGCAACGCCCAGGACCTGATGATGGGCGCGCCGACGGAGCTGGACGAGACCCGGCTGAGGGAACTGCACCTGTCGGTGCGCAAGCCGCAGCCGAAGTAGTTCCACCTCGCACGACGTAGGACGCCGGCGCCGGGAACCGACTTGGGTTCTCGGCGCCGGCGTCGTTTCACCGGCTCGCGGCCTCAGAAACCCAGGTACGTGATCCTGACCAGCTCATCCGCTTTGCTTGCCACCCTGGCGAGAAAGTCGGCGGGCGCGGCCCGGGCGGCTTCTTCCGCTCCGAAGGCGTACTCCCACTTCCAGCTCAACCGCGCACTGCCTTCATGGCTTCGTCCAGTACGGCGGTCAGCTCCCGCAGAGCCTCCCGAGCGACATCGGGATCCTCGTCCTCCAGCGTGCTCCGCGCGCGCTCGAAACGGACGGCCAGGTCAGGACGGCGGGCGATCTCGATGTCCCGGGCCCAAAGGAGGACCCAGCTCCGTACGGGGCTCAGAGACTCCCACTCCACGGCCTTGGCGAACGCCTCATCCTTCGTGGCCTGCATCTCCTCCAAGCGGGCGGGAGCCACGACCGCGAGGGCCGTGCGCAGGGCGTCAGGGGTCTGCTCGGGGCGGGGGATCAGCGGGCGGCGAGGGTCTTGATGTCGATCGCCGTGCCCGGTCGCACCGACTGGATGTAGCAGCCCAGCCCGATCGCGAGCAGCGACAGCTCCTTGTGCTGGGTGAGGTCGTTGCCGATCACCGTGAAGTTCTCGGTGAGGCGGACGTTGTCGTGGACCACGCCGGAGTTCGGGCGCTCGTGGGGGTGGTTTTTTCCCGGGATACGGGACTGGGCGCGGGAGGGCGCGCTAGGGTTTTCGGAGTCCATCGGGAAGCGGCTTTCTTCCTCGGTGGTCAGGCCCTCGCACTGGGATTGCCGTCCCGGCGGGGGCCGTCGCATGTTTGCGGTCGTGTGGTGTTGCTCGCGCTGAGCGTAGAGCAGGCAACCACCCCCAAATCCAGGTGAGTTGGGCATATTCACTCGCGGGAGTGAGTTTGCCCGGCGGGAGGGAGGGGTGGGGCTTGGTGGGGTTCTTTGTCCCCAGTGGGTGGTGCATAGGGAGCGCAGGTCTGACCGGAGCGTGGGGCGTCAGGCTTCGGTGACTCCGGTGCCGGGGCGGCGAGTTCGACTTCGGCCCAGACCGTCTTGCGGGGTGGCAGGTCCCGGTTCACTCCCCAGCGGTCGGCGAGCGCGGTCACGAGGATCAGGCCACGGCCGGTTTCGGCGGTGTCCGCGGTGGTGGGCTGCGGGTGCGGCAGCCAGTCACCGAGTGTGTCGGTGACCTCGATACGGAGGGTGTCGCCGACCACGTAGAGCAGGAGCTGGAAGTTCCGTCCGGGGACGCGGCCGTGGGTGGCCGCGTTGTTCGCCAGCTCGGCGACGATGTTCGCCGCCGGATCCAACGGGAGTCCCCAGCTGCGCAGTTCCTCCGTGGCGAGCAGGCGGGCGAGGCGGGCGCCGCGGGGGGTGGGGGACAGCAGGACGCGGAAGTTGCGGATGTGGCCCTCGGGTTGGGCGAGTTTCTGAATCACGTCACTCAGCGTGGCCGGAACTTCCTACCGTGAGGAGTGACGTCATGGTTGCGTACGGTGACTGTCCAGTGGTTGTCCGGTGGTGTCCGGGCTTGTCGGGGCGGTGCGTACGGGTAAGGGCGTGGCGGGTACGAGGCGGTACGACGGAGGGGCGGCACGGAGATGTCGGTGGACGCGGAGGCGGGACGGCTCAGGACGGAGGCGGATGAGCCGGGGTGGGAGGTGGATCCGGACGATGAGTGGGGCGTGGCTGTAGTCGCCACCGTGGGGCGGCAGTTGAAGCTGCGGCGGGAGGCGGTGGGGATGCGGGCCGCGGAGTTCGGGAAGGCGGTGGGGTACGGCGAGGACATGGTCTACAAGATCGAGGGTGGGAAGCGGATTCCCAGGCCCGAGTATCTGGACGACGCCGACAGGGTGTTGGAGGCGGGTGGGCTGATCTCCGCGATGAAGGAGGACGTGGAGAAGGTTCGGTACCCGAAGAAGGTGCGCGCCTTGGCGGACATGGAGGCCAAGGCGGTCGAGATCGGGATGTACGAGTGCAACATCATTGCTGGGCTCCTGCAGACGCCGGACCATGCCCGATCCGTCATCGGGGCGGCGCAGCCGCCGTACTCACCGGAGGACGTGGAGCGCATGGTGGCGGCTCGTGTGGCTCGGCAATCAGTGTTCGAGCGCGACCCGGCACCCGCGCTCAGTTTCGTCCTGGAAGAGGGCGTGCTGCGGCGGCCCATCGGGGGGACAATTGTGTGGCGTCACCAGCTCGAACGACTGCTGGAGGTGGGGCGGTTGCACAACGTCGTGCTCCAGGTGATGCCGATGAACTGTGACACCCACTCAGGACTGGACGGGCGTATCGAACTGCTGAAGTTCACGGACGGTACGGCGGTGGGCCGCTCTGACGGTGCGTTCAACGGTCGGCCGGTCCATGATCCCAAGCACTTGCGCATCCTCGAACTGAGGTATGGCACCATCCGGGCTCAGGCACTCTCACCCCGGGAGACGCTGGCCCTCATCGAGCAACTGCTGGGAGAAACATGATCCGCAAGGCCACTGCTGGGCCCACCTCCGAGCTGGAGTGGTTCAAGAGCAGTTACAGCGGCGGCAACGACGGCAACTCCTGTGTAGAGGTCGCCCACGCTCCCGGCACCATCCACGTCCGCGACTCCAAGCACCGCGACGCCAGCCCCCGCCTCGCGCTGGCGCCGCAGGCCTGGGCTGACTTCGTGGCGTACGCGTCGGGGCGCTGACCCTTCAGAGTTTGCGGATGCGGCGGCGGAGGGCCGGGCCGAGGCGGACCAGGACGCGCTTTTCCATGCCCGTTACGCGGCGTTCGAGGGCGGCGAGCTGCTTGCGGGTGGCCTCCAGCTGCTGGACGGTGGCGTCGAGCCGGTCGGCCGTCTGCGCGGCCCGCTTCTCGGCGGCGGTCAGCTTGGCCCGCAGTTCGGCGTTCTTCTTGGTGGCCGCCGTGAGCTTCGTGGTGAGCTTGTCCTCGGAGACGGTGATCCGCTCGCGCAGCCGGCTGATGCGGTAGCGCATCCGGCCGTCCTCGGTGCCGTCCCAGACCTCCATGGATGCGGGCAGGTCCAGGGAGGCGACGCGGGCCTCGTAGGCGGCACCGCCGTCGCCGTGCTGGTAGGCGTTGTCCAGGCCGTTGCGGGTGAGGAAGGCGGTGATGCGCTCGAACCGCTCCGCGTGCCCCTTGACCATGGCCGAGAAGTCGGCGGCCTCGTACAGGTCGCGCGGGTCGGTGTCGGCTGCCAGCGTGGAGAGCGGGCGGTGCGGGATGTCGAAGTACCGGCACAGCTCCAGGGTGCGCGAGTCGTGGGTGAGGACGACGGCGGGCGTACCGGCCAGCAGAGCGGCGATGTTGCCGTGGATGCGGGTGCCGTAGGCGAAGTCGTAGCCGCGCAGCTCGTCGATCCAGGTCGCCGGGTCCAGCGGCATGCGCACCTTGTTCTCGCGCAGCAGGGCGTGGCTGAGCTGGAGCGGGAAGGGGTCCTCGATGCCGGACTCGGGCGTGGTGTCGCCCCACAGCAGCAGTTCCGCGTCCGCGGTGTTCTGCGCGTAGTAGGTGAGGTTCGGGTAGTGCGCGTGGGCGTACTCGGCGATGCCGGTGAGGGGGCCGACGGGTATCGCGTTCGGCGACAGGTTGATGGCGAGCCGGGAGGCGGCGGTGATCTCCGCGGCGCGGATCGCCGGGAAGGTGTCGCCGTAGAGGAACATCGACGGGCAGCCCATGATGTCGATGCCGCTGTCCGGGGCGCCGTGGTCCTTCAGGTAGCGGGCGGTGAGCTCGCCGCGCACGCCGATGGACGCCGACCGGTCCAGGACGGCCCGCAGGAAGCGCTTCACGGATGCTTCCATCGGCTTGAGCATCTCGGTCGCGTAGTCGTCGGTGGCCTGGGCGCCGACGCCGAACACCACCACGGGGATGGTGAGCTGTTCGATCAGCGTGGAGAGCCGGTCCAGGGATGCCTGGAACTGAGGGCGGAAGGCGTTGGCGAGCGGGACGACGAAGACGTCGTACTGCTCGTTGATCTCCGCGGCGCGCTCGGCGGACGGGTTGGTGCGGATGCCGTTGGAAGTGACCTCGGTGTCCGGTGTCGTCAGCATCTTGTGCGCGGAGTCGCTGAAGAGCAGATTGCCGGTGTTCGTCCCGATGAGGTCCTGGTGGATGAACTCCGTCGGAGTGGCGACCCGGAAAGGGCTCTTGCCGGAGCGGATCAGGATGCGCTTCACGACGTTCCTTGATGCTGAGGGTCGCCGGTGAGGCGAACGATGACATTTATTGAATCGAACACTATCCGTACGTAAACGAATAGTGAAGGACTTGTCACCGTTCGCCCGAGGGGGTCCGTCAGCGGGCCACGTACTGGGTCAGGATGGCCTGGACCTCGTAGATGTCGACGCCCTTGGTGAAGGTCTTGGTGATGGGGAGCTGGGCGCCGGAGACCCAGATCTTCAGCTCGGCGTCGAGGTCGAAGGTGCCGGCCGTCTCCACCGCGAAGTGCGTGATGCTGCGGTAGGGGATCGAGTGGTACTCCGTCTTCTTGCCGGTGATGCCCTGCTTGTCGACCAGGATCAGGCGGCGGTCGGTCAGCAGGATGGTGTCGCGCACCAGCAGGTAGGCGGCGTGCACCTGCTCACCCTGGCCCAGCAGCCGGGCGTAGTCCTGCGCGGCCTGCGCCGGGTCGATCGGGTGTGCGTTGCCGAAAAGAGCCATGAGAGGACCCCCCACTCGAATGTCACACGGCCTTGAGCAGCCATGTGATCTTGGCCAGATATATCTGGTGAGTGAGGGGTCCGAGAAGGGCTGTTACGCGGCTGTGTCCCCGCCGAAGCGTTCCTTGTACGTCTGCAGGTCCTCGTCCGTCAGCTTGGCGAACAGCACCGGCGGGACCGTGAAGGGCGTGCCCGCCGGGACGGAGGACAGGGACTTCGCCTCGTCCGCCGAGACCCAGGCGGCGGTGTCGTCGGCGAGCGCGAAGGACTGGCGCATGGCCGCCGAGGTCGCCGGGATGAAGGGCTCCGAGACCACCGCGTACAGGTGGATCAGGTTCATCGCGGTACGCAGCGTCAGGGCCGCGGCGTCCTTGTCGGTCTTGATCTCCAGCCAGGGGGCCTTCTCCTCCAGGTAGGAGTTGCCCGCCGACCACAGCGCGCGCAGGGCGGCCGCGGCCTTGCGGAACTGGAGGGCCTCCATCTGCTGCTCGTACTCCGCGAGCAGGCGGGCGATCTCCTCGCCGAGGCGGGCCTCCGCCTCGCCGGGCTCGCCGCCGGCCGGGGCCTCCTCGCCGAAGCGCTTCTTGGAGAAGGACAGCACGCGGTTGACGAAGTTGCCCAGGGTGTCGGCCAGGTCCTTGTTCACCGTCGCCGTGAAGTGCTCCCAGGTGAAGGACGAGTCGTCCGACTCCGGGGCGTTGGCGATCAGGAAGTAGCGCCAGTAGTCGGCGGGGAGGATGTCCAGGGCCTGGTCGGTGAAGACGCCGCGCTTCTGGCTCGTGGAGAACTTGCCGCCGTAGTACGTCAGCCAGTTGAACGCCTTGACGTAGTCGACCTTCTTCCACGGCTCGCGCACGCCCAGCTCGGTGGCCGGGAACATCACCGTGTGGAACGGGACGTTGTCCTTCGCCATGAACTCGGTGTAGCGGACGGTGTCGTCCGCCTCGTACCACCAGGACTTCCAGTCCCGGGTCTCCCCGGCGGGGGCCGCGTCCGCCCACTCCTTCGTCGCGCCGATGTACTCGATCGGGGCGTCGAACCAGACGTAGAAGACCTTGCCCTCCGCCGCCAGCTCCGGCCAGGTGTCGGCCGGGACGGGGACGCCCCAGTCCAGGTCACGGGTGATGGCGCGGTCGAGCAGGCCCTCGTTCAGCCACTTGCGGGCGATCGAGGAGGCGAGCTGGGGCCAGTCGTCCTCGTGGCGGGCGACCCACTCCTCGACCTCGTGCTGCAGCTTGGACTGCAGGAGGAAGAGGTGCTTGGTCTCGCGGACCTCCAGGTCGGTGGAGCCGGAGATCGCCGAGCGCGGGTCGATCAGGTCGGTGGGGTCCAGGACGCGGGTGCAGTTCTCGCACTGGTCGCCGCGGGCCTTGTCGTAGCCGCAGTGGGGGCAGGTGCCCTCGACGTAGCGGTCCGGGAGGAAACGGCCGTCGGTGGGGCTGTACACCTGGCGGATGGCGCGCTCTTCGATGAAGCCGTTCTCGTTCAGGCGGCGGGCGAAGTGCTGGGTGATCTCCACGTTCTGCGGGCTGGAGCTGCGGCCGAAGTAGTCGAAGGCCAGCGCGAAGCCGTCGTAGACCGCCTTCTGCGCGTCGTGCGCCTGCGCGCAGAACTCGGCCACCGGCAGGCCCTGCTCCTTCGCGGCCAGTTCGGCGGGGGTGCCGTGCTCGTCGGTGGCGCAGATGTACAGGACGTCGTGGCCGCGCTGGCGGAGGTACCGGGCGTACACGTCCGCCGGGAGCATGGACCCCACCATGTTGCCCAGGTGCTTGATCCCGTTGATGTACGGAAGGGCGCTGGTGATGAGGTGTCGAGCCATGGTTTGGCTGCTCCCAGGTCGGTTGTTTTTCGAACCTTGAAATCGTAGCCGACATGGGTGGGCCGCCCGCTTCCCGTTTTGAGGGGTGGGAAGGGGGCGGCCGTCGTCTTTTCGGTTTCGGTTTCGATTACGGCTTCGGTTACGGCTTCCAGTTCGCGAGTACGCCGGTGTAGAGCTCGGTGTCGGTCAGCTCGCGGGGGGTGGGGCCCGCGTGGAAGAAGGACGTGTTGCCGGTCTTCAGTTTGCGGAGGTAGTCGAAGGCCTTGTTGTCGTGCTCCCCGAAGGCGACGAAGGCGAAGTGGATGTGGGGGTGGCTCTTCGCGGCGTCGGTGAGGGCCTGGGTGGCGGGGGTCTTCGCGTCCGGGGCGCCGTCGGTCTGGAAGATCACGAGGGCGGGGGTGGCGGGGGTGCCGGAGGTGTGGGAGGCGTCGACGGTGTCGGCGGTCGTCTTCTGGTGGTGGGTGATGACTTCCTCCACCGCGACGTGGTAGCTGGTGCGGCCCATGCGGCCCAGGGCCGCGTGCAGCTCGTCGATCTTGTTCTCGTGGTCGGTGAGGGTGAGTTCGCCGGTGCCGTCGAGTTCGGTGGAGAAGAAGGTGACGTGGACCGTGGCCTCGGGGTCGAGGTGGGCGGCGAGGGCGAGGGTCTGCTCGGCGAGGGCCTGGGCGGAGCCGTCCTTGTAGTACGGGCGCATGGAGGCGGAGCGGTCGAGGACGAGGTAGACCTTGGCTCGGGTGCCGGTGAGGTCGTTCTTCTTGAGGGTGGTGGTGGCTGCCTTGTAGGCGGTGGCCAGGCCGGGGGCGGTGGTCTTCAGGTGGGTGAGGGGGGTGGCGGGGGAGGCGGGGGTGGCGGTGGCCGAGGGCGTGGGCTCCTGTGGGGTGTCCTCGCCGTCGGCGGCTGCGGGCTGCTGGTCGGCCTTGGCCTCGGCTTCGCCTTCGGCCGTTTCGTTCCCACCCGCACCACCCGTGCGGGTCTCGTTGTCGGGTGCGGGTGGCCCCTGTGGGGCGTCCTCGCCGTCGGCGGCTGCGGGCTGCTCCGCCACCTGCTCCGGCTCCGCGACCGGCTCCGCCGCCACGACCGGCTCGGGCTCCTCGTCCGCGACGGGCTTCGCCGTCTCCGCCTCCGGCTCGGGCGTCTCCGCCACGGCCTGGGGCTCGGCCTCGGCCACCGGCTCGGCCTCGGCCACCGGCTCGGCCTCGGTCACCGGCTCGGGCTCGGGCTCGGTCACCGGCTCGGGTGTCTCCGCCACCGGCTCGATCACCGGGTCGGGGGTCTCCGCCACCGGCTCGAGCTCGATCACCACTACCGGCTTCTCCGGCTCCGGCTCCGGCTCGACCACCGGCTCCGGCTTCTCCGCGACCGGTTCCGGCTTCGGCTCCGGCTTCTCCGCCACCGGTTCCGGTTCCGGTTCCGGCTTCTTCGCCGTCGGCTCCTGCTCTGCCGTCTCCGACGTGGTCGGCTGCTTCGGGACCGTGACGTTGTCGAAGGCCGCCGCTACCAGGTCGTGCTCGTCGTCCGTTGCCGGGCGGGGTTCCGGGAGCTGGGCGGTGGGGGCGGTCGCCGGTGCCGGGGTCGGGGTGGGGTCGGCCGCCGGGGTCGGCGCAGGCTGCGTCGGCACGGTCGGCTTTGTCCCTTCCGCACCCTCTGCCTCGGCCGTGCGCCCCTTGCGGGACCGGCCCAATGCGTTCCGCAGGAGAGTGAGAATGCCCATGTGCGCAACCCTTCGGATGAGTTGTAGCCCGTAAATCCCTGGCCAGGACGGACACGTAAGGTTAGCCGCCCCCGGCGATGATCTTCGGCTGCCCTCCCCCGAGTCACGTCGCTCGTGGCAACTGAGTTACCGATACCTCCAGTTCACGCGTCGTTCATCGCTCGTCCCCGCGTTCGCACAAACGCCCACCTACCGTCCGACACGCTGGATCCAAGGGGAAGCAAGGGGAGAACAACGTGCGCATTCCGCTACCGCTCATCAGGACGAACGGTTCCCATCCCGGCGGCCGTTCCGCCATGACCTGCCGTTTCCGGTGTGGTGACGCCTGTTTCCACGAGGTGCCCAACACCACCGCCAACCCGTACGTCGGCGACGTCATCGCCGGCGCCCTGAGCCGCCGTAGCGTGATGCGTGCCGCCGCCGTCGTGACCGCCGCGGCCGCCGCCGGCACCGCCGCCACCGTCGCCGCCGCGCCCGCCGCCGAGGCCGCGCCCGCCGGCACGGGCAAGCCCGGCACCGCCAAGGGTGCCCGGGGCCTGCGCTTCACGGCCGTCGCGCCCAACACCGCCGACGCCGTCACCGTGCCCGAGGGCTACGGCCAGAACGTCGTCATCCGCTGGGGTGAGCCCATCCTGCGCGGCGCGCCCGCCTTCGACCCGGAGAAGCAGACCGCCCGGGCGCAGGCCCAGCAGTTCGGCTACAACTGCGACTTCCTCGCCCTGCTCCCGCTGCCCGGCGAGTACAACCGGCAGATCCTCGTCGCCAACCACGAGTACACCGACGAGATGCTGATGTTCCGCGGCTACGACGCCGCCAACCCCACCCGCGAGCAGGTCGAGATCGCCTGGGCCGCGCACGGGCTGTCCGCCGTCGTGGTGGAGGGGAACAAGAAGAACGGGCAGCTCAAGCCCGTCCCCCGGCACCCGCTCAACCGGCGCATCACCGCCACCACCGAGTTCCGGATCACCGGCCCCGCCGCCGGGTCCGACCTGCTGAAGACCTCCGCCGACCCCTCCGGCACCAAGGTCCTCGGCACCCTCAACGACTGCGCGGGCGGCGTCACCCCGTGGGGCACCACGCTGCACGGTGAGGAGAACTTCAACCAGTACTTCGGCAACGGCAGCAGTGCCACCGACAAGCGGTACGGCGTCCCGACCGGCGCCACCGAGCGCAAGTGGGAGCTGTTCGACAAGCGCTTCGACGTCGCCCAGGAGCCCAACGAGGTGCACCGGCACGGTTACGTCGTCGAGCTCGACCCGTACGACCCGCACTCCACGCCGCGCAAGCACACCGCGCTCGGCCGCTTCAAGCACGAGGGCGGGACCGTGCGGCTCACCGACGACGGCCGTCCCGTCGTCTACTCCGGTGACGACGAGCGCTTCGACTACTTCTACAAGTTCGTCGGCAGCAAGCGGATGAAGAAGGGTTCCGGCCGCGCGGTGCGCGAGCACAACCTCTCCCTGCTCGACGAGGGGACGCTGTACGTCGCCAAGCTCACCGGTGACACCCCCGCCATCGAGATCGACGGAACCGGCAAGCTCCCCTCCGATGGCGAGTTCGACGGCTCCGGCGAGTGGATCCCGCTGGCCACCGCCACCGCCAAGGGCGCCGTCAGCCACGTCGAGGGCATGACCGCCGAGGAGGTGTTCGTCTTCACCCGGCTCGCCGGTGACAAGGTCGGCGCCACCAAGATGGACCGGCCGGAGGACGTCGAGCCCAACCCGCACACCGGCAAGGTGTACGTGGCGCTCACCAACAACACCCGCCGCGGCACCACCGGCTACCCCGGTGTCGACGAGGCCAACCCGCGCAACAGCAACAAGCACGGCCAGGTCCTGGAGCTGACCGAGCGCTGGAACCGCGCCGACAGCACCCGGTTCGCCTGGAGCCTGTTCCTGGTCGCCGGCGACCCGAGCGACCCGGCCACCTACTTCGCGGGCTTCCCGAAGGACCAGGTCAGCCCGATCTCCTGCCCGGACAACGTGGCCTTCGACCCGTACGGCAACCTGTGGATCTCCACCGACGGCGCCCAGCTGGGCTCGCACGACGGCCTGTTCGGTGTCGCCACGCGCGGCGACCGGCGCGGTGAGCTGAAGCAGTTCCTGACCGTGCCGAAGGGCGCCGAGACCTGCGGCCCGATCATCCAGGACCGCCGTGTCCTGGTCGCCGTGCAGCACCCGGGCGAGGTCGACGGCGCGAGCGTCGAGAACCCGGCGAGCACCTGGCCCGACGGGCCCGGCACCTACGTCCGCCCGGCTGTCGTGGCCGTGTGGCGCAAGGACGGCCGCGACATCGGCGTCTGACCCGCCCGGCCGCTCAGCGCGGGGAGGCGATGGCTCTGGCCGCCGCCACTTCCTGCCGCACCGGCTCCAGGACGCTGCCCGACGGTCCGGTGAGGTCGGTGCGGACCGCGTACAGCACGTCCGCCCGCCGCAGTCCGTCCGACAGCTCCCTCAGCTGCCGGGCGACCTGGACGACCTCCGCCTGCGACGGCGGCACCGCTCCGTGCTTGACCCGGACCCGGGCCGCCGTCGTCGCGTCGACGATCCGTTCCACGGCGACGACCAGCGGCCACCAGGCGGCGGCCCGGCGGCCGGTGGGCGGCGGTTCGGTCAGGGCGCGCTGGAACTCCGTACGGATGACGGACAGATCCCGGTACAGGCCGCGGCGCATCCGCGCGCGGGCGGGCGGGTCGACGGCGTCCGCGCCGAAGGCGCCCTCCACATAGCGGGCGGTGGCCGCCACCGCCTCCGCGAGCCGGTCGCCGACCCGGGTGTGCCAGCTCTCCGGCCACAGCAGGTACCCGGCGACCAGCGCGATGCCGCAGCCCATCAGCGAGTCCACCAGCCGGGGCAGGAGCAGGGCGGTGCCCTGCTGGTTCAGGGTGTCGGACAGGAGCAGGATCACCGGGGTGATGGCCGCGGTCTGATAGCCGTAGCCGCGCGGGGTGAGGGCCGGGATCAGCGGGGCGAGCAGCAGCATCACCGGCACGTCCCACCAGCCCCGGGGCACCTGGGAGAGCACCGCCGCCGCGACGACCAGTCCGGCGACCGTGCCGAGCGCGCGCAGCAGGGCCCGGGAGAAGACCGAGCCGAAGTCGGGCTTCATCACGAAGGTGATGGTCAGCGCCACCCAGTAGGAGCGCGGCACCGGCACGATCGACACCAGCACCTGGGCCACCCCGATGCACAGGGCCAGCCGCAGGCCGTAGCGCCAGGACGCGGCGGACAGGGCGACGTTGCGGGCGGCGCGGGCGGCCCGGATGCCGAGGGCCGCGGGGCGGCCGAGCCGGTCGTCGGTGCCGCGGGGGTCCACGTCGGGGGCGGCGACCACGTCGGCGGCATGGCGCAGGGCGTGGTCGACGGCGCGCCCGGTCTCCGTCGTGGGTACGGGGAGGCTGAGTCCTATCGGGCCGGTGAAGCCGGTCTCCACGGCCTGCGCGAGGTGCCGTACCGCCTGGGGGAGTTCGGGGGGCAGGGGCCTGCCGTCCTGGTGGGCGGCGGGGGCGACCTCCACGATCGGGATGACCGCGTTCAACTGGGCGAGCAGCCGGGTCAGTTCGGGGCTGCGGCCGTGGTGGCGGGTGCGCCGGGCGAGGACGAGGTCGTAGGACTGGTTCAGGGACTGGGTGACGGTGTGCCGGACGGCGTCGTACGCCTCCGTCCGGCCCGTCGCCGCCAGCAGATCGGCGACCGTGCGGTACGTGTCCGCCACCGCCGTCCGCTCCGGCACCCCGCCGCGCAGCGGCCAGGCGAGCAGCGCCAGCAGCAGCACCAGCAGCCCGCCGCCGGTCATCAGCACCGGCGCCAGCCACCACGGGCCGGGCATCGGCAGCCCCGCCCCGACCACCGAGTTCAGCAGCAGGAGCAGCCCCGACACGGAGGCCACCGCGCCGATCGTCGAGATCATCCCGGAGACCAGCGCGACAGCCGTCACGGCGGCGACCGCCAGCCACCCGTGCCCGTACACCAGCGCGCCCAGGGTGATGCCGACGGCGCCGAAGAGCTGCGGTACGGCGATGTTGAGGAGCCGCATGCGGTAGGCGTCGGCGGTGTCCCCGATCACCCCGGACAGCGCGCCCATGGAGGCGAGCGCCCCGTACGCCGGTTCGCCGGCGACGAGTCCGACGGCGAGCGGCAGCGCCATCGCGACGGCCGCCCGTGCCACGGCCGCCCGGTTGACGGGGGCCGGCTGTGCCTGGAGGTTCCGGACCAGCCAGTCGGGAGGGGTGAGGCCGATGGGGAACTCGCGGGACATGCGCCCATTATGGGCGGGCGGCGCGGATCAGCCGGGCCCGTGCGGCGTGACATCGGCGAGCACGGCCCGGTGGTCCTCAAGGACGGGGGGCCGCCGGAGACTGCCTGTACCGGGCGATCAGCCAGGTGGTGAGCGCCACCGCCAGGCCGACGGCGACCAGCAGCCAGGACACCGTGCGCAGGGTCGCGGTGAGCGCGTCGTACACCGCCTCCGCGGCCGGGCGGTGCACGGTGTCGGGCAGGTCGGCCAGGGTCAGCCGGCGGCCCAGGAAGACGGCGAGGGCGAGGAACGCGCCGCCCAGCGCGGTGCCGAGCGCGGTCGCGGTCACCGCGCGCCGGCGGCAGGCGGCGACGGCGATCCCGGCGACGGCGAGCAGCGCGGCCGTGACGGGCAGCCAGAAACCGGCGACCTCCACCACCGACAACCCCCGGCGCAGCCGCTCCAGTTCACCGGCGGGGAGCACGGCGACCTCGGTGTGCTCGACCGGGATCCGGTGCGCCAGCGGCACGTGGTCGGCGGCCAGTTGTTGCTTCACCTCGGCGGCGACCGGAGCGAGATCGACCCGCACCTCGCCCTCGCCGCCGTCGCGCACGGCTTGCAGGACCGCGTCGTGGACGGCCCGGTTGCCGCTGTCCCAGGCGGCGCGGAAGGCGGCGGTGCCGGTGAAGGACCGCACCGCGTCGTGCACGAACGGCCGCATCGGCGCCCCGGCGTCCGTCTCCCGCACGATCCCGTCACCCACCGTGTCCGCGACCGCGTCCCGCACGGCCGGATCGGCGGCCAGCGGTGCCATCGCGGTGACGTACCGGCCGGTGTCGGCGAGCCCGTACGACACCCAGGCGGCCAGCGCGCCGAACGGCACCAGGAGGCAGGCCAGCGCGATCAGCGCGGCCGAGAGGGCGTTGTGCAGCCGGGAGGACACGCCTTCAGGCAAGCCGGACCGGGCCGGGCCCGCCAGCGGTGAGCGGCCGTCTGGCCGAGCGGCCGGACCCCTTGGGGGAACTGGGCTCCCGGCTCTCCGGTGGAGGGTTCACCCGAACGGGTGTTTCCTGGTGCTGGGGAGAAGGAGGCGATCATGCGCACCACTCCGGCCCTGCGGACCCTGGCCGTGGCCCTGCTCACCGGCGGCTCCCTGATCGCCGCCACAGCGGGCGCGACGGCAGCCGCGGCAGCACCGCCCAGCTACGCCGACGGACACGGCGGAGGCGGCCATGGCGGTCCGATCTGGGGCACCGTCGTTTCCCACACGAAGCTCAACGTCAGGCTGGAACCGACCGTTCACTCGCCCGTCGTGGACCGGCTCGCGCCGGGCAGCCAGGACCGCGTGGAGTGCAAGGTCCGCGGCCAGAGCGTCAACGGCAACCCGCACTGGTACTGGCTGGAGGGCGCCCAGGGCTGGGCCAGCGCCGCCTTCGTCGACACCGGCGGGGCACGGGTGCCGAACTGCGCGGACCCCTGTCCGGTATGGAAGGACGGGTCCTGGACCAACTGGGAGGACCCGTACGTCAACGGCTCCTGGAGCGCGTCCGGCTCGTGGAGCGCGTCCGGCTCGTGGAGCTGGAGCGCCTCCGGATCGTCGTCCAGCGGCTGGAGCTTGCTGGGCGGCTGGTGAGGGGAAGGTGAGGGAGCGCGTGGGCCCCGGCAGCAGTGCCGGGGCCCACGCGTGGGGGTCAGCGGGGCAGCGGATTGCCCTCGCCGTCCTCGTGCGTGTAGTAGCGGTAGAAGAACACCGCGAAGACGGCCGCCGTGACCAGCAGGCTCATCGTCACGGACCTGAGGACCGTGGCGCCGGCCTGGCTGTACAGGAAGCCGAAGGCCGCGCCCGCGAAGGCGGACTTCGTCAGCGAGTGCAGCTCCCTCTTCAGCCTGGGCGCCAGCACGGCCACCGCGATGCACAGCACCATGAACGTGATCGCGGTGGTGAAGCCGAACAGGATGTTCCAGCCGGTGATCTCACCGCCGTCGCGCCGGTTGGCCGCGGCCCAGTAGCCGTAGACCAGACCGAGGACGACCGGGATGCCGAACCGCGCGAGGGTGTGGGTGCGCTCGCTGAAGACGTCGGATGTGACCGTCACCCCGGTCGTACGCCGGCCGGGTCTGGGTGCCGCATGAGCCATGGGAGCACCTCCTCCTTGGGGTCTTGTCCACCCCCGGCTTCCAGAGCACACCCGGGGCGGGGAGCCTGGCAACTCGAAGATGCGGTGCGTACGGCCGCGTGTTTCGCTGGCGGCATGAGCGGGCGCGGACTGAGACCGGTGAGCGGTCCCCCGGCCCGCCGCCGGAGGCTTCCGGCCACCGCTGCCCCGGACCGTCTCCAGCGGCACCAGATCCTGCGGGTGGGCGGCCGGAGCGTGACCTGGGTGCCGCCGCTGCTGCTGCTCGTCGCGATCGTGGCGACCGACTGGAACACCGCCCGGGACTTCCGGATCATCTCCTGGGTGGTCCTCGTCCCCGGTATCGCCGCGGCGATCTGCGGGGTGGGGGGCACCGCCGCGTTCGCGGTGCTCACCACGACCACCTACTTCGTCGCGGACAGCACCTGGCCGCAGGAGTTCCAGGCCGGGCTCGCCGACTTCCTGCTCTGCGCGATCGGCGGCGTCCTGGCCACGCTGGCCTGCGCCGTCCGGGTGCGCGGCGAGCGGCGGATGCTGCACATGCGGGACGTCACCGACACCATCCGCCGTACCGTGCTGCGTCCGCTGCCACCGGGCTGGGGCGGCCTGGACCACGCCGCCGTCTATCTCACCGCCGACGTGGAGGCGGCGGTGGGCGGCGACTTCTACGACATCCAGCCCGGCCCGCACGGCACCCGCGTCCTCCTCGGTGACGTCCAGGGCAAGGGGCTCGGCGCGGTGGAGGCGGCCGCGGCCCTGCTCGGCACCTTCCGCGAGTCCGCGTACCACGAGCCGGACCTCGCCACCGTCGCCGAGCGCCTGGAGATCCGTATGGTCCGGCACGCCGGCCACTGCGCGGCCCTCGGCCGGGAGGACGCCGACCGCTTCGCCACCGCCGTCCTGCTGAGCTTCCCCGCCGACGAGCCCGGCACCCTGGAATCGGTCGTCTTCGGCCATGACCCGCCCCTGGTCGCGGGCCCCTCGGGGGTACGGCAGCTGCCGCCGGGCGAGGCCCTTCCGCTGGGCCTGGGCGAACTGACCCGCCCCGCGGGCCCGCCCCCGGTGCTCCACTCCGTCCTGGCCCCCGGCGAGACGGTGCTGCTGACCACCGACGGTGTCACCGAGGCCCGGGACGCCACCGGCGCCTTCTACCCGCTCGCCGACGAGGTCGCCCGCGCCGTGGCCGCCGACCCCCGCCGCACCGACCCGCACGTGCTGGTCGCCTTCGTCCGCGACGGCACCCTGCGCCACTGCGGCGGCCTGCTGGCCGATGACACCACGGTGTTCGCCGTACGACGGGCGGGGTGAAAGCCCGTTACGGTGCTGCCGTACGTGATCGACGGGGGATGGGGAGGGACCGATGCCCGGAACCGTGCTGCTGCTCGCCGCCGCCCCGGCGGGCAAGGACTGTCTGGTGGACGCGGCGTCCGTGCTCCCCGTCCTCGCGGCGGTACCGCCCGCGGTGCTCGCGGGCACGGACACGGCGAACGTCGTCGAACTCGCCGACCCCCTCGAACCGCAGGCCGTCCTGACCCGGCTGCGCGCCGCCGCCGCGGCTCCCGGCCCGCTCACCGTGTTCCTCACCGGCCAGCTCCAACTCGACCGCAGGCAACGGCTGGTGCACCTGGCGCTGGCCCGCACGACCGCGTCGACCGTGCGCTACACGGCCCTGCCCTGGCACTGGATCCGGGAGGAGCTGCGGCTGCGCGCGCCGGGCAGCACCAGCCTGGTGCTCGATCTGCACGCGGACGCGGCGACCTGGGAGCTGCTGCGGACCCAGCCGCTGGACTGCGGGCGCACCAGCGCGGTCTACGGCCGTATCGCGCCGCCCCCGCGACGGCGGACGGTGGCGGCACCCTCGTACATGAAGGCGGTCGCCACGATTCTGCGCAGCGGCCGGCGGCCGGAGCTGGCGCAGCTGCACCAGCAGGCGTGGGCGCGGGTGGGCCCGGAGGGGTACGCGGACCTCGTCCTCGGGGCCGTCGGCGCCCCCGCGCCCGACCCCCACACCGTCATCACCGAGGCCGTGAACGCCGGCCGGCACGGTGACGCCGACGCGGTCGCCGCCCACCATGAGCGCAGCGCCGTGCTGGCCCACGGGCCGGGCTCGCCCGAGGCCCTGCACTGGGCCGGAGTCCGGGCCGATCTGGCGATGTTCGCGGGGGACGCCGTCCGCAGTTGCCGCGCCTGGCTGGGGGTGGCGTCCGCCCGGCTGGCCGCCGGGCAGTCGGCGGCGGACCCGGACGTCGAGTCCGCCGTAGACCGGGCCCACCACCAGTGGGGCCGCATCGACGACCCGGCGCGCGCCCGTGAACTGGGGCCCGCGCTGGCGGAGTTGCGGACCCGGGTGCCGGGACGGCGGCAGGGCGCGCTGGACCACGTCCAGCGGCAGTTGCAGCGGCTCGGCTCGTGAGGATGCAGTAGTCACGCCACCGACAAGAAGGAGAGCGCCCCCGACACCAGGGTCCGCACCCCCGTCGGCACCGTGGCCAGGTCGGGGGCGAAGAGCGGGCTGTGGTTGCTCGGTACCGACTCCGAGCGGGCCGGCACATCGTCCCCGGGCGCCGCGTCCCAGAGCGCGGGCGGGGTGCTCGTCACGAACCAGTAGGAGTACGGCAGCTCGCCCACGGCCAGGTGCGAGAAGTCCTCGCTGCCCATCGCCGGGCCCGGGTCGAACACGGCGTCGGCGCCGAAGACCTCGCGGTGCGCCGCGGCCACCCGGTGGTCGGTGTCGGCGTCGTTGACGGTCACGGCGAACGTGCCGCTCACCGTCACCTCCGGCTCGCGCGGGCAGCCGGCGGCCAGGCACTCCCCGGCCGCCATCCGCCGGATCGCCGCGAGCATCCGGTCCCGGACGGCCTCGGACTGGGTCCGCAGGTTGAGGGAGATGCGGGCGGTGGCCGGGATGACGTTGGCCGCCGTACCGGCCTCGATCCGCCCGACGGTCAGCACGGCCTGCTCCCGCGGGGCCATCTCCCGGCTGACCACGGTCTGCAGGCGCGTGACGAGGAACGCGGCCGTCACCACCGGATCGACCGTCGTCTCGGGCCGCGAGCCGTGCCCGCCCCGCCCGTGCACGACGATCTCCACATCCGTCGTCGCCGACATGATCAGCCCCGGCACATGCGCGATCCCGCCCACCGGACCCGGCGCCACATGCTGACCGAGCAGCACGTCGGGGCGGGGGAACCGGTCGTAGAGCCCGTCCGCGACCATCGCCGCCGCCCCGCCGCCGGACTCCTCCGCGGGCTGCCCCACCATCAGCAGCGTCCCCGACCAGGCGTCCCGCCCCGCCGCCAGCGCCTCAGCGGCCCCGGCCAGCCAGGTGACATGCAGGTCGTGCCCGCAGGCGTGCATCACCCCGGGCACGGTGGAGGCGTACGGCAGGCCGGTCTGCTCCTCGACGGGCAGGGCGTCCATGTCGGCGCGCAGCAGGACGGTGGGCCCCTCGCCGTTGCGCAGCAGCCCCACCACGCCGGTACGGCCGATCCCCTCGGCCGTCTCGAACCCCGCCGCGGTCAGCCGCGCCGCGAGCCGGACCGCCGTGCGGTGCTCCCGGAAGGACAGCTCCGGGTGCCGGTGCAGGTCCCGGTAGAAGTCCTCGAGGCCGGTGACGGGGAGATCGGAGGTGAGATCCAGCGCGGCACGAGCGGCGGGGGAGGTCATGACATCAGCCTGTCAGACCTTCATGACGTCCGTCACCTGTGCGCAGCCAGGTGGTCACTCCCGGCTGTGTGACCCTGCTCCGCCGCTGTCGGACACCCCGCCCTCGGTTCCCGAACCGGCTCCGTGGCTCTCGCCGGACCGGCGTTCGCGGCCAGGATCAGCGCGGCCACCGCCACCACGGCGGCGGCGATGCCTCGGGCGTAACGCTCGGTGGTGCTGGTGCGTTCGAGCACGGCGACCTCGCAACGGCCATGTATGGACGCGATGTATTAAGCGGTTCGGGTAAGCAGGCTTAATTCCCGGTTTAACCTAGGGGCTGTCCGAGGCGAACGGCAAGGGGCACCAGGGGAGTTGGGCATGTCGGAGCGCGACGACCCGGTGACGATCGGGCGCCGGGTGCAGCAGCTGCGGGCGGAACGCGGGCTGACCCAGAAGCAGTTGGCGGCGCCCGCCTACACGCCCGCCTACGTCTCCACCCTGGAGGCCGGGCGGGTGCGGGCCTCCGACGAGGCGCTGCGGCACATCGCCGAACGGCTCGGCGTGGCCTACGACGAGCTGGTCACCGGGCGCTCCGCCCGGCTCGCCACCGAGCTGCGGCTCCAGCTCACCGGCGCCCAGCGCACCCTGGCCACCGGCGCCACCGAGGCCGCCGCCGAGGCGTTCACGGCGGTGCTCGGCGAGGCGGAGACGCACGGGCTGGTCGAGGAACGGGTGGCCGCGCTGCTCGGGCTTGGCGAGTGCGGCATCGACACCGGCGACCTGGACGCCGCCCGCCGCCACTTCGAGCAGGCCGAGCAGGCGCTCGGGGCGGCCCCGCTGCCGGCGCGGGTCCCGGCGCTGCGCGGACGGGCCGTCGCCCACTACCTCGCCGGTGAGCTGCGGTACGCCGTCTACCTGCTGGAGTCCACCCTCGACGAGCTGAACCGGGGCGGACTGCACGACCCCGACGCGCTGCTGCTGCTCTACGCCAGTGTCATCGGCCCGTACATGGACCTGGGCGCCCACGCGCGCGCCGCCCAGGCCGCCGAGCTGGCGCTCGCCCTGGCGCCGCGGGCCGGGGACCCGGCGCTGGTCGCCCGGATGCACCGGTCCGTGGCCCGCACCCTGCTCGCCGAGGGGCGGATCGCCGAGGCCGACGCCTCCCTGGCCAAGGCGGCCGAGCTGTACCGGGGTCTGCAGATCCGTACCGAGCTGGCGCACTGCCACTGGATGCGCGGGTACGTGTGCGCGCAGAACGGCGAGCTGGACCGGGCCGAGACCGAGCTGCGGGAGGCGCGGGCCATGCTGTCGGCCAAGCGCGCCGCCCTCTACACCAGCCAGGTCGCCGTCGAGCTGGCCGACGTCCTGCACCGGCGCGGCAAGTCCGACGAGGCCGCCGCCCTGCTCCACGAGGTGCTGGCCGACCTCAGCTCCGAACGCGGCGCCCTGCACTCCGCCGCCGCCCACCGGCTGCTCGGCATCATCGCCGAGGACGCCCGCGACACCGAGGCCGCCGAGGAGCACTACGTCCGCGCGCTCAGCCTGCTGGAGCGGGCCGGCGCGGCCGGCGACCTGGCCGACCTGTGCCGGCTGCTCGGCGATCTGCTCCGCCGTACCGGCCGGGTGGAGGCCGCCCTGGACGCGTACCGGACGGGTCTCGGGCACCGTACGGCCCCCGGCACCACCACCCTCGGACCCGCACCCGCACAGCCTCCGCTGTGACCGCGCACAGCACCTGCGGTTAGCCTGCCCGGGGCACAGGGCGAGCGGGAACCAGGGCGGGCACGTGGCGAACCAACGGACGATGGTCTACGGCGGCCTGCGCGCCCTCGTGTACACCGTGGTCGGCGGATCCGCGCTGCTCGCCATCGCCACCGTCGCGTCCGTGCTGGGGCCCACCCTCGCGCTCGACCTGTACACGCCCGCCGTGGCCGCCTGGTGGACCGTGTTCACCGCCATCGCCGTGCAGAGCGTGCCCTTCCTGCTGCTCGGCACCGTGGTGTCGGCGGCGATCGGGGCCTTCGTGCCCGAGCGGGTCTTCACCCGGCTGCTGCCGCGCAACCCGGCGCTCGCCGTGCCGGTGGCCGGTGCGGCCGGGGTCGTGCTGCCGGGGTGCGAGTGCGCGTCCGTGCCGGTGGCCGACAGCCTGATGCGCCGCGGGGTCGCCCCCGCCGCCGCGCTCGCCTTCCTGCTCTCGGCGCCCGCGATCAACCCGGTGGTGCTCGTCGCCACCTCCGTCGCCTTCCCCGGACAGCCCGAGATGGTGCTGGGGCGGCTCGTCGCCTCACTGGCCACGGCGGTGGTCATGGGATGGCTGTGGGTGCGCTTCGGCCGGGAGGAGTGGCTGCGGCCCGGCAAACGCCGCGGGCACGACCACGGCTCCGGGGCGACGGCCTTCGTCGCCGGACTCCAGCACGACTTCCTGCACGCGGGCGGCTTCCTGGTGGTGGGCGCGGCGGCAGCGGCCACCTTCAACATCGTGGTGCCCCGCTCGCTGCTGGACGTCCCCGGGTGGGCGGCCGTCCTGATGCTGGCGCTGCTGGCCGTGCTGCTGTGCGTGTGCAGCGAGGCGGACGCCTTCGTCGCCGCCTCGCTGAGCGGCTTCTCGCCGACCGCCCGGCTGGCGTTCATGGTGGTCGGCCCGATGGTCGACCTGAAGCTCATCGCGTTGCAGGCGGGCACCTTCGGGCGGGCCTTCGCGATCCGTTTCTCGGCGGCGACCTGGGTGGTCGCCGTGACGAGCAGTGCGCTCGTGGGGTGGTGGCTGCTGTGAGGCGGTACGGACCGGCCGTCCTGCTGCTGCTCCTCGGCGCGGCGGTGCTGCGGATCTCGCTGTTCAGCGAGGTGTATCTGCGGTACGTCCAGCCCGGTCTGCGGCCGTACCTGGTCGTGTCGGGGGCGGTGCTGGTGGTGCTGGGACTGGTGGCGGCGGGGCGTTCCGCCCATACGGGTCCCGGTCCCCGGGTCGCCTGGCTGCTCGCCCTGCCCGCCCTGGCCCTGCTGCTCTTCCCGCCGCCCGCCCTCGGCTCCTACAGCGCCGAGCGCGAGGCCGCCGAGCGGGCCGCGCAGGGCGTCGGGACCTTTCCCGCGCTGCCCGCCGGGGACCCGGTCGACCTGACCCTCGGGGAGTTCTCCTCGCGGGCGGTCTACGACAGCGAACGGTCGCTGAAGGGCCGCACGGTCCGGCTGACCGGGTTCGTCACCCACGACGCCGACGGCACCTGGTACGTCACCCGGCTGCTGGTCTCCTGCTGTGCCGCCGACGCCACCGCCGGCAAGGTCGAGATCCGGGGCGCCGCCGCCGCGCCGGACGACACCTGGGTCACGGTCACCGGCACCTGGCACCCCGAGGGGACACTCGGCGGCGAGGACGCCTGGCCGGCCGTGCTCGACGCGGAGTCGGTGCGGCGGATCGCGCAGCCGGCCAACCCCTACGAGAAGCGGTGAGCGGGTTTCGCCCCCTGGGCGCCGGGTAGTCGGGCGGAGTCCGGGGCGGGACGGCCGCAGGGCCGTCGAGCACGGGGGACGGTGTGCGCCGCGCCGACGGTGTGAGGAGGCGGTGACCGTGCGGCCCAGGGACGACCACCGCGGTGCCGCAGGCGGCGACGACCGTCCGGCCGAGGGCAACGGCCCCGCGGAGATCCCGCGCCGGCTCTGTGCCGTCGCGCTGGAACTGCTCCCGGTGACCGGAGCCAGTGTCTCGCTGCACGACGACGAGATGCCGGTACGGCTGTGCGCGACCGGCGCGCAGGCCGCGTATGTGACGGACCTCCAGGCCACCTTGGGCGACGGGCCCTGCCCCAGCGCGGTGCGCAGCGGGCGGCCGGTGCTCGCCTCCGACCTGACGCAGGGGCAGGACGTGGACCGCTGGCCGGTCTTCGCCGAGGAGGCCACGGAGGCCGGGGTGCTGGCGGCGTACTCGCTGCCGCTCGGCGACGACGCGGTCTGCGTGGGCACGCTCGACCTGTACCGCGACACCCCCGGCGGGCTCTCCGCCACCGAGCTGCGGACGGCGCGGGCCCTGGCCGGGGCCATGACCATGGCGGTGATGGCGCTGTCCCGGGACGGCGAGGACGGCGAGGGCTGGGAGGGCGGCGAGGACGGTCACGGGCGGTCCGGCTGGCTGGACGGGCTGGCCCCCGATCACGACGGCATCTACCAGGCCATCGGCATGGTGATGGCCCAGCTCGGCGTCGGCGCCCACGAGGCCGTGGCCCGGCTGCGCGCCCACGCCTTCGCCCGCGGCCGCACGGTGGCGGACGTGGCCCGCGACGTGGTGAGCCACCGGCTGCGGTTCTCCCCGGGCGCCTAGTCGCCCTCCACCGCCGACAGCCACAGCTTCACGTACCGCTCGACGTCGACGTCCAACGCCACGTCCACCAGCCGCTGTTCCCGCTCCCCGTCGTGGATCTCCGCCTCGCCGGGCCGCGCGCGGCGGTCCACGATCGTCTGGCCCCGGGTCGGGCCCGGCGCCAACGAGACCTCCACCGGGAGGAGTTCGGTGGTGATGCCGGCCGGGTCGACGACCGCGCAGACCGCGCCCGCGTCACCGAGACCGCCGGACGGCGTGGGGTCGCCCGACAGGGCCGGGTCGCGGTGGGCGAGGAGCTCCCCGGCCAGCCGCAGCCGCGGCTGCGCACTCGCCCGCAGCCGCTCCACGTCCCCCGCCGGGACCAGCACCCGCTGGAACACGTCGAGGCCGTACATCGTGATCGGCACCCCCGCGGTGAGCAGCACCGCCGCCGCCTCCGGGTCGTGCCACACGTTGAACTCGGCGACCGGTGTGGCGTTCCCGGTCGCCACCGCCCCGCCCATGAACACGATCCGCTCGATGTTCCGCACCACCTCGGGGTGCGTACGCAGCAACAGCGCGATGTTGGTCAGCGGCGCGGTCGGGATCAGCGTCACCGGCCGGGGCGACGCCAGGATCTCGCGGCGCAGCAGCGTCACCGCGTCCACGTCCACCGGCCGCCGGGTCGGCGCGGGCAGGCCCAGGTCGCCCATCCCGTCCTGGCCGTGGACATGGCGCGCCGTGCGCACCGGCTCGATCAGCGGCCGCTCGGCGCCCCGCGCGACCGGGATGTCCCCGGCACCGGCGTGCTCCAGCACCGTCAGCGTGTTGCGGACGACGCCCTCGACGTCGGTGTTCCCCGCCACGCAGGTAACCGCCCGCACATCGAGGCCCGGATGCCGCACGGCGAACAGCAGGGCCAGGGCGTCGTCGACCCCGGTGTCGCAGTCGATGACCACCGGAATGGGCTGACCGGTCACGGGCGCTCCCTCATCGTCGGTCCCTACCCGACCGACCTTAGAGCCTGCCGTCCGGATCACCCCACCGTCCCGGCCTCCGGCACGCGTGATGGCCCGAGAGGTGCCGCATCTCGCGGCCGGGGCAATCCGGGCGACGGGGTCCCGAGCCTTGCGGGCGCCTCCGGCCGGGTGTCGTGCTCACCCGGACGGACCGGCGCACTGGTGGACGGCCGCGCGTGATGGTGCCTTGAAAGCACGCCGTCGATCATCGCCGGTCCGCCGGCTCCCGCTCCCAGCCCCCAGGAGGCTCCCCTATGCCCCGACCCCCGGCCCGCACCCGCGCTCTCACCGCCCCGGCTCTCGCCCTGGGCGCCCTGCTGACCGCGACCGCCTGCGGCGCCGAGGGACCGGACGCCACCGCCAAGCCCCCGGCGAGCGCTTCCCCCGCCTCCCCCACCGCCGTCCCGAGCGCCCCCGCCCCGTCCCGGGCGTCCGCTCCCGCCCTCACCGAGGCGCAGGCCCGAGCGGCCCTGATCACCGAGGCGGACCTCGGGGAACCCTGGTCGGCGACCCAGGGCGCCGCCACCTGGCGGGACGGCATGCTCAAGGCGAGCACCGACCGGGCCGACTGCCGGCGGCTGCTGGACGTCCTCTACACGGAGGAGTTCTTCGGCCCCGAGGCCCGCACCCGCGCGGTGACCGGCCTGGACGACGACTGGGACGGCGCCCAGCTCCGCTACCAGGTCGTGGCGCACCCGGCCGAAGAGGTCGACCGCACCCTGGCCTGGCTGCGGTCCCTGCCCGAAAGGTGCGGCGAGTTCACGGCGGTGACCGCGACCGGGAAGCGGCAGTACGCCGAGGTGTACGAGACCGACCTGCCGGACGCCGGTGACGCCCGCCAGGGCCTGCGCATCATGCTGAGCACCCCCGACGACACCACCCTCACGCTCGACCTGGCCGCGGTCCGCGTCGGCGACGACACGCTGGTCCTCACCAACGGCGGCCTCGGCGACGTACCGGCGGAGGCGACCTGGACGGCGACCGACCTGGGGGCGCGCAGGCTGGCGGAGGTACGGAGACTGGGGCGCGTGGAGGTGTGATCGCGCCTTGCCGCACTGGGCGCCGCCCGAAGTGGACAGTGTTCTGGTTGCCGCCCTAGTTCCGCCTCGCAGAGCAGAGGAGACCGTGTGCCCGACCTCTCGTCCCGCAACCCCGACTGGTGGCGCCAGGCCGTCGTCTACCAGGTCTATCCGCGCAGCTTCGCCGACGCCGACGGCGACGGGTTCGGCGACATCCGGGGTGTCACCGAGCGGCTCGCCCATCTCGCCGCCCTCGGCGTCGACGCCCTGTGGCTGAGCCCCTTCTACCCCTCCGAGCTAGCCGACGGCGGGTACGACGTCGCCGATCACCGCGATGTCGACCCCCGCCTCGGCACCCTCGACGACTTCGACGCCCTGATCGAGGAGGCCCATCGCCTCGGGCTGAAGGTCATGGTCGACATCGTGCCCAACCACACCTCCGACCAGCACGTCTGGTTCCGGCAGGCGCTCGCGGACGGGCCCGGTTCGGCCGCGCGGGAGCGGTACGTCTTCCGGGACGGCCGGGGCGCGCACGGTGAATTCCCGCCCACCGACTGGCAGTCCGTCTTCGGCGGCAGCGCCTGGCAGCGGGTGCCGGACGGGCAGTGGTACCTGCATCTGTTCGCGGCCCAGCAGCCCGACCTGAACTGGGCCCACGACGAGGTCCGCGCCGACTTCCGCACCACCCTGCGCTTCTGGGCCGACCGCGGCGTGGACGGCTTCCGGATCGACGTCGCCCACGCCCTCGCCAAGGACCTGGCCGAGCCCCTGCGCGACCTCGGCGATCCGGCGCTGAGCGGGGAGGAGGCCCTGGCCGGGATGCCCCCCGGCAGCCACCCCTTCTTCGACCGCGACGAGGTCCACGAGATCTACCGCGACTGGCGGCAGCTCCTCGACGGCTACTCCCCGCCCCGCATGGCCGTCGCCGAGGCCTGGGTCCCGGGCCCCCGCCGGGTCCTGTACGCCCGCCCGGAAGAACTCGGCCAGGCGTTCAACTTCGAGTACCTGCAAGCCGCTTGGGACGCCCGGGAGCTGCGGCGCGTCATCGGCGACTCCCTCGCCCAGGCCCATGCCGCCGGCGCCTCCGCCACCTGGGTGCTGTCCAACCACGACGTCGTCCGGCACGCCTCCCGCCTGATGCTCCCGCCGGGCACCGACGACAACGCCTGGCTGCTGTCCGGCGGCCGGGCCCCGGCCGTGGACCGGGCGGCCGGGCTGCGGCGCGCCCGGGCCGCCACCCTGCTGATGCTCGCGTTGCCGGGATCCGCGTACGTCTACCAGGGCGAGGAACTCGGGCTGCCCGAGGTCGCCGACCTGCCGGTGACCGTCCTGCAGGACCCGATCTGGGAGCAGACCGGGCGGGTGCGCAAGGGGCGGGACGGGTGCCGGGTGCCGCTGCCGTGGACCACCGGCGGCCCTTCCTACGGGTTCGGCGGGTCCGGTGCCTGGCTGCCGCAGCCGGAGTGGTTCGCCGAGTACTCCGTCGAGGCCCAGGACGGGGTGGAGGAGTCCACCCTCGAGCTGTACCGGCGGGCGCTGCGGCTGCGACGCAAGCTGCTGGAGGGGGAGTTCCTGACCTGGGCCGAGGACGGGCCGGAGGGCGTGCTGCAGTTCGCCCGGTCCGACGGGTGGCGGTGCGTGGCCAATCTGTCGGGGGAGCCGGTGTCGCTTCCGGCGGGCGAGGTCGTCATCAGCAGCTCCCCGCTGGAGCCGGACGGACGGCTGGGCGACGACACGACCGTCTGGCTCACCTGACCGGCGCCCGGGGCTCGTCCGTACGGCCCACCTGCGCAGGTCGGTCGCGGGGGTGGCCGCGAGAATCGCAGCAGGTGTGTCGCCCCCGGTGCGAGGAGCTCTGCCGACGATGAACAGGTACCGCACGACCGTGTCCGGGCTCGCCCTGGCGGGCGCCCTGCTGGCGGGGGCGCCGGGGCAGGCCCGCGCGGAGAGCGGGGGCGAGCTGTGGGGCGCCGCCACCATCGAGCCGGGCCGGGAGGGCGTGGTCGAGGTCGCCGGGTACACCGGGCCCGGCCCCGGCACCGGATCGGCGCTGACGCTGACGGCTCCCGCCCCGGCCGTCGTCACGGGCACGCCCCTCGACGCCCGCGGCTACCGCGGTGCCGTCGGCAGCGGCGGCCGCAGCGGCACGTACACCTTCGGCGGGCCCTCGGCGGACGAGCCGTGGCGGGGCCGCGGCTTCCCGTTCGTGCTGGCGGTGCCCGCGCAGGCGGTCCCCGGCACCCGGCTCACCGGCTGCGCGCTGGTGCTGACGGACGCGGCGGGCGTGCCGCGGGACCGGGGCAGCTGTGCGGTCACCGTGGGCCTGCCCGCGCCGGCGCTGCTGCGGCCACGGCCGGGCGTAACGCTGAGCGCGCGCCCGGAGACCTCCGGGACCGCCTACCCGGGCGCGCAGGTCACCGTGCGGGACGCCCTGGAGAACGAGGTCTGCTCCACGACCGCCACCGCCGACGGCGACTGGTCCTGCGTGCCGGGCCTCCCGCTCGCGGCGGGCCCGGCGCTGCTCCAGGCGGTGGCCACGCTGAACGGTGCCGGGGCGGTGAGCGAGCAGATCGCGGTGACGGTCGAGGGCCGGCCCGGGAAACCTCACGCCCATAAGGAGCCTAATCGGCTGATTGGGTGATAATTGGGCTATGAGTGCTTCGATGGTTGACCTTGCGGCCGCGGGAAGCGACGTCCTCAATGTGGTCGCCGCTTTCGCCGGTGGTCTGTTCATCGCCGGTGCGCTGGTGTTCGCCGTGCAGTTCGGCATGCGGGTCATGGACCGGGAGCTTCCGCACCCGAGCCCCGAGGAACAGCCGACGCCGCCCGTCGGGGGGCCCATCCGGGAGATCAGGGAGATGCGGGAGGCGGAGGAGATACCGCTGGCGGCGGGCGGTGAGCGGCTCATGCCGCACGATCTCCGGCGGCAGAGCACCAGGCGCGGCGCGGACCAGAAGCGCAAGCGCTGGCTTCCGGGGTCGAGTGGGTCCTTCGGAAGCGGCGGTCTCGGGCACGTCTGAGCCGTGGCCGCTCACCGGCCGGTCGCGTGGAGCCGGGGTTACCGGTCCGCGGGGGACATGCCGGGCTTGCCGGGCGCCGTGGCGAGGGCCCAGATCACGAAGAAGTCCAGCGCGACCATGAGGACCGACCAGACGGGCTGGTAGGGCAGGAAGAGGAAGTGCGCCACCAGGCTCAGGGACGCCAGGAAGATGCCGGTCATCCGGGCCCACCAGGCGCCCTTGAGGATGCCGTAGCCGACGGCCGCGACCAGTGCGCCCAGGCAGATCAGGATGACGCCCCAGCCGGTGAGGCTGATCTCGTAGACGTACTCGCCGATGCGGTCGTACACGTCGTCCGCGGCGAGCGCGGAGATGCCCTGGAGGATGGCGACGATGCCGTTGACCATCATCAGGACACCGGCGAAGACCAGCCCGCCGGTCTGCCAGTCGGTGCCGGGTCCGCCGGCCCCGGCGGAGCCCCTGGTCCCGGGTGCGGTCCCGGCCGGACGGTGGGCGTCGTCCCAGACGGGTGCCTCCTGCGCGGGCGCCTGGGAGTGGCGCCCCCCGCCGGCCGGCGGCGGCGTGGCGTGCGGCTGCTGGGTCATGGACCTACCCCGCTTCCTTCATAGGCAGTCATTGCCCCCACCCTCCGCGCACCCCCACCCTCCGGCCACGGGGGCGGGCCGTCCGGGTGACCGGCGCGGGCCCGCGCCGCGGGGTGCGGGGTCGTGAGGCGGGGGTGGGAGGCGGTTCGGTGCGGATTCGTCTTCCGCGGTCCGCCTGCCCCCGGGGGCATCGCGGCGCGGGTGCGGTCGGCGACGTGGGCAGGACTCCGTGGTCCCCTCGTCAGGGCTCCGGGGTGCTCGTTCGGCGGGCGTAGGCGCGGGCTGCGCGGGCTCTGTCGCCGCAGCGGGTGGAGCACCAGTGGCGGCGGCCGTGGCGCAGGAGGTAGCGGTTGCAGGGGGGTGAGCCGCAGGCCGTGAGGCGGTCGGCGTCGGGTCCGGTCAGCAGGTCGGCCGCGTTCGTGGCGAGGTTCGCCAGCGCGTGGTCGAGGATCTGGTCGACGGGGTGGGCGGTGGCCCGGTACAGCCCCCGGCCGGTGTCCCAGTGCAGCAGGGCCGCGGCCGGAGCCCGCCTGAGCGCGTCATTGACCGCGGCCAGTGCCCCGGTGGGCGCGGGCGCCCCGTCGAGGCGGGCGGCGAGCAGCGCCCGGATCTGCTCGCGCAGCGACCGCAACTGCGCGGCGCACATCTCCCGGATGCCCGCGTCCGCGGGCGCGAGCCCGTGTTCCTCCAGCCACCGCCCGGCGCCCCCGGGTGTGCCGAGGAAGTCGACGTAGTGCCCCCCGGGCAGGGCGATCGCGCTGTTGGCGAAGTCGAGCGCGGGGTACTGCTCCGCGCCGGGCGCGGGCGGCAGCGCACCGTCGGCGGCCACGGTCTCTGTCATGACTCTCATGGTACGTCTTGCGCCCATCCGTGAGACAGGGCTACCGTCTCTCACGGATAGACGATTCACCATCCGTGAGGAGAACCTGATCCATGTCCATACCCCTGCCCGTGCGCGTCCTCGGCGGCCCGACCGCCTTCTTCGAGTACGGCGGCCTGACCTTCCTCACCGACCCGACCTTCGACGCCCCCGGCGAGTACGGCGACCCCGGCCGCCCCACCCTGCGCAAGCTGGCCCCGGCCCCCGTCACCCCCGCCGACCTGGGCCGTATCGACGTGGTGCTGCTCTCCCACGACGAGCACGCGGACAACCTCGACCACGCGGGCCGCGCCCTGCTGGCCGACGTCCCGCTCACCCTGACCACCCCCGGCGGCGGCAGCCGGCTCGGCGGCAACGCCAAGGGCATGGCGGACTGGGAGACGCTCGACCTCGACCGCCCCGGCGGCGGCACCGTCACGGTGACGGCCGTACCGGCGATCCACGGCCCCGGCCCCCGGGAGGCGGTGGAACCGCTCACCGGCGAGGTCGTCGGATTCGTGCTGACCGGCGAGGGCCTGCCCTCGGTCTACGTCAGCGGCGACAACGCCTCCCTGGAAGCGGTCAAGGAGATCGCGGACCGCTTCGGCCCGGTCGACACCGCCGTCCTCTTCGCCGGCGCCCCCCGCTTCCCGGTCCTCTTCGACAACGCCCCGCTCGTCCTGGACAGCGCCCAGGCCGCCGAGGCCGCCCGCCTCCTCGGCGCCCGCCGGGTGGTCCCCGTCCACTACGACAGCTGGGCCCATTTCACCGAGGGGCGCGAGGAGTTGGTGGCCGCGTTCGCCGAGGCCGGTCTCCAGGAGGTGCTCGACCTTCACGGCTGAAGCGGCATGCTCCAGCAGTTGGAGGAGGCCGGCCTGCCCTTGAGACGGTCGGTGAGCCAGTCGACCGCGTCGCCCTGGTCGGTGAGCAGCGGGGCGAAGTGGTTGAGCAGGGCGCTGCCGGAGTCGGGCAGGCGCACCGGGTCGTAGGTCACGTTCGCGCCCTTCGCGCACCAGTCGGTCACCAGGCGCCGGGACTGGGCGTGGGGGACCAGGTTGTCGCTGACGCCGGTCGCCACCCGTACCGGGCCGGCCGGCTTCAGGGCGCCGATGCGCTGGCTGTTCAGGAAGGACTTCAGTGCCGGGGTCGCGGCGATGATCTCGCTGACCGAGCGGCCGTCCGTCGTCCACGCCGTGCTCCTGGCCCCGCCGTACCCGAACAGCGCGTCGCCCACGCACATCGTCGACAGGTCGTTGAGCGCCGCCTTGCCCGCCGCGTTCAGGTGGGCGTCCGCGATCGGCTTCAGGGCCGGTTCGGACTGGACGAAGCCGTTGAGGGACCAGCCGAGCGCGCCGGCCAGTTCGCTGCCGTCGATCGCCCGGGTGACCTCGGTCAGGTCGGCGGGCGGGGCACCGGAGTACGTCCCGGCGAGGTTGACGTCGGGGGCGTAGGAGGGCTGGAGCTCCGCGGCGGCCGCGCTCGCCCCGCCGCCCTGGCTGTACCCGAACAGACCGACCCGGGACCGGTCGGTCACCGAGGCCCCGCTCACCGCGCGGGCGGCCCGGGCGGCGTCCAGCAGGGCGTGGGCCCCGTCGACCCGGTTGACGTAGGTGTGCAGCCGGTCGGTCGCGCCGAGCCCGGCGTAGTCGGTGACGACGACGGCCGTACCGGTGGCGAGGAGGCGGTAGATGGCCAGGTCCTCGTAGCCGACGGAGACCGTCTCGCCGTTGAGCCGGAGCGGGTGCTCCAGGCCCATGGACGCGGCGCACTGGTCGCCCTGGCCCATCGTGCCGGGCGCGAGCGCCACCAGGGGGCGGGGGCCCTCGCCCTTCCAGGCGGCGGCGGGTTCGATGTAGGCGCCGGTCACGGCGACCGGGCGGCCGGTGGAGTCGGTGGACTTGTACATCAGGCGGGTGGCCCGGCCCGGCAGCGGGCCGTTCAGGCTCGGCAGGCTCAGGGCCAGCTTGAGCGGCTCGGTGCGCACGAGGGTGCCGTCGGCGGCGGGCAGGGTGGCGGGCGGGTTGTAGAACGCGGGGATGGTGACCCCTCGGGACACCACCTCGTCGGCCGCCGTGGCGGCGGTGCCGGTGAGGGTCTGGGCGCCGAGGCAGGCGGCGGCGATGACGCCCCCGGCCACGAGCCGTCTGCGTGCGGGCATGGCGAACCTCCTGGTGAAGCGGCTGGCAGGAAGGTGCGGAAGGGCTCGCCAGGGACCGTACCGCCGGTAACACCTCGGGGGATACCGGCCGGTAGGTTACGTTTCAGTAATGTGCGTCCGGGGAGGGGTCCTCGTCCCCGGGAGTGAGGCGTGAAGCGGGGCGTACTGCGTTTTCAGTACGCCGCAGTGTCGGCAGCCGCACGACGACACGGCACCCCCTGCCCGGAGAGCCTGGAGGCACCTTCGACGTCCAGATGTGGAGACCTCCCCCCGTGGCTACTTTCCTTTACCGATGGGGCCGCCTGGCCTTCCGGCGGCGCTGGTACGTCGCCCTGGTCTGGGCGGCGGTGCTGGCCGCCGTCGGGCTCGGCGCCATGAAGGCACCGGGCGCCGCCGACGAGGAGTTCTCCATGCCGGGGATCGAGTCGCAGCAGGCGTTCGACCTGATGGAGGAGCGATTCCCCGGCACCGCGGCGGACGGCGCGACCGCCCGGGTCGTCTTCGTCGCGCCGGGCGGCGAGAAGGTCACCGCGTCCGAGCACAAGGAGGCCGTCGAGGCGGCGGTCGCCGAACTCGCCGACGGCTCCCAGGTGGCCGGTGCCGTCGACCCCTTCCAGGCGGGCGCGGTCAGCAAGGACGGCACCACGGCGTACACGACCGTCACCTATGAGGTCGGCCCCGCCGACCTCACCGACGCGAGCACGGCCCAGCTGGAGGAGACCCTGGAGCGGGCCCGGGACGCCGGGCTCACCGTCGAGGCCGGCGGGACCGCCCTGGAGGACGGCGGCGGACCCGGCGGCGCGGCCGAGGCGATCGGTATCGCCATCGCGGCCGTGGTGCTGCTGGTCACCTTCGGCTCGCTGGCCGCGGCCGGGCTGCCGCTGCTGACCGCCGTGATCGGCGTCGGCGTGAGCATGGCCACGATCCTGGCCCTCTCCGGTGCCCTGGGCCTGTCCACCACCACCGGCACCCTGGCGATGATGCTGGGCCTGGCCGTCGGCATCGACTACGCCCTCTTCGTCGTCTCGCGCTACCGCGAGGAGCGCGCCAAGGGGGCCGCGCCCCAGGAGGCCGCCGCCCTCGCCACCGGCACCGCCGGATCCGCGGTCGTCTTCGCGGGCCTCACCGTCGTCATCGCCCTCGCCGGACTCTCCGTGGTCGGCATCCCGATGCTCACCAAGATGGGGCTCGCCGCGGCGGGCGCGGTCGTCGTCGGCGTACTGATCGCGCTGACGCTCGTCCCCGCCTTCCTCGGCTTCTGGCCCGACGCGGTGCTCTCCCGCCGGGCCCGCCGCCGCGGCCGTACCGAGGAGACCGCCCAGGACAACGGCGGCACCCGCTGGGCCCGGTTCGTGCTGCGCCGCCCGCTGCCCGTGCTGCTGCTCGGCGTCGTGGGCCTCGGCGCCCTCGCGATACCCGTGGCCGACCTCCAGCTCGGCATGCCCGGCGACGAGGCCAAGTCGACGTCGACCACCGAGCGGCGGGCCTACGACGCGCTCGCCGAGGGCTTCGGGCCCGGCTTCAACGGGCCGCTGACCGTCGTCGTCGACGCCCGGGGCGCCGAGGACCCCAAGGCCGCCACGGCGACCGTCGCCGAGGAGATCGGCGGTACCGAGGGCGTGGTCTCCGTGTCGCCCGCCCGCTTCAACGAGGCCGGTGACACCGCCGTCCTCTCCGTCGTACCGGCCACCGCCCCCACCGACGAGAAGACCAAGGACCTGGTCACCGCCATCCGCGGCGAGCGGCCGGACGTGGAGTCCGCGACCGGGGCGACCTTCGACGTCACCGGCACCACCGCGCTGAACATCGACATCGCCGAGAAGGTGCAGTCCGCGCTGGTGCCGTATCTGATCGTCGTGGTCGGGCTCGCCGTCGTCCTGCTGCTGGTGGTCTTCCGGTCCGTCCTCGTCCCGCTGAAGGCGGCCCTCGGCTTCCTGCTCTCGGTGCTCGCCTCCCTCGGCACGGTGGTCGTGGTCTTCCAGCAGGGCCACGGCGCGGGACTGCTGGGCGTGGAGACCACCGGGCCGATCATGAGCCTGATGCCGATCTTCCTGGTCGGCATCGTCTTCGGACTCGCGATGGACTACGAGGTCTTCCTGGTCTCCCGGATGCGGGAGGCGTACGTCCACGGGGAGAGCCCGGCCCAGGCCGTGACCTCCGGTTTCCGGCACAGCGCCCGGGTGGTCACGGCCGCCGCGCTGATCATGATCGCGGTGTTCGCCGGGTTCATCGGCGAGAGCGACTCCATGATCAAGATGATCGGTTTCGGGCTCGCCTCCGCCGTCCTGTTCGACGCCTTCGTCGTCCGGATGGCGATCGTGCCCGCGGTCCTCGCCCTGCTCGGCGACCGGGCCTGGTGGCTGCCGAAGTGGCTGGACCGGATCCTGCCCCGGGTCGACGTGGAGGGCGAGGCGCTCAGCCGCCCCGCCGAGGCCGCACCGGCCCCGGCCGCGAAGGAGGTCGCCCGCGCCTGAGCCGGGGCGACGGGCCGCCCGCGAGCCGGGCGGCCCGTCCGTCGTCCACCATGGACCTCAGTACCTGACCGGGAGAGCCCCCCGATGAGCAAGAGCCTGGAGCGTTACGCCGACCGCTTCGAGCAGTACGCGGAACGCTTCCCGCGCATCCTCGACGTGATGATGGTCGTCGCGCTGATCGGCTGTGCGGTCCTCGGCACCCAGCTCAGCCTCCCCGGCAGCCGGCCCCCCGACTCCGGCCGGCCCACCGAGATCCTCCTCGGCCTGAGCTGCCTCGTCCTGCTGAAGTACCGCACCCATCCGCGCACGGTCCTCGTCGTGGTCGCCCTGATCACCCTCGCCGCCATCACCCGCGGCTATCTGCTCACCCCGCTGCTGCTGGCCCCGCTGCTCGCGGCGCTGTACTGGCTGGCGGTGCTCTGCGAGCCGAAGACCGTCCGGGTCTTCGGCACCGTCATCGTGGTGGCGCTGAGCACCGCGAACGTGATCGCCGACTCCATGGACGGCCTCACCCTGGTCCTGCGGGTGATCGGCCCGGTCTTCTGGCTGGCGCTGCCGCTCGCCGCCGGGCGGATGACCCAGTTGCGGCGCGCCTACCTGGAGTCCGTGCAGGCCCGCGCCGAGCACGCCGAGCGCACCCGGGAGGAGGAGGCGCGCCTGCGCGTCACCGAGGAGCGCGTGCGCATCGCCCGCGAGCTGCACGACGTCGTCGCCCACCACCTGGCCCTGGCCAACGCGCAGGCCGGTACCGCCGCCCACCTCGCGCGCCGCGACCCCGAGCAGACCCAGAAGATCCTCGACGACCTCACCGGCACCACCTCCTCGGCGCTGCGCGAGCTGAAGGCCACCCTCGGTCTGCTGCGCGACGACGACCACCCGGGCAACGGGGGCCTGGAGCCCGCCCCCGGCCTGGCCCGGCTGCCCGAGCTGATCTCGGCGTGCGCCTCGGCCGGCCTCGACGTCACCGTCACCACTCAGGGCGTACCGCGGTCCCTGTCACCCGGCGTGGACCTGACCGCGTACCGGATCGTGCAGGAGGCCCTGACCAACGTCTCCAAGCACGCCGCCGCCCACAGCGCCCGCGTCCGCTTCACCTACGCCGACTCCCGGCTGCTCATCACGGTCAGCAACGACGGACCGGTCGGTCCCGCCCCGCGGTCCGGCGGCTTCGGGCTGATGGGCATGCGCGAACGCGCCCACTCCATCGGCGGCGAACTGTGCGCGGGCCCGCGCCCCGAGGGCGGCTTCGAGGTCACCACCGCACTGCCGCTGCAGCCGTCCGCCGCCGTCCCAGAAGGAGACCGTCCATGACCATCAGGGTGCTGCTCGCCGACGACCAGGCCCTGTTGCGGGCCACCTTCCGGATCCTGCTCGACTCCTGCCCCGACATGGAGGTCGTCGGCGAGGCGTCCGACGGCGCCGAGGCGCTGGAACTGGCCCGCGCCCACCACCCCGACGTCGTCCTCATGGACATCCGGATGCCCGGCACGGACGGCCTGTCCGGCACCTCCGCGATCTGCGCCGACCCCGGCCTGACCGCCACGAAGGTGCTGATCCTCACCACCTTCGAGACCGAGGACTACGTCGCCCAGGCGCTGCGGGCCGGGGCGAGCGGGTTCCTCGGCAAGGACGTCACCGCGGACGCCCTGCTGGCCGGCATCCGCACGGTGGCCTCCGGCGAGGCCCTGCTCTCCCCCGGCGCCACCCGCACCCTGATCACCCGCTTCCTCACCTCTCCCGCGCCGGGCGACCAGCCGGCGCCGCCCGAGCGGCTGGCCGAACTCACGGTCCGGGAGCGGGAGGTGATGGCACTGGCGGCGGAGGGCAAGTCGAACGGCGAGATCGCGGACCTGCTCACGGTGAGCCCCCTGACCGTCCGCACCCACATCCACCGCGCGATGACCAAGCTCAACGCCCGCGACCGGGCCCAACTGGTCGTCATCGCGTATCAGACGGGGCTGGTCCAGGCGGGTCCGGCGGGTGCGGGGTGAGGGTCGCCTCCGTCGTACGGTCGTCATCGCGGGTCAGGCGGGCCCGGTGCAGGCGGGGCCGGGGGGTGCAGGGTGAAGGCCGCCTCCGTCGTGCGGCACAGCGCCTCCACCGCCGTGCGCAGCGACCGCCAGGACGCGAGCCCCAGCAGGACCCCGGCCACGGCAGCCGGCCACCACCAGGCGCCGAGCACCGTGAACGCCGCGCTCCAGGCGAGCGCCTCGCAGGCCGCGTCGTAGGAGTCGCGGGTCTCCGCCAGCGCGGCGCGCGGTGCCTCCTCCGCGCCGAGCAGGAGGGCCGTCCAGCCGCTCGTCACGTCCCCGCCGGTGTCCCGCGCGACCCGCGCCTCCGTACGCCGGAACCGGTCGCCGCACCAGGTGGGGGAGCCGGGGCGGTCTGCGGAGCGGGCGCGGGCGGCCCGCGCGTCGAGCCGGTCGGCGCGCAGGGCGTGGCCGTCGGCGCGGGCCCGCACCGACTGCCGGGCCAGCAGGTCCGGCGGCACCCAGCGCCCCACCCGCCAGGCGGTCACCCGCCGCCCCACCGGCATCAGCCACCAGGGCCAGGCCCCGGACGCCAGCGCCCCGATCGCGGCGGCCGCATACGGCACCGCGAACGCCGCGGCGACCACCGGTACCGCGAACAGCACCAGCGAGGCGACCCCGTCGGCGGTCAGCCCCCCGCTCGTGCGCAGGGCGTCGGCGATCCGCGCGCGGGCGAGCGGAACGTCGTTCCACCGGCTGTGCCCGAGGGCCCCGCCGCCGACCAGCGCGACCACGACGAACAGCGCAGCGGGCAGCAGCCGGCGCAGGAACCAGCCGTCGGGTATGCGTTTTTGCAGCTCCGCGAGGAGTCCCACCACGGTCAGTCCACCAGGCGCATCGGCTGCCCGTTCAGCGCGCAGGCCGGGGTGGCGGCCACGTCCCCCTCGCGCAGGTCGACCCGGCCGCAGCGGCGCGTGGGGCACACCCAGCCGGCCGACCGGGGCGTCGGAGCGCCGGGCCAGCCGCCGACGCCCAGCGTGGGATCCAGCCCCAGTCCGCCCGGCACCCCGGCCGCCTCGACCGCGTCGTGCAGGGCGCGTACGCCGTCCCGCCACTCGGGGCTCGCGGGATCCGCGTCCCGTACGGCCGGGAAGGCGGCCTCCCAGGCACCGGGCCCGACCAGGGCGCGCAGATCGTCCATGTTGCGGCACAGATACTCGACGGCGTCCTCGTACACCTGCCGCGCCATCGCCCCGTCGCCCACGGCGGCCTCCCTGCAACTCCCGAGAACCACTGCCCCCTGACAGGCGGTCAGACTAATGTAACGAGCGATGACGGAGCTTCGGGATCGAGTGGTCGCACGTCTCGTCACGGCCCAGAGCGCCCGCGATCCCGCGCCCTTGCGCGCGGCGGAGGCGGCGGCCGACGCGCTGGCCCTGTTGCGGGAGGCCGCGTCGGCGCCCGAGGACACGATCGACCTCGAATCGGTCGCGGCGGTGTTCTGGACCTTCTGGTTCCGGCACGGGGGCGACGAGGACCCCGAGGCCCAGCTGAACCTGACGGTCGTCTTCGGCACGTTCGGCTTCCTGTGCCCCCGGCTGCCCGCGGAGGCCGACCTCCCCGACGCCCTCCGTCAGGGCTTCGATCCCGGGGACCCCTCCCACGAGGCCCGGTTCGCCCATCTGGTCAGCTCCGCGTACGGGGAGGAAGTCACCGGCGAGGGCGGGGCGGTGGCCCTCGACCGCTCGCTGGCGTGGGCGGAGACGGCCCTCGATCACGTGCGGGACGACGACCACGCGGGGTTCGTGGAGGTGGCGGTCCAGGCCCTGGAACTCCACGTCATCCGCTTCCAGCGCGAGGCGGAGCCCGGCTCCCTGGCGGCGGCCGCCCGCTACGGCCGCGCGGTGTGCGAACGCCTGCCCCTCCTCGGCCCCGACCTCGCGCGGGCCGCCGCCTCGGTCGCCCTGCGCACGGTCGTGGACGCGGCCCGGCTGCTCGGATCCCCCGAACTCGCCGTAGTGGAGCGGCTGGTGGCGATGGCTCCGGACGGCTCGCTCACCCAGGAGAACTCCGACGGCCTCGCGACGCTCCGCCTGCTGGTCGCCCAGCCCGTCACCTGGCCCGGCGAACGCGACCTCCGGATCGGCGCGGCCATCGCGGAGGCGGGCGTCGCCGAACAGGACCCGAGCCGCATCGCCTGCGCCGTACGACGCCTGCGCACAGCCCTCGCCGCCACCCCCACCGACCACCCCGCCCACGCCCGGACCGCCACCGCCCTGGCCCAGGCCCTCACGGCCCTCGCCCGAGCCCGCAACGACCGGGAGGCGGCCGGAGAGGCAGCCCAACTCCTGCATTCACTGGGTTCTTTGACCGAGCCCGGCGCCACTGCCCCGAAGGCACGGCGACCCGCGCCGACCTCCGGCCACCCCGCGGCTCCCGGGACCCCCACCCCCGTCCCCGCCGTCGCTCAGGCGCTGGCAGCGCTCGCCAGGGCGGGCGAGGACGGTGACGCGGCGTTGGAGGCGATGGAAATCCTCGGCTCCGCGGGCCTGTTGGGCGACGAACAGCGGGCCGTGCTCGACGCCTACCGGGAGTTGGAGTCCGACGGATCGCCGGTCGCCCTGGGCCGGTTCGTCGAGCAGGTGCGGCGGCACACCACCCGTACCGGTGGCCCGCCCGACATCGACGTCGAGATCCTCGACCTGGCCTCCGGTTTCGTCCCCGACGACACCGCCGACGCGCGCATAGCCCGCTACCGGGCGGCCCTCCCCGCCCACGGCCCCCGCCGCCACGCCTACGTCGCCGTCCTGGCCGCCCTCACCGGCATGCGGGCGCAGGCGCTGCGGCCGACGGCGCCCGCCCGCGCCGACCTCCTCGCGGCGGAGTCCCGGGAGCTCACCGAGGAGGTGGCCGCACAGGCCCCGCCCGGCTTCCCGGCGACGGACCTGCTGCGCCGGGAAGCCTACGAGGCCGCCCTGCCCATCGCCGTCGTGTCGGTGAGCGGCGAGCCCCTGCCGGACGAACTGGTCAAGCTCACCGCGCAGTTGTCCCGTATGCAGGACATCCGTCTCGACGCCCCCGAGAACCTCGACTCCGACATCGCGGTCATCCGGGAGATGTTCGCGGACGTCGACGAGGACGACACCTCCCTGCGCCCCTACCTCGCCGCGGCCCTCGGCAGCGCCCTGTCCGCCCGGTCCGCCGGACGGAGCGACCCGGCCACCCTGGACGAGGTCGTCGAGCTGCTGCGCTACGCCCGCACCCACGCCCCCGACACGGCGGGCCACCTCGACAAGCTCCTCGCCGACGCGCTGACCGCCCTGTCCGTGGGCCGCTTCGACCCGGAGAACGCCCGCGAGGCCTCCGCCCTGCTGGCTTCGGCCACCTCCCCGGCCCCCACGGACGGACCGCAACCCCCGTACGGCGAGACGACGTTGACGGACACCGACCACGCCGTCCTCGCGGCCCGCACCGAATTCCACAGCGCCCTCCAGAACTACCTCCTCGGCCATGAACCGGCCCAGCTGGAGCGGGCCCGGCGGACCGCCGCCCGGATGCGGGAGCTGACCCGCCGGCCCTCGCCCGGCGGCCGGCCCTGGTACGACCTGATGGGCGACGCCTACGCCGACCTCGTCGAGACCGTCGGCCCCGGCGGCGGCCCCCGCGGCGACCTCGGCGACGAGATCGTCGAGCAGTGCCGCCGTACCTTCGCGGCCTGCCCCGCCGGACATCCGATGCGGCCCATGGCCGGTACGACACTGGCCCGGGCGCTCGTCCAGCGCGCGCTGCTGCTCCGCCCGGCCGACCCGGAGCGGGCGGCGGCCCTGGTCGCGGAGGCGGACGAACTGGGGCGCGCGCTCGGCGAGGAGACGCCGCAGGGGGCGCCGGACATCGCCGGGACGATCCGTATGTTCGTCGACCTCATGGCCAGGGGGCGGCTCCCCGAGGCCACCACCGGTGAGGCACCGGGCAGGCCGTCGGCGGACCTGTTCGAGACGGTCATGGGCCCCCTGCGGGACCGCTTCGCCGGTGCCGCGGACCCCAGGGTGTGGCGGGATCCGGCGGTCCCGGTGTGGATGCGGGCCCACGGCGAGATCGCTGCCGCGGCCGGTGCGCTGGGCAGGCCCCGGCCCCGGGTCGACCTCGCCCTGGACCATCTCGAAGCGGGCGTCGAGGCGATGGCCGGGCTCACCGACCGGGGCAGTGACCAGCGGTCCGCCGAGCACGGCCTGTCCACGTTCGAGGGGGACATCCGGACGATCGTCGAGCTGATCCTCACGCACCTCGTCGGACGGGACCTGGCGGCGCGGTTGCCGGGGGAGTTGGCCGGTCTCAAGGCCGTGACCGAGCGGGCGGCGGCGGGCGACGACCCGGACGCCGTACGCGAGGCCCTCGCGGCCCTGCGCCTGCCGTCCGCGCACCCCCGCACCGCGTCCGGGCCGGAGGTGGACCGGGCCGCCGAACTCCTCGACCGGGGCCGCGGGCTGCTGCTGGCCCGGCGCATCGAGGCCCGCGCCGACCTCGACACCCTGCGCGCCGGGCACCCGGATCTGGCGGCCGAGTTCGAACGGCTGACGGACACGCTCGCCGCCGGTCCCGGGGACGCCGGTCCCGGGGATGCCGGACACGGGGATGCCGGTCCCGGGGATGCCGGTCCCGGGGACGCTGGTCCCGAGGGCGCCGACGCCCCCGCCGGACACGCCGAGTGGGCCCGGCTCGCGGCCTTGCGTGCCTCACGCGAACTCGACGCGCTGATCGCCCGCATCCGGACCGCGCCCGGCTTCGAGGACTTCCTGCGGCCCCTGGCCGCACCGCAGTTGCGGGACCTCGCGGCCGACGGCCCGGTCGTGGTCCTGAACCAGGGCCGCCGCCACTGCCACGCCCTCGTCGTCACCGCCCGCTCGATCACCGCCCTGCACCTCGACGTCGGGGCCGACGAGGTCGCGGGCGCCGCCCGGCGGCTGCGGGACGCCGTCGACGCCATCAACGCCCAGGGCACCGCCCGGCCCTCCCCCCGGCAACTGGTCGCCGCGGGCACCACGGTCCGCGAGACGCTGGCGTGGACCTGGCACCAGGTCGTCCGTCCGGTCCTGGACCTGGTGGGCGCCGCCGAGCCGGTCCCCCGGCACGGCAGCTGGCCCCGCCTGTGGTGGGTGCCGACCGGCGCCTTCGGCGCGCTGCCCCTGCACGCGGCCCAGTGCACGGCAGCGGACTGCGCGCTGGACGGCTGCGGAGCGGCGCTGGACGCGGTGGTGTCGTCGTACGTCCCGGGCCTGAAGACCCTCGCCCACGCCCGCTCCCGGGCCCGCCGCCGGCCCGGCCCCGGCGGTGCCCTGCTGGTCGCCGAGCCGGAGCAGGAACTCCCGGGAGTCGCCGCGGCCACCGCCTACGCCGCCGGACTCCTCGGCGCGCCCGCCCCCCTGATCGGTGCGGCCGCCACCCGCGAGGCCGTCCTCGGCGCCCTGCACCACGCCTCCTGGGCCCACTTCGGCTGCCACGCGGCCACCGACCCCGCGGAACCCTCCGGCGCCCTGCTCCGCCTGCCGAGCGGTGAGCCGGTGTCGGTGCTGGAGATCTGCCGGGCCCGGCCGAGCGCGGCGCGGCTGGCGTTCCTGGCGGCGTGCGGCACCGCCCGGACGGCGGAACGCCTCACCGACGAGGCCATCCACATCACCAGCTCGTTCCTGCTGGCCGGGTTCCCCGCGGCGGTCGGCACCCTGTGGACCATCGACAGCACCCACGCGGACCACATGACCCGCGACTTCTACCGCCGTACGACGGCCCCGGACACCCCGGGCGCGGCCCACGCCCTGCACGAGGCGGTCCGCGGACTCCGCCGCCGCATCCCCGACCGGCCGCACGTCTGGGCGGCGTACGTGCACGCGGGGACCTAGATTCGCGGGAGATGGCGTATTCCCCGTGACCCATTGGAATTCCGATGCCCGGGATCGGAGTCCTCATTGGAAACCTATGGGTCCACGGGCTTACGTTCGAGGTCCCACCGAACCTCTGGAGATCGCACCATGTCGAAGATCCTGTTCGTGCTGACCGGCGTCGACCACTGGACGCTCGCCGACGGCACCCGCCACCCCACCGGTTTCTGGGCCGAGGAGGTCGTCGCCCCCTACCAGCGGTTCAAGGCCGAGGGCCACGAGATCGTCGTCGCCACGCCCGGCGGAGTCGAGCCCACCGTCGACCGGGGCAGCCTCGCCCCGGAGGCCAACGGCGGCCAGGAGGGCGCGGACGAGACCGTGCGGGCCCTCGACGCGATGACCGAGCTGAAGAACCCGGTCAGCCTGGCGGACGTCGACCTCGACGACTACGCCGCCGTCTTCTACCCCGGCGGCCACGGCCCCATGGAGGACCTGGCGGTCGACGCCGTCTCCGGCCGGCTCCTCGTCGACGCCCTGGACTCCGGCAAGCCGCTCGGCGTGGTCTGCCACGGCCCGGCCGCGCTGCTCGCCGCCACCCGCGAGGACGGCGCCAATGCCTTCGCCGGCTACCGGATCGCCGCCTACACCGACGCCGAGGAGACCCAGGCCGGGCTCGCCGGCAAGGCGAAGTGGCTGCTGCAGTCGCGGCTCGTGGAGGCGGGCGTGCACGTCGAGGCGGGCGAGCCGTGGGCGCCGCACGTGGTCGTCGACCGCAACCTGGTGACCGGCCAGAACCCGGCCTCCTCGGCCCCGCTCGCGGCCGAACTGCTGAAGAGGCTGGGCTGAGCGCGTCCCCGGGAACGGGCATCCAGGACCTCAACCTGGCCCGGACGTTCCTGGCCGTCTACCGCTCCGGCTCCTTCACCGCCGCCGCGCAGCTGCTGGGCATCTCCCAGCCCACGGTGACCACGCAGGTGAAGGCCCTGGAGCGGCAGTCGGGCCGCGAGCTCTTCGCCCGCCTGCCCAGGGGCGTGGCGCCCACGCCGTACGCCCATGACCTGGCGGCGCGGATCGCGGGCCCGCTGGACGCGCTGCTGGCGGCCACCGGCCACGGCCCGGCGGAGTCGGGCCCGCCCGCGCCGGTCCACCTCGCGGGCCCGGCGGAACTCCTCTGCCTGCGCGTCCTGCCCGCGCTGGCCCCGCTGGTCGCGGAGGGGCTGCGGCTGCGGGTGACACCGGGCCTGACGGATCCCCTGCTCGACGAACTGCGCGCGGGCCGCCACGACCTGGTCCTGGCCACCACCCGCCCGCGCGGCCGTACCCTGCTCGCGACCCCGTTGGTCGACGAGGAGTTCGTGCTGGTCGCCGCGCCGGGGTGGGCGGACCGCATCGGCGGCCGGGTGACGGCCGAGGGCCCCGGCGTCCTGCACACCGTCCCGCTCATCGCCTACGCCGAGGATCTGCCGATCCTCCGCCGCTACTGGCGCCACGTCTTCGGCCAGCGCCTGAACTGCCGCGCCGCCGTCACTCTGCCCGACCTGCGCGGCGTCCTGGCGGCGGTCACCGCGGGCGCGGGCTTCTCGGTCCTGCCCCGCTACTTGTGCGAACAGGAACTCGCCTCGGCCGCCCTCACCCTCCTGCACGATCCCGAGGACCCACCGATCAACACGGCGTACGTGGTCCAGCGCCCGGGACCCGCCGGAAACCCTCATGTCACCCGGGTCCGGGACACCTTGCTGCGCGTGGGCCCCACCTGGTGACACAGGGTGGGGCCCACGCTCCCCGGGTCAGCTCGCGGTGCAGCTGACCGTGGGCCAGTTCCGGTTGCCGTTGTGCTGGATGGTGACGCCCCAGTTGTTGCCGCTGCCGTTGGGCCTGGCGGTGAGGACTTGCGAACTGGGGTAACTGGCGCTGACGTTCCAGGTGGAGAGAACCTTCGCGGGTGAGGGCACGTTCATGGTGACGGTCCAGTTGCTGGAGCCGGTGACCGAGACGTTGAGGTTGTAGCGGTCGCTCCACTGCTGGCCTGCGGACAGGGCGGCCGTACAGCTGCCGCCGCCGCCCCCGCCGGAGCCGGTCGGCGCCACCGCCCGGCCGGTCTGCGGGGAGATCATCCCGGCGCAGAGATTACGGCTCGCCAGTCCCTGCGCGATGCGCGGGATCGCCGCCAGGGAGTTGGCGGACCAGTCGTGCATCAGCATGACCTGTCCGTTGGTGAGCCGCCCCGCGGCCGCCACGATCGCGTCCGTGGTCGCGCCGTTCCAGTCCTGGGAGTCGACGTCCCAGATGACCTCGGTGAGACCGTACTTGGCGGCCACGGCCTTCACGGTCGCGTTGGTCTCGCCGTACGGCGGACGGAAGAGCACCGGCGTACCGCCGCCCGCGTTGCTGATCGCCTGTTGCGTACGGGAGAGCTCGGAGTCGATCTGCGCCTGGCTGAGCTGGGTCAGATGCGGGTGGGTGTAGCTGTGGTTGGCCACCCACATGCCCGCGTTCACCTGGGCGCGGACCTGTGCCGGGTTGGCGGCGGCGTACTGGCCCTGGTTGAACATCGTGGCCCGAAGGCCGTTCTGGGTGAGTGCGTTCAGCAGGGCCGGGGTGCTGCCGGACGGGCCGTCGTCGAAGGTGAGGGCGACGTAGCCGTTGCAGGTCGCGGCCTGTGCCGGGGTGGGATTGGCGGTGCTGACGGTGATCGTGCTCGCTACTGCCAGTGCCGCCACCGCCAGTTTCGCGATCAAGGGACGCATGGTCGGGCCTCCTTCGCGGTCAGCTCGCCGTGCAGGAGACGGTGGGCCAGGTGTGGTTGCCGTTGTGCTGGATGGTGGCTCCCCAGTTGTTGCCGCTGCCGTTGGGCCTGGCGGTGAGGACTTGCGAACTGGGGTAACTGGCGCTGACGTTCCAGGTGGAGAGAACCTTCGCGGGTGAGGGCACGTTCATCGTGACGGTCCAGTTGCTGGAGCCGGTGACCGAGACGTTGAGGTTGTAGCGGTCGCTCCACTGCTGGCCGGCGGAGAGCGTGGCGGAGCAGCCGGTGCCGCCACCGCCGCCCCCTCCGCCCGAACCGGTGCCGCCCACCGTGATGTTGGAGCTGCCGCTGCTCTGGTAGCCCTCGGTCGCCATGATCATGTAGTAGTTGAAGCTGCCGAGCGGCATTCCGGCACGGGTCCACGCGTCGAAGTGGTTGCCGGTCGTGATGGTGCCGCCCGTCCGCTTCGACTGCCGGACGCTCCAGTACTGGTCGAAGGTCTTGGTGCCCTCGACGGAGGGGGCGTTGTACCGGGTCGTCTTGTAGATGTCGTACGTGCCGCCGTCGGTGGTGACCGTGCCCTTGAAGGTGCCGGTGGGGCGGTAGGTGCCCCAGTTGTCGACGATGTAGTACTCCACGAGCGGGTTCGCGGTCCATCCGTAGAGCGTCAGGTAGGCGTTGCCGGACGGGTTGAAGGTGCCGGAGTAGGTCACGGTCCGGCGCGCGCCGTTGGCCCAGCCCTTGCCGGCGACGAAGTTCCCGGTGTTGCGCCAGCTGGTGCTGTAGTTGCCGCCGGAGCCGAGGTTCATGGAGACCGTGCCCTGGGCGTCGGTCCAGAACGAGTAGTAGTAGCCGTTGTTGGTACCGGTCTGGTTCGTGGTGACGACGGTGTCCGCGTGAGCGGTCACCGAGCCGATGGCGAGCAGCAGGACGGCACAGGCGCTGCTGATGAGCAGCCGGAGCCGTGTGAGTGAGTTCTTCATGCGGCGGAGTGTTGGCCGGGGCACGTCAAGTGTCAATAGTTTCGGTTACTGTTACGAAACATTCGAAGACGGTGAATCGGTCATCGCTGCATTTCAGATGCCGTTCCGATGACGCCTGACTTTTTACTCGCCATATTTCTGATCAAGAAGCCCGAGTCTGATTCCGAAATAATTCGCCGGATGCGTCGATCGTAGGTGAGCGAGACGCGGCGTCTTGCGTCAATCGGGCGCGGGGAGTACGGTCCAGGAGTACTGAAAGACGAGACGTCTCGTCTCGCTACCAGTCATTAGTCATCAGTCATCAGCCATCGAAAGAGGACCCACTTGTTCCATGCTCCCGAAGCACCCTCCCCCGTCGCCGTCCCCCAGCTCACCGTCACCGATGTCAGCAAGCGCTTCGGCACCCGACTCGTCCTGGACCGCGTGTCGTTCACCGTCCGGCCCGGTGAGCGGGCCGGGGTCGTCGGGGACAACGGCTCCGGCAAGTCCACCCTCCTGCGGCTGCTCGCCGGCGCCGTACCGCCCGACAACGGCGCCCTGACCGTCGTAGCACCGGGCGGGACCGGGCACCTGGCGCAGACCCTGGACCTGCCCGACACGGCACGCGTCGGTGACGCCGTCGACCTGGCGCTGTCCGAACTGCGCACTCTGGAGCGCCGGTTGCGGGCGGCCGGCGCCCAACTCGCCGACTCCTCGGCGTACGAGCACTATGCCGCGCTGGAGGCGGAGTTCGAGGCGCGCGGCGGTTACGACGCGGACCGACGGGTCGACGTGATCCTGCGCCACCTGGGCGAGTCGGCCGCCCTGGACCGGTCCCGCAGGCTCGGCACCCTCTCCGGCGGCCGGCGCTCACGGCTGGCCCTGGCGGCGACGCTGGCCTCCTCGCCGGAACTGCTCCTCCTCGACGAGCCGACCAACGACCTGGACGACGAGGCGGTGGCCTGGCTGGAGGAGCGGCTGCGCGCCCACCGGGGCACGCTCGTCGCCGTGACCCACGACCGGACCTTCCTGGACCGCGTGACGGACACCATCCTGGAGGTGGACGCCGGATCCGTCCGCCGCTACGGCGACGGCTACGAGGGATACCTCACCGCCAAGGCCGCCGAACGCGCCCGCCAGGAACGGGAGTACACCGACTGGCGGGCGGAGGTGGCCCGCCAGTCCCGGCTCGCCGACTCCCACATCGGGCGCCTGGACGCGATCCCCCGCAAGGCGCCGTGGGCGTTCAGCGGGGCGGGCGCCTTCCGGGCCCGCTCCCGGGCGCACGGGGCGATGAGCCGGATCCGCAACGCGCGCGAACGGGTGCAGCGGCTGACGGAGAACCCGGTGCCCGCACCGCCGGAACCGCTGCGGTTCGCCGCGCGGATCGAGGGTGCGGCGGACCGGGCGGTGGAGGTGGCCGACGTGTGGGTGCCCGGACGCCTGCTGCTGGACTCCCTGCACGTGCCCGCGGGCGGCCGGCTGCTGGTCACCGGTCCCAACGGCGCGGGAAAGTCGACCCTGTTGCGAGTCCTGGCCGGTGAACTGACCCCGGAGCCCGGCGCGACGGTACGGCGGCCCGCGCGGGCCGGTCTCCTCCGCCAGGTGACACCGCGGACACCGAGCGAGGACGACCTCTCCCTGGCGGCGGCCTTCGGGGCGCACCGGGCGCAGGAACTGCTCTCGCTGGGCCTCTTCCGCGAGCCCGACCTGGACCGGCGGGTGCGGGACCTCTCCACGGGCCAGCGCCGCCGCCTGGAACTGGCCCGCCTCCTGACCGAGCCGCACGACGCGCTCCTCCTCGACGAGCCGACGAACCACCTGGCCCCGGCCCTGGTGGAGGACCTGCAAGCGGCCCTGGCCGACTACACGGGAACAGTGATCATCGCGACCCACGACCGCCGCCTCCGCTCGGCCCTACCGGGCCCCACCCTGGAACTGAGCCCGATCTGACGACCGTCCCGCCCCCCTGCCCTGGGCGCATCCGGCCGCCTGTTGCCCCGGCCCCCGATTCCCCGTGCACGGCTATGGGAAGTTCCGGGGTGCGTCGCTACCCTCCGCCCATGATTCCCACGGTGGTCTGGGGCACGGGCAACGTCGGGCGCGCGGCGGTGCGGGCCGTCGCGGCACACCCGATGCTCAGCCTGGTGGCCGTGCTGGTCTCCACTGCCGCCAAGGTCGGCAAGGACGCGGGGGAACTCGGCGGCCTCGGCCGCACCCTCGGCGTGACGGCGACGGACGACGTGGACGCCGTCCTCTCCGCAGGCCCGCGCGCGGTCGTGTACGCCGCCTCCGGTGACGTACGCCCGGACGGCGCGATCGAGGACATCAGCCGCGCCCTGCGCGCCGGCGCCGTCGTCGTCACCCCGTCCCTGTACGGCATGTACGACTGCGCCAACGCCCCCGACGAGATCCGTGCCGGCCTGTTCGACGCCGCCAGGGCCGGGGGCGGCGCCCTGTTCGTCTCCGGCGTGGACCCCGGGTGGGCCAACGACGTACTCCCGCTCCTGGTCAGCGGGTTGGGGTCGGACATCGACGCGGTCCGCTGCCAGGAGATCTTCGACTACTCGACGTACGACCAGGAGGAATCGGTCCGCCATCTCATCGGCATGGGGCACCCGCTGGACTACCAGCCGCTGATGCTCGCCGAGGGCATCCCCACGATGATCTGGGGCGGCCAGCTGCGGATGATGGCCCGCGCCATGGGCGCCCAACTCGACCACATCGAGGAGCACTTGGAGCGGCGAGAGCTCGACGCGTCCGTCCGCACGGACACGATGGGGGAGTTCGCGGCCGGTACCCAGGGCGCGGTGCGTCTCGAGGTGCGCGGCATGGTGGCGGGCGAGGCCCGCCTCGTCATCGAGCACATCACCCGCATCCACCCCGGCTGCGCCCCGGACTGGCCGGTGCCGCCCGGCGGCGGCGCGGGCGCACACCGCGTGATCATCGAGGGCCGCCCCCGCATCGAGGTCACGGTCGAGGCCACGGACGAGGGGGACAACCGGGCCGCCGGCGGCAACGCCACGGCGGCCGGCCGTCTGGTGAACGCCGTCGACTGGCTCGTAGCAGCCCAACCGGGCCTCTACGACGCCCTCGACGTCCCGCTGCGCCCGGCCGTGGGCCGGCTCGGAAAGAGGTGACCATGCGGATCGACATTCCCGAGGGCGCCGAGCCCCTCGCGTACGTCTGGGGCGAGATGGTGCCCGGGATCGGCCCGGCGGCCAGTGCCTTCTCCCTCGCCGTCTACGAGCACTCGACGCTCGGGCTGCGGGAGTTCGAGGCCGCCCGGCTGCGCGTCGCGCAGATCAACGGATGCCTGTTCTGCCTGGACTGGCGCACCGAACGCGACGGGCGGAAGGTCGAGGAGGGCTTCCTCGACGCGGTCACCCGGTGGCGTACGACGGACGCCTTCGACGAACGGACCCGGCTGGCCGCCGAGTACGCGGAGCGCTACGCACTCGACCATCGCCGCCTGGACGGGGAGTTCTGGGAGCGGATGACGGCGCACTACAGCCAGGCGGAGATCGTGGAGCTGAGCATGAGCATCGGCTCCTGGCTGGCGTTCGGCCGCCTCAACCACGTGCTGGGGCTGGACAGCGTCTGCGCCTTCCGTCGGCGCGCGGTTGAGGGTGTGGGCCGGGCCAGGGGCCACGGCCCACAGTCATGCGTGGATCACGGGCGGCTCAGAAATCCTCGGCGATGATCCTCTCGATGTTGCGCTCGGCGAGCGCGGTGATGGTCACGAACGGATTGACGGTGACGTTGCCGGGGATCGTGCCCTCGGTGGCGTTGATCTTGTCGAAGATCGTCTTCGCCATGGTGATCGACGGCTGCTTCCAGGCCGTCTGCCAGTTCAGCTCCACCTTCCCCGCCGCAGCGTTCCAGGTGAACCGGCCGCGGTGGGGGTTGTTGGTGATCGACAGGTAGCAGGTAGAACGACGCCCAGGTCTCGATGCCGGTCGGCAGCGGCGCCACCTCGGCGAACGCCCCGCCCGCGGCCCAGTTGTCGATGCCCGCCGTCGGGATCGAGGACTGCAGCGCGCCGGTCGGGTCCCACAGGTGGTTGGCCCGGCCGCACATGACGTTGCCGTTCTCGCCCCAGCCGTTGCCGACCTCGCCGTTGAGGTTCGGCAGCGCGCCCGTGGCCTTCAGCCGGACCAGCAGCTTGCTGGTGCCCACGCTGCCGGCGGCGAAGAACACCCGCCGGGCCCGTACCGACTTGGTGGCGATGACGGCGCCGCCCGTGTCGAGCTGCTCGACGGTCACGGCGTAGCCGCCGGTGGCGGGTGTGACGCCGGTGGCCCGGTGCAGCGGTGAGACGGACACCCGGCCGGTCGCGCGGGCCTGCGCGAGATAGGTCCTCGGCAAGGACTTCTTGCCGTGGTTGTTGCCGTACAGGATCTCGCCGGCCAGGGCCGACTCGGGCACCGCTCCCGCCGCCTCCCGCTTCATGTAGTCCCAGTCGTAGACGTTGGGCACGAACAGGAAGCGGAAGCCGGACCGTCCCGCGTGCTTGCGGCCGACGCGGGCGTACCCGTAGCACTCCGCGGTCTCGAACCAGGCGGGGTCGATGCCGCTGACGCCGAGGGTGCTGTTGGCGCGCGGGTAGTAGACGTCGTACATCTCGTCGACGTCGACGGAGGGCAGGATCCCGGGGAAGCGGGAGCGCAGCGGCGTGACCGCCATCCCGCCGTTGACGAGCGACCCGCCGCCGACGCCCCGCCCCTGGTACACGACGATGCCGCCCAAGTCCTCGGCGTCCAGGATCCCCGTGTACCGCGGCACGTCCTTGTCGAGCGGGAAGCCGAGGAAGTTGCTCAGCGGCTGCCTGGTCCGGGTGCGGAGCCAGAAGGACCGGTAGTCCGGGCTGGTGGTGTTGGCGAATACGTTGCCGTCCGTTCCCGGGGTGTCCCAGGCCATGCCCATTTCCACCATGCGGACGTCCACCCCGGCCTGAGCGAGCCGCAACGCGGTGACGGAACCGCCGTATCCGGTGCCGATGACGAGAGCGTCGACCTGCTCTTCGAGAGGAAGCGCCGCGGTGGCGGGCAGATCGAATGCCCCCAATGCGGCGGCGCCAAAAATAGAACCAGTTCTACCAATGAAACGTCGTCGGGGAAGTTCTCTTCCTTCCGGTCTGACGTCTGCTTCGGATCTCATGCAGATCCCCTTTCGTTTTGCTCGATCGAAACGGGTTCTACTGAAATCAACGAAACAAGCCACGAGAAACCTGCCGGTAACTTGACTGCTGATCGGAGGGCTTGGCGGGGCTTGACGGGACTTGGCGAGGCTTGACAGGGCTTGACGCAACAGGCGCACCCCATGCCGCACGCGCCGCGCAACACGCCGGAGTCGGCCTTCCGGGTGGCGGCGCGGGAGGGTTAATCGACCGGCGGTCAGTGGTGCTGCGGGCGGTGCGGGCCGGACGCGGCCGAGCGATGCCTCGGCGGCACTCTCCCCGGGGCTGTCCCGGCGCCGGAGGCCCTGGTGCGCCGTTTCGAGCGTGCCGGTTGCATCACCCGTGACCCGACGCCGGCGAGCAGGCCCTCCCGTACCGGATATCCCCAGGTGGTGGGCCGGACCCGCGCCACGGATATCAAGATCATCAAGTCGTCCCGCATCCGGCGATACCGAGAGACGCGGCGGCCTGCCAGGAGGGCAGTGCGATCTTCCGGAGGCGGTCCGCCGTCCCGTCGAACGTGCCGGACGACCGCCTCCGCCGCCTGCTCGGATTCCTGAGCCATCCAGCCCATTAAGTATTCCTATGTAATTCAAGGTCCATTCAGCGATTGGGGAGAACCCGCTCAGCAGAATCATTGACCGGCACACTCCTCAGTAATATTCCGACGGCAGAAAACAGGCGACTCTGCGCAACCGGGATCTGCCAGACCACCCGTACAAGGAGCTGGCCCCTCGATGACGCTGAACATTCCTGACGCGCCGCCCCTGCGGCGCACCATGTCGATGTGGATCGCGGCGGTGGTGGCCGTGGTCATCGCCGCCGTGATCCTCGCTCTGACGCCGACGCGCGCAAATGCCATTGCCACCCCCGTGCCCATGGGTACGACCCTGGCCACCTACGGAGTGCTGGGTGGTGCGACCGTCACCAACACCGGCCCCACGGTGATCGAAGGGCTCAACGTCGGTGTCAGCCCCGGTGCGGCCATCACCGGGTTCCCGCCCGGCAGCGTGACCCCGCCCGGGACCCTGCACAGTGCCGATGCCCACGCGGGCCAGGCCAAGACCGAGCTGACCACGGCGTACAACCAGGCCGCGGGGCAGGCGCTGACGGACGCGGTGTACAACGACGCGCCCCACGAGTTCGGTGGCCAGACGCTGACGGCGGGCCTCTACAGGGCGAACAGCAGCGCGGAGATCACCGGCACCCTCACCCTGGACGCCCAGGGCAACCCCGATGCCGTCTGGGTGTTCCAGATCGGTTCGACGCTGACGACGGCGGCCGAGAACAGCACGGTGCGCCTCGTCAACGGCGCCTCGCCGTGCAATGTGTTCTGGCAGGTGGGCAGTTCGGCCACGCTCGGCACCAACACCTCGTTCGTGGGCACCATCCTGGCCAACACCTCGATCAGCGCCACCACGGGGGCGGTCATCAACGGCCGGCTGCCGGCCGACGCGGGCGGTACCGGTGGCGGCGCCGTGACGCTGGACACGAACAGGATCTTCCTGGGGCCGTGCGAGACCGGGGGTACGGGTGGCACGACCGGTGGCTTGATCACGGGTGGTGTGATCGCCGGTACCACGACGGGCGGTACGACGGGTGGCACCACGGGCGGTACCACGACGGCCGGTACCACGGGCGGCGTCATCGGCGGCGTGCCGACGGGTAGCGGAACCGGCGGCGTTCTCGGCGGCGTCCTGACGACGGGCGGAACCACCGGAGGCGTCCTGGGCGGCCTCGTCGCGGGCACGACGGGCAGCGTCACGGGTGGCGGAACGGGTGGTGTGACCGGGGGCACGACCGGCGGCACGACCGGCGGCAACGGGCACGGCCACGGCCACGATCACGGCGGGAAGCCCGGAGACCACGATCACGGTGGAAAGCCGGGCGGCGGCCATGGCCATGGCGAAAAGCCTGAGAAGCCTGGCAAGCCCGAGGGCTACGGCAGCGATCACGAAGGTGACCACAAGAAGACTGCCTGACCCCGACCCCCATGCCCCATGCCCCCATGGGAGCGAGCAGAACGAGCGGCGCGCGGCGGATCGTTGTCGATTCCGTCGCGCGCCGTTGGCGAATTCTCAGGAGAAGCGATGAGAGAAGCCAGGACCGGAGCGGCCAAGCCTTTGCCCGGTCTCCTGAAAGCGGGAACGACTGCCGCGGTGATCCTTTGCCTGGCGACGACCCTGATCCATGTTCTCCTCGTGTTTCTGCACGTGGCACCACCGAACCCCCTCTCCCGGCAGTACACCCGCCAGGTAAACGCGTGGGTCTTCCCCCTGTTCGAACAGAACTGGCGGCTCTTCGCTCCGGATCCCGAGTCGGTCAACCGGAAGATTTCGGCGAGGACCATGCACACCGGACCGGACGGCACGGCGCAGGTGAGCGGCTGGTTCGATCTGACGGCCGTCGACAACGCGGCGGTGAAGCACAACGCGTTCCCGAGCCATACGGCGCAGAACACGCTGCGGAGGGCCTGGAGTTCGTACGTGGAAACACACGGGAGTGACGACGTCCCCCGCTCGGAGCGGGCGCTGATGATCCAGCAGTACCTGACCAACATCGCCGCGGAACGCATCGCCGGCCACCGGGGCGGCGCCTTCGAGTCGGTCCAGCTGCGGGTGGTCACGGCGCCCATCGCCGTGCACGGCGCCGCGGGCCCGGCCGCCGCCACACCGACGTCTGCCGAAACGCGGTACCTGCCCTGGCGGAAGGTGACCCCCCATGCAAACTGAGCAGCCGCGCGCACCGCACCGGATCGTTGCGCTCCTCACCGTCCTGACCGAGCAGCCGGTCTCGCTCTACGCCGCGGCGGTCCTGCGCATCGGGTACGGGCTCCTCTACCTCGTCTTCCTGTTGCGCGAGTTTCCGCACCGCGACGAGATCTGGGGCCCCGGGTCCCCGTGGACGCCCGAGCTGGCGAGGCAGCTGTTCGACCAGACGGGATGGGCCAGCATCCTCACCCTCTCCGACAGCCGAGCGTACTTCGAGACGTGTTACGTGCTGGCAGTCATCACGTCAGCGCTGTTCATGCTGGGCTGGCGGACCAGAGCGGTGTCCGTGCTGTTCGCGGTGGTGGTGGCCTCGTTCCACGCCAGAGCCATCTTGATGACCGACGGCGGAGACAACCTGGTCCTCCTGATGGCCATCTACCTGGTCTTCACAGCCTGTGGCAGACGCTGGTCCCTGGACGCGAGAAGAACCCGCCGACGAGCTGCCGCGAACAAGACCACAAGTCCGCCGACGACCGGACTCCGCGACGCCCAACGGACGTTGACGGCCGTACTCCACAACTGCGCCATGTTCGTCATCGCGGCCCAGATCTGCTTCCTCTACGGATCCGCGGGCCTCTACAAGGTGCAGGGCGCCACCTGGGCCAACGGCACCGCCCTCCACTACGTCCTGAACCTCGACCTGTTCCGCCCCCTGGCCCGAGCTCTCGCACATGGTGGACCAGCACGAGGTATTGATCAGCATCGCCTGCTACCTGACGGTGCTGCTGCAGGTGGCGTTCCCCTTCGTCCTGTTCGGACGACTCAAGTACCCGGTCCTGACGATGCTGCTGGGCATGCACGCAGGCATCGCCGTCCTCATGGGCCTGCCGCTCTTCTCCGCAGCAATGATCATCGCGGACGCAGCCTTCCTACCGGACCGCTTCTACCAATCCCTGCCCCGCCGCCGACCCACGACCAGCCAACCGGATACCAGGAACACGGCGGGCGCTCCACCACACGCAGAACTACCCCTCGTGCCGTCCCAACCGGCGCCCTCCCAGCTGTGACGAGCGAAGAGCGAGCTTGATGGCCAAGGCGCCAAGTGCTTCCTTCTCGGGTGGGTAGATGGCGCGGATGTTGGCCAGTTGCCCGTCGCGAGTGGCGGTCGGGTTGACGTTGCCCGCCCCCTTGCCGTCGAGCAGAGTCTCGAAATCGGCGTACTCGGTGACCCGGACGACCTTGACCTCGCAGGTCTCGTCGGTGCCCTTGATGCGGAAGCGGATGGTGTCGCCTGCGACCAGGACGGCGAGGTGCGGGTATTTCACCCGTACCTCGATGGTCTTTGTGCCCGCGGTGACGAGGCCGAAGTACTGCCGGTAGAGGTGGAGTGGGGGCCTACCGAAGTAGCGAGTGCGGAGTTGCCCAATCGGGGTGCTAAGCCACACGGCGCCCCTTAGAATGGTGCGCCACAGATCACAAGGAGGGCCAGTGGTGCTAGCACTTGCTTTGGTTGTCGGGATTGACGCCTACAAAGATCGCTGGCCGAAGCTCTCATGCTGTGTCCATGATGCAGATCAGGTCGCAGCTCTCCTGCAGATGCAGGAGTACGAATTCAACGTGACACTTCTTCAGAATGAAGATGCCACGAAAACCAATATTTTGAGATGGCTTGTCGATGCCAAAAATTCGGGAGCCGACAAGCTTCTTTTTTACTTTTCCGGACACGGGGCTTCCACAGAGCTTGGACACTACATTGTCACATATGACAACCGTGATTTCGACGAAGGTGTACCCCTACCGGATATCCTCCGAATCCTGGAACCAAATGACACCCAAGACTCTCAGGTTTTTGTGCTTCTTGACTGCTGCCACTCGGGCGGAGCAGTAAGTGGGCGCAGCGGCTCTGTGATGCGTGTAACGAATTTGCGTAATTCGGAAATCCTGGATGTCGTGCGGCAGGTTGACTCCTCTTCAGCTGTAGTTGCAGCTTGCTCGGAAAATCAAACCGCTTGGGAAGTGAATAACCTTGGTCATGGAATTTTCACTTACTATCTGCTCTACGCCTTGACTGGCGCCGCAGCAGACCATACAGGCAGCGTAACTGCGCACAGTATCTATGAGGTGATCTCGCGTGAAATGTCGCAAAGCAGCTCAGATCATGACCAGCTGCCTATTTTTGGAGGTCACGTTCGTGGACGTCTCCTGATTGGTGCTGGATTCACGCCGGAACTAGCACCTCCTCCTCCGGAGTCGGAATATGAGCGTTATGAACTAGAAGCTCAGGAATTTTTGGACTCCTATAACAGGTTCAAGTCCGGCTTTGACATCAACACTTGGCGCAGTGATGGGCACTATGCCTCATGTCGCAGGCTAGAGAATATCTCAAAGTGGTTCGATGAGAAAGACAGAATCCAAGGACTCGCTACTCGATTAAAGTACAAGCAGGCGCGCGATACGCTCACGCGTTATCAGACTGAGCTTGGATTGATCGAAGCTGGAACGAAGACGCGAGAGGGCATCGTTACAAGGCAGATTGGTGCTGGCGGGTTCGGCTCGGTTTTTAAGGTGGAGGACCAAGAGGGCGATAGTTCTGTTTACGCCTACAAGGTCTACCATCCGCACGAACTGCACGACCGGGAGAAAGTGAAGCGCTTCCGAAATGGTTACGATGCCATGCAGCTGCTGGCCCATCCTCAGATTGTCAGGGTGCATCGCTACAGTGACTGTCCGACAGGGTTTGTAATGGATTATGTCGATGGCAGTAATTTGCGAGAATTGCAGCCCGGCACCTTCCTATCTCCTGCAGAAATCATTGCCATTCTTTTGAAATCTGCGGAGGCTATCGAGCACGCCCATTCGCATGGCGTGATTCATCGCGATATTAAGCCTGAAAACATTGTGTGCAGGTACACGGATGAAGGGGAATATCTTCCTTATCTTACTGATTTCGATCTAGCTTGGTTCAGCACGCAGACACAGAGAGCCACTAAGAGCGCGATGGGAGTTGTGTACTACGCCGCCCCCGAACAATATATTGCATTTGATCCTAAAGCAGCTTACAGCCGAGAGCCCACTCTTGACGTTTTCTCGTTCGGGCAGCTTCTCGCATTCTGCTTCGTTAACCGCGACCCCGATCCACTCAATGTGGCAGGAAATGCAGAGAAGCTTAATAGTTCAGTCAAGGGTTCCTGCTCTAATGAATCTGCGGCTAAGCTTATGAAAATCTATGAAGACTGCGTGAAATTTGACCCTCGCCAGCGCATCCAAGAGTTCTCCGAAGTGGTCGGGCGCCTAGGGGAGATTTACAATGGACTTCAGTATACAGAACTGGATGCCAAGGTTAGCACCACTCAGTACGCAAAGGAGCTCGCCTTCCAGATTACTCGCAAGGCGCAGAGGCAGGATGAAGTTACATCGTTTCTCAGCGCTTCGGGTGCTTGGGAAGCTTCCGTTGAATGGCGAGAGAAAGTCGCTGGCCGCGAATATCGCCCTCTATTGGTGTTGCGCATAGCACCTACTAGTCGCGTTTCACTGGAGAACGTAAAGAACGACAGGATGAGGAGAATTCTCAACAGGAGAGTTGATCAAGCGATACAGCCTTACAGGAGTAAGGCGGCTCGGCATCCTGGACAGCGCGGCGCATACGAGGTTTTCGTTGAATGGTTCCCAAGTCGTATGACTCGCAGTGACGTCTCGCAACTTGCCGAAATGCTACGCAGTGTTTTTTCCGCTCTCGAAGGCTAGGATCTTCATGCATGAATAGGTCCGCGGAGCCGACCGCTCAGCCACGACGTACCCCTTCTCTGGCATTAGGCGGCTAATTGCTGTGAGCGCGGCACGGGCGCCGGCGGGGCGGAGACAGGAGCGCAGGCCCGGCCGGGGGTCGGGCCGCGCGCGGGGAGCGGAGCGAGCCGCCTTGAACCAGTAGAGAAAGTTGTCACTCAACGACCGGTGGCATTGGTTACCGGGGAGCGCTGCGTCAGAAGGGCGGCTCTTCGGTCCGTCCTTGGGCGTTGCTCGGGTCTGTCCGCCATAGGGAGTCGTCTGGCTGCGGGTCGGTGTCGCAGAAGAGGAATGGGCTCCGTTGGCCTTCTATGCCTGTGGAGTCCTCTCCCCACGCGTCGAGTGCGTCGATGGCGCGCTCGCGGTGCTGCCAGAGTTCGCTTGTTCCCAGTACCTGTCGGAGCAGGGGGACCAGGGCAGTTCGGTGGTGCAGCAGCCTGGCATCGTCCAGGAGCGGGATGCATGCTGCGATGGCTGCTTCGCGCACGTGGCGGTCGGCGTCATCGAGGAAGGCGTAGGCGGCTGCGAACAGCACCGGCCGGAGCTCCCGTGTGGCGACCGCCGGCGGATAGTCGTCGAGGGGGAAAAACCGTGTTCAACTCGTGTCAAGCACCACAAGCGCGCCCCGAGCATCACAGCGAGGAGGTGACCGAGAGCTGGTGGTGCGGAGCCCCGCCCACCGGTCTAGACAACAAACAACCCCCGGGCCCATGACCTGGGGGTTCGTATTGGAGCGGGTGACGAGAATCGAACTCGCGCTCTCAGCTTGGGAAGCTGATGTTCTACCATTAAACTACACCCGCGTAAGACCCCGACCGGAGTCGGTGTCGAATGCTCGCTCACTGTACCTCATGGCAGACCCTCGGCGCTCAGGCCGCGGGGTCTGACTGTGTTTCAGGGGTGGGATGCGGCTGCGGGCGCCCGGAGTTGGGGCGTACGGTGGAGGCGTGGGAGAGGGTTCGGGTGGGTCGGAGTGCCGCCTGGAGGGCCGTCCCTTTCATCCCGTAATGTGGGCTTTCGTCGTCCGGCGGGCAGCAGCCGGGCGCGGCTCTTGGGGAAGGGACTCGAAGGACTTGATGGAGCACACCGTCGTCCGTTGTGCCGATGGGCACGTATTCAGCACCGCCTCGTTCCCGATGCAGCAGGCCGAGCGGCTCGGTCCCGGACGACTGGTCCGGTGTCCGCGTTGTGCCCGGCTCCGCAGTGTCGTGCCGGTGCCGGTGGCGTTGGAGCCGGCAGTAAGCAGTAGTAAGCGGTAGCGAGCGGCAGTAGGCCGTAGCAAGACAGAGCTGGGGCGCAGGCGCGCGGGTGCCGTCCGATTCGGTCGGTCCGCGCGCCTTGCGTATCCTCGGGACGTGCTTCTCTCAGACAAGGACATCCGGGCCGAGATCGACGCCGGGCGGGTACGGATCGATCCCTACGACCAGACCATGGTGCAGCCGTCCAGCGTCGACGTACGGCTGGACCGGTACTTCCGGGTGTTCGAGAACCACCGGTACCCGCACATCGACCCCTCCATCGAGCAGGCCGACCTCACGCGGCTCGTGGAGCCCGAGGGCGACGAGCCGTTCATCCTCCATCCCGGGGAGTTCGTGCTCGCCTCCACGTACGAGGTCATCTCGCTGCCCGACGATCTCGCCTCGCGGCTGGAGGGGAAGAGTTCCCTCGGGCGGCTCGGGCTCGTCACCCACTCCACCGCCGGGTTCATCGACCCCGGGTTCTCCGGGCACGTCACGCTGGAGCTGAGCAACCTCGCCACGCTCCCCATCAAACTCTGGCCCGGCATGAAGATCGGGCAGCTGTGCATGTTCCGGCTCAGCTCGCCCGCCGAGTTCCCCTACGGCAGCGAGCGGTACGGATCCCGGTACCAGGGGCAGCGCGGCCCGACCGCCTCCCGGTCCTTCCTGAACTTCCACCGGACCCAGGTGTGAGCATGAGCGACATACGCGAGAACCTCACCTACGAGCGGTTCGGCGTCGCCATCCGCGAGCTCGCGCAGACCATCGCCGACGACGGGTACGAGCCCGACATCGTCCTCTCCATCGCGCGCGGCGGTGTCTTCGTCGCCGGCGGGCTCGCCTACGCCCTGGACTGCAAGAACATCCACCTGGTGAACGTGGAGTTCTACACCGGGGTGGGCACCACGCTGGACATGCCCGTCATGCTCGCTCCCGTCCCCAACGCCATCGACTTCTCCGACAAGAAGATCCTGATCACCGACGACGTCGCCGACACCGGCAAGACGCTCAAGCTGGTGCACGACTTCTGCCTCGACCACGTCGCCGAGGTCCGCTCCGCCGTCGTCTACGAGAAGTCCCACTCCCTCGTGAAGTGCGAGTACGTGTGGAAGCGGACCGACGACTGGATCAACTTCCCGTGGAGCGTCCTGCCGCCCGTCAGCAGGTCGGGGGAAGCGGCCAAGGAAAACCGGGAAGCGCTCTGACCTGCGGTCACTGCCGTCACTGCCGTCACTGCCGTCACGTACGCTTCCTCTGATCAAATTCTGGTCATCCGCATACTCCGTGGGGGATGTTCATGCGCTCAGCCATGCGCCTTGCCGTGCTCGGAACCAGCGTCGCGCTGGTCGCCGGGGCGACCGGTGCCACCGCCCGGGCAGCGGACGGTGGCTCGGGCGACATCACGATCGACAAGGTCGTCGTCAACGGCGGCAAGCCGGTCGTGGTCGGTACCACCAACGTCGTGTCCGCCAAGGTCTCCGTCACCGCGTCGGACGACTCGGGCATCGACGAGACCACGTACATCAGCGCCTACGGCCCGACGCCGAACTACGACCAGATCTGGTACGACGACGGCGAGATCAGCTGCGTCAAGGTGAGCGCCACCACCTCGACCTGCACCGGCACGCTGACGTTCGACCCGCAGGGCGGCTCCGCCATCAACGGCAACAACGCGGCGGCCACCTGGAGGCTCAGCACGCTGGTCGCAGCCCTGGACTCCGACTACATCCACCGGGACGCGGCCACCACGTTCAAGGTGCAGCGCTACTCCAAGCTGACGGTCAACGCCTCGCCGGAGCCGGTGAAGAAGGGCCGGACCATCACGGTCACCGGCAAGCTCTCCCGGGCCAACTGGGAGGACAACCTGTACCACGGCTACGCCAACCAGTCGGTGAAGCTGCAGTTCCGCAAGAAGGGCAGCAGCACCTACACCACGGTGAGGACGATCAAGTCCAGTTCGACGGGCAGCCTCAGGACGACCGTCACCGCCGCCACCGACGGCTACTTCCGCTACAGCTTCGCGGGCACGAGCACCACTCCGGCGGTCAGCGCGGCCGGCGACTTCGTGGACGTCCAGTAGTCGCACAGCACAAGAACACAGCAGCGGAAAGGGCCCCGGCGTGCACTGCACGCCGGGGCCCTTTCCGCGTCCGTCCTGGATACGTCCTAGAACGTGCCCAGCTTCACGATCGACAGCAACGCCACCAGCTGGATCGCCGACGCGCCCAGCGCCTTCGGCCACGGCAGGTCGTGGGAGCGGCTGACCATCATCGTCAGCAGCGCGCCGGCCGCCACCCAGGTCGCCCAGCCGAGGACCTGGACGAAGGCCGCGTCGCCGCCGAGGAACATGGCCACCACCAGGCGGGGGGCGTCCGTCAGCGACATGATCAGCATCGACAGGCCGACCGTCGGCTGCCAGGCGCCGTTGCCGCCGATCTGGCGGGCCAGGGTGTGGGTGACCACGCCCAGGATGAAGGCGGACAGGACCATGGCGATCGCCGTGGTCAGCACGATCGGGACCGCGTTGGACAGGGTCGCGGTGATCGCGTCCTCGCGGGCGCCGTCGAAGCCGAAGACCGCGAGCAGGCCGTAGAGGAACGTCACGACCAGGGCGGGGCCCCACATCGCGTAGTCCCGCATCTGGAGGAAGGTCCTGGCGGGGGACAGGACGATGCCCCTCAAGAGGTCCTTCCAGTGCAGGCGGGGCCCGACCGGGGCCGCGCCGGCGTGGTAGGTCTGGCCCTGGGAGTAGGGGTCCTCGTGGATCGAGAACGCCTGCGTGTGGCCAGGGTTGTTCGCCGCGTACGGGTCAGGGCCCTGCGGGTGGTGTGCGCCGCCGTCGCCGAAGTACTCCGGCTCGCCCTGGCCGCCGTAGCCGCCGCCCTGGCCGCCGTAGCCCTGGCCATGGCCCTGGCCGCCGTAGCCGCCGTGGTACGGCTGCTGCGGCGGCGGGGGGTAGCCCTGCGACGGCCCCTGCTGCCCGTACGGAGGTTGTTGCCCTCGCGCCTGCGGGGCCCGGTTGTCCCGGCCGCCGCGTCCGATCCTGAATCCAGCCACGTCTTCGAACGTACCTGGTCCCGGAGAGTGGCGTGCCGGGCCCGGGCTTCCGGGCCCGGCTTTGCGGCCGAGCTGTGACATCCCCTAAGGGGGGACTTGGGGGGCGGGTCAGGGACCGGCGGCTCAACCCTTCAGTACGGTGCCGAAGTAAGCCGTGCCCGACGGGCCCCCAGCGTGGTGCTGCTGCAGGACTTCGCGCCGGTCACCGTCGCGGTCTCCTTGTGCATCAGGTTCCGTTCGTGGAGGGAGCGCGGCCTCAGTCCGCGAAGTTTCCGCCGAGCTCCGGCAGGACGAAGGCGCCGGTGGCCGTCGGGGTGGCGGTGGTGCCGCGCAGGACCAGGGAGGTGTTCGCGGCGCCGATGCCGAGATCGGCCTTGCCGTCGTGCGTCACGTCACGCAGGCGCAGGGTGTGGCCGAAGGAGGAATGGGAGTCCGCGGGGCCGTTCACGGTCTGCGGGATCCAGGCGGAGCGCAGGCCGTCCAGGCCGCCGGGGCCGCCGTGGAACAGGGTCACCCCGCCCTGGTCCTCCTTGCCGCTGACGTCCTCGTGCGGGACGCCGACCGCGAGGTCCGGGTAGCCGTCGCCGTTCACGTCGCCCGCCGAGAGGGCGTAGCCGAAGTTGTCGCCCGCCTCGGCGCTGCCGGAGACGCCGGAGGTGGCCTGGTTGTACATCGCCGAGCCGCTCGGGCCGGCGGACGTGCCGCGCCAGACGAGGAGGGAGCCCTTCCCGTCGTGGGAGTCGGGCCTGCCGAAGGCGATGTCGCCGTAGCCGTTCTTGTCGAAGTCGCCGATCGCGGCGGTCGTCGCGGTGACCGTCTTGGACGGGCCGGAGGTCAGGCCGCCCGGGGCGCCCTTGAGGTACCAGGCCCGCGCGACGGGCTGCCCGTCGGTGAACTGCTCGCCGAGGACGACCAGGTCGGTCCGCCCGTCGCCGTTGACCTTTCCGGCGGTGAGACCGTACGAGTACCAGCCCGCCCCTTCCTTGTCGATCTCGCTGACGGCGCCGGTCGTGCCGGACTTGCCGAAGCCGCCCCGGTACAGCCAGGTCTCGCCGCCGCCGACCACCGCGAGGTCGGGCGAGCCGTCGCCGTTGAAGTCGCCGGTGGCGAGGTCGCGGCCGAAGTGGCCCTGGGCGCCGGACTTCAGGGCCAGGCCGGTGCCGCCGGACAGGCCGGAGGCGGAGCCCCAGACGACGGTGACCGAGCCGCGGTACTGGTGGCTGCTCACATCCTCGGTCGGGTTGCCGACGACCAGGTCCGCGTAGCCGTCCTTGTTGAGGTCGGCGCCGGCGAGGGAGTCGCCGAACCGGTCGCCGTCCTCGTCGGTGCCGGGGATGCCGGCGGTGTCCTGGTGGACGGCCTTCGGGTGCGCGGTGTCGAGGCCGCTCGCGGTGCCGTAGACGACGGTGACCGTGCCGCCGTGCTGCCCGACGCCGTTGTGGCCGGCGTACGCCACGTCGCGGTGGCCGTCGCCGTTGAAGTCGTCGTAGTGCTTGGCGACGGCCGCCGCGGCGGGGGCGGTGAGGACCAGCGGGGTGACGCCGGTGGCGAGGAGGGCCGCGGCGAGTGCGGCGGCGGTGCGTCGGGACATGACGGAGGTCTCCTGACGGGCTCGGGGTCGGGTCACCTGGCCAGGTCCCAGCCGAACGTCGAGCCCTTGAGGCCGGCGCCGGCGGCGGTGAGGGACTTGGCGCCGGTGGTGGTCAGGCCGGAGGCGGTGCCGCGCAGGTAGGTGACGGAGCCGTTGCTGTTCTCGTAGCCCGCGCCGGTCACCAGGTCGGCCTTGCCGGTCTTGTCGAGGTCGAGCAGCCGGACGGTCATGCCGAAGGCGTCGCCGGTCTCGGCGGAGCCGGGCACGCCCGCGGTGTTCTGGGTGTACGACTTGGCGCCGGTGGTGCGCAGTCCGGTGGCCGAGCCGAACAGGACGGTCACCGAGCCGGCGTCGCGGGCCGAGCCGATGTCCTCGCCCCAGGCGCCGACGACGACGTCGGCGTACTTGTCGCCGTTGATGTCGCCGACGTCGACCGCGGAGCCGAACAGGTCGGCCTCCTCGTCGGTGCCGGGCACGCCCGGGGTGTCCTGGTGGACGACGGTGGGCGTCTGCCGCGGGTCGGGGCCGCTCGGGCCGCCGTACCAGACGGTGATGCGGCCGCCCTTGGGGGCGGCGGGGCCCGCGTGGTCGCCGAGGACGAGGTCGCCGTAGCCGTCGCCGTTGATGTCGCCGCTCGCGCCGAGGGAGCCGTCGGCCTTCGGCAGCGCCACCATGGCGTAGTCGGACTCGGGGTGCTGGTCCCAGCCGCCGAGGTCGTGGTGGAAGTAGCGGATGTCGCCGCCCACGTCGCCGTCGTGCGCGAGCGGGTACACGCGCTCGGCCTTCCCGTCGCCGGTGAGGTCGCCCGCGACGACCTCGTACGTCGTGCCCAGCTCGGAGACGCCGGAGTGGGTGAGCGGGGTGCCGGTGCGGGTGAAGGGGCCCTGGTACAGGTGGGTGTGGGTCTGGCCGGTGGCGGTGACGTCCGTGTCGCCGTCGCCGTCGAAGTCGCCGGTGGCGACGCCCCGGGAGTAGCCGCCCCACTCGCTGAGCTCCTCCGCCGGGGGCTGCGGCAGCGCGGAGCCGCCGGTCAGGCCCGCGGAACCGCCCCAGATGACGGTGGCACTGCCGACGCCCTTGCGGGTGCCGATGCTCTCGAACTCGGCGCCCACCACCAGGTCGGCGTAGCCGTCCTTGTTCAGGTCGCCGGTGGCGAGGCTCGCGCCGAAGCGGTCGTCGGACTCGGCGGTGCCGGGAACTCCGGTGGAGTTCTGGGTGATCACGGTCTTCTTGGTGGACGGAACGCCCGAGGACGAGCCGTACAGCACGACCACGGCACCGGCGCTGCTCGCCGAGCCGACGTCGGCGCCCATGGCGCCGATGGCGATGTCCCGGTAGCCGTCGCCGTTGAAGTCGCTCGCCGGCCCGGAGGGGGCGGCGACGGCGGGGGTCGCGGGCAGGACGGTGAGCACGCCGGTGGTGAGTGCGGCGGCGATCACGAGAGTGCGCAAGACGGGACTCCAGTCGGAGGGCCCGCACGCGCGGTGCGGGCCCGAGGCGGTTCTGCGGTGGATCGGTGGGCTTCTAGGGCCGGTCAGTGGCTCTACGGCCGGTCACTGGGCTCCAGCGCTGGTCACTGGGCGCTACGGCCGGTCAGTGGCTCTACGGCGGGTCAGTCGGCGAAGTTCGCGCCGAAGTACGGCGTGCCCGTCGTCGAGACGCCCGAGGTGCTCGGCGAGATGGCCCGGGAACCGGTGGTGATGATCTTCGTGCCGTTGGACGGCAGGTAGGTGACGGCGCCGTTGTAGGCGTTCTCGCCCGAGCCGACGGCCAGGTCGGCGCGGCCGTCGCCGGTGACGTCGTCGAGCTTGACGTCCAGGCCGAAGTAGTCGTCGTCCTCGTCGGTGCCGGGCACGCCCGCGGTGCTCTGGGCGAAGGACTGGGCGCCGGAGGAGGTGTTCAGGCCGTCGGGGGTGCCGTAGAGGACGGTGACCGTGCCGGTGTTCGCGGCGTCGGCGATGTTCTCGCCCGCGACTCCGATGGCGAGGTCGAGGAAGCCGTCGCCGTTGATGTCGCCGAGGTCGAGCTCGTGGCCGAACCAGTCGTTGCCCTCGGCGGTGCCGGGGACGTTGCCGGTGTCCTGGGTGATGCCGGTGGCGGTGCCGGGGCCGGTGGCCGTGCCGTACGTCACCCAGACCTTGCCGCCCTTGCCGGAGTCGGGGATGGTCGTGCCGTCGCTGAGGGTGGGGTTCCAGGAGGCGCCGCTGACGATGTCGCCGAAGCCGTCGCCGTCGATGTCGCCGATGGCGGTGATCGTGCCGGGCTTGAGGGTCTTGATGCCGGCCGTGGACAGGCCGCCGGCGGACCCGGGGAGGTAGTAGTTGCGGTTCCAGCCGTACTCGGTCTGGGTCTCGAAGCCGTCGACGACCAGGTCGGTGCGGCCGTCGCCGCTGACGTCGCCGGCGGTCAGGTTCATCGGGCCGCCCGCGTCCGAGCCCATGATCGGGGGCTTGACGGTGTAGCGGCCGCCCGCGGTGCCGGTGGCGGAGAAGCCGCCCTTGAGGACGTGGATCGTGGCGGTGTTGGTGCCGACGGCCAGGTCGGCCTTGCCGTCGCCGTCGAAGTCCCCGGCGGCGAGGTTCTCGCCCCAGCGGTCGTGCGAGGAGGGGGCCGGGTCGGCGACGGTGACGCCCCTGCCGGTGATCCCGGAGGCCGAGCCCCACAGGATGGCCAGGCTGCCGCCGTCGGTGTCGCCGCCGATGTCCTCGCCGGCCGAGCCGACGGCGATGTCGTCGTAGCCGTCGCCGTTGAAGTCGGCGTAGGCGGTGTCGTAGCCGAAGCGGTCGCCGGCCTCGGCGGTGCCCGGGGTGCCGGTGGTGTTCTGGCTGACGGTGGCGCGCTTGGTGGACGTGACTCCGGTGGCGGAGCCGTAGAGGACGACCAGCTGGCCTGCGCCCTTCTTGCCGCTGACGTAGGCGCCGTCCGCGGAGAAGGCGAGGTTCCCGACCCCGTCGCCGTTGAAGTCGGCCTGGGCGACGGCGGTGGAGTCCGCGGCCGTCGCGGTGGCGGCCGTGAAGGTGAGCAGCCCGCCCGTCAGAGCGGCGGCGGTGGCCGTCGCGAGGGCGAGTCGCAGCGTCTGGTGCATGCGGGTTCTCCTGCTGCATGCGGGGGATGCCTGGCGGGGCATCCGCAGTCAACGGGGTGCGGCCGGTCGCGTTCGCCGGGAGTTGTCCCGCGATTCACGTCTCGGTCGGCGATCAAGAGACCCGCGCTGGTGCGCAAGGGTTGTACGTGAGTTCGGTAAATTTTTGAACCACCTGTGAGCCGCCCGGGCGTCAGCGGCTCAGGAACCCGGCCGTCGAGAACGTGACCGCCGGTTCCTGTGCGACCAGACCCTGTTCCGTGCCCGGATACACGGCCACGGTGTCGCGCGTCTGGCTCGCGTACGTCCGCACGGTCAGGTCGGCCCGGCCGTCGCCGTCGAGGTCGGCGACGGACACCACACGGGTGGTGCCGGACGCGGCCGGTTCGACGGTGACCATGCCCCGGGTCGACAGTCCCGCCGTACGGCCGGGGAAGAGCCGCAGGCGGGCCCCGCTGGAGACGAGTTCGCTCAGGCCGTCCCCGTCGAAGTCGGCGGCGTCGAGCATCGAACCGGCGGAGGCGAGGGTGGCGCGGGCGGCGGTGGGGAGGTCGTAGCGCAGGGACGTTTCGCCCATGGTGCCGACGGCGGCGTCCAGCGCCTTGCCCTCGCCGAAGGCGCCGAGGGCGACGTCGATCCCGGCGGGCAGGGCGGCGCCGGCGCCGGTCGGGCCCTCGGGGCCGCCGAGGACCACGGTGGAGGGGCCGGAGCCCTCCGCGGTACGGATCAGCAGGTCGTCGTCGCCGTCGAGGTCGACGTCGGTGGCCGGGCCGGTGGGGAGGTTGCCGGGGGCGGCGATCGGGGCGGCGGCGGTCTCGGGGGCGCCCGCGCGGCTGAACGGGCCGCGCAGGAAGCTCAGCCGGCCGCCGGAGGCGTGCAGGACCAGGTCCTCGGCGCCGTCGCCGTCGAAGTCGCCGCACACCGGCCGGTCCGGCCAGTCGTTGCCGACGCGGGCCCGGGCGGGGACGACCAGGACGACGCCCTTGCCGGTCAGGCCCCCGGGCGAGCCGAAGAGCAGCTGGAGCGGGACCGGCGGCTGCCCCTGGCCGTCGTAGGGCGGATCGGTGGCGACGACGAGGTCGGTGAAGCCGTCGCCGTCCAGGTCGCAGGCGGTCTCCGCCTCGAACAGCGCCGGGAGCCGGCCGTCGGTCGCGGCGGCGTGTTCGGCGGGGCTCAGGAGCTGGCGGGCGCCGGGGAGGAGGCCGCGGGTGCCGCCGTAGACGATGCCGATGCCCGGGTCGTCGGCGTGCGGCTGCGGCCTGGCCAGTTCGTCGAGGACGAGGTCGCGGTGGCCGTCGCCGTTGAAGTCGTCCGGGGTGCGGCTGCCGTCGCCGCGCGGGACCGGCAGTACGGCCGGGGCGTCGGCGGCCCGCACCGACGGAGAGGGGGTCCGGGTGGGGGCCGCGGTGTCCGGGGTCGCGGTGTCCGGGGCCGGCCCGCAGGCGGCGAGCAGGAACAGGGCAGCCACACAGGTCCCGCTGCTTCGCACGCGCACCGCTCACCTCGTCAGCATCACTGGCAACGACCTCGACATGATGCATGTGTTCGAGCGACGGCGACAGGGGTGGGGTGGGTACGCCCCACCGCTGCCGTTAGGTACGCGTACTCATGTCCGGCCGCGCCCGCCGGGCCACTGTGGATCTCACCGCACCACGGACGACGATCTCAGGGGACTGACCATGCCGAAGGACTCCCGCCCGCGCAGGCTGCTCGCGCTCGCCACGGACAGCTGGCCCGCCCGGGGCTATCTGGGCGTCTGCGCGGCCTCGCTCGGGGCCGCGTTCGTCTTCCCGGACAGCCTCTTCGCCTCGGCCCATCCGCTGCTCACGGCGCCGCTGTCCACCATGACGATCGCCCTCCCCTTCGGCCCGGGCACCGAGGGCGGCGGACCGGCCCAGACGCTCGCCCTGACCTTCTCGGCCGGATGGCTGCTGCTGTCCGCACTGATCAACGCGGCCGCGGTCGGCACGCTCACCCACCACATCCACGACAGCCGCGCCGCGCGGCACGCGTGAAGTCGGCTCCTGCGGCACTGATCGCCCCGACCACTCCCACGCCCCGGACAAAGGACACACACATGGAGCGCTCCTCCCGCCCCCGCAGCCGCCGTCTTCGCACCCTGCTGGCCCCCGCCACCGACAACTGGCTCTCGCGCGGGTATCTCGCGCTCGTCGCCGCGTCGGTCGGGTTCTTTCTGTACGCCGTGTATCTCTCGCCGGACGCGGGGTTCGCCGGCATCTATCCGCTGATCACCACGGCGCCGTTCAGCTTCCTCGCCCTGCTGGTGACCACTCCCGTCCAGGCGGTGGAGTGGCTGAGCCCGGCCGTCTTCAGCGCGGCAGTGGCGGTGGCCGGACTGGTCAACGCCACCGTGCTCGGACTGCTGGTGCGCCGGGTGCGCGTCCCGCAGCCCCGCCCGGCGGCCTGAGCGTCAGTGGTGGGGCGTCACTGGTACGGCTGCTGCTGCTGCGGCTGCCCGTACGGCTGGGCGGCGCCCCCCGCGCCCTGCGCCTGCAGTTGCTCGGCCTGTTCCTTCGTCACCTTCTGCTCGGCGCCGCAGAAGGTGCACTGAGTGGCGTACTTCGTCGAGACCGGGAACAGCGGCACGAAGAAGAGCGTGAACTTGGTGACCCGCTTGCGCAGGGTGTGCGCGGCGGGGTTGCCGCACTGGGCGCAGATCAGGGTGAGTATCGCCAGCTGGTACAGGTAGCCCTTGGTACCGAAGATGATCATGCCGCAGCCTTCCCGGATCGGTTCCTTGGTCCCAGTGTGGGCCATCACGGCAAACGCCCCCCACCCGGGCGGGCAGGGGGCGTCCGTCGTGGCGCGGCGGCCGTTACTTCACCGGCTCCGGCTCGGGCTCGCTCTCCGTCTCCGCGGCGTCCTCCGGGTCGGCCGGGGTCTTCACGGACTCCAGCAGGAGCTGGGCGACGTCGACGACCTGGATCGACTCCTTGGCCTTGCCCTCGTTCTTCTTGCCGTTGACCGAGTCGGTCAGCATCACCAGGCAGAACGGGCAGGCCGTCGAGACGATGTCCGGGTTCACGGACAGGGCCTCGTCCACGCGCTCGTTGTTGATGCGCTTGCCGATCCGCTCCTCCATCCACATCCGCGCGCCACCGGCGCCGCAGCAGAAGCCCCGCTCCTTGTGGCGGTGCATCTCCTCGTTGCGCAGGCCCGGGACGTTGGCGATGATCTCGCGCGGCGGCGTGTAGATCTTGTTGTGGCGGCCCAGGTAGCAGGGGTCGTGGTAGGTGATGATGCCCTCGACCGGGGTCACCGGGACCAGCTTGCCCTCGTCCACCAGGTGCTGCAGCAGCTGGGTGTGGTGGATGACCTCGTAGTCGCCGCCGAGCTGCGGGTACTCGTTGCCGAGCGTGTTGAGGCAGTGCGGGCAGGTGGCGACGATCTTCTTGGCCGTCTTCGGCTTCTTGGTCGACTCGTCGTCGTCATCCTCGCCGAACGCCATGTTCAGCGCGGCCACGTTCTCCATGCCGAGTTCCTGGAACAGGGGCTCGTTGCCGAGGCGGCGGGCGGAGTCACCGGTGCACTTCTCGTCGCCGCCCATGATGGCGAAGCTGACGCCCGCCATGTGGAGGAGCTCCGCGAAGGCCTTGGTGGTCTTCTTGGCGCGGTCCTCCAGGGCGCCGGCGCAGCCCACCCAGTACAGGTACTCGACCTCGGACAGGTCCTCGATGTCCTTGCCGACGACCGGCACCTCGAAGTCGACTTCCTTCGTCCACTCCAGGCGCTGCTTCTTGGCCAGGCCCCAGGGGTTGCCCTTCTTCTCCAGGTTCTTGAGCATCGTGCCCGCCTCGGACGGGAACGCGGACTCGATCATCACCTGGTAGCGGCGCATGTCGACGATGTGGTCGATGTGCTCGATGTCCACCGGGCACTGCTCCACGCAGGCGCCGCAGGTGGTGCAGGACCACAGGACGTCCGGGTCGATGACGCCGTTCTCCTCGGCGGTGCCGATGAGCGGACGCTCGGCCTCGGCCAGCGCGGCGGCGGGCACCTGGGCCAGCTGCTCCTCGGACGCCTTCTCCTCGCCCTCCATCGTCTTGCCGCCGCCCGCGAGCAGGTACGGCGCCTTGGCGTGCGCGTGGTCGCGCAGCGACATGATGAGGAGCTTCGGGGAGAGCGGCTTGCCGGTGTTCCAGGCCGGGCACTGCGACTGGCAGCGGCCGCACTCGGTGCAGGTGGAGAAGTCCAGCAGGCCCTTCCAGGAGAACTGCTCGACCTGGGAGACACCGAAGACGTCGTCCTCGCCGGGGTCGGTGAAGTCGATCGGCTTGCCGCCGGAGGTCATCGGCAGCAGCGCGCCCAGCGAGGTGGCGCCGTCGGCGTTGCGCTTGAACCAGATGTTCGGGAAGGCCAGGAAGCGGTGCCAGGCCACGCCCATGTCGGTCTTCAGGGCGACCGTGATCATCCAGATGAAGGAGGCCGCGATCTTCAGGGCCGCGAAGAAGTAGGTGAGGTTCTGGAGCGTCGAGAGGTCCAGGCCCTCCAGGGCGGAGACCACGGGGTACGAGATGAAGAACGAGGCTTCGTAGCTGTCCACGTGGTGCTGGGCGCCCTCGAGGGCGTGCAGCATGAAGATGCAGACGCCGACGGTGAGGATGACCGCCTCGACGAAGTACGCCTGGCCCGTGTTGGAGCCCGCGAACCGGGACTTGCGGCCCGCCTTGCCCGGCCGCGACAGCTGCCGGATGACGATCAGCACCAGGATGCCGAGGACCGTCATGGTGCCGATGAACTCGACGAAGACGTTGTACGGCGCCCATTCGCCGATGACCGGCAGCAGCCAGTCGGCCTGGAAGAGCTGGCCGATGGCGTTCACGATGGTCAGCAGCAGCGTGTAGAAGCCGATCGCCACGAACCAGTGCGCGATGCCGACGACGCCCCAGCGGTTCATCCGGGTGTGGCCGAGGAACTCCTTGGCCACGGTGACGGTCCGCAGGACGGGGTCGTTGGTCCGGGCCCCCGCCGGGAGCGGCTGGCCGAGCATCATGAAGCGGACGATCTGCAGGATGGCACGGCCGAACAGGGCGACGCCGACTGCCATGAGGACCATCGACACGATGATCGCGGCGAGTTGCATTTCGGGGCTCCTCGGGCCTGCGAGGTTCTTCGGGGAGGACACTTAGCGGTATTACTAAGCGGTAACTTATGCAGTCCGTCTGAGACTACCCCCATCCTCCGTCGCACTGTAGTCAGCGCCTCGGTGATCTGTGTCGCTGAGGGTTGCCTTAAGAACCGATCGTGTTATTCACGCCAAATTAGTACATACGGCGCTAATTTAGAGCCGTGCTCTACGGGATCGCCGCCGCCACCGCCGCCCTGCTCCTCTCCGCCGTCCTCACCGCCCTGGTCCGGGCTCCCGCCCTGCGCCTGGGGCTGCTGGACCGGCGGTGCCGGCGTGCCCTGCCGCTGGGCGGCGGTGTGGCCGTCGTGCTCGTCACCTGTCTGGTCGCGGCGGCCGGCGACCGGACGGGCTTCGCCCCCCTCGGCTCGGACATCGCCCGGCTGCTCGTCGCGGCCGCGGCGGTCGCCGCGCTCGGCCTGGTCGCCGACGTGCGGCGGGTCAAGGCGCGGTTCCTGGTGGGCGGTACGGCCGTGGCGGCGGCCTGCGCGGTGCCGTACGAGGAGACCGGGGTGCTGGGCGGTCTGGCCGCCGTCGGCTGGATCGTGGGCGTGACGCTCGCCTTCCGGTCGCTCGATCACGCGGACGCGCTCGCCGGGACCGTGGCCGTGGTCACCGCCTTCGGGGTGGGCGCCTGTGCGGCGGCCGAGGTGATGGACGGGCTCGCGGTGCTGCTGAGCGTGCTGGCCGCCGCGCTCACCGGGTTCCTCATGCACAACTGGCCCCCCGCGCGCGTGGGACTCGGCGCCTGCGGCTCCCTGTTCACCGGGTTCCTGCTCGCCTCGGCGGCCGTGCTGACCCGCGCCGGGTACGAGGGCTCCGCCAGCGCGGGGGCGCTCTTCGCGCTCACCGCCGTGGCGAGCGCCGACGTCGTCCTGGTGGTCGCGGCGCGCCGGCTCGCCGGGCGGCCGGTGCTGCGCGGCGGGCCCGACCATCTCGCCCACCGGCTGCGGCGGCTCGGGCTCACCGCGCAGGGGGCGGCCGTCGTCCTCGGTGCGGGCGGCTTCGGCGGGGTGCTCGTCGGGGTGCTGGTGCACCTGGGGTGGATCGCCGCGTCGGCGGCGCTCTGGGTGGGCGCCGCGGCCTTGATCGCCGTACTCCTGCTGCTGAAAGTCAAACGGACGCGGCCTCGCCCTACGGCATCCTTGCAGGTCAGGCCGCAGTTGCGTGTAAGGAACGGATAAGAGTTGAGCCCTGGTGACTCAGGTCTGTTGACCGGGAGGGGCGGCTCATGCACACTTGAGTCCGTTCCACTCAAGTCAGCTGGAGGAATCAACCATGGCACGTGCGGTCGGCATCGACCTGGGCACGACTAACTCCGTCGTCAGCGTTCTGGAGGGCGGCGAGCCCACCGTCATCACCAACGCCGAGGGCGCCAGGACCACGCCGTCCGTCGTCGCCTTCGCGAAGAACGGCGAGGTGCTCGTCGGCGAGGTGGCCAAGCGTCAGGCGGTCACCAACGTGGACCGGACCATCCGGTCCGTGAAGCGCCACATGGGCACCGACTGGAAGATCGAGCTGGACGGGAAGCCCTTCAACCCGCAGCAGATCTCCGCCTTCATCCTGCAGAAGCTGAAGCGGGACGCCGAGTCCTACCTGGGCGAGAAGGTGACCGACGCGGTCATCACCGTCCCGGCGTACTTCAACGACTCCGAGCGCCAGGCCACCAAGGAGGCCGGTGAGATCGCCGGTCTGAACGTCCTGCGCATCGTCAACGAGCCGACCGCGGCGGCCCTCGCCTACGGCCTCGACAAGGACGACCAGACGATCCTCGTCTTCGACCTCGGCGGCGGCACCTTCGACGTGTCCCTGCTGGAGATCGGCGACGGCGTCGTCGAGGTGAAGGCCACCAACGGCGACAACCACCTCGGTGGTGACGACTGGGACCAGCGCGTCGTCGACTACCTGGTGCAGCAGTTCAAGTCCGGTCACGGCGTGGACCTCGGCAAGGACAAGATGGCCCTCCAGCGCCTCCGCGAGGCCGCCGAGAAGGCCAAGATCGAGCTGTCCTCCTCCACCGAGACCTCGATCAACCTGCCCTACATCACGGCGTCCGCCGAGGGCCCGCTGCACCTGGACGAGAAGCTCACCCGCGCTCAGTTCCAGCAGCTGACGGCCGACCTGCTGGAGCGCTGCAAGACGCCGTTCCACAACGTCATCAAGGACGCCGGCATCTCCATCAACGAGATCGACCACGTCGTCCTCGTCGGTGGCTCCACCCGCATGCCCGCCGTCGCCGAGCTCGTCAAGGAGCTGACCGGCGGCAAGGAGGCCAACAAGGGTGTGAACCCGGACGAGGTCGTCGCCATCGGCGCCTCGCTCCAGGCCGGTGTCCTCAAGGGCGAGGTCAAGGACGTCCTGCTCCTCGACGTGACCCCGCTGTCCCTCGGCATCGAGACCAAGGGCGGCATCATGACCAAGCTCATCGAGCGCAACACCACGATCCCGACCAAGCGGTCCGAGATCTTCACGACGGCCGAGGACAACCAGCCGTCCGTGCAGATCCAGGTCTACCAGGGCGAGCGCGAGATCGCGGCGTACAACAAGAAGCTCGGGATGTTCGAGCTGACCGGTCTGCCGCCGGCGCCGCGTGGCGTCCCGCAGATCGAGGTCTCCTTCGACATCGACGCCAACGGCATCATGCACGTGACCGCGAAGGACCTGGGCACGGGCAAGGAGCAGAAGATGACCGTCACCGGCGGCTCCTCGCTGCCGAAGGACGAGGTCGACCGCATGCGCCAGGAGGCCGAGCAGTACGCGGAGGAGGACCACAAGCGCCGCGAGGCCGCCGAGACCCGCAACCAGGGCGAGCAGCTCGTCTACCAGACCGAGAAGTTCCTCAAGGACAACGAGGACAAGGTCCCGGGCGAGATCAAGACCGAGGTCGAGGCGTCCGTCGAGGAGCTGAAGGCCGCGCTCAAGGGCGAGGACAGCACCGAGATCCGTACCGCCACCGAGAAGGTCGCCGCGGTCTCGCAGAAGCTCGGCCAGGCGATGTACGCCGACGCCCAGGGCGCCCAGGCCGCGGGCGGCGCGTCCGCCGGTGACGAGGCCCCGAAGGCCGACGACGATGTCGTCGACGCCGAGATCGTCGACGACGAGCGCAAGGACGGTGCCGCGTGACCGAGGAGACCCCGGGCTTCGAGGAGAAGCCCGACGTCCCCTCCGGCGCGACCCCCGACGACGCCGAGCCGCAGGCCGCCACCCCGTCGGACGACGAGGGGGCGGCCCCGGCCGGGGACGCAGCACAGATCGCCGGCCTGACGGCCCAGCTGGACCAGGTGCGCAAGTCGCTCGACGAGCGCACCGCGGACCTGCAGCGGCTCCAGGCCGAGTTCCAGAACTACCGCCGCCGCGTGGAGCGGGACCGGATCACGGTGCGGGAGATCGCCGTCGCGAACCTCCTGACCGAGCTCCTGCCCGTGCTCGACGACATCGGCCGCGCCCGGGAGCACGGCGAGCTCGTCGGCGGCTTCAAGTCCGTCGCGGAGTCGCTGGAGACCGTCGCGGCGAAGATGGGTCTGCAGCAGTTCGGCAAGGAGGGCGAGCCCTTCGACCCGACGATCCACGAGGCCCTGATGCACAGCTACGCGCCGGATGTCACCGAGACGACCTGCGTCGCGATCCTCCAGCCGGGGTATCGCATCGGCGAGCGCACCATCCGCCCCGCGCGGGTGGCCGTCGCCGAACCGCAGCCGGGCGCGCAGACGGTGAAGGCCGAGGAGGCGTCCGAGGCCGGCGAGGAGAAGGACAGCAGCTCTGAAGAGGGCTGATCACGGGAAGGAGGGACGTCGGGGATGAGCACCAAGGACTTCATCGAGAAGGACTACTACAAGGTCCTCGGCGTCCCCAAGGACGCCACCGAGGCCGAGATCAAGAAGGCGTACCGCAAACTCGCCCGCGAGTACCACCCGGACGCCAACAAGGGCAACACCAAGGCCGAGGAGCGCTTCAAGGAGATCTCCGAGGCCAACGACATCCTCGGCGACCCCAAGAAGCGCAAGGAGTACGACGAGGCACGCGCCCTCTTCGGCAACGGCGGGTTCCGTCCGGGGCCGGGAGCGGGCGGCGGCTCGTTCAACTTCGACCTGGGCGACCTCTTCGGCGGCGCCGCCCAGGGCGGCCAGGGAGCGGGCGGCTTCGGCGGCGGACTCGGTGACGTCTTCGGGGGACTGTTCAACCGGGGCGGCGCGGGTACCACCCGGGTCCAGCCCAGGCGCGGCCAGGACATCGACACCGAGGTCACGCTCACCTTCACCGAGGCGATCGAGGGCGCGACCGTGCCCCTCAGGATGTCCTCGCAGTCTCCGTGCAAGGCCTGTTCGGGCACCGGCGACAAGAACGGCAACCCGCGGGTGTGCCCGACCTGTGTCGGCACCGGCCAGGTGGCCCGGGGCTCCGGCGGCGGATTCTCGCTGACCGACCCCTGCCCGGACTGCAAGGGCCGCGGTCTGATCGCGGAGACCCCCTGCGAGATCTGCAAGGGCAGCGGTCGCGCGAAGTCGTCGCGGACCATGCAGGTGCGCATCCCGGCCGGGGTGAGCGACAACCAGCGCATCCGGCTGCGCGGCAAGGGCGCGCCCGGCGAGCGGGGCGGCCCGGCCGGAGACCTGTACGTCACGGTGCATGTGGACACCCACCCGGTGTTCGGCCGCAAGGGCGACAACCTCACGGTGACCGTCCCGGTGACGTATCCGGAGGCGGCCCTCGGCGGCGAGGTCAGGGTGCCCACCCTGGGCGGACCGCCGGTCACCCTGAAGCTGCCGCCCGGCACCCCCAACGGCCGCACCATGCGGGCCCGGGGCAAGGGCGCGGTCCGCAAGGACGGCACCCGCGGGGACCTGCTGGTCACCGTCGAGGTGAGTGTCCCGAAGGACCTGACGGGGAAGGCTCGTGACGCACTGGAGGCGTATCGCGAGGCGACCGCGGGTGAGGATCCGCGGGCGGAGCTGTTCCAGTCCGCGAAGGGAGCTTGATGCCAGATGGACGGCCGTCGACGCAACCCGTATGAGCTGACCGAGGAGACCCCGGTCTACGTCATCTCGGTGGCGGCCCAGCTCTCCGGTCTGCACCCGCAGACGCTGCGCCAGTACGACCGGCTCGGCCTCGTCTCCCCGGACCGCACCGCCGGGCGGGGCCGGCGCTACTCGGCCCGCGACATCGAACTGCTCCGCCAGGTGCAGCAGTTGTCGCAGGACGAGGGCATCAACCTGGCCGGCATCAAGCGGATCATCGAGCTGGAGAACCAGGTGGCGGCCCTGCAGAACCGGGTCGCCGAACTCCAGTCGGCCCTGGACGGCGCGGCGGCGGCGATGCAGCAGCGGGAGGCAGCGGTGCACGCGTCGTACCGCCGCGACCTGGTGCCGTATCAGGAGGTCCAGCAGACCAGCGCGCTGGTGGTGTGGCGGCCCAAGCGGCAGCAGTCGGACTGAGCGCGGCGCGCGAGCGCACGAAGGAACCGGGCCCACCGCGGTGGGCCCGGTTCTCTCATGCCGATTTCCTCATGCCGTCGAGTCGGGTGTCGCCAGGTCCAGCTCGGTCGCGACGACGATCTGCGCCTCGCCGGTCCACTGGAAGGAGGAGTTCCCGTCGTCGTCCACGGCATCGACGATGAAGCAGGACTCCTCACCGTCCGGGACGGTCTGGTACTCGTACGAGGTGGTGTCGGCGGACACGTAGTAGCCCGGGTGGAGGGAGCACACGCGCGCCTCCTCGTCCCCCCACAGCTCGCCCCGGCGCACCACGTAACGCGCCAGGTCGGGGGTGGGGTTGGCGTCCCAGGTCACCAGGAAGCCGTACTCGGTCGGCGTGACCTCCACCCCGGTCACCGCGGACGGCGGGGTGAGGTCCTTGCGCTTGCCGCTGACGGCGGCGGAGGGCGCGGACTCGTTGCCGGCCGCGTCGAGGGAGGTCACCCGGTAGAAGGCGGTGGCGCCCTCCTCGGCCGAGGTGTCCACGGAGGAGACCCCGGAGGCGGTCGCCACCCGCGTGTACGTCCCGTCCGCGCTCGCCGCCCGGTACACCCGGTACGACGCGGCTCCCTCGACGGCACTCCAGCCGATCCACAGCCCGTCCAGCTCGGAGGCGGTGCTCAGCCCGCCCGGCACGGCAGGCGCCGTCCGGTCGGCGGTGGTGACGGGCAGGGCCGCCGTGCCCGAGGACTCGTTGCCTGCCTTGTCGTAGGCGCGGACCGTGTACTCGTAGGCGGCGCCGGTGACCGGGAGGGTGGCGTCGGTGTACGCGAGCGAAGTCGTCGTCGCCAGCGGGGTGGCGGGATGGGCACCGCCCTTCTCGCGCCGGTAGATCCGGTACCCCGCGAGGTCCATCTCCTTGTTCTTCGCCCAGCTCACCCTGGCCTTGCCGGTGGTCCGGTCGTACGTCACCGCGGCGCCCGCCGGGGTGAGGGGGCCGACCTTGTCGACGCTCGCCGAAGTGCGGGGTGTGTAGGCGAACTTGACCTTGGCGGAGCCGGTCCAGTTGACGTAGTCGACGCGCAGGGTGTGCTTGCCCTCGGGGATGGTGACGCCGACGGTCTTGGAGACGGTGGTGGAGGTGTTCGTCCACAGGCTGAGCTTGCGGGCGTTCTCGGTGCCCGGGTCCAGGTAGACCCGGATGCCGTCGAGACCGGAGGCGCTGAGGGTGAACGGCCCCCCGGAGCCGAAGTCCCGGGTCACCGTCCAGCGGACGCCGAACTTGTTCGACGGCAGGCCGGACGCGGGGGCGCCCGTGCCCCAGTTCTGGTCGATCACGCTGTCGCAGTCCGTCTTCTTCGGGGCGCCGGAGAAGGTGGTGTTCGCGTAGAACGCCCGCTTGAAGACGGGGGAGGTGCAACTGACCGCCGCGGAGGCGGGGGTGACGACGGCGGCGAGCAGGCCCGCCGCGGTGGCGAGCACGGTCGCGGCGGCCGTGCTTCTGGCTGGGTTCATTCGGTCCTCTGAGGTAGGGCAGCCATGGGACAGCTGTCGTGATCACGACCCGCGAGGAGGGGGGTTGGTTGTACGGAGGGGTCGTAACGGCTGTTTGGAGGGGGTTCCGCCATACCTTCACAAGCCAAGCGGAGCGTGGTGTTGCGCACTCGTTAAGTGATTCCGCTTGACGCGGGATGGCACCGCCGCGTTGGCTTTTCAGTCACCTGGGTCGCAATGCTGCGCCCTCGTCCGGAAGGCACCAGAAGTGAGCTCCCCAATGCGTCGTACCGCCATATGTCTGGCCGCGTCCTCGATGGCCCTCTCGCTCTCCGCCTGCGGAGCCCTGGGAGTGACGGGAGACAGCGCCGACGCGAGCCCGACCAAGGGGGACGACATCACGGTGGGCCTCCTCCTGCCGGAGAAGGCCAACACCCGCTACGACAAGTTCGACCACCCCATCATCCGGGCCAAGGTGGCCGAGCTCACCGACAACAAGGGCCAGGTCGCGTACGCCAACGCCGACGCCAGCGCCGCCACGCAGAGCCGGCAGATGCAGAAGATGATCGACGACGAGGTCGACGTCATCCTGCTGGACGCGGTGGACTCCCAGGCCATCGCCACCGACGTGCAGAAGGCCAAGGACGCCGGCATCCCGGTCATCGCCTACGACCGCCTGGCCGAGGGCCCGATCGACGCGTACATCTCCTTCGACAACGAACTCGTCGGCGAGGTGCAGGGCCGCTCCCTGATGGCCGAGCTCGGCGGTGACGTCGACACCTCGACGAAGATCGTCATGATGAACGGCTCGCCCACCGACCCGAACGCCAAGCAGTTCAAGGCGGGCGCGCTCTCCGAGCTCCAGGGCCAGGTGACGATCGCCAAGTCCTACGACACCAAGGACTGGAAGCCGGAGAACGCCGAGGCCAACATGGCCGAGGCGATCGAGGAGATCGGCGCCGCCAACATCGCGGCCGTCTACTCCGCCAACGACGGCATGGCCGGCGGTGTCATCAAGGCCCTGGAGGCGGCGGGCGTCACCGAGCTGCCGCCGATCACCGGCCAGGACGCCGAACTCGACGCCGTGCAGCGGATCGTCACCGGTGAGCAGTACATGAGCGTGTACAAGTCCTACCCGGAGGAGGCCGAGGCCGCCGCCGAGATGGCCGTGGCCAAGATCCAGGGCAAGGACATCAAGTTCGACTCGCTCACCGCGGACCGCGTCGACAGCCCCACCACCCAGGACATCCCCGCCCAGCTCGTCCCGGTGGTCGCGCTGACGCGGGAGAACATCAAGGACACCGTCGTCGACGACGGCATCTACAAGCTCTCCGAGATCTGCACCGCCAAGTACGAGACGGCGTGCGACGAGATCGGGCTCACGTAGCCACCGCCGGGGCCGCCGAGGCGTGTTGCGGACCACGTCCCGTCCGCGCATAGTTTGCGCTGCGGAAGACGCTGGAACCGGGGGTGGGATGGACGATGGCCGGGCACGGGACGGACGGGCATCCACACGGTGCTGACCGACTGTGCGAGGCCGGGGATCGGGTGTATTCCCGGGCCGTACGGCGCGGCCGTGTGCCCCGCCAGGACGCGGAGGCGGTGCCCTGCCTGCTGGAACTGGCGCTGCTGCACCCGGACCCCGACGACATGGCCTGGCTGGTGCCGACCTCCCCGCAGGAGGTCATGACCCGGCTGCTGCGCGGGGTGTACGACGAGGTCAGCGCCGGCCAGCGGCGGATGGGCTCGGCGGTCGCCGCCTTCGAGTGGTACGCGGGGCTCGGCCCGCAGCCGCACAACGGTCCCGCGGAGGGCAGCGCGATCCGTGTCCTGGACGGGCTCTCCCGGATCCAGGCCGCGATGGACGAGGCCACCGACGCCTGCACCACCGAGGTGCTCACCGTGCAGCCGGGCGGCATCCGCCCCGAGCACGAGCTGACCGAGGGCCTGCACCGCGCGATGGCCCTGCGCGCCCGCGGGGTGCGGATGCGCGACCTGTACACGCACGTGGCCCGGCACGGGCAGGGGCTGCTCAACTACCTGGAGCTGATGGGCGACACGGTCGAGGCGCGCACCCTGGAGGAGGTCATCGACCGGCTGATCCTCTTCGACCGCACGGTCGCCTTCATCCCCGCCAACGCCGACCGCACCCTCGCCCTGGAGCTGCGCCACCCCGCGCTCGTGCAGTACCTGGTGACGGTCTTCGAACGGCTGTGGCGCCTGGCGATCCCGCTCACCGCGCCGCTGCCGGAGACCGGCATCGAGGGCATCTCCTCCCGGGAGCGGTCCATCGCCGCCCTGCTCGCCGAGGGCCATCAGGACGCGGTGATCGCCGAGCGCCTCGGCATCAGCGTCCGCACCTGCCGCGCCCATATCGCCCGGCTCTCGGAGACGCTCGGCGCGGCCAGCCGTACCCAGCTCGGCGTCCGGATCGCCCAGGCCGGCCTGGACGGACCGCCCCGGCCGGGCGGCCTCGGACCGGTCAGCCTTCCCGATGTTCCCGGCCAAGGATCCCCGACTGCCCGATGAGATAGCCGAGCTGGGCCCGGCTCTCGCTGCCGAGCGTCGCCGCGAGCTTGGCGATGTGCACCCGGGCGGTACGGACGTTCATGCCGAGCCGGTCCGCGATGGCGGTGTCGGTGTGGCCCTCCACCAGGAGCCGGGCGATGGCGCGCTGGCGCGGGGTGATGCCGTTGAGCGTCGGCTGCTGGACCGCCTCGGGGTACATCGGCGTCGCCAGCTGCCACAGCCGGTCGAAGGTGGTGGCGAAGTAGGAGATCAGCGCCGGGTGGCGGATCTCCAGGGCGTGGGTGGCGTCGGCGCTCGCCGGGATGAAGGCCACCGTGCGGTCCACGCAGATCAGCCGGTCGGTGACCTCGTCCAGGGTGCGCGCCTCGACATCGCCCACCAGTTCCTCGTACCGCGCCATGACCTGGGGGGAGTGGCGCAGGGTGTGCGGGTAGAGGGTGCGGATGCGGCCGCCGCGGTCGAGCAGGTCCTGGTCGCGGGCCATGGCGGCGAGGTGGGTGGCGGGGTTGGCGCGGGAGCCGTAGCTGGTGTGCGGCTGGATGCTGAGCACTTCGCGCTCGGCCTCGGCCATGGCCTCGGTGAGGACGTCGTTGATGCGCCGCTTGCCGCCGATCACCTCGATCAGCGGCTGCCGGTCGTCGGCCGCGTGCCGGCCGTCGATCCGCATCCACGCCTCGAAGGTCTCCGCGAGGGCCAGTTCGCGCCGGCGTTCCTCGGCGACGCGTTCCGCGGAGGCGCGCAGCAGCCGGTGCAGGGCGGTGGCCGGGGCGACCGGCTCCAGCAGGCCGATGTCCCCCACGGTCGGCTGGAGCAGCCCCGCATCGACCAGGCAAGGGGCCTGGGCGGCCTCCTGAGCGCCTATCGGGCCGTGCCGCAGGGCGTACTCGTACAGGCGTGCGCCGGGCGCGCACAGCTCGTCCACGCCGTGTTCGGGGTGCCCGGTGCCGTTCACTGCGCGCGGTCCAGGATCCCGGACTGTGCGATGAGGTAGCCGAGCTGGGCCCGGCTGCCGCTGCCGAGGGCGTTGGCGAGCTTGGCTATGTGGGCCCGGCAGGTGCGGACGTTCATGCCCAGGCGCCGGGCGATGGCCTCGTCGACATGGCCCTCCACCAGCAGCTTGGCGATGGAATGCTGGATGTCGGTGATGCCGTCCGGGTCGGCCTCGTAGGGAGCGCCGGCGCTCAGCGGGACCGCGCGGCTCCACATGAACTCGAACACCTTGATGAGGTAGCCCACCAGGCCGGGGTGGCGCAGTTCCAGGGCGACCTGCCGGTCGTCCCGGATGGGGATGAAGGCGACCGCCTCGTCGCAGATGATGAGCCGCTCGACCAGTTCGTCGATGGTGCGGTACTCCGCCTTGCCGTCGGCGAAGTGGTCGACCCAGGCGAGCCGTTCGGGGCTGTAGCGGGCGGTGTGCTGGTAGAGGGTGCGGATCCGGACCCCGCGCTCGATCAGCAGCTTGTCCCGCTCCAGCGCCTCGACGAGCCGGCGCTCGGGGTGCCGGTGGCTGGGCTGGACGGTGAGCATCTCGTTCTGGCACTGGGCGATCGCCAGGTCGAGCGCCGCATTGATGCGGTCGAGGCCCTCCAATACGGTGATGGAGTGGGTGGACGCCGCGCCCTGGGCGCTGAGGGCCATGAACGGCTCGAAAGCGTTGGCCAGTTCGATCGAGAGCCGGCGGTGCTCGGTGATCTCCCGCTCTATGGGATTGAGCCGTTGTGCCAGGGCGACCGCGGGCGGAACCGGGCGCAGCCAGCTCGCGTCGTCGGGGTCGGGGTGGAGCAGGGCGAACTCCATCAGGCACGGGGCGGATTCCGTGTCCGAGCGGGCGATACGTCCCATGCGCAACGCGTTCGCGTAAAGACGACCGCCTTCCTCGCACAGCTCCGTCACAGCGTGGGGATGCGTCGCTTTAGTCCGATTCATTGCTAAATCTCCACCCCCCAGGGTCCTGAACATGCAGGAACATGATGCACCGATCGTGTGGCCATGACGTGCCCGAATGAGCCATCGTCTTATCCGACGGGGGAAGAGGGGACCTTCAAGTGAGGACGAAGCCGACTATGCGTAAGAGAATGCTTCGCTCGGTACTTGTCGCCGCCTTCTCCGCCGTTGTGGCCTTCGGATCGCTGAGTGGGCTCTCGGGTGTGAACGGTGACAGTGCCTGGTCGAGTCCGGCCGCCGGCGCGGCTGGGGGCGATACTCCTGTCCACACGGATGACAGCGCGTGGAGCTGACGTGACGACCCCACCCGACGACCGCTCCTTCCGCCGCGAAATGGCCACCGCCTACCGCTCCGGCTGGCACTTCATCGATCTGGTCACCGCCATCCCCCACCCTGGTGACTCGCTGATGGTGACTGTCTTCGGAGAACCGGTCGTCGTCACCCGGGACGAGGACGAGGACCTGCGTGCCTACCGGTGTCTGCGACGGCCCCGGGGGGCGCCGCAGCCGGTGCGCTGTGCCATCCGCTACGGAATGATCTTTGTGAACCTGGACCAGCGGGACCACGAGCAACTGGTGGACCCGGAGGTCCCGGTGGACCGGACCATCTCAGCCACCCCCCGCAGTGCCTGACGCGATTCCCCCGTCGTAACAGATCGCTCAGGTGCTTCCCCCCGCAGCGGCGTCACCGTGACCTGAACACGGTGACGCCGCTGCAGTTTTACGGGACATGTCGGGTTATCCACCTGATCCGGTGCTGGCCGAAAACCGCCGGTCGCACCCGGTCAGCCGCGCCCCATGGCCCGCTCCAGTTCGATCTCGATCACCACGCGCGCCGGATTCGGGGCCGGTGTCCGCTCGTAGCGCTCGGCGTACCGCCGCTCGGCCTCCGCGATCCGCTCCGGCTCGGTGCGCACCCGCGCCCGCCCCTCCAGCGTCGCCCACCGCCGCCCGGCCACCTGGCACACCGCGACCCGCGCCCCGGCGGGCCCGGCGGCCAGCACATGGGCCACCTTGGCGCTCGTCCTGTTCGTGATCACCCGGGCCAGGCCCGCCTCCGGGTCGTACGTCACCCCGACCGGCACCACATGCGGGCTGCCGTCCGGGCGCGGCGTCGTCAGCGTGCACAGGTGCCGCTCCCGCCAGAAGCTGAGATACGGCTCGTCGGGGGCACCCGGATCCACGGAATAGCTCATGCCGCCGGAACTTAGCCGCCGGAACCTCCCGGCACTATTCGACTCCCACCTTGAGTGGAATAGACTCAACTTTGTGTACGTTGGCTGAGTCAGCGTGGATGAGGGCTCTCGACAGGAGGAGAAGTCGACCGTGGACGCAGAGCTGACCAACAGGAGCCGGGACGCCATCAACGCGGCCGGCAACCGGGCCGTGACGGAGGGCCACCCCGACCTCACACCCGCCCATCTGCTCCTGGCTCTGCTGCAGGGGCAAGGCCGCAGGCAGGACAACGAGAACATCACCGACCTGCTGGCCGCCGTGGAGGCCGACCAGGCGGCCGTGCGCGCCGGGGCCGAGAAGGTGCTCGCCGGCCTGCCCAGCGTCACCGGCTCCACCGTGGCGCCCCCGCAGCCCAACCGGGAACTGCTCGCGGCGATCGCCGAGGCGCAGGCCAAGGCCCAGGAGCTGGGGGACGAGTACCTCTCCACCGAGCACCTGCTCATCGGCATCGCGGCGAAGGGCGGCCCGGCCGCCGACGTACTCTCCCAGCAGGGCGCCACCGCGAAGAAGCTGCTGGAGGCGTTCCGGAAGGCAAGGGGAGGACGCCGGGTGACCACAGCCGATCCGGAGGGCCAGTACAAGGCCCTGGAGAAGTTCGGTACCGACTTCACGGCCGCCGCGCGGGAGGGCAAGCTCGACCCCGTCATCGGCCGGGACCAGGAGATCCGCCGGGTCGTCCAGGTGCTGTCCCGCCGTACCAAGAACAACCCCGTCCTCATCGGCGAGCCCGGCGTCGGCAAGACCGCCGTCGTGGAGGGCCTCGCCCAGCGGATCGTGAAGGGGGACGTGCCCGAGTCGCTGAAGGACAAGCGGCTGGTGGCGCTGGACCTCGGCGCGATGGTCGCCGGGGCCAAGTACCGGGGTGAGTTCGAGGAGCGGCTGAAGACCGTGCTCGCGGAGATCAAGGACTCCGACGGGCAGATCATCACGTTCATCGACGAGCTGCACACCGTCGTGGGCGCCGGCGCCGGCGGCGACTCCGCCATGGACGCCGGGAACATGCTCAAGCCCATGCTCGCCCGCGGTGAGCTGCGCATGGTCGGCGCCACCACCCTCGACGAGTACCGCGAGCGGATCGAGAAGGACCCCGCGCTGGAGCGCCGCTTCCAGCAGGTGCTGGTCGCCGAGCCGACGGTCGAGGACACGATCGCCATCCTGCGCGGACTCAAGGGCCGCTACGAGGCCCACCACAAAGTCGTGATCGCCGACAGCGCCCTGGTCGCCGCCGCCACCCTCTCCGACCGCTACATCACCTCCCGCTTCCTCCCCGACAAGGCCATCGACCTGGTCGACGAGGCGGCCTCCCGCCTCCGGATGGAGATCGACTCCTCGCCCGTGGAGATCGACGAACTCCAGCGCGCCGTCGACCGGCTGAAGATGGAGGAGCTGGCGCTGAGCAAGGAGACCGACCCCGCCTCCCGGGAGCGCCTGGAACGGCTGCGCCGTGACCTCGCCGACAAGGAGGAGGAGCTGCGCGGCCTGACCGCCCGCTGGGAGAAGGAGAAGCAGTCCCTCAACCGGGTCGGCGAGCTGAAGGAGAAGCTGGACGAACTGCGCGGCCAGGCCGAACGGGCCCAGCGCGACGGCGACTTCGACACCGCCTCCAAGCTGCTCTACGGCGAGATCCCGACCCTGGAACGGGACCTGGAGGCAGCCTCCGAGGCCGAGGAGGAGGCCGCCAAGGACACCATGGTCAAGGAGGAGGTCGGGCCGGACGACATCGCCGACACCGTGGCCGCCTGGACCGGCATCCCGGCGGGGCGCCTGCTGGAGGGCGAGACGCAGAAGCTGCTGCGCATGGAGGAGGAGCTGGGCCGCAGGCTCATCGGCCAGACGGAGGCGGTCCAGGCCGTGTCCGACGCCGTACGGCGCACCCGCGCGGGCATCGCCGACCCCGACCGGCCCACCGGCTCCTTCCTCTTCCTCGGCCCCACCGGCGTCGGCAAGACCGAGCTGGCCAAGGCGCTGGCCGACTTCCTCTTCGACGACGAGCGGGCCATGGTCCGCATCGACATGTCGGAGTACGGCGAGAAGCACAGCGTGTCCCGGCTGGTGGGCGCGCCTCCCGGTTACGTCGGGTACGAGGAGGGCGGCCAGCTGACCGAGGCGGTGCGCAGGCGGCCGTACTCCGTGGTGCTGCTGGACGAGGTGGAGAAGGCGCACCCGGAGGTCTTCGACATCCTGCTCCAGGTGCTGGACGACGGACGGCTCACCGACGGGCAGGGCCGCACGGTCGACTTCCGCAACACCATCCTCGTGCTGACCTCGAACCTCGGCAGCCAGTTCCTGGTCGACCCGATCAGCACCGAGCTGGAGAAGAAGGAACAGGTCCTGGAGGTGGTGCGGACCGCCTTCAAGCCGGAGTTCCTCAACCGCCTGGACGACCTGGTCGTCTTCTCGGCGCTCGGCAAGGACGAGCTGCGCCGGATCGCCCGCCTCCAGATCGACCGCCTGGCCAAGCGGCTCGCCGAGCGCCGCCTCACCCTGGAGATCACCGACGAGGCCCTGACCTGGCTCGCCGACGAGGGCAACGACCCCGCCTACGGTGCCCGGCCGCTGCGCCGCCTGATCCAGACGGCCATCGGCGACCGCCTCGCCAAGGAGATTTTGGCCGGTGAGATCAAGGACGGCGACACGGTCCGCGTGGACACCTTCGGCGACGGTCTGATCGTAGGACCGGCGACCGGAAAAACGCTCTGAGCTGAAATCCGCCAACCGCAGGTGAACCAAGCGGGGCGGGGCTTGCCACCCCCCTCCCCGCATGGGAGAGGATGGCGGGATCCGTACGAAGGGAAATACACGGTGACCATCGACCCGTCCTCGATTCCGAACTTCGGGGGCCAGCCCGAGCCGCAGCCCCAAGGTCCGGCGGGCCCCGTCGTCCCGGATCAGGACCTCGTGAAGCAGCTCCTCGACCAGATGGAGCTCAAGTACGTCGTCGACGACGAGGGTGACCTCGCGGCGCCGTGGGAGCAGTTCCGTACGTATTTCATGTTCCGCGGCGAGGGTGAGCAGCAGATCTTCTCGGTGCGGACGTTCTACGACCGCCCCCACCAGATCGACGAGAAGCCGCAGCTGCTGGAGTCCATCGACGACTGGAACCGGCGCACCCTGTGGCCCAAGCTGTACACCCACACCCACGACGACGGCACCGTCCGCCTGATCGGCGAGGCGCAGATGCTGATCGGCACCGGCGTCAGCCTGGAGCACTTCGTCTCCTCCACGGTCAGCTGGGTGCGCGCCGCCATCGAGTTCGACAAGTGGCTGGTGGAGCAGCTCGGCCTGGAGCAGGAGGTCAACGACACCGAGAAGCCCAAGGGCGACGAGGAGTAACCGGCCCGGACCCACGAGAGCCCGTCCGGGGCACCGACCGTCACGGTCGCGTGCCCGGGGCGGGCTCTTGCCGTACGCGCCGGTCAGCCGGTCAACCGGTCGGTGTCAGCCGGCCAGGTGCTTCAGGCGCTGCACGGCCTCCTCCAGCACCTCGGTCCGCTTGCAGAACGCGAACCGGACGAAGGGCGCGCCCTCGTCCCGGTGGTCGTAGAAGACGGCGTTGGGGATGGCGACGACCCCCGCGCGCGTGGGCAGGGCGCGGCAGAAGGCGAAGCCGTCCGACTCGCCGAGCGGGCGGATGTCGGTGGTGATGAAGTAGGTGCCCGACGGGGTGAACACCCCGAAGCCCGCGTCCCTCAGGCCCGCCGCCAGCAGGTCCCGCTTGGCCTGCATGTCCGCGCGGAACCCGGCGAGGAAGGAGTCGGGCAGCGCGAGCGCCTCGGCGACGGCGTACTGGAAGGGCCCGGAGGCCACGTACGTCAGGTACTGCTTCGCCGAGCGTACGGCCGCCACCAGCCCGGGAGCCGCGGTCACCCAGCCGACCTTCCAGCCGGTGAACGAGTAGCTCTTGCCCGCGGAGCCGATGGTGACCGTCCGCTCCCGCATCCCGGGGAAGCCGGCCAGCGGCAGGTGCTCGGCGCCGTCGAAGACCAGGTGCTCGTACACCTCGTCCGTCACCACCAGCAGGTCCCGCGCCACGGCCAGCTCCGCCACCGCGGCCAGCTCCTCGCGGGTGAGGACCGTGCCGGTGGGGTTGTGCGGGGTGTTGATCAGCAGCAGCCGGGTGCGGTCGGTGACCGCGGCGCGCAGCTCGTCGAGGTCGAGGCGGAAGCGCCCCTGGTCCGGGCGCAGGGTGACCGGGACCCGGCGGCCACCCGCCATCGCGATACAGGCCGCGTAGGAGTCGTAGTACGGCTCCAGCGCCACCACCTCGTCGCCCGGCTCCAGCAGCGCCAGCAGGGACGCGGCGATCGCCTCCGTCGCCCCCGCCGTCACCAGGACCTCGGTGTCCGGGTCGTAGGACAGGCCGTACCGGCGCTGCTGGTGCGCGGCGACCGCGGTGCGCAGCTCGGGCACGCCGGGGCCCGGCGGGTACTGGTTGCCGCGTCCGTCGCGCAGCGCGCGCACCGCCGCCTCCCGGATCTCCTCGGGGCCGTCGGTGTCGGGGAATCCCTGGCCCAGGTTGATCGCTCCGGTGGTCAGGGCCAGCGCCGACATCTCGGCGAAGATCGTCGTTCCGAACTCGGCGAGGCTGCGGTTGAGAAGGGGACGCGCGCGTGAGGTCATGGCGGTCATCCTGCGCCGAAGCTCTGGAGTTCCTCAACTCTGCTTTGGGCCGCGGGCGGGAAGGGCATTTCCCGGTCACGCAGCTGGCGAGGCGCCCACGGGGGCCGCTTCGGGGGAGCTGCGCCAAACGGGAGGAGGGTGACGTCATGCCCATGGCTATCGGCATCATCCTGGTGGTTCTGTTCGCGGGTCTGATCATGCTGGTGCTCGTGGGTGCCGGTAACCGGCAGATGGCCCACGGCAGCCGGCGCTCGTCCCGCCGTCACGACGGCACCGACGGCGGCAGCGGCGGCTGGTGGGCCGGGGGCGGGGACAGCGGCGGCTCGTCGTGCGGGGGCGGATCGTCGTCCTGCGGCGGGGGCGGCGGCGGGGGCGGATGCGGGGGAGGCAGCTGACACGGGGCAGCTGAGCTCCGGCAGGGGGAACCGCGTCCGGTCCGGCGGGGCCCGCCCACGAGGGCGGGCCCCGCCGTCGTGTGCGCGGCTGGGGCCGTGCTCCGGCGTACGACCCAGCCGACACGGCGCACGCGGGGGTTGAACAGTTGCGCTGTGCAGCCCCCTGAGGGATGGAAACCCTACGAAGTTGGGTAAAAACGCTGTGGTGGCACCGCCGTTCATGATTCCCTCTAAAACACCAACGCAGCCCTCGTACGCCCCGCGGCCACCCCCCTGACTCGCCGACCGGGCTGACCGGGCCGATCTCCCGGTGCCGACCGGGATGCGCCGGACCACCCCTCCCCTTTTCTTTGCTCGCTAGCGGAGCCGATCCATGCTCACGACCCTGAACACCTCCTACACCGACACGCGCGCGGCCGACCTCGCCTGGGCCCTGGGGCGTGAGCCGCTCCCCGCACTGGCCACCCTCGACCTCGAACTGTGCTCGGCGAAGCTCCAGTTGAGACTCCTCGGCGCGTCCCACCAGGTGATCCTGGAGGAGGAACGGGGCAGCTCCTCGGAGACGGTGGCGTGCATCCCGGGCAGCAGCACGCCCCTCCCGCTGGGCGTCGCCAAGCGCGTCGGCGACTGGGAGTACGAGTTCGCCGCCCGCGTCGAGGTGCTGGCGCCGGGTCAGTTCGCCGGGCGGGCCCAGGAGTTGCTGGCCCTGGTCGCCGACCATCCGCACGGTCTGGCCGGCGTCTTCCCCGGCAGCCCGCACGCGTTCACCGCGATGCTGGCGCACTGGCGCGAGGGCCAGGTGCACTGGCGGACCTGGCACGCCTACCCGCAGGACGGCCAGTTGGTGGCGACCCGGAGCCGGGTCGGGGTCCGGGTGCCGGCAAGCGCCCTGAGCGCATCGGGGGTTTGAGACCGGCAGTTCCACACGTGTGGGTGACAAAGCGTGACGCGCCGGTGACGTAACGTCGCAGCGTGATCGAACCGCACGCGCCCGCCCCGCCCGCCGCCCCGGCACCCTGGGGCGGCCCGGCGCGGCTGCCCGTCCGGCCGGCGACGGGCCGGTTCCTGGTCCTCGCGTGCGTCTTCGTCTGCGCCGCCTGCGGACTGGTGTACGAACTCGAACTGGTCGCCCTCGCCTCCTACTTGATCGGCGACTCGGTCACCCAGGCCTCCGTGGTGCTGTCCGTCATGGTCTTCGCCATGGGCCTCGGCTCGCTCGTCGCCAAGCGCCTGCGCTGGCACGCCGCCGCCGGCTTCGGCGCGATCGAGACGGTCCTCGCCCTGGTCGGCGGGTGCAGCGCGCCGGCGCTGTACGGCGTGTTCGCCTGGACCGGCGACTGGGGCGGCCCCTGGGGCGAGGGGCCCCGGGTGCTGCTGGTCGCCTTCTCCCTCGCCATCGGCCTGCTGATCGGCGCCGAAGTGCCGTTGCTGATGGAGCTGATCCAGCGCATCCGGCGGCAGGACGCGGGCGGCGCGGTGGCCGACCTGTTCGCCGCGGACTACGTCGGCGCGCTCGTCGGGGGCCTCGCCTTTCCGTTCCTCCTGCTGCCCCTGCTGGGCCAGTTGACCGGCGCCCTGATCACCGGCGCGGTCAACGCGCTGGCCGGCGGTGCCCTGGTGCTCGGCCTGTTCCGCGGCGACCTGACCCGGCGTGCCCGGCTGCTGCTGGTCGCCGGCAATCTCGCGGCCCTCGGCATCCTGGCCGCGGCCGCCGCCCATGTCGACGACTTCGAGCGGGCCGCCCGGCACGCGGTGTACGGCGCCGACGTCCGCGTGGCGGTCCAGACCGACGTCCAGGAGGTGGTCCTCACCGGCGGCACCGACGGCGACCCGGTCGACCTCTACCTCGACGGCCGCCTCCGGGTCAGCGGCCGCGACGAGCACCGCTACCACGAGGCCCTGGTCCACCCGGCGATGAACGGTCCGCACGAGCGGGTGCTGATCCTGGGCGGCGGTGACGGGCTGGCGGCGCGGGAGGTGCTGCGGCAGCGCGGGGTGCGCCGGGTGGACATCGTGGAACTGGACGCGGAGGTGGTCCGGCTGGCCCGCGAGGACCCGGCCCTCAGCCGCCTCAACGGCCATGTCCACGCCGACCCCCGGGTCCGGGTCGTCACGGCGGACGCCTTCCGCCATCTGCGCGGAACGCCCGCCGTCCGCTACGACGTCGTCGTCTCCGACCTCCCCGACCCGGGCATCACGGCGAGCACCAAGCTGTACTCGCAGGAGTTCTACGGCCTGGTCAGGCGGGTGCTGGCCGACGACGGACGCCTGGTGGTGCACGCGGGCCCGGCGGTGTCCCGGCCCGGGGTCTTCTGGACGGTCGAGGCGACGCTGCGGGCGGCGGGCCTGCGGACGGCGCCGTACTGCGTGGCGGGGCGGGACCACGGCTTCGCGGCGGGCCCGGACCGCTCCGCCAGGCGGGCGGACGCACCGCACGACTGGGGGTTCGTCCTGGCGGCGCGGGGTTCCGCCCCGGCCCTGGGCCTGCCCCCCGAGGGGCCGCGCCTGCGCACCCTGACCGAGGCCCGGCTGCGGGAGGACGCGAAGGCGGCGGGGGCCTCACGGGTACGGGGGCTGCCGGCGTCCACGCTGGTGCATCCGCGCTACTGATTGCGGCGACGGGGGGTGCTGTGGCGCCTTCCCTGGGTAGGCTCCGCTGACATGGAGCTTGACGTGTTCGTTCCGGTAGCCACGGCTCGCTTGCGGGAGGCGCTGTCCGACCCCGCGCGGGTTGCCCGGGCGCTTCCCGGGCTCCAGCAGGACGCGGGTGCGCGGACCCCGATGAGCGGACGCCTGAAGGTACGGGTGGGCGGCCACACGATCACGTACCGCGGCGTTCTGCGGCTGGCACCGCGCGAGGACGGCACGTACGCGGTGGAGGGCGACGCGACCGAGGCGCGGGGGACGGGCTCGGTGAAGCTGTCCCTGACGCTGCGCGTGAGCGAGGCGGAGAACGGCTCGACGCTGACCTTCGACGCCACGGCGACGGCGGACGGCCGCATCGCCCAACTCCCGCCGGACCAGGTCGACTCGGCGATGACCAGACTACTGACCCGCTTCGCGGAAAACCTGCCGACGGCGGACCCCCAGCACACCCCGGCCCCCACACGGCCCAAGCCGGAGCCTGCGGCGGCTGAGACCGCGGGGCCTGCTACTTCCGAGCCGGAGCCTGCGGCGGCTGAGACCGCGGGGCCTGCTACCTCTGAGCCGGAGCCTGCGGCGGCTGAGACCGCGGGGCCTGCTACCTCTGAGCCGGAGGCTCCGGCGGCCGAGACCACAAAGCCCGCCACTTCCGAGCCGGAGGCGCCTGCGGCCGAGACCCCACAGCCTGCGCCCCCCGAGCCGGAAGCTTCGGCGCCCGAGACCCCGGCGCCCGAGCCGGAAGCCCCGGCGGTCGAGACCGCAGAGCCCGCTACCCCCGAGCCGGAGACCCCGGCGCCCGAGGCCCCCGAGTCCGCGGATGTCGCGGAGAATCCGCCGGGCCCGCCCCCGGCCGCGAACGGCGAGGAGGCTTCGCAGGTCGCCCCCGAAGCCGCGCACGCGCGCCGCACCATGATCGGCCGCAGCGCCGAAGAGGTCGACCACGCCCCGCCCCGCGGCCGGTACGCCCCCGTCCCCGCCCCCCACTCCACCGTCCCCGCCTCCACGCTCCGCTGGGCGGCCCCTGCGGCGGCGCTCGCCGTGGCCTCCGCGATCGTCGTGGGCCGGGCTCTGCGGAGACGTCGGTAGGACCGACGCAGCCGGTACGCCCCCGCCCCGCCCCCAGTCCGCCGTCCCCGTCTCCGCGCTCCGCTGGGCGGCGCTCGCCGTGGCCTCCGCGATCGTCGTGGGCCGGGCTCTGCGGAGACGTCGGTAGGGCCGACGCGGCTGCTACGTCCCGTCCCGGCCCCGCCGGTCCCCCGTCCCCGTTCCCCAGTGGGCGTAGGCCCTCTTGAACGGCCCAGTAGGGTCGTCCCGTGAGTGACGCAGAGATCACGCTGACCGCGGGCGACGCGGAGGTGACCGTACAACCGGGCAAGGGCGGCCGGATCGGAGGACTCCGTGTCGGCGGAACCGAACTCCTGCGCCAGGGCGACCGGTTCGGGTGCTTCCCGATGGTCCCGTGGTGCGGCCGCATCAGGGACGGCCGCTTCAGGGACGGCGCCGACGTCGTCCAGATGCCCCTGAACTCCCCGCCCCACGCCATCCACGGCACGGCCCGCGACGGCGCCTGGCGCACCGCCCGCCGGACACCGGACGAGGCGGTGATGACGTACGACCTGGTGGACCCGTGGCCGCACAGCGGACGGGTCACCCAGGTGGTGAGCCTGACCGAGAGCTCGTTGACGCTCACCATGTCGGTGGAGACGTACGAGGACTCCTTCCCGGCCCAGATCGGCTGGCACCCGTGGTTCAACCGCACCCTCGGCGGCGCGGACGCCACCCTCGACTTCGCCCCCGCCTGGCAGGAGGAGCGCGGCGAGGACCACCTGCCCACCGGTCACCGCACCGACCCGAAGCCGGGCCCGTGGGACGACTGCTTCGGCATGCCGGACGGCGTGGACGTCACCCTCACCTGGCCGGGCCGGCTCGCGCTGAGGGTGACCAGCCGCGAGAAGTGGGTCGTCGTCTACGACGAGCAGGAGGCCGCCGTCTGCGTGGAGCCGCAGACCGGTCCGCCGAACGGGCTGAACACCCTCCCCCGCCTGGTCACCCCGCTGGAGCCGCTGGAGGCCACGACCACCTGGAGCTGGACCCGCCTCGATGCCGAATAAGCTGTTCGGCATGACGGACGCACGTGGCGCACTGCTGCAGCAGATCAAGGACAAGGCCGTGGTGCACGGCAAGGTGACCCTCTCCTCGGGTCTGGAGGCCGACTACTACGTCGACCTGCGCCGCATCACCCTCGACGGGGAGGCCGCCCCGCTGGTCGGCCAGGTGCTCCTGGACCTCACCGACGGCTTGGACTTCGACGCGGTCGGCGGCCTGACCATGGGCGCCGACCCGGTCGCCGCGGCGATGCTGCACGCGGCCGCCGCCCGGGGCCGCAAGCTGGACGCCTTCGTCGTCCGCAAGGCCGCCAAGGCGCACGGGCTCCAGCGCCGCGTCGAGGGCCCGGACATCGCGGGCCGCCGGGTGCTCGTCGTCGAGGACACCTCCACCACCGGCGGCTCCCCGCTGACCGCCGTGGAGGCCGTGCGCGAGGCCGGCGCCGAGGTCGTCGCCGTCGCCACGATCGTCGACCGGGCGACCGGGGCCGCCGAGAAGATCGAGGCGGGCGCCGGGGTGCCGTACCTTTTCGCGTACTCCAAGGACGAGCTGGGTCTGGACTGAGACAGCTCTCGGAGCATCCCGGTTCGTCTGGAAGGATGGGCGCGACGACGACGATGTCGCCTCCCCAGGTCTAGGTCAGGGCCGTCAGCACGCAGAACGCAACCCGCACATCACAAGGAGCGGACAGATGCCCATCGCAACCCCCGAGGTCTACAACGAGATGCTCGACCGGGCGAAGGCAGGCAAGTTCGCCTACCCGGCCATCAACGTGACCTCCTCCCAGACCCTGCACGCTGCGCTGCGCGGCTTCGCGGAGGCCGAGAGCGACGGCATCGTCCAGATCTCCACCGGTGGCGCGGAGTTCCTCGGCGGCCAGCACAGCAAGGACATGGTCACCGGCGCCGTCGCCCTGGCCGAGTTCGCGCACATCGTCGCCGCCAAGTACGACGTCAACATCGCGCTGCACACCGACCACTGCCCGAAGGACAAGCTGGACGGCTACGTACGCCCGCTGCTCGCGGTCTCCGAGGAGCGCGTGAAGGCCGGCCGCAACCCGCTGTTCCAGTCGCACATGTGGGACGGCTCCGCCGAGACCCTGGCCGACAACCTGGCCATCGCCCAGGAGCTGCTGCCCCGCGCCGCCGCCGCGAAGATCATCCTCGAGGTCGAGATCACCCCGACCGGCGGCGAGGAGGACGGCGTCACCCACGAGATCAACGACGAGCTGTACACCACCGTCGATGACGCCCTGCGCACCGCCGAGGCCCTCGGCCTGGGCGAGAAGGGCCGCTACCTGCTGGCCGCCTCCTTCGGCAACGTGCACGGCGTCTACAAGCCGGGCAACGTCGTCCTCCGTCCCGAGCTGCTGAAGGACCTCCAGCAGGGCGTGGGCGAGAAGTACGGCAAGTCCAGCCCGTTCGACTTCGTCTTCCACGGCGGCTCCGGCTCCACCGCGGAGGAGATCGCCACCGCGCTGGAGAACGGCGTCGTGAAGATGAACCTCGACACCGACACCCAGTACGCCTTCACGCGTCCGGTCGCCGCCCACATGTTCCAGAACTACGACGGCGTCCTGAAGGTCGACGGCGAGGTCGGCAACAAGAAGACCTACGACCCGCGCACCTGGGGCAAGCTGGCCGAGGCGGGCATGGCCGCGCGCGTCGTCGAGGCCTGCGGGAACCTGCGCTCCACGGGCACCAGGATCAAGTAGTTCCCGAGTGCACTGCTGAGCCCGGCGCCTGTCTACGGCGCCGGGCTCGCTGTATACCTGGGGGCATGCGTGACGTCCGGATCGCCTCCGCGCAGGGCAAGTGGATCCTGCTCACCACCGTCCTCGGATCCAGCATGGCCCTGCTGGACTCGACCGTGGTCAACGTCGCCCTCCCGCGGATCGGCGAGGACCTGGACGCGAACCTCTCCGCGCTGCAGTGGACGGTCAACGCGTACATGCTCGCCCTGGCCGGGCTGATCCTGCTCGGCGGCTCCCTGGGCGACCGCTACGGCCGCCGCCGGATCTTCGTCATCGGCGTGATCTGGTTCGCCGTCGCCTCCCTGCTGTGCGGGCTCGCCCCGAACGCCGAGATCCTGATCGCCGCCCGCGCCCTCCAGGGCATCGGCGGGGCGCTGCTCACGCCCGGCTCCCTCGCCCTCATCCAGGCATCCTTCCACCCCGACGACCGGGGCCGGGCGGTGGGCCTGTGGTCCGGTTTCGGCGGCATCGGGGCGGCCGTGGGGCCGTTCCTCGGCGGCTGGCTGGTGGACGGGCCCGGCTGGCGGTGGGTGTTCCTGCTGAACGTGCCGCTGGCCCTGCTGTGCGTGCCGGTCGCCCTGCGCCATGTGTCGGAATCGGGCGACGGCAGCAAACACGGCCGCTTCGACGTGCTCGGTGCCGCCCTCGGCGCGCTGGCGCTCGCGCTGGTGACGTACGCGCTGATCGT
>NZ_JBSFVD010000006.1:0-45316 GCF_053592135.1 Streptomyces sp. NPDC002784 | reverse complement strand
GCCGGAATCGGGCGACGGCAGCAAACACGGCCGCTTCGACGTGCTCGGTGCCGCCCTCGGCGCGCTGGCGCTCGCGCTGGTGACGTACGCGCTGATCGAGTCGGACTGGATCAGCGCGGCCCTGGGCGTCGCCCTGGGGATCGCCTTCGTCCGCGTCGAGAAGCGGCGCGCCGACCCGATGATGCCGCTCGGCGTCTTCGCCTCCCGCCAGTTCACCGCCGTCAACCTGGTCACCCTGTGCGTGTACGCGGCCCTCGGCGGGTTCTTCTTCCTCGCCGCGCTCCAGCTCCAGGTCGTCTCCGGCTACTCGGCCCTCGCCGCGGGTACGGCCCTGCTGCCGACGACGGTCCTGATGCTGCTGCTCTCCGCCCGGTCCGGCGAGCTGGCCGACCGGATCGGGCCGCGGATCCCGCTCACCGTGGGGCCGCTGGTGTGCGCGGCCGGGCTGCTGCTGATGCTGCGGGTCGGCCCGGACGCCTCGTACGCGGCCGACGTGCTGCCCGCCGTCCTCGTCTTCGGGGCCGGCCTGGTCACCCTGGTCGCCCCGCTCACCTCCACCGTCCTCGCCTCCGTGGATGTCGCGCGGGCGGGTCTGGCCAGCGGGATCAACAACGCGGCGGCCCGCGCCGCCGGTCTGGTGGCGGTCGCCGCGCTGCCGTTGCTGACCGGGATGGGGGAGGACGCCTACCGCTCCCCGGACGCCTTCGACGACTCCTTCGGCCGGGCCATGCTGCTGTGCGCCGGGGTGATGCTGGTGGGCTCCGCCGTGGCCTTCGCGACCGTACGGCGGCTGCCGCCGGACTGCCGGCGGCCGGAGTGCCTCACCCATGGCTCGATCACCGCGCCGCCCCTGGAAGGGGAACGGGCCAAGGGGCGCATCGAATAGCGGATGCCTCAGACTGGAGCCCATGACGATTCACGAGAACCTCCTCGGGGGACCGCCCCCGACCCACCTCCCCGACGACCCGGAGCCCCGTGAGCTCCTCGCGTCCGGCACGGCCCCCGCGGACGTCGCCGCGCAGTACCCGATGTCCTGCCTGGCCTGGGCCCAGCTGGCCGACGAGGCGTTCGAGCGGGGCAGCGTCGTGGAGTCGTACGCCTACGCCCGTACGGGCTACCACCGCGGTCTGGACGCCCTGCGCCGCAACGGCTGGAAGGGCCACGGCCCGGTGCCGTGGGAGCACGAGCCGAACCGCGGCTTCCTGCGCGCCCTGCACGCCCTCGCCCGGGCCGCCGGTTCCATCGGCGAGCAGGAGGAGTACGAGCGCTGCACGCAGTTCCTGAAGGACTCCTCGCCGACGGCCGCCCAGACGCTGGGCTAGCCCGCAGGCGGGACGGCGCCTTGAGTGCGGGTCCGGCTGTGATCCGGTCGGGCCTTGCACTTTCCGGGGGACACACCGGAGGATTCGGGTGGGGACCGGGGCCCCCGTGTCGGTAACGGCAGGGGCGGACCGCTACCCGGAGTTACCACAGGAGACAGCGATGTCCCAAGAGGCTCACGAAACCCACGAGCCCGAGACCCCGCATCTCGACTTCGCCGGCACGACGCCGTACGAGGACTACGTCAAGGCGGATGTGCTCACCCACCTCCAGCACACCCTCTCCGACGATCCCGGAGAGATGGTCTTCCTGGTCACCACCCAGGTCATGGAGCTGTGGTTCACCGTCGTGGTCCATGAGTGGGAGACCGCCGCGCACGCCCTGCGCGAGGACCGGGTGCCGGTCGCGATCGACGCGCTGAAGCGCTCGGTGCGGGAGCTGGAGGCGCTCAACGCCTCCTGGAAGCCGCTGGGCCAGCTCACCCCGGCCCAGTTCAACTCCTACCGCTCCGCCCTCGGCGAGGGTTCCGGCTTCCAGTCGGCCATGTACCGCCGGATGGAGTTCCTGCTCGGCGACAAGTCCGCGTCCATGCTCGTCCCGCACCGCGGCGCGCCCCGCGTCCACGCGGAACTGGAGAAGGCGCTGCACGAGCCGAGCCTGTACGACGAGGTGCTGCGGCTGCTGGCGCGGCGCGGGCACGCCATCCCCGAGGAGGTGCTGAAGCGGGACGTCTCGCAGCGCTACGAGCCCTCCGACGCGGTCGAGGCCGCCTGGACCGCCGTCTACTCCGGCGACGCCGGTGACGAAGTCGCCCGGCTGGGCGAGGCGTTGACGGACGTCGCCGAGCTGGTGTGGCGCTGGCGCAACGACCACCTGGTCGCCACCCGGCGCGCGATGGGCGCGAAGGCCGGGACCGGCGGCTCGGCCGGGGTGGCCTGGCTGGAGAAGCGGGCCCGCAAGAACGTCTTCCCCGAGCTGTGGACGGCGAGGTCCCATGTCTGAGCTGTCCGCACGGGCGGAGAAGCTGGACGCGGCGGACGAACTCGCCCCCAAGCGCGCCGAGTTCGTGCTCGACGAGGCCGTCTACCTGGACGGCAACTCGCTGGGTGCCCTGCCGGTGAACGTGCCGGAGAAGGTCGCGGACGTGGTCGCGCGGCAGTGGGGCGCCCTGCGCATCCGGTCCTGGGAGGAGAGCGGCTGGTGGACCGCGCCCGAGCGGATCGGCGACCGGATCGCTCCGCTGGTCGGGGCGGCGCCGGGGCAGATCGTGGTCGGCGACTCCACCAGCGTCAACGTCTTCAAGGCGCTGGTGGCGGCCGTGCGGATGGCGGGGGAGGGCCGCGACGAGATCCTCGTGGACGCCACGACCTTCCCCACGGACGGCTACATCGCCGAGTCGGCGGCCCGGCTGACCGGCCGCACACTGCGCCCGGTACGGCCGTCGCAGGTGCCGGGGGCGCTCGGTCCCCGGACCGCCGCGGTGCTGCTGAACCACGTCGACTACCGCACGGGCCGGCTGCACGACCTGCCGTCGCTGACGGCGGCGGTGCGGGCGGCGGGCGCCGTGGCGGTCTGGGACCTGTGCCACAGCGCGGGCGCGCTGCCGGTGGACCTGGACGCGCACGGCGTCGACCTGGCGGTGGGCTGCACGTACAAGTACCTCAACGGCGGCCCGGGTTCACCGGCCTACCTGTACGTACGGCGTGACCTGCAGCCCCGCTTCGACTCCCCGCTGCCGGGCTGGAACTCCCACGCGGAGCCCTTTGGCATGCGCGGCGACTACGCACCGGCCGCGGGCGCCCTGCGCGGCCGGGTCGGCACCCCGGACATCCTCTCCATGCTCGCCCTGGAGGCGGCACTGGACGTCTGGCGGGACGTGTCGATCGCGTCGGTACGGGCCAAGTCGCTGGCGCTGACGGACTTCTTCCTGGAGTGCGTGGCGGAGTACGTGCCGCAGGGGCGCGTGGAGTCCCTGACCCCGGCCGCCCACGCGGAGCGCGGCAGCCAGGTCGCCCTGCGCTGCGCGGACGCGGGCACGGTGATGGAGCGCCTGATCGAGCGGGGCGTGGTGGGCGACTTCCGGGCCCCGGACGTCCTGCGCTTCGGCTTCACGCCGCTGTACGTCGGGTTCGCGGACGTGGAGAAGGCGGCGCGGACGCTGGGCGAGCTGCTCGCCTGACCCGGGGGGCGGGGCGGCGCGGCGCCCACCCCGCCCCCGACAGAACCGTTTGCCCCTCACCCAGCGTCACATCCCGGTGTCCGCGCACGTCACGGGCCTGATACCGTCCCCGCCAACGGCCGAGGACATCACCTGGTCCGCCAACTTCATTTCGCCGCTGAGAGGGTGGAGCATGCCGGACGACGCTGCCGCAGCCCGGTCCGCCGCAGAGGAGCAGTCGGCCTTCTCGCATCCGCCTGTCGACCCGGACACCACCGCCGCGTACGGCGACCACCCCGACCAGGTGATCGACTTCTACGCCCCGCGCACCGAGAGCCCCCTCGCCCCGCTGGTGGTCGTCCTGCACGGGGGCGCCTGGCGGGCTCCCTACGACCGCCGCCACATCACGCCGTTCTCCGCCTTCCTGGCCCGCCGGGGCTTCGCCGTGGCCAACGTGGAGTACCGCAAGGGAGCGGAGGGCGCCGGCGAGCTGGCCGGCCGCTGGCCCGACACCTTCGACGACGTGGCCGCCGCCCTGGACGCCCTCCCGGACCTGGTCCGTGAGGCCATCCCGGGGGCCGACCCCCGCCGTACCGTCGTCACCGGCCACTCCGCCGGCGGCCATCTCGCGCTGTGGGCGGCGGCCCGGCACCTCCTGCCCGCCGACGCCCCCTGGCGCACCGCGGGCCCGCCCCACCTGCGCGGTGTGGTGGCCCTCGCCCCCATCGCCGACTTCGCGGTCGCCGACAAGCTCGGCGTCTGCGGCGGCGCGGCCCGCCAACTCCTCGGCGGCGACGAGGGGTTCGCCGAGCGGCGGCCGTACGCCGACCCCGCGCTGCTGCTGCCCACCGGCATCGCCACCACCCTCGTCCAGGGCCGTACGGACACGGACGTCCCCCAGCTGGTCGCCGAGTCCTACGCGGACGCCGCGGCGAAGGCGGGCGAGGTGGTCGGGCTCACGCTGCTGGAGGACGTGGGCCACTTCCCGCTGATCGACCCGGCGGCGGACGCGTGCGCGGTGGTGGCGGAGGAGATCGCCCAGCTCGCCTGGTGAGCGCGGGGGACGGCCGTAGTACTTGAGACGGACCCCGCGAGACCCTTCTCGCAGGTGACGACGGCGACATGGGCAGCCGCCTACCGTGCTGCACGTGACCGAGACGACCAGCAAGACCCACAGCCCGGAGTTCCGGCTGGCCGCGGACGCCCTGCGCGGGCTGCGGCGGGACCTGTTCCACGACGCCTTCGCCTACCGTCCGCTGCCCCGGATGCGCGTCGACGGCCCGCTGACCCGGCGGCTGCCCGGCCCGCTGCGGGAGTACGCGGCCTGGCTCCCGCACGCCGTGATCGTCGCGGCGGCCCTGCTCACCCTGCCCCTCGGCACCATCGACACGGGCAGTCCGTGGCTGCTGGCCGGTCCGCTCTGCGCGCTCCCCGTGCTGCTGACCATGGTGCGGCCCGTCGGGGCGTTCTGGCTGTCCATGGCCGCCACCCCGGTCGTCGGGGTGCTGGGCGGCAGCTGGGCCGACTGGCCGTGGACGGCCGGGGCCTTCGCCAGTCATCTGGCGGTGCTGACGGTGGTGGCCGTGCGCACCAGGCCGCGCACGGCGGGGTGGATGTGGGTGCTGACGGCGGCGTACGGCCTGATGGCGGAGGCCTCCGGCTTCGGGCCGAGTTACTACTACTACAGCACCAACACCGGCCCCATGCTGGTCGTCTCCGCGCTGGTGCTGCTCTGTGTCTCCGTCTGGCACATCCGCCGCGACGCCGAGCAGGAGGTCACCGCGCAGCAGACCGAGACCGCGCAGGAGCGCTCCCGGCGCACCCTGCTGGAGGAGCGCACCACGATCGCCCGCGAGCTGCACGACGTGGTCGCCCACCACATGTCGGTCGTCGCCATCCAGGCCGAGGCCGCCCCCTACCGGGTGCAGAACCCGCCGCCGGAGCTGGAGCGCGCCTTCGCCACCATCCGGGAGAACGCGGTGGCGGCCCTGACCGAACTGCGCCGCGTCCTGGGCGTCGTACGCGCCGAGGACTACGAGGCCCCCGACGCCCCGCAGCCCACCCTCGGCGACCTCGACGCCCTGCTCGCCAATGTGCGCGACGCCGGGCTCGGCGTCGAGAAGACGGTGACCGGGGCGGTGCGGGAACTGCCGCAGGGCGTCGAGCTGTCGGCGTACCGAATAGTGCAGGAGGCGCTGAGCAACACCCTGCGGCACGCGCCCGGCGCGCGTGCGAAGGTCGAGATCGGTTACGTCCTCGGCGGTCTGGGCCTGCGCGTGGTGAACACCCCGCCCCCGGCGCCCGCCCTGGTCAAGCCGTCGCCCGGGGCCGGACACGGCATCACCGGCATGCGTGAGCGGGTGACGATGCTGAACGGCGGGATGACGGCCGGCCCGACGGACGACGGAGGCTACGAAGTGACCGTGTTCCTGCCGGTCGTGACCCCGGACGAGGGTGCCGCATGACGATCCGCGTGCTGATCGCGGACGACCAGATGATGGTGCGCGAGGGCTTCTCGGTCCTGCTGAACGCGATGCCGGACATCGAGGTCGTCGGCGAGGCGGTGAACGGCAGGGAGGCCGTGGCCAAGGTCCGCGAACTCGCCCCCGACATCGTCCTGATGGACATCCGCATGCCCGAACTGAACGGCATCGAGGCGACCCGGGAGATCGTGGCGGCCGACGGGGCGGCGAAGGTGCTGGTGCTGACCACCTTCGATCTCGACGAGTACGTCTACCAGGCCCTGCGGGCCGGTGCCTCGGGCTTCCTGCTGAAGGACGCCTCCGCCCGCCAACTCGCCGACGGGGTAAGGGTGGTGGCCTCCGGCGAGGCCCTGCTGGCCCCCTCGGTCACCCGCCGTCTGATCACGGAGTTCTCCAAGCTCTCCGAGACCCCGCGGTCCTTCTCCGGCGCCCGGGCGGCCTACGGCGACCTCACCGAACGCGAGACGGAGGTCCTGGTGCTGATCGCCCAGGGCCTGTCCAACGCGGAGATCGCCGAGCGGCTGGTCGTGGCCGAGTCGACGATCAAGACGCATGTGAGCCGCGTCCTGGTGAAGCTCGGCCTCAGGGACCGCACCCAGGCGGCGGTGTTCGCGTACGAGGCGCGGCTGGTGACGCCGGGGTGATCAGCCGAACAGGGCGGCGGGGATCATCGTGAGGACGAGCGGGAGCATCAGGCCGCCGAGGCCACCGAAGACGATCAGCGGGGTCAGCCCGTACTTCTCGCCGCTCAGGTCGGTGAAGGCGGACACGTGCATCCCGTCGTGGCAGCCGGACCTTGCGGCGCTCGTCGTCCAGGGTCCGGACGGTGACCAGAGCCAGCCGGTGACCGGCCGGCTCCCGGGAGGTGCGGTCAGTATGACCTCGACCCCCTGGTCAGGGGAGGGTCCGCCGGGCTAGCGTCCGGTCATGGGAGCCTTCGATCCGTGGGACCCGGCGTTTCTCGCCGACCCGTACCCCGCTTACGCCGAGCTGCGCGCCCGGGGCCGTGTGCAGTACTTCGAGCCCACGAACCAGTGGCTGGTGCCGCGGCACGCCGATGTGTCGGCGCTGCTGCGCGACCGGCGGCTGGGGCGGACGTACCAGCACCGGTTCAGTCACGAGGAGTTCGGGCGGACCGCTCCGCCCGCCGAGCACGAGCCGTTCCACACCCTCAACGACCACGGGATGCTCGATCTGGAGCCGCCGGACCACACCCGGATCCGGCGCCTGGTGTCGAAGGCGTTCACCCCGAGGACGGTCGAGCGGCTCAAGCCGTACGTGACGCGGCTCGCCGGGGAGCTCGTCGACCGGCTGGTCGCGGCGGGCGGCGGCGATCTGCTCGCCGATGTCGCCGAGCCGCTGCCGGTCGCGGTGATCGCCGAGATGCTGGGCATCCCGGAGGCGGACCGGGCTGCGCTGCGGCCCTGGTCGGCCGACATCTGCGGGATGTACGAGCTGAACCCGTCCGAGGAGACGGCCACGAAGGCGGTGCGGGCGTCCGTCGAGTTCACGGAGTACCTGCGGGAACTGATCGCCCTGCGGCGCAAGGAGCCCGGCGACGACCTGATCTCCGGGCTGATCGCCGCCCACGACGAGGGCGACCGGCTCACCGAGCAGGAGATGATCTCCACGGCCGTCCTGCTGCTGAACGCCGGGCACGAGGCGACCGTCAACTCCACCGTCAACGGCTGGTTCGCGCTCTTCCGCAACCCCGACCAGCTCGGGGCCCTGCGCGCCGACCACTCCCTCGTCCCGTCCGCCGTGGAGGAGCTGATGCGCTACGACACGCCGCTGCAGCTCTTCGAGCGCTGGGTGCTGGACGAGATCGAGATCGACGGGACGACGATCCCCCGGGGCGCGGAGATCGCCATGCTCTTCGGCTCCGCCAACCACGACCCCGAGGTGTTCGCGCACCCCGAGCGGCTGGACCTCACCCGCACCGACAACCCGCACATCTCCTTCAGCGCCGGCATCCACTACTGCATCGGCGCGCCGCTGGCCCGCATCGAACTGGCGGCCTCGATGACGGCGCTGCTGGAGCGGGCGCCGACGCTGAGCCTGGCGGCGGAGCCGGAGCGGAAGCCGAACTTCGTGATCCGGGGGCTGGAGGGGCTCAGCGTGTCGGTCTGAGGCGCCGGACCAGGGCCCACACGCCGAGGGCGGCGGCGGTGCCGGCGAGCACCGCCAGCGGCAGTTCGGCGTAGAGCACGCTCCAGTCGGGGGCCTGTTCGAAGCGTTGGAACCGGCCCTGGGCGCCGGCCGACCACACCGCGAATCCGGCGCCCGCCCCCAGCGCCGCGGTCAGACAGCCGCCGGCGGCCTGCGTGCGTTGTCCCATGCCCGCTACGGACGCGTGCGGACCGCCCACGGGTTCCGTCAGGTCGTCATGTCGCGCCGCCGCAGTCCGGCCAGCCCGGCGGCGGTCAGGAGCGCGGCCAGTGCCGACAGGAGCAGGACCGGGCCCCACTCCATCGGTCCGCCCGGCAGCTTCGGGAGGTGGGCGAAGGGGGAGAGGTCCAGGACCGCCTGCGGAGCGTCCAGCGCCGGGCCCACCCAGCCGATCAGCAGGACCGCCCCGGCCACCGCCCAGGCCGCAAGGGCCGCCCGGGGCAGCACGCCGTACAGCAGGACCGCCAGGCCGCCGACGACCCAGACCGCCGGGAGCTGGACGAGGCAGGCGCCCAGGACGTCGACGACTTCCTCGCGGTGGCCCACCGCGAAGCCCGCCCCCGCCAGCAGCATGATCAGGGCGGAGCCCGCGAAGGCGATCACCAGGTGCCCGGCGGCCCAGCGCAGGCGGCCCACGGCGTTCGCCAGGACCGGTTCCGCCCGCATCGAGGTCTCCTCGCCGTGCAGCCGAAGCGTCGAGGCGACGACGTACAGCGCGGCGACCAGGCCCAGCATCCCGACCGTCGACGCCAGGAACGCGTCCGTCAGACCGCTCTGCCCGCCCATCCGCTCGAAGATCTCCCGCGCGTCGTCGTTGTCGCCGACCAGGTCCGCCACCCCGTCCGTCAGGCCGCCGTAGACGACGCCCGCCAGGAAGAAGCCGGCCGACCAGCCGAGGAGCGCCCCGCGCTGCAGCCGCCAGGCCAGCGCGCCCGCCGACCCGAGGCGGCCGAGGGCCGGTCCCGGACGGGCGGGCAGGAAGCTCATGCCGACGTCCCGGCGCCCGGCGAGCGCATAGGCCACCGCGCCCTGGACCACCACCGCCGCCAGGAACAGCAGCAGCACCCACCACCGTTCGTCCGCGAACGACCGCAGGTTCGTCAGCCAGCCCAGCGGCGAGACCCAGGTCAGCACGGAGGAGCCGTCGTCCGCCACCGAGTCGCCCGCCGCGCGCAGCCCGAACGCCGCGCCCAGCAGCCCCGCCGTCAGGCCCCGCGCCAGCCGCGCGCTCTGCGTGAACTGCGCGACGATCGCCGCCAGCGTCGCGAACACCATGCCGACCCCGGCCAGCCCCAGACCGAAGGCCAGCGCTCCCGCCGCCCCCTGCCCCGCGAGCCCCGCCGCCACCAGCACCGCCAGCACACCGTTCGCGACCGCGGCCGTCAGCAGCGCCGCCGTCAGGGACGCCCTGCGCCCCACCGCCCCGGACGCCACCAGCTCCTGACGCCCGCTCTCCTCCTCGTCCCGGGTGTGCCGTACGACGACCAGCAGGCTGACCGCGGCCGCGAGCGCACCCGCGTACACCCCGGCCCGCCAGGCCGTCAGCGCGCCGAGGGAGTCGCCGAAGGCCGGGCCGATCAGGGCGCGGAAGGAGGCGTTGGCGGCCGTGTCCGCCACCAGGTTCGCCCGGTCCGCGGGGGTGCCGTAGACCCCCTCCAGGGTGCTCGGCATCGACAGGATCATCAGCGCGTTCACCGCGACCCACACCGGGATCATCAGCCGGTCCCGGCGCAGGGCGAACCGCACCAGGGTTCCGGTGCCCGCCAGTTCGGCGGCGGCCGTGGTCACCGGGCCGCCTCCTGGTAGTGGCGCAGGAAGAGCTCCTCCAACGTCGGCGGAGTCGAGGTCAGCGACCGCACCCCGGCCGCGGCCAGCGACTTCAGTACGGCGTCCAGCTCGTCGGTGTCCACCTGGAGCCGCACCCGGCGCCCCTGCACGTCCAGGTCGTGCACGCCCGGCAGCCGCGCCAGCCCGTTGGGCTCGGCGACCAGCTCGGCCGTGACGCTGGTCCGGGTGAGGTGCCGCAGGTCCGCCAGCGAGCCCGTCTCCACGGTCCGCCCCTTGCGGATGATGGTGACCCGGTCGCACAGCTCCTCGACCTCGCTGAGGAGGTGCGAGGACAGCAGGATCGTCCGGCCGCGGTCCCGCTCCTCGGCCACGCACCGCTGGAAGACCCCCTCCATCAGCGGGTCCAGGCCCGAGGTCGGCTCGTCCAGGATCAGCAGATCCACGTCCGAGGCGAAGGCGGCGACCAGCGCGACCTTCTGCCGGTTGCCCTTGGAGTAGGTGCGGCCCTTCTTGGTGGGGTCCAGCTCGAAGCGTTCGACCAGCTCGGCGCGGCGCCGCTGGTCGAGTCCGCCGCGCAGCCGGCCGTACAGGTCGATCACCTCCCCGCCCGACAGGTTCCGCCAGAGCGTGACGTCGCCGGGGACGTAGGCGATCCGGCGGTGCGCCTCCACGGCGTCCGCCCACGGGTCCCGGCCGAGGATCCGGGCGGCGCCCGAGTCGGCGCGCACCAGGCCGAGCAGGACGCGGATGGCGGTGGACTTCCCGGCGCCGTTGGGGCCGAGGAAACCGTGCACCTCGCCGGACGCCACCTCCAGGTCGAGGCCGTCGAGCGCGTGCGTCGTGCCGAACGCCTTGTGGAGCCCGGAGACGGTGATGGCGTGGGTCATGATTCAGAACGTACGCTTCTTTCAGAACTTTGTGAAGTTAAGGAAGCGTATGAAGCCCCGTAGGATGTGCGCATGACGGAAGCAGCCGAGGCGGGGCGGGACACGGAGGCCGTGTCGAGGTTTGTCGAGTCGTTCGCGGCGCAGCTGGTGGAGGCCGGGATGCAGCGCATGGCGGCCCGCGTCTTCGCCGCGCTGCTCGCCTCCGACGAGGGCCTGATGACCTCGGCCGAACTGGCAGAACAGCTACGGATCAGCCCGGCGGCGGTCTCCGGCGCGGTCCGGTACCTGGCCCAGACCCACATGGTCTCCCGGGAACGCGAGCCCGGCTCCCGCCGCGAGCGCTACCGGGTCCACGGGGACCAGTGGTACGAGGCCCTGACCAGCCGCGAGGCCATCATCAGGCGCTGGGAGGCCGCCCTGCGCGAGGGCGTGGCGAGCCTCGGCCCGGAGACGCGGGCAGGCCGCCGCATGGCCGAGACCCTGGCCTTCTTCGAATTCCTCGACGGCGAGCTGGCGGCGATGATGGAGCGCTGGAGGCGGCAGCGCGAGGAGCGCTTCGGCCGCCCCGAATAGGGGGTGTTCCTGCCCGTTCGGCCGCCCCGGGCAGGGGGCCTGCCAGCGCGTTCGGCCGCCCCGGGCAGGGGGCCTGCCAGTCCGTTCGGCCGCCCCGGGCAGGGGGTCTGCCAGCTCGTTCGGTCGCCTCGGGCAGGGGGTGTTCCAGCCCGTTCGGCCGCCCCGAGTGGGGGGTGCCCCAGCCCGTCGGCGGTCCCGAACAGGGGTCTGCCAGCCCCGGCCGCCCCGGGCAGGGGGTCTGCCAGTCCGTTCGGCCGCCCCTGGCGGGATCTCTCAGCCCGGTACCACCAGGCCCAGTGCCCCCTCCCACACCGTCCAGGTGCGTCTGCGGACCGGGCCCGCCTCCGTCGCGTCCGCCCGGTACCTGAAGTCCGCGCCGGAGACCGTCACCCGGCGGCCCCTCGCCAGCAGCGGTGCCGCCTCCGCGCCCACCGACACCGGGCGGACCTCCACCGACGCCGTACCGGAGCCGTGCGGGGTCACCGCGACGCCCTCCACCGGCTGGTCCAGGTCCACCAGGGTCACCCCGTCCACCTCCACCCGGAGCCGGGTGGGACCCGGGCCCGACGGCACCGGGGCCGGGCGGGCCGGGACGAGGGTGCGGACCAGGGACTGGTACGTGCGCAGCCAGGGGCGGCCGTCCACGGTCTCGGCGCTCCCCGTCGGCGGCAGGGCGGGAATCCGCAGCGCCCCCAGCACCACCCCGTCGCTGTCGTCCACCAGCAGGTCCAGGCGCCGCTCCACCCCGTCCAGGACCGCCCGGGCGGCCGCCACCGTGCCCGTGGGCACGCCCAGGGCGCCGGCCAGGGAGAGCGCGGCGCCCACCGGGACCACCGACAGCGCACATCCGGCCAGCTCCCGCCGGCGGTGCAGCAGGGACACCGCGCGCATCAGCGCCCGGTCGTCGCCCACCACGACGGGCCGGCGCGACCCGCGGCGCGCCAGCATCCGGGCGAATTCCTCGGGCCCCTCCGGCAGGCACACCTTCGTCGCGGCACCCGCGCTGAGCACGTCTTTCGCGATCCGCACGGCCTCCCCGTCCGTGTTCCGGGCGACCGGGTCGATGACCACCAGCAGCTGATCGGACGTCGCGAAAGTCGCCACCTCGGCCATGCCTCGCTTCCTCGGGTAGCATCTTTGTGCAAGAGCCCCTTGCGCTATTGCGCCAGGGGCTTCGTCTATTCCGGGGCATCCGGTCCGACGGGTCGCGGCCGACACAGGTCGCCGGTGTACGTATGCCGTACGCCTCGACCTTGGACATGCCCCGCCCGGAAGGGGTGTACGCGCGTGCCCGCACTTGTGCTGCTCGGTGCTCAGTGGGGTGACGAAGGCAAGGGAAAGGCCACCGACCTGCTCGGTGGCTCGGTCGATTATGTGGTGCGCTACCAGGGCGGCAACAACGCCGGCCATACGGTGGTCGTGGGCGATCAGAAGTACGCCCTGCACCTTCTCCCTTCCGGAATCCTGTCCCCGGGGTGTACCCCGGTCATCGGCAACGGCGTCGTCGTCGACCCGTCGGTCCTGCTCTCCGAGCTGAGCGGGCTGAACGAGCGAGGCGTCGACACGTCCAAGCTCCTCATCAGCGGTAACGCGCACATCATCACGCCGTACAACGTCACGGTCGACAAGGTGACGGAACGCTTCCTCGGCAAGCGGAAGATCGGCACGACCGGGCGCGGCATCGGACCCACCTACGCGGACAAGATCAACCGCGTCGGTATCCGGGTGCAGGACCTCTATGACGAGTCCATCCTCCAGCAGAAGGTCGAGGCGGCGCTCGACGTCAAGAACCAGCTGCTGACCAAGCTGTACAACCGGCGCGCGATCGCCGTGGACCAGGTGGTCGAGGAGCTGCTGGCCTACGCCGAGCAGCTCAGGCCGTACGTCGCCGACACGGTGCTGGTCCTGAACCAGGCCCTGGAGGACGACAAGGTCGTGCTCTTCGAGGGCGGCCAGGGCACGCTGCTGGACATCGACCACGGCACGTACCCCTTCGTCACCTCGTCGAACCCGACCGCGGGCGGCGCCTGCACCGGCGCCGGCGTGGGTCCGACGAAGATCAGCCGGGTCATCGGCATCCTGAAGGCGTACACCACCCGCGTCGGCGCCGGTCCGTTCCCGACCGAGCTGCTCGACGAGGACGGCGAGGCGCTGCGCAGGATCGGCGGCGAGCGCGGTGTCACCACCGGCCGCGACCGGCGCTGCGGCTGGTTCGACGCGGTCATCGCCCGGTACGCGACCCGGGTCAACGGCCTGACCGACTTCTTCCTGACCAAGCTCGACGTGCTCACCGGCTGGGAGCAGATCCCGGTCTGCGTGGCCTACGAGATCGACGGCAAGCGGGTCGAGGAGCTGCCGTACTCGCAGTCCGACTTCCACCACGCGAAGCCGGTCTACGAGATGCTGCCGGGCTGGAACGAGGACATCAGCAAGGCGAAGTCCTTCTCCGACCTGCCGAAGAACGCCCAGGCGTACGTCAAGGCGCTGGAGGAGATGTCCGGCGCCCCGATCTCCGCGATCGGCGTGGGTCCGGGCCGGGACGAGACGATCGAGATCAACTCGTTCATCTGACCCGGACCGGCAGAGCGGTAGAGCGGTAGAGCGGTAGAGCGGTGAGGAGGGGCGTCCCCGTCGGGGGCGCCCCTCCTCCGTGTCCGCTCACGCCGTCCGCAGCGCTCGCCCCGACTGCTCTCTTCCCCCCTGCCACCCTGGATATATCGGGCATATCCTGAAGCGGGGACACGGTCGAGGAGGCTGCGATGCGAGTGATGCTCAAAGCGACCATGGACACCGAGAAGGGCAACGAGGCCATCCGCAGCGGCAGGATGCCCGAGGTGATGAAGAACGTGCTGGAGAAGTTCAGGCCGGAGGCCGCGTACTTCGGTCCGGAGGGCGGGCGCCGTACCTGCTGGCTGGTCCTGGACCTCCAGGACAGCTCCCAACTCCCGCCGACGGCCGAACCGTTCTTCACCGAACTCAACGCCGAGGTCACCTTCACCCCGATCATGAACGCCGAGGATCTGCAGAAGGGCCTCTCCCAGCTGGGCGGCTGATCCTCTCCCGCCTCAGCTGAAAATGATCATCGAGCCCTGTGCCAGGCTGCGGGTCGCCGCCGCGTGCAGGCCCAGCCAGACATGGCGTTCCCGGGCGAAGGGACTGGGATCGTACGGGGCCGGGACGGCCGGTTCCTCCAACTCCGTAGGAGCCGACGGCGGTTGCGGGGCCGCCGGGGGGTTCGCCGGGTCGATGCCGATCGACGGGGCCACGAACTCCAGCTCCCGCAGCAGGGCCTGGGAGGAGCCCAGGGGGCCGCCCCCGGCGAGGAGTTCGTCGCTCGACAGGGGGTGCGGGAAGTCCACGGGCACATACGCCCCGGCGTGGTCGTAGTGCCAGACCAGGTGCGCCTGCTGGGCCGTGGCCTCGAACATCTCCAGCAGCTGCTCGTAGTCGCCGCCGAGTTCGTCCACCGGCGTCACCGGCAGGCCGCACACCTGGAGGAGATACGCCCGGCGCAGGAAGTGCAGGGCGTCGTAGTCGAATCCGGCCACCGGGGCGACCTCGCCGGTCAGGCCCGGCATGTACTGGTACACCGGCACCGGCGGGAGGCCGGCCTCGGCGAGCACCTTGTTGTATTGCGCGAGTTCCTCGGCGAACGGGTTGTCGGGGGTGTGGCACAACACGTCGACGAGCGGTACCAGCCACAGGTCACAGGCCAAAAGAGGACTCCTCGCGTAGCGCGGTGCGGGGCGGTGTAGTGCGGTGGTCAAGGAAGAGTAGTGGGTGCGGCCCGGGGTGAAACCCCCCAGTACCGGTCGCGGGCACGGGCTGTGCAGATCCCATACCCATCCCTGATCCCCTACCCCTCCCTCAGGGCGCGAGTCGCTCGATCAGGGCGAGGGAGTGGCTGTTGTACGCGGCGATGATCGAGCGCGCGGCGCCCGTGTCGCGCGCGGACAGCGCGTCGACGAGTTCGGTGTGGCCGGACCACAGCTCGCCGCGCAGGTCGGTCAGCAGACGCAGATGCTGCACGGCGCACACCCAGGACTGGACGCGCAGGCGGTGCAGGAAGTCGGCGAGGTAGGCATTGCCGAAGAGGGAGGCCAGCTCGCGCCAGAAGCGCAGGTCATAGCCAATGAGGACGGTGAGGTCACCGGCGCCGGCGGCCCGCTGCGCCTCCTCGCCGCGGCGGCGGACGCCGGCCAGGGCGGCGGCGACCCGGGGGTCCCCGGCCTGCCGGTACCCCTTGCGGCCCTCGTCGAGCGCCTGGAACATGCCGTCGGTGACCAGGGCGCGGGCCTCGATCATCCCGCGGTAGTCGTCGGCGGAGTACTCGTGCACCCGGAAGCCGCGGTGCTGGTCCGCCTCCAGCAGCCCCTGCGCGGACAGGTCGACCAGCGCCTCGCGCACGGGGGTGGCGGAGACGCCGTACTGCTCGGCTATCTCCTTGACCGTGAACGCCTGCCCCGGCTGGAGCCGCCCGGCCAGCACCTCGTCCCGCAACGCGTCCGCGATCTGCTGCCGCAGGGTGCTACGGGTCACGGCGGCGTTGCCGCTGGAGCCGGGCATGGTCGGAACGTCTCCTTCTTCGCGCGGGGTGGCATGCACGCATATCTGCGAGCACGCCACCTTACGCGTTCGGGCTCCGGGGCCGCTGTGGCGCGACCCCGGCCACCGGACCGGCTCTTGACGGCTACCGCCTGTACTCGTCTACCGCGTGTGCTCGTCGGCGACCGACAGCGCCGCGTCCAGCGCCGCCAGCCCTTCCTTGAGCTCGGCTTCGGAGACGTTGCACGGCGGCACGACATGGGTCCGGTTCATGTTCACGAAGGGCCACAGGCCGTGCTTCTTGGCGGCGGCGCCGAAGGCCGCCATCGGCGCGTTGGCCTCGCCCGCCGCGTTGTACGGCACCAGCGGCTCGCGCGTCTCCCGGTCCTTCACCAGCTCCAGCGCCCAGAACATCCCGACCCCGCGTACCTCGCCCACCGACGGATGCCGCTCCGCCAGTTCCCGGAGCGCCGGCCCGACCACGGACGCGCCCAGCCCGGCCGCGTTCGCGACGACACCCTCCTCCGCCATGACGTTGATCGTCGCGACGGCGGCGGCACAGGCCAGCGGATGCCCGGAGTACGTCAGGCCGCCCGGGTACGGCCGCTTGCCGAAGGTCTCCGCGATGGCGCCCGAGATCGCGACACCGCCCAGCGGCACATACCCGGAGTTCACGCCCTTGGCGAAGGTCATCAGGTCCGGCACCACGCCGGCCAGGTCCGCCGCGAACCACTCACCGGTCCGCCCGAACCCGGCCATGACCTCGTCCAGGACGAAGACGATGCCGTACTTGTCGCATATCTCACGCACTCCGGCGAGATAGCCCGGCGGCGGCACCATGATCCCCGCCGTGCCCGGCACGGTCTCCAGCACGATCGCGGCGACGGTCGACGGCCCCTCGAAGGCGATCGTCGTCTCCAGGTGCTCCAGCGCCCGCGCGCACTCCTGCTCCTCGGTCTCGGCGTAGAAGCGGGACCGGTAGAGGAAGGGCGCCCAGAAGTGGACGACGCCGGCGGAGGCGCTGTCGGACGCCCAGCGGCGGGGGTCGCCGGTGAGGTTCACGGCCTGCTGGGTGCCGCCGTGGTACGAGCGGTACGCCGACAGCACCTTCGTCCGCCCGGTGTGCAGCCGGGCCATCCGTACGGCGTGCTCGACGGCGTCGGCGCCGCCGTTGGTGAAGAAGATCTTGTCCAGGTCGCCCGGGGTCCGCTCGGCGATCAGCCGGGCCGCCTCCGACCGCGCCTCGACCGCGAACGCGGGCGCGAACGTCGTCATCCGCGCCGCCTGTTCCTGGATCGCGGCGACGACCTTCGGGTGCTGGTAGCCGATGTTCGTGTAGACGAGTCCGCTGGTGAAGTCGAGGTAGCGGTTGCCGTCGTAGTCCCAGAAGTACGACCCCTCCGCGCCGGCGACGGCGAGCGGGTCGATGAGCTCCTGCGCGGACCAGGAGTGGAACACATGGGCACGGTCCGCGGCCTTCACGGCGGCGCCGACCTCGGGGTTTGGCTGAGGGGTCATGCGCCCGAGGGTAAATGTCCGCGATGCGGAAGCGGTATCGGCGTCCTGTCTGCGGGACGGGGGTTTCCGCGACAGGTTGTCGCGTGGCGGGGGCGGGGGTGAGGTCGGGGCGGGGGCCGGGTTCCGCGGCGGGGATCTGTCGTTGACAGTGTGCTGTCGTTACGGCAGGATACTGTCATATCAGTCGAGGTCCTGAGGAGGCACCATGAGCCCCAACCCCGTCCACCTCGCCGTCTACGACACCTTCGCCGACTGGGAGACCGGGTACGCCACCGCCTTCCTCGCCCGCGCCGGCCACGACATCCGCACCGTCGGCCCCACCACCGCACCCGTGCGCAGCATCGGCGGACTGGGCGTCCGGCCCGACCTCGCCCTGGACGACGTACGGCCCGAGGACAGCGCGCTGCTGATCCTCCCGGGCGCGGACCTGTGGGACACCTCCCACGACCTCGCGCCCTTCGCCCGCAAGGCGCGGGAGTTCCTGGCCGCGGGGGTGCCCGTCGCCGCGATCTGCGGAGCCACCGCGGGGCTCGCGCGGGAGGGGCTGCTCGACGACCGGGACCACACCAGCGCCGTCTCCTTCTACCTCGCCGCGACGGGGTACGGCGGCGGTGAGCGCTACGTCGACGCCGATGCCGTCACCGACGGCCGTCTGATCACCGCGGGGCCCACCGAACCCGTCGCCTTCGCCCGCGAGGTCCTCCGGCTCCTCGGGGTGTACGAGGGTGAGGTGCTGGACGCCTGGTACCGGCTGTTCCACGACTCCGACCCGGAGGCGTACGCCGTACTGGAGAAGGCCGGGGCGCAGTGAGCCGGGAGCGGCAGGACCTGCTGAGCCGGGGTGCGCTCGGGGTCTTCCGGCTCAACGGGCAATTCCTCGCCGTGGCGGAGGAGTTGGCGAAACCGGCCGGGATCACCGCGGCCTGGTGGCAGGTGCTCGGCGCGGTGCTGCGGGAGCCGTTGCCGGTCGCCGGGATCGCCCGCGCGATGGGGATCACCCGGCAGAGCGTGCAGCGGATCGCGGATCTGCTGGTGGAGCGGGGGCTCGCGGAGTACCGGCCCAACCCCGCCCACCGGCGCGCCAAACTGCTCGCGCCGACCGAGGAGGGGCTGGCGGCCGTCCGCCGGATCGACCCCGGGCACGCGGCGTTCGCCGACCGGCTCGCGCAGGCGTTCGGCGAGGCCGAACTCGCGGACGCGGTACGGCTGCTGGAACGGCTGTCGAAGGTGCTGGAGGAGACGGCCCCGGCTGTTACGGAACCGTAGACGCGGGCGCGCTCATCGTCCCGTATGCCCGCACTATCGTGGGTTCGTCGTACGGGGCGTTTCGGGGGAGGGGCCTGCATGGACCAGCTGGGTCCGGGGGATCCGCGGCGGATCGGGGCGTACCGGCTGATCGCCCGGCTCGGCGCCGGGGGGATGGGACGCGTCTATCTCGCCCGGTCCGAGCGCGGGCGTACGGTCGCGGTGAAGCTGGTGCGCGAGGAACTCGCCGCGCGGGAGGAGTTCCGGGCGCGGTTCCGGCAGGAGGTGCGGGCCGCGCGGCGGGTCGGCGGGTACTGGACGGCGCCGGTCCTCGACGCAGACACCGAGGCGGCGGTGCCGTGGGTGGCCACCGGGTATGTCGCCGGGCCGAGCCTCCAGCAGGCGGTCGGGCACGACCACGGGGCGCTGCCCGAGCGGTCGGTACGGATCCTCGCCGCCGGGCTCGCGCACGCGCTCGGCGACATCCACGCGGCCGGAATCGTCCACCGCGACCTCAAGCCCTCCAACGTCCTCGTCACCCTCGACGGGCCCCGCGTCATCGACTTCGGCATCGCCCGGGCCCTGGAGACGATCGCCGAGCCCGGCCTCACCGGCACCGGCGTGCTCGTCGGCTCACCGGGCTTCATGGCCCCCGAGCAGGTCCGGGGCGACCGCATCACGCCCGCGTGCGACGTCTTCTGCCTGGGGTCGGTCCTGGCCTACGCCGCGACCGGCCGCCTTCCCTTCGGCGCGGGCGGAAGCGGCGTCCACGCGCTGATGTTCCGCATCGCCCAGGAGGAGCCCGACCTGGAGGGCATGCCGGAGGGCATCGCCGACCTGGTCCGCGACTGCCTGCGCAAGGACCCCGCGGCGCGCCCGTCCCTGGCCCGGATCCTGGAACGTACGGGTGCCGAGGACACCGTCACGGACGGCCGCTCCCACGACCCCTGGCTCCCGAGCGCCCTGGTGGCCCAACTCGGCCGCCACGCGGTACACCTCCTGGAAACGGAGGCCCCTCCTTCGCTGGACGAGCGGCCGGCGCCGTGGCAGCAGCAGGCGCCTGGGCCACGGGTGCCGGGAGAACCGGGTCGCCAGGATCCGGCGCCGGGACAACCGGGTCCCGCCGATGAGGGGCCTGCACTTCCGGCGTCGGGGGAGTCGGGTCGTCAGGGTCCCGCGCATCCGGCGGCAGGCAGTTCGGCACCCTGGCCTACGGTTCCGCAGCTCCCGGGCGCCGGGCTTCCGGCCTCCGGCCAGGCGGATCCAGGTCGTTCGGGCTCGGCGCATCCGGCGTCGGGCCAACCCCACCCCGCCCAGCAGGGCCCTGCGCTTCCCGTGTCGGGCGAGCCCGGTCCTGACAACCCGGCTCCTCCGCATCCCGGGCCGGGGCTCCCGAGCGCCAGCCATCCGGCCCCCGGTTCCCCGGCATCCGGGCGGCCCTCTCCTGGCCCAGCGGGTCCCGTACCCCCGGCGTCAGGGCTCCCGGCCCCCGGCCATGAGGCCCCTACGCTTCCGGCGGCGGGGTTCCCGGCCTCCAGCCGGCAGGGCGCGGTCCATGAGGCTCCTACGCTCCCGGCGGCGGCGCTCCCGCCCCCCAGCCATCCGAGCGCTGGTCATCAGGCTCCTGCGCATCCAGCCCTGGGGAAACCGGGCCCTGCCGATCAGGCTCCTGCGCACAGGGCGCCCGGCCATCCCACTCCGGTCCCCCCGGCACCCGGACACTCCGCTTCCAGTCTCCCGGCGCCCGGCCACTCCGCTTCTGGTCTCCCGGCACTCGGCCACTCCCCTTCGGACCCCCCGGCACCCGTCCACCCCGCACCCGGCCCCCCGGCGCCCGTCCACCCCCCTTCGAACCCCCCACCGCCCGGCCACCCCACACCGCCGCACCCAGTGGTGGAAGAGCCGACCCCCGTCCATTCGGCCCCCGCGCATCCGGGCCCCTCGCACCCCGCTCACGGCCACCCCCAGCCCGGTCGGCGGCCTTCCGTTCACCCGCTCTCCGCCTATCCGTCCCCGCCACCCGCCTACTCCACCCCACCCCACTCCTACTCCTACGGCCCGCCCCCGGCGGAGCCCGGCCGGCGGCGTTCCACCGTTCTGCTTCTCGCCGTTGCCGTCGTCGTCGCGGTGGCGGCCGGTGGGTCGGTGTATGCGCTCATGGACGGGGGCGAGGAGGGGGTGGGCGGTACGTCCACGCCTCGGGTGAGCGGGCCCGTCACACCGGGGCCCTCGACCGAGGAACCGTCCCCGACGGCATCGCGGGCGTCGGACGGAGCCATCCCCTCCGACTACCTCGGCACCTGGTCCACCGCCCTCGACAACGACGCCGGTCACCACACCCGTCGGCTCACCCTCCGGCAGGGCGAGGTGGGCGACACCGTGCTCTCGCTCGTCGCGGACGGCGCGGGCTACCACTGCGTCTTCCAGGCGAAGCTCGCCGGGGAACCCACCGAACAGGGCCCGTTGGCGATCGGCCCCTCCACCGTCACCGTCGGCGAACCGGCCTCCTCCTGCACCCCGGGCGCCGCGACGCAACTCACCCTCCTCGAAGACGGCAGCCTGGAACGGCTCAACCCGAACACCGGCGAGAAACTGACGTACGTCAAGGAGTGACCCAACAGGCCGGAGTACCGCGCTAGTTGAACGCTGCGCGAACGTCTGCGGACGCGTCCGGAATTCCGCCCCCGTCGAACATATGGTGTCCGCACACGTGTCCGGCTCCAGGGAGTTGCGGGGGCACCCGATGGAGTTGCTGAGCGCAGAGAACGTCGTGGCCGTGGCGACGGCCCTGGCCGGCATCGCGGCCTCGGCCGTCATGGTCTGGTACGAACGCCGGGTACCGCGCCGCAAGCGGATCGGCTACCGCGTACAGATGGACAACCCCATCGGCGACGACGTGGCATCCGGCCGTGCCAACGTCCGCATGGGCCTCTTCGACGAGGCCCCCGGCATGCACCAGGCGACCCTGGTCCTGCTGCGCATCGAGAACGACGGCTCCCAGGGCATCGGCCACGACGACTACACCAGCCGCGAACTGCACGGCCTGACCGCGGTGTTCACGAACCGCAGCATCCGCGGCGTCTCGGTCACCCAGCCCCCCGGCACCGACCACCTGATGAGCCACTTCACCCCGCACGCCGGCTTCGGCTACGACACCGGCGGCAACACCCTCCGCATCCCGCGCGTCCCCCTCAACCGGGGCGAGCACTTCAAGCTGCTCGTCCTGCTCTCGGGCGGCGACGTGGGCTGCGACATCCGCCTCATCGGCGGCATCCGGGACGGCGAGGTGCACCCCAACCGCAGCGCCACCCCGGACGACAAGCCGCCGCTGTTCAGCCGGGCGGCCCGGCTGATCACCATCATGCTCACGGTCTCCGTCCTCACCCTCTCCACGATGGTCGTGATCCGCGACGACAGCCCGCCCCCGCTCGGCTGCGAGCAGGGCAGCCTCACGATCACGGGCTCGACGGCCTTCGCACCGGTGGTCCGCGACCTCGCCGAGGAGTACGAGAAGGACTGCGAGGGCTCGACCATCACGGTGGAGGCCCGCGGCAGCTCGGCGGGCGTCGGCGAACTGGCCGCGCTGGAGGGCGAGTCGAGGAGCGAGCGGGCGTCGATGATCGCGTTCCACGACGGACCGAGCAAGCGGGCCGACGGCTCACTGACCCCCCTGCCGATCGCCCTCTCCGTCTTCGCCGTGGTGGTGAACGACGCCCTGGAGCTCCCCGGCGGACTGTCCCTGGCCAGCGTGCGGCGCATCTACTCGGGCGACCTCACGCACTGGGACCAGCTGGACCCGAAGCTGCCGCACTGGCGGATCGTCCTGGTGAGCCGGGACGCGGACTCCGGCACCCGCCAGGTCTTCCAGGACCAGGTCCTGGACGGCACCTGGGAGGGCGTACCGAGCACCTCGCTGGACTGCGACATCCGCACCGACCGCTCGGCCCCCGTCCGCTGCGAACTGGACTCCACGCAGGAGGTGTTGAAGAAGGTGGCGGAGATCAGGGGCGCGATCGGCTACAGCGAGCTGAACCTCGCCACGGCCCAGCGGAACATCACGAGGGTCCCGCTGGACGGCGCCACGGCCTCGGTGGCGGCGGTGGAGGAGCCGACCCCGTACCCGTACTTCGGCGTCGAGTACGCGTACACCCACGGCGACCCGCCCGGCGGCTCCCTGGCCGGCAGCTTCCTCGACTACGTCCGCAACAGCGGCGAGAGCCTGATCCGCGCCCACGACCACGTCCCGTGCTCGACCCCGGAGGGCGAGCGGCTCTGCCGGGAGTCCGCGTAGCGGGCGGAACCCCGGGCCGCGGGCGTCACCTGGCCTCGGGCGGTCGCTGCCGCGGCATGTTCGGCCGCGCGGGACCTCCCGGCGGCAGCGGGAACCGTCCCTGGAGCACCGTCCCGTCCGTCCGGCCACCCCCCGCCACGGTCCCCTGGATCCCCATCGGCGCCGATCCCGTGCGGAACTCGACCATCCAGTCCGCCGTCTCCGTGCGCACCAGCTCCGTCACATCCTCCGAGAACCGCCGGAGCACCCCGAGACACCGCTCCGCGGCCTCGCTCGCCGTCCCGTCCGTCGGCCCCAGCACCTCCCGCACGCTCTCCGACGCCCAGTCGAACTGGAGCACCTGCAGCCGCCGCTGCACCGCCTGCGCCGTGGCCACGTCCCTTATCCACCCGGACGTCACCCCGAAGAACCGGTCCACCGCCACACAGGCCACCGCGAGCAGCAGCGCGAGATACCCCCACGGCGCCACCCCGCCCATCGCCCCCGTCAGGTCCAGCAACGGCAGCGCGGCCCCCGCCACCGCGCCGGTCGCCGCCCCCGCGCGCAGCACCCGCGCCCCGCGCCGCTTCCACACCCGGTCCGCGAGGTACCAGGCCGCCGTCTCCAGCGCCCCGCGCTCCACCCACTGGTAGAGCTCGTCCAGCCGTACCGCGGGCTCACCCCAGTCGCCCAGCGGGAACGCCCGCCCCGTCAGATCGCCCGGCGGATACTCGGGCTGCATCTCCGGCTGACCCACCCGGCACTCCCTACCTGGTCCCTACGTGGTCCCTACCTGGTTCCTCATGCGCAGACACTTCCTACCGCCCAATGGGTGGCGAAGGGACGGCTTTCGCCGCTTTTCCGCTCGGAAGTGGCCCTTGATCAGGTATAGACCCCACATTCGACTCACTCGAAAGAGTGCCGGGGCGATGGCTGGGCAGACCACGTAGGCTCGTTCCAGTAGCCGTACGACAAGGAGCTGATCGTGATCCCCGGTGGTGGCCAGCCCAACATGCAGCAGCTGCTCCAGCAGGCCCAGAAGATGCAGCAGGACCTGGCGAACGCTCAGGAGGAACTGGCGAGGACCGAGGTCGACGGCCAGGCCGGCGGCGGTCTGGTGAAGGCGACCGTCACCGGCGCCGGCGAACTGCGCGCCCTCAAGATCGACCCGAAGGCGGTGGACCCCGAGGACACCGAGACCCTCGCCGACCTGATCGTCGCGGCGGTGCACGCGGCCAACGAGAACGCCCAGACGCTCCAGCAGCAGAAGCTCGGCCCGCTGGCGCAGGGCCTCGGCGGCGGCATCCCCGGCCTGCCTTTCTAAGACGGCCCCGGGCCCTCTACCGTACGTAGTGAAGGAACCCCCAGGAAGGGCGGCAGTCCGTTGTACGAAGGCGTGGTCCAGGATCTGATCGACGAGCTGGGGCGGCTGCCCGGCGTCGGTCCCAAGAGCGCGCAGCGGATCGCCTTCCACATCCTCCAGGCGGAACCGACCGACGTACGGCGCCTCGCGCATGCCCTCCTGGAGGTCAAGGCGAAGGTCCGCTTCTGCGCGACCTGCGGGAACGTGGCGCAGGAAGAGCTGTGCAACATCTGCCGCGACGCCCGCCGCGACCTCGCGGTCATCTGCGTGGTGGAGGAGCCGAAGGACGTCGTCGCCATCGAGCGCACCCGCGAGTTCCGCGGCCGCTACCACGTCCTCGGCGGAGCGATCAGCCCGATCGAGGGTGTCGGTCCGGACGACCTGCGTATACGAGAACTTCTCGCGCGGTTGGCCGACGGTACGGTCACGGAGCTGATCCTGGCCACGGACCCCAATCTGGAAGGCGAGGCCACGGCCACGTACCTCGCCCGCATGATCAAGCCCATGGGCCTCAAGGTCACCCGCCTGGCCAGCGGCCTCCCGGTGGGTGGCGACCTGGAATACGCGGACGAGGTGACCCTCGGCCGCGCCTTCGAGGGGAGACGACTCCTAGATGTCTGACGCCACGCTGCACGCGACGAACCAGGACCCGGACGACTTCGCGGTCCAGATCGCGGACCAGGTCGAGAGCTTCCTCGTAGCGGTGACCGAGGTGGCGAAGGGCGACGAGCCGGAATCGGCGATCCCCTTCCTGCTGCTTGAGGTCTCCCAGCTGCTGCTCGCCGGCGGCCGGCTCGGCGCGCACGAGGACATCGTCCCCGACGAGCGCTACGAGCCCGACCTGGGCCCGGAGCCGGACGTGGACGGGCTGCGCGAGAACCTGGCCCGGATGCTGGACCCGGTGGACGTCTACTCGGAGGTCTTCGACCCCTACGAGCCCCGCAAGGCGCCCGTCCCGGCCCGTATCTCCGACGACCTCGCCGACGTCATCACCGACCTGCGCCACGGCATGGCCCACTACCGCGCGGGCCGCACCACGGAAGCGCTGTGGTGGTGGCAGTTCTCCTACTTCTCCAACTGGGGCTCCACCGCGTCCGCGACCCTGCGCGCGCTGCAGTCCGTGCTCGCCCACGTCCGCCTGAACCAGCCCCTGGAGGAGCTGGACGGCCTGGACACCGACCAGTCCGTGGGCGACGACACCCTGGAGTTCGAGGCCGGCCGCGTCATGGTGGAGGAGATCGCGGGGCCGCTGGGCCTGCGCGAGGTCAAATAGCCGCCCCTCGGTGCTTGAACGTTGATCCACAGGGGCCTCCTGTGACGCTCGGCACTTTTCCCGGGGTGTTTCTCCGGGCATGCGCTGACCTGGGCGCCGGATCTCACCATGCGATACCGCGAAGGCGAAATTCACGCGCTCGTTAAACTGAGCCGATACACACGGACTGAGCGAGGAGCGCACGTGGGCCTTGTCGTGCAGAAGTACGGAGGCTCCTCCGTAGCCGATGCCGAGGGCATCAAGCGCGTCGCCAAGCGGATCGTGGAAGCGAAGAAGAACGGCCACCAGGTGGTCGTCGTCGTTTCCGCGATGGGCGACACGACGGACGAGCTGATCGATCTCGCCGAGCAGGTATCCCCGATGCCTGCCGGGCGTGAGTTCGACATGCTGCTGACCGCCGGAGAGCGGATCTCCATGGCCCTGCTGGCGATGGCGATCAAAAACCTGGGCCACGAGGCCCAGTCCTTCACCGGCAGCCAGGCAGGGGTCATCACCGACTCGGTCCACAACAAAGCCCGGATCATCGATGTCACGCCGGGCCGTATCCGGGAGTCCCTGGACAAGGGCAACATCGCCATCGTCGCCGGATTCCAGGGCGTGAGCCAGGACAAGAAGGACATCACCACGCTCGGCCGGGGTGGTTCCGACACCACGGCCGTCGCCCTGGCCGCCGCCCTCGACGCCGAGGTCTGCGAGATCTACACCGACGTCGACGGCGTGTTCACCGCCGACCCGCGTGTGGTGAAGAAGGCGAAGAAGATCGACTGGATCTCCTTCGAGGACATGCTGGAGCTGGCCAGCTCCGGGTCGAAGGTGCTGCTCCACCGCTGTGTGGAGTACGCCCGCCGCTACAACATCCCGATCCACGTCCGGTCCAGCTTCAGCGGACTCCAGGGCACCTGGGTCAGCAGTGAGCCGATCAAGCAAGGGGACAAGAAGGTGGAGCAGGCCATCATCTCCGGTGTCGCGCACGACACCTCCGAGGCCAAGATCACGGTCGTCGGTGTGCCGGACAAGCCGGGCGAGGCCGCCGCGATCTTCCGTACGATCTCGGACTCCGAGATCAACATCGACATGATCGTGCAGAACGTGTCCGCCGCCTCCACCGGCCTGACGGACATCTCCTTCACCCTCCCCAAGTCCGAGGGCCGCAAGGCCATCGACGCCCTGGAGAAGAACAAGCACGGCATCGGCTTCGACTCGCTGCGCTACGACGACCAGATCGGCAAGATCTCCCTGGTCGGCGCGGGTATGAAGACCAACCCCGGCGTCACCGCCGACTTCTTCACCGCGCTGTCCGACGCCGGCGTGAACATCGAGCTGATCTCGACCTCCGAGATCCGCATCTCGGTCGTCACCCGGGCCGACGACGTCAACGAGGCCGTCCGGGCCGTCCACACGGCCTTCGGCCTGGACTCCGACAGCGACGAGGCCGTGGTGTACGGCGGCACCGGGCGATGACCCGACGACCGACGCTCGCGGTCGTGGGGGCGACCGGGGCCGTCGGCACGGTCATGCTGCAGATCCTGTCGCAGCACGCCGACATCTGGGGCGAGATCCGGCTGATCGCCTCGCCGCGCTCGGCCGGCCGCAAGCTGGCCGTGCGCGGGGAGCAGGTCGAGGTGGTGGCCCTGTCGGAGGATGCCTTCGACGGGGTCGACATCGCCATGTTCGACGTACCGGACGAGGTCGCGGAGCGGTGGGCGCCGGTCGCCGCCGCGCGCGGGGCCGTGGTCGTCGACAACTCGGGCGCCTTCCGGATGGACCCGGAGGTGCCCCTCGTCGTCCCCGAGGTCAATGCGCACGCCGCCCGGATGCGGCCGCGTGGCATCATCGCCAACCCGAACTGCACCACCCTCTCGATGATCGTCGCCCTGGGCGCGCTGCACGCCGAGTTCGGCCTGCGCGAGCTGGTGGTGTCGTCGTACCAGGCCGTGAGCGGCGCGGGCCGGGCGGGCGTCGAGACGCTCCGGCAGCAGCTCTCCCTGGTCGCCGGCACCGAACTGGGGACCAGCCCCGGCGACGTACGGCGGGCCGTGGGCGACAACACCGGCCCCTTCCCGGAGCCGGTCGCGCTGAACGTCGTCCCGTGGGCCGGGACGCCGCGTGCCGACGGCTGGTCCTCGGAGGAGATGAAGGTCCGGGACGAGTCCCGCAAGATCCTCGGACTGCCCCGGCTCCCCGTGGCCGTCACCTGCGTCCGGGTCCCCGTGATCACCACGCACTCGCTGACCGTGCACGCCCGCTTCGAGGGCGAGGTCACGGTCGCCCGGGCCCGCGAGATCCTCGCCACGGCCCCCGGAGTCGTCCTCTTCGACAACCCGGAGGCGGGGGAGTTCCCCACCCCGGCCGACGTCGTCGGCACCGACCCCACCTGGGTGGGGCGGGTACGCCGGGCGCTGGACGATCCGACCGCGCTCGAACTCTTCGTGTGCGGGGACAATCTGCGCAAGGGAGCGGCGCTGAACACCGCGCAGATCGCCGAGCTGGTGGCGGCGGAGTTTTCGTGACGGAGGCCGCCGGCCGAAAAACTCCGGGGCCTGCCACGAATCGTTTGTAGGATCTGCGTGAGTGATGTGAGCCGGATGATGGTCCGTACCACTTGAACTGGACCTCTTCGGCGTTCGAGGATTTCCTCCCCGCCCTCCGCAACCGCGCGGAGGGCGGGGAGCGTCTTTGCGGTCGCCCTTCGGCGGGTGTGTGGACGCGTTTTTTCTGGCGTGGGGACGCCATGAGCAGGGCGTGGGGACGTCCGTTCATATGGGACATAGGGGAAGAGCGGGACGCATGAGTGCATCTGAGGCGCCGTCAGTCGTGCTGCCTGACACAAACGTGACGTCCGGCACGTACAACCCTCTTGGGGGGAAGCGTGTCCAACAGGCGTGGCAGAGGTACTCGACTTTCATGCGGCGACGCGCGGCACGGCCCTACGGCCCCCGCGCCCTTCCCGTCGCACCCGCATGCCCGGCACGCCCGGCGGCATGCCGGTGATCGCGCCCATGCCCGCAGCGCGGCCGACCCGCATCCCCAGTCAGCGTGACGGCGCCGAGTACGGCGAGGACGCGGCGGCCGCCGGTACGACGGTCGACCATCTCACCGAGACCTACCGCGCCCACTACCGGTCGCTGCTGGGCCTCGCGGCGCTCCTCCTCGACGACACCGCCTCCTGCGAGGACGTCGTCCAGGAGGCGTTCATCCGCGTCCACTCGGCGCGCAAGCGGGTCAGAGACCCGGAGAAGACCCTGGCGTACCTGCGCCAGACGGTCGTGAACCTCTCCCGCTCGGCCCTGCGCCGGCGCATCCTCGGCCTGAAGCTCCTGTCCAAGCCGATGCCGGACATGGCGAGCGCGGAGGAAGGGGCCTACGACCAGCTGGAGCGCGACTCCCTGATCAAGGCGATGAAGGGCCTGCAGCGCCGCCAGCGCGAGGTCCTCGTCCTGCGCTACTTCGCGGACATGACCGAGGCACAGGTCGCCGAGACGCTCGGCATATCGCTGGGCTCGGTCAAGGCGTACGGCTCGCGCGGCATCGCGGCGCTGCGGGTCGCGATGGAGGCGCCGGCATGAGCGGCGACCATGACGAACGACGGCGTCACCCGGGCGTCCCGGACGGGGACCGGACGCCGAAGCAATCGCACGCTGGGAACGGAACTGTGAACCACGGCCCCGACGGCCAGAGCCCGCCCGGGCTCGACTCGGACGATCTGGACCTGCGCAGGCTGCTGCACGACGCGGTGCAGGAGATCGAGCCGCGCGACGGCACACTGGACCATCTGCGGCGGGCGGTGCCCGCCCGGCGGGCCCGCAAGCGGCAGGCCCTCGTCGGCATGGCCGCGGCGGCCCTCTTCGTGGGGACGGCGGTCCCGGCGCTGGTGCACGTCTCGCAGACGACCGGCCCGGGCGCCAACCCCTCCGTGGCGGGCCACGGCACCCAGACACAGGGCGGCGCCAGCCAGGGCGTGGACCCCGACACCGGCAAAGACTCGGCCGGCGGCTCCTCGGAGAAGACCGAGGACAAGGGCAAGGAGAACGAGGAGAAGGAGAACGAGGGCAAGGGCGACGACGGCGGCGCCGACTCCGGCGGCTCGGCCGACCCGGCGGTGACCACCGGCACGGGCGCGGCCCTCTGTACGGCGGAGCAGCTGGCGGTCGCCGCGGCGGGCGCGGACGCGCCGGACGGCGCGGGCACGGTCTACGGCACGTTCCGCTTCACCAACTCCTCCCTCGTGGACTGCACGGTCACCAACCCCGGCTCGCTGAGCGCGGTGGCGGGCGGCGCGGCGGACCCGACGAAGATCTCCACGGCCCGGCACATCTCCGGCGACCCGGCCACGGCCCTGCCCGACCCCTCCCTCGAACTGACCTCCCTGCTGCTCAAGCCGGGTGCGTCGTACGAGGTCAAGTTCGCCTGGGTCGCCTCGGAGGCCTGCTCCACCACGGGCGAGAACTCGGGCGGCACGGTCGGAGGGGGCGGCGACCCGACCCCGGACCCCAGCCCGTCCACCGGCACGGGCACGACCGAGGGCACCGCGACCGGCACCGACGGAGGCATGTCCACCCAGCTCCTCACCGAGGACGGCACGACGGACGGCACGGTGACGGTCACCAACACGGCGGAACCGGGCGCCCCCACCGCCCAGGCAACCATCACGGGGGCCTGCGCGGGGACGGTGTACTGGACCGGGGTACTGGCCGGGGCGTAGGCCTCCGGCGGGGCGGCAGGATTCACGGCGGGGCGGGGCGGGGCGGGGCGGGTTGCGGTGTGCGGCTGCGGCGAGGGAGCCGCACTCGCTTGGCCGACCGAGCCGGCCGCCGTGCTGTTCTTGCGGTGTGGCCACCGGGGGCGGGGTCGCCAGGCAGCGGACTCGTAGGCCGGCCGGACGGCCGTACCGGCCACCGCTGCCGCTCACAGCCGTATCCGCCTAGCGGTGGGACTTCGGTTTCCGTACCTGCCGCCGCTGCGGGCCAGCCGTGTCCGCCTAGCTGCGGGCAGTCGTGCCGCTGGGGCGGCACGGGTGGGCGCAGCGGCACCCCGTCAGCGCCGGGCCGCGCGTTCTCCCCCGCGGTCCCCCTTACGCAGCGGCACTCCACCAGCGAGGGCGAGCGCCCCCCGGGGCCGCTCACACGCCTACCCGCTCCTCATCCTCCCGCGGCACCAGCCCGAGTTCCGCATCCCGCGCGAACTCCACCTCACGCCGGAACAACCGGAACCACATGAAGACCACGAACCCGGCGAAGACAAACCACTCCCCGGTATACCCGAGGTTCTGGAACGCCTTCAGATCCAACCCGGAGCCCCCCGGCGCACTCACCGGCACGGCCTTCATCCCCCCGTCGCCCTCATTCAGGGTCACCCACGCGTCGTACACGTCGTAGGGCACAAGGTTCACCAAGGACGCCGCACTGATCGCCCCGGCCTGCCCCGCAGGCAACCCGCCCTGCCCAGGCACCCCGTTCTCCCCAGGCTGCTCGGACGCCTGCAAGGCCCCCGTCACCGTCACCACTCCTGACGGCGCGGCCGGCACCTTCGCAGCATCGGCATCCCCGGGCAGCCACCCCCGAACCACCGGCAGAGCCGAGCCCCCGGAGGTCCGCAGCAGCGTCACGACGTAGAACCCCCGCCGCTCGTCCAGCTCCCGATCCGGCACCAGCAGCTGCGTCCCGTACCGCCCGGTCGCCGTGACCTGCTTCCCCACCGTCGACTTGTCCACAGGCAGCATCTCGGCAAGGGGCCGAGCAGCCTCCCGCTTGTCCGACGCGGCCCGCGCCTCGGCCCCCTGGTGGTCCGCCACCCGTTCCTCGAACCGGCTGAGCTGCCAGGACCCCATGAAGATGCAGAAGGGGATGGCGAGCAGCACGAAGACGTTGATCCCCCACCAACGGGGCGTCAGCAGAAACCGGTACACGCCACCACGGTACGGGCACCACCCCACCCCCCGAGCCGCGGGGTCAGAACCGCTCGGCGAGATGACCCCGGCCCGCGGGCGGCTCGTACGGCTCGGGCCAGAAGTCCGTGACCCCGGGATCAGCCCGCGCTCGCTCCGCCGCCGCCCAGAGCCCCTCGACGGTCTTCCGCAATTCGGTCATGTCCCGCAGTGTGCACCCCACCACTGACAACGCCGCGGCGGGCGCCGTCCACGGAAGTTATCCACAGGCTGAGGACCGGGCCAGCGCGCTGTCGGTCCGGCCAGGCACTATGGGGCCATGACTGAGAGCAACGGGTCCGCCGCGCCGGATCAGCAGCAGAACCGGGACATGCCGGACTGGGAGAAGCGCTTCCGGGCGCCCAGGGTGTCCCTGCCGGACTGGGCGGAGGACGCCCCGGACCGTTCCCTGTTCGTGTCGAACGCGACGGGGACGTACGAGCTGTACGCCTGGGACCGCGCCACGGGCGAGCAGCGCCAGGTGACCAACCGCCCGAACGGCACGACGGACGGCGTGCTCTCCCCGGACGGCGCCTGGATCTGGTGGTTCGACGACAAGGACGGCGACGAGTTCGGCGTGTGGCGCCGCCAGGCCTTCACGGGTGGCGAGGACGAGCTGGCGACCCCGGGCCTGGACGCCTCCTACCCGGCGGGCCTGGCCCTCGGCCGAGACGGTCGTACGGCGATCGTGGGCCGCTCGACGGACGACGAGGGCACCACGATCCATGTCGCCCGCACCGGCGAACCCCCGGCGGAGATCTACCGCCACCGCGAGTCCGCGGGCGTCGGCGACCTCTCCCACGACGGTTCGCTGATCGCCGTCGAGCACACGGAGCACGGCGACGCGATGCACTCCGCCCTGCGCGTCCTGCGCCCGGACGGCTCCGCGGTCGCCGAACTGGACGACACCCGGGGCGGCACCGTGGAGCTGGGCCTGGAGGTGCTGGGCTTCGCCCCGGTCGACGGCGACACCCGTCTCCTCGTCGGCCACCAGCGCCGCGGCCGCTGGGAACCGCTGGTGTGGGACGTGGCGACGGGCGAGGAGACGGACCTGTCCCTGGACCTCCCCGGCGATGTGAGCGCCGAGTGGTACCCGGACGGCTCGGGCCTGCTGGTGGCGCACAGCCACGAGGCCCGCAGCGAGCTCTTCCGCTACGACCTCACCACCCACGAGCTGGCCAGGATCCCCACGCCCCAGGGCACGGTCTCGGGCGCGACGGCCCGCCCCGACGGCACCGTCGAGTTCCTGTGGTCCTCGGCGGCCGAGCCGTCGACGGTCCGCTCGACGACCGGCGAGGTGGTCCTGGACCCGCCGGGAATGAAGTCGCCGGGCTCGGTGCCGGTGGAGGACGTCTGGGTGGAGGGCCCCGGCGGCCGGATCCACGCCCTGATCCAGAAGCCGGCCAACCACACCGGCGGCCCCCTCCCCACGGTCTTCGACATCCACGGCGGCCCGACCTGGCACGACAGCGACTCCTTCGCCGCGGGCCCGGCGGCCTGGGTCGACCACGGCTACGCGGTCATCAGGGTCAACTACCGGGGCTCGACGGGCTACGGCCGGGCCTGGACGGACGCCCTGAAGCACCGGGTGGGCCTGATCGAACTGGAGGACATCGAGGCGGTCCGGCAGTGGGCGGTCTCCTCCGGCCTGGCCGACCCCGCCCGCCTGATCCTCACCGGCGGCTCCTGGGGCGGCTACCTCACCCTGCTCGGCCTGGGCACCCAGCCGGACGCCTGGGCCCTGGGCATCGCGGCGGTCCCGGTGGCGGACTACGTCACGGCCTACCACGACGAGATGGAAGCGCTGAAGGCCCTGGACCGCACCCTCCTGGGCGGCACCCCCGAGGAGGTCCCGGACCGCTTCGAGGCATCCTCCCCCCTCACCTACGTGGACAACGTAAAGGCCCCCGTCTACATCTCCGCAGGCGTGAACGACCCCCGCTGCCCGATCCGCCAGATCGACAACTACGTACAACGCCTGGCATCCCGCGGCGCACCCCACGAGGTCTACCGCTACGACGCCGGCCACGGCTCCCTCGTAGTCGACGAACGCATCAAACAAGTACGCCTGGAACTCGACTTCGCAGCCCGCCACCTGACCCCCTGACAACCCCACCCCGCCCCACGGCCAGAGCTGCCGCTGGGGCGGGGCCACCACGAGGCCCGCAGGCAGCCACGCCACCCGCCACCTGCGCCGGCCACCCCTGCAGGCAGTAGCAAAGCTGAGGCCACGCCCACCCGGCAGCAACCTGCGCCGACGCTCATCCGAGAGCGGCCGCCGCACGGCTTGCGGGACTGCGCGGGCAGCCAACCCGCCGCACTGCGCATTGCCCGCACCCGCGTAACTGCACTCAGCGATGCCCCTGCGCGGAACCCACCCGGCAACGCCCGCCGTACGACCTGCGCGGCCGCGGACCACCCAGGCCGTCTGCGGCTGCGCGTCGCCCGCACCCGCCGCTGCCGCAGGCCAGCGGTACCCCCCTAGCTGCGGGCAGTCGTGCCGCCGCGTCGGGGCGCACCCGAGAGCGGCCACCGTATGGCCTGGGGCTGCGGACCAGCCACACTCGCCGCCGGTGCGCATTGCCCGCACCCGCCGCAGCCGCAGGCCAGCCGTACCTGCCCAGCTGCGGGCAGTCGTACCGCGCGGGCAGTCGTACCGCCGCATCGAGGGCGCACCCGGGAGCCGCCGCCGTATGGCCTGCGGTGCTGCGGACCACCCACACCCGCCCGCCGCTGCCGCAGCCCAGCCCTACCCGCCCAGCTGCGGGCAGTCGTGCCGCTGGGGCGGCACGGGTGGGCGCAGCGGCACCCCGTCAGCGCCGGGCCGCGCGTCCCACCCGCCGGTGCCCCCGACGCAGCGGCACCTCGCCAGCACCCGACCGCGCGTCCCACCCGGCGGCCACCCGCACGCACCCGGCACGCACCGCACCTACAAAGCGACCGAACCCACCAGCCCCGACCCCCCGCTCACGCCCCCGCCGACTCCCACCGCCTCGGCCCCAGCAACTCCGCCAGCCCCCTCCGCGTAGCAGCCAGCACCACCCGGTCCTCCCCACGCAGGACATACGTGTCAGGCAGATCCCACACCAGCCCAGACCCCCCGGTCCCCCCGGACCCCCCAGCCCGTCCGATCCCCCCAGACCCCCACCCACCCCAATCCCCGCCCCCACCCTGAGAACCGGCACCCGAAACAGGACCAGAACGGGCACCCGAAACAGGACCAGAACCCGGCCCCGAACCCGACCCCGGCCCCGATCCCTCCGCACCCCCCACCGCCGTATCCAACGCCAACACCCGCCAGGCCCCCGCCCGAAACGCCTCCCCCACAGTCCGCCCCTCCAACTGCGGAAGCCCGCCCACCTCCACGGCCGCGAACAGCAACACCCGCCGCTCGACCGGAATCGCGCCCAGAATCTGCCGCCCCATCATCGCCCCGGCAAAGGCGGGCGCCGCCAGATGCGTCACGCTCCGGCTCCGAGTGGAGGCGGACGGATGCGCCGCCCGCAGCGTCCGGTACACGGCGGTCGCGAAGTCGTCGTCGTACAGCCGCAGCACCACCCGCAAGTCGGGCCGGACCGACCGCGCCGCCAGCACAGCCTCCAGGTTCGTCGTATCCGCACTGGTCACCGCCAGCAACGCATGCGCCCGATGAACCTTCGCCGCCTCCAGCACCCCCTCCTGCGTGACATCCCCCAGCACCACAGGCACCCGCAACCGCCGAGCCGTAGCCATCCCCCGAGCCTCCGGATCGGCCTCGACGCACACCACCGGAACATGCAGCTCCCGCAGCCGCGTCAGCACCCGCGTCCCGATCTTCCCCAGCCCGAGCAGCACCACATGCCCGCTCAGCCCCCGTGGCGGCTTCCGCAGCGCGGAGGCACTCCGAAAGGTCCCGAGCGCCTCCAGCACCGCCGCCAACAACACCGGCAACAACAGCAACCCCAGCAACCCGGAAAGGAGTTGCAGCACCTGCCGCCCCGTCGACTCCTGCAGCGCCGGCTCATTGATGGCGAAGAGATCGAGCAGCGTCTCGTACGTGGCGTGCAGCGGATGATCCCCCGTGGCCACGGTCAACGCCCCGGCCAGCGCGAACACACACCCCACCAGCCCCGCCAACGACCACCGCAGCCGCCGCGAGAACAGCGACCCGAACGCCGGCACCACCCCCCGCCCGCCCGACATGGAAGGCCCCGAGTACGACACCTGCTCCAGCACGACGGCCCCCCGCCCCCGCGCCTCCCGCACCGCCGCCCCGTCGGGCAGCAACAGCGGCCCCTGCTCCCCGCTCTCGGCACCACCGGCATCGTTCCCCGGCCCGGAGAGCAACGCCAAGGTGGCCAGCCCGCCCGCCGCCACCCGCCCGTCCCCGCCCGGCTGCCGCTCGACCGCCCGCAGCAGTAACCCGTCGGTCTGCACCACCTTGCTGGTCCCGACGAGCGCGGTCGCGACCAGCGCGGGAGCGGCGGTGTCGGCGTCCGACAGTACGACGGTGGAGGCGTCGGAGACACCGTCCCCCGTGGCCAACGCGGCCGCCTGATCGAGGAGTTCCTCGATGTGCTGCCCCAACCGCCGGTTGTAGAGCCGTAGAACGAGCCGCAGCCGGGGATTGAGCCGCCGCGCGGTCAGGGCGGCGCGAATGTTGGTCTCGTCGTCGTCGAAGACGAGCGCGAGCGCGGCGGCCCGCTCCACCCCGATGTCCGCCAGCACCGCCTCCGTGACCTCGGCGGCCTCCACGACCCGCGCGCTGCCGACCGGCGCCCCGTTCCCCGCAGTCCCGCCCCCCGCAGTCCCGTTCCCCGCAGTCCCGTTCCCCGCCGCCCGGCTCACCGCGGCGCTGACCACCCGGTCGAGCAGCGCGGCCGAAGCGGCCCGCGCCCGCCCGACCACCGGCGGCCGCACCTCCCGCTCGGAGGGCGGTACGACGAGCGTGACCTGTTCGCCGTAGACGCCCCGCAGTTCGGCGGCGAGCCGATGCGCGAGCCCGTCGTCACCGCACACCACCATGTGCGCGGCCGGCGCACCACCCGGCTGACCCTGACTCGGAACGCTCACCACGAGGGGAAAGACTGCCTCACCGGGACAGGTGGTTCCAGCATCCACCTGAACAAAGAACGCCAACTCCCCGTAGAAGAGGGGAGGAAGACGAGCAAGAGCCCACCGGAGGGACGCGACCGCCCGTGGCGACCACCACCCGCCCCCGACCCCCCGACCAGGACGAAGGCCGCCAGTCCGCGCCCCTGCTCCTCATCACGCTGCTGCTGCTCGCCGTCCTCCTGCAGAACCCCCTGCGCGGAGCCCTGTCCGCCCCGGTGATGCAGAGCTGGACGACGGTCTTCGTGGCGGTCATGGTCCAGGCCCTGCCCTTCCTGGTGCTGGGCGTGCTGCTTTCGGCGGTGATCGCGGTGTTCGTCCCCCCGGCGTTCTTCGCCCGGGCCCTCCCCGCCCGCCCGGCCCTGGCGGTCCCGGTGGCGGGAGCGGCGGGAGCGGTGCTGCCGGGTTGCGAGTGCGCGTCGGTCCCCGTGGCGGGCGCACTGGTCCGCCGGGGAGTGACCCCGGCCGCCGCCCTGGCCTTCCTCCTCTCGGCGCCCGCGATCAACCCGATCGTCCTGACCTCGACGGCGGTGGCCTTCCCCGGCACCCCGGAAATGGTCCTGGCCCGTCTGCTGGCGAGCCTGGTGACGGCCTGCGCGATGGGCTGGCTGTGGCTGCGCCTGGGCCGCACGGACTGGCTGCGCCCACCGACCCGCTCGTCCCACGAGGGGCAGACCAGGGGAGCCGCCTTCTGGGGCTCGGTCCGGCACGACGTGATGCACGCCGGCGGCTTTTTGGTGGTGGGCGCGATGGCGGCGGCGACCTTGAAGGCGGCGGCACCGGAGACATGGCTGCGGCAGCTGGCGTCCAACCCACCGCTGGCGATCCTCGCCCTGGCGGTGCTGGCCGTACTGCTCTCCCTCTGCTCGGAGGCGGACGCGTTCGTGGCGGCGTCCCTGACCCACTTCTCCCTGACGGCCAGGCTCACCTTCCTGGTCGTGGGCCCCATGATCGACCTGAAGCTCTTCGTGATGCAGGCGGGCACCTTCGGCCGCGCCTTCGCCCTGCGCTTCGCTCCGACCACCTTCGTGGTGGCGGTGGCGGTCTCGACGGCGACCGGCGCGGTGCTCCTGTGAAGCGCCAGGCCCAGGCGGCCCTCCTGTTCCTGCTGGGCGCGTCACTGCTGCACGCCGGGACGACGGACCTGTACCTCCGTTACGTGAAATCCGGCCTGCGCCCGCTGCTCCTGCTCTCCGCGGCCATCCTGATCGCGGCGGCCCTGGCCACGGTCTGGTACGAACGCAAGGCCCCCACGCCGCCCACCCACCCGGAACCCCGCATCAGCTGGCTGCTGACCCTTCCGGTCCTGGCCCTGATCCTGGTGGCCCCACCGGCCCTGGGCTCGTACAGCGCGCTCCGCACCGGCACGGCCCTGCAAGAGCCGTACGGCTACGAACAGTTGCCGCCGCACGACCCCACCCCCCTCTCCCTGCCGGACTACGCGGCGAGAGCGGTCTACGACCAGGGCCGCACCCTGCAGAACCGCCGCGTGGAGATCACCGGCTTCGTAGCCCTGTCTCCCTCCGGCACCCCCTACCTGGTCCGCATGACCCTGAACTGCTGCGCGGCGGACGCCCAGCCGATCAAGGTCGCCCTGACGGGCCAGGTCCCCCCGGTACTCCGCCCGGACACCTGGCTACGCGTGACGGGCACCTACACCCCCCGCACCACGAAAGACCCGGTGAACGGCGCCCCCATCCCCTACCTGAAGGTGACGAGGGCAACCCCGACACCACTCCCGGAGGACCCGTACGACGAAACGTGAGCCCCCTAACCCTGCTTGTCCCCGTCGGCAAGGGCGTACGCCACCAGAGCATTGGCATGCCCGTGCCCCACCCCGTGCTCCGCCTTGAGCCACCCCACCAGCTCCATGTGCTTACTGAGCCCAGCCCCCCGGATCAGCCCCATCCACTCCGGGATCGGCCGCCCGTACTTCTTCTCGATGGACGGAAAGTAACTGGCGGGACCCTTCACAACGGCGGTCATATCGAACCTCTCCAGTCGAGCCGAAACGGCGTCACCGAAGAAGAGACTCCCCACCCCACCCAAACTCATCGGCCCCCAGAACACGACAAAGGACCCGGCGCAACCTACACACCAGGCCCTCTGTACAGCGTCGGGGTGGCGGGATTTGAACCCACGACCTCTTCGTCCCGAAGCAATCTTGGTCTCGGGGCTAGCAGGGACTGTGTCAGTGACCTGCTGCGACAGTGCCTCGGCGTGCGTGGACGTACGTGGATGTGCGGGGGCGTTGTCACGCAGTTAGTCACACAGCGAGCACGTCACCGCAGGACGTGGGCGGGGCTCACGGGGCGTCCGCAGGCGGTTGCATTGTCGGCTCGTCCAGCTCGGGCGGCGTTGTCAGTGCCGTCTGCTCCACTGGACCCGGTAGCTCCTGTGGTGATGTGCGCCACGACCGCTAGACCCTTAATTTTCTACGTGATATTTTCGCGGACATGGTTAATGCCGAGGTGGAGCGGATCCGCGGTGCCATGACGGATCTGTGCGAGCCCCTGCACGACGCGTTCGCGCGCGCAGGCGAAGAGAACAAGAAGCGCAACGACGATCTGACCGGCCGTGACTACGTCTGGCTCACCACGCACAACGTCCGTGGCCGCGCCCATCTGTACCTGAGCAGGGCGGAACTCGGAGTTTGGAAGCTCACCGGCAAGCACCGTCGCAACGGAGAGCTGTGGGTGTCGGACGGCAGCTACAGGGCTCGCGTCCTGCACGCTCCTTCGGAGAAGGACGTGCCTCCGCCGGGGCGCAACGCCGAACGGCGTGCCTTCTACGCCAACGACCCGTTGTCCATCTTCGAGGGCATGGAACCCCTCTGGGGTCCCGCCAACGATCGCCTGCTCGTCCTGTGGCGCCTCGACGCCGAGACGGGTGCGCCGGCGTTCCGCGTGGTGCGCCCGATCGGCGAGTGGAAGTACGGTCGGAAGGAGAAGATCGACATTGACTTCCCGTTGCCCCAGACTGCCTCTGCCATGAGTGATCTGGAGTTCCGGCCTACGGATGCAGGTATCCACCTGGACATCCCTGCGAGCAAGGAGGAGGGCAATGCCTACGGTGCTGGCGGCATCTCCGGGTGAACGCCTACGCACGCTTCGAGAACTACTGGGCCTGACTCAGGCCCAACTGTCGAAGATGTCCGGAGTTGGCGCGTCGTGGATTTCTGAGGTCGAGAACGGCTACAAGGACCACGACGACACCAAGCTTCAGATGATCGCCGACGCGACTGAGACGCCCTTCGGATTCTTTTACGTTCAGCCGAAGTCTGTCCCCCTCGACTCACTTCGGTTCCGGAAGCTGGCCTCTGCCAAGCGGACGGTGACCAAGCGCGTGCACGCGTTCTACAGCGAGAGCTATCGAGTCTCCGAGGACATGTTGACCTCTGAGAGGTATCCAACCCCACCTCTGCCGTACGCTACGGCAGACGAAGTAACTGACGAGGAGATTGAAGAACTAGCCAATGAGACGCGGCAAGCGCTTCGCTTGGCGCCAGACCTACCTATCCCCCACCTGACTCGGGCGTTGGAGCGAGGCGGCATTGCGGTCGCTCCAATTGTGCTGAACGATCCGGCCGGAGGGGAAGAGCAGACCACGAGTAACCATTTCGGCGTCTCGTATTGGGGCGGTCTTGGAGATGTGGCTCTCATCGGGTATTTCCCAGGTAGTCACGGTGACCGTGACCGCTTCACGCTGGCTCACGAGGTCGGGCACCTAGTGCTTCATACTTTCCGCCCCCGGGTGCGAGACCCCGAGGGCGAAGCCAACAAATTCGCCTCAGCGTTGCTGGTGCCACGTGAGCGCGCAATAGAGGCAATCTCGGAACGCATGACACTGACTGAATATGCGCGCCTCAAGGCCAATTGGGGTGTGTCTATTCAGTCCTTGATTATGCGAGGTGCGGCCGTCGGCGTTATCGACGAAACGAGAAAGCGTTCACTTTATGTACAGCTTTCTCAGCGTGGCTGGCGCAAGCAAGAGCCTGTTCATGTTGGCCAGGAAGAGCCACTTCTCCTGTGGACGCTGTTGACCCATCAATTCGGGGTTAAGCCGTATGTCCCTGCTGCCGAGAAACTGGCTATTCCTCCTACGGTTCTTCGCTCAATTGCGCCTACGCCTGAGAAGGTGAAGGCGGACTCTCCACCGCCTTCTGCTTCACATGGGGGAGCCGGACAAGCGAATGTCCTCGACTTTCGCTCACGGAAGCTTCGCTTAAATCAAGAGAGTCCCCGAATGGTGCAATAAGTTACGCACTGTGCCGAGGGTGACGGTCTCTCTCTTTGTGAGGCCGTTTCTTCAGCAGGGGGAGCGACGCGCGTAGATGCTAGTCGTTTAGGTAGGTGAACTGTGAGGGCCCGGGCATCTTGTCCGGGCCTCTTGCTGTTGTGCCCTTCATGCCCGATCGAGGGGCGACGGCTGCCGCTCTGCCTTGCCCTGACGACCGGAACGCGTGAGTCGGATGCACCGTTTCATGGATCATCTGCCGCAAATGTCAAATCACCCTCGTGGTCCATTAATATGGGCCTATACTCCATTCATGACTGAGGACTCCGTTCAACCCTGCCCGGTGCCCGACGCCCACAGACGGCTGATGGATTGCCACGCGCAGTGGCATTTGCTGCATGAGTCGTATTACGACCCGGACGAGTTCAGGCTCAACTTGAACTCTCTCGTGCCCAATCTGAGGAACGTTACGTGGCTGCTTCAAAAGCAGAAGGCGGTCATCCCTGATTTTGGAACTTGGTATCCGCAGTTCCAGCAGTCCGCAGGAAGTAGTGAAATCATGAAGTGGGTCGTCAAGTCTCGCAATAGGATCACTAAAGAATCGGATCTAGAGCTCCTTAGTAGCTGTCGGGTGATCTGGATTAGAGACTGGCTTCAACGCGCGGAAGGCACGGCCTCATTTCCTCCGCGGAAGACCACGCCCGAGATTCTCATGACTCTCCACCGTAATGGCGTTCCGCCCGTGGGTACCGTCACGCTCAAGCGGCGATGGGTTGACAAAGCGCTTCCTGATTGGGAGCTACTGGCCGCAACGTCTGAGGCCTATTCCCGTCTGGAGCGGCTCTTGTGGACCGCTCATGAGGCGTTTGGTATTGAACGATGCGACCTTCCCGATCGGTCCTTGGAATGCGTTACGTCGAAACTCACAGATAGCTCAATGCGTCTCCCCTGCATGCACGTCGCGCAGTCAGATTTGCAGACGCATGTCTCTATGTCGGGCGGTTTCATTGAGGAAGAGACCGAGCCGTTTGAGCTTGATCCAGAGAAGTTGGAAGTTGCGGCCGCCCGCTACGGAGAGCTTGCATACCCGGAGTCTGGGGCGATCGAGAATGTCCCCGGATTTATGGCGATGGCTCGCACCGTGATGGAGCGGGATGGTTTTCATGGCACCTTCGCTCTCCTCTATCGCGGACAGCAGCAAGTGGCAGTGCAAGCCCTAGAATTCCATGACCAGCAACAAAAGATTCTCACTTTCGAAAGACTCGCCGACCTTGTCGAATCGACGCGGGCGGATGGGATTGTGATCATCGGGGAGTCTTGGATTGCAAATCAAACAGCAAAAGAAAAGGAGTTGAATACCGTTTTCTTTCCGGCGCGCGACCGTCTTGACAGGATGGAATGCCTTACTGTCTACGCGGTTACTCGGGACGGGCGTCACGCGGAACTGGTTTCAATGGTTGAGCGCGGAGAGAATGGAGAAACGCGCTGCGCTGAACCAATGGACGTTAGTTTCGAGGCTGGGATGAACACCATGGTTCCCATCAAACTGAGGTGGGCGGACATGCAGAAGCGAGGGCTTTGATGCCCCGAGTGCAGGAGCCGTTGCCCGCAGATGGGCCGGTTGCGCACCATCGGCCGTGGGACCCTTGGCGTTGAGCGATGGAGCGACGCGAGAGGAGCGGAAGTGCCGGAGGCCAGTCCGCGCGGAACCTACCTGGTCATCGCAGAGGCACTGCGAACCGAGATCGAAGAGGGGGAGGGCATCGAGACCCTGCCGTCGGAAGCCGACATGATGCGGTCGCACGGTGTCGGCCGCAACACGATCCGTCGCGCCCTCAAGGTCCTCGAAGCCGACGGCCTTGTTGAGTCGGCCCCCGGGATTGGGTGGCGCGTCGCTCGGGGTGAGGACCGCCGGTCTCTCGCCGAGCGTATGACCGACGTGATCGCGGAGGACTCGCTGTCGGTGGGCGACACGTACCCGTCCGAAGCGAAGCTCTGTGAGCGGTTCGGCGCGTCTCGTACGGCCGTGCGTCGTGTCCTTGCCCAGATGGAGGGAAACGGCCTGCTCGCCACGGTTCACGGCAAGGGGCGAACCGTGCGCGCTCTCCCGACGCCCACCGTCCGGCCGTAGTCTTGGCCGCCATGGGACTGACTGAGTGGGCGTACTCGCTCTCCGAATCGCTGCTGTCCGATCCGCTCCCGCGTCGGTGGGCGCACTCGTTGGGGGTCGCCAAGCGCGCTCGCTCCTTGGGCCCGATCATGGGCGACGATGCCGAGTTGCTGGAAGCTGCCGCGGTGCTGCATGACATCGGATACTCGCCGACGATCGCGACCACCGGCTTTCACCCGCTGGACGGCGCGCGGTTCCTCCGGGACCAGGAAAAGGCAGACGAGCGGGTCGTTCGTCTCGTGGCTCACCACTCTTGCGCCCTGCTGGAAGCCGAAGAGCGCGGACTGAGGCAGGAGCTTGAAGGGGAGTTCGAGCTAGAGCGTCCGGACCTTGTTGACGCCCTGCTGTACTGCGACATGACGACGACGCCCGACGGGACGCAGACCACGCCGGCCGAGCGGCTGGACGAGATCGTGCAGCGATACGGTCCGGACACGATCGTCGGGCGGTTCATTCAGCGCGCGGCTCCCGAGATCCACGCAGCGTCGAAGCGTGTTGAGGGCCGGTTGGCGCAGGTCTCTGCCGACGATCAGCCGATGTAGGGCTCTCGCCGCGAGTCGTCGAGACCGTGGCGGATGCGCAGCATCATCGACGGGTGGATCTCCAGTCCGTCAAGGTCCGCTGGGTTGACCCAGCGGACCTCTTTTGACTCGCTGCTCGTACGCAGGGAACCGCCGATGGGGTGGGCTCGGAAGCAGATGGAGAACTGTTGCCGGACCTCTCCGTCGTCGTACGCCAGCACATGTTCAGGGTCGGTGTAGAGACCGACGATGCTGTCTACCTCAACGTCGATGCCGGTCTCTTCCAAGACCTCACGGACGACGGTGTCAGCGATGCGTTCGCCGATGTCGTGGCCGCCGCCGGGCAGTGCCCACAGGTCGTTGTCGGTCTTGTGGATGAGCAGCAACCGCCCCGAGTCGTCCCGGACAACGGCCGTGACCGAGGGGACTACCGAGTTGGCCTTAGGGGCGCTTGGGTCGCGGAAGTAGTCGATCCGGCTCATCAGTGCACGCCTTCCCATTCGGTAGGTGAGGAGATCGGGCGGGCTGATTCCCAGACCCGTTCCACGCTCTCAGCGTAGGCGTCGAAGAGTTCACCGCCGGGCACGCGTCGCAGGTGCAGCACAGGGGCCATGTAGGCGCCGACGCCGTAGATGTGGCCGTTGGCCAGCATCTCGTCATCGGCTCGATAGATCGAGTTGTAGAGGGTCGTGTTGTGCAGCCGGAACTCAACGCCAGGAAGGCCGAAGAGCGGACTGTAGTTGACCAGGGCGTTCCGGATCTTCGCTGCCATGGCCGCGCCGATCCCCTCGTCGTCCCCGCGCATGGCCACCGCCGGCGACGTGGGCTCTCCCATCAGGAAGCGGATGGACACGCCTTCGGCTGACTTCTCCTTCACGATGCGGTGGAACGTCGCATCTTCGGTCAGCCAGAAGCCGGAGTACACCAACACGTCGAACTGCCGCCGCGCCTTGGAGTAGAGGTCTGTCCAGAGGGTCTGCATCACCACGGAGCGGTGTGGATAGAGCCTGACCAACTCCGCGTTGCCGGAGGCGGTGACCTCTGCTGACGTGCGTTCGTCGGGCCACAGGTAGGACACCTCGCACTTCAACAGCGAGGCCGTCGCGTACTGGAAGCGGCGATATGGCTTGCGCTCAGGCTCGTTGATCCATCGTTCGACCGTCTTGAACGCGACCCCGAGCCGTTGGGCGACCTCGTCGAGCGTCAGGCCCAAGTCCACTATCGCGCCGCGCAGTCGCTCGTTCGCCACGTCCAACCTCCGACTCCGTGGGACGACTTGGTACGACTTCACGGTAGCCAAGGACGACCTGGGTCGTACATCCGCGAAGTCGATCGTCGTCCGCGCCGACGCCAGTCTGTAGGTACATCGAGCGCGAGGGGCTCGCAGAACTCAAACAGCCGAAGGGCTTGACGGGGCGAACTCCTCTCTGCAAGATGAGGGACACGTAATACATGTTCCTCTCGTTCGGGTCGCTTCAGCGAACCGGGCGAGCGCACGACAAGGGGCCCGGGACAGAGCGGGCCGAGGGACCCGGACCCCTGGTCAACCGGAGGGCTTAGACCGAAAGGTCACGTCTCCATACGCCTGAAACGGGAGCCCGTGTTCCCGAAGGAGACCATGCACAGCCTCACCTCGCCGCCGCACTTCGGTACGGCGGCCGGTTGCCTCCTCCGCTCGTCTCGTACGAGCGGGGCTGAGGGGAGCCGAGCACGGATCCACCAGCGCTCCATACCGGCCGCACTCGCGGCCCGGGATTTCGTCGGGGTGGTCGCCTCTCGCCAA